>PBBL01000052.1 GCA_002716585.1 Myxococcales bacterium | reverse complement strand
GTTGCCGCTGGTGAAGGGGTTGGCGTGGCTGCCGCTGGTGAAGGGGCTGGCGCCGGGCTTGGCGACGTCCTCGAGGACGGACGAGGAGGGGAGGTTCGCCTTGAAGTTCCCGCTCTTGATGCCAGCGCTGGCGGGCGTGCTGGACTGGCCCGGCATGGAGCTGGGGCCCGCGATGGGGCCGGTGATCGGCTTGATGGCCGCGAGCTGGAAGCTGACGTATTTGTTGAAGGGGATGTCCGTCCCCTCCTCGGCGACGCGGGCGATGTAGGTCAGCGCCTGGTCGCGGTCGCAGAGGACGTCGCGGCACTTCTCGATGATGTTGAGGAGGTCCTCGATGGCGGCGCGGGCGATCATGGAGGAGCCCTTGGCGTCGGGGTGCTCCTGGATCTGCCGGTGGCGGCTCTCGTAGGCGGCCTGGGCCTGCTCGGGCTCGCAGTGCACGTCGAGGTCGAGGACCTCGTGGACCGGGAGGCTCAGCAGCTTGTCCCGCAGCTCCTTGGCGGTCAAGCGGATGGTGGCCTCGGACCAGCCGTCGTCCTGGATGGCCGGGGCGCCGCCTCGGGCCTTCTGGCGACCGCTGAAGGGGTTCTTGATGCTGATGGAGCCCTGCGCGAGGTTGCTGCTGGACTGGTAGCTGGCGCCGGTCTTGAGGGGGGTCCGCGTGACCGCCGGGGCGGCGGCGAACAGATCCTCGCTCTCGCCGCTCGTGGGCTGGCTCGCCTCGGCCTTCTTGCGCGCGACGGCCGCCTTGCGGGCCTCGATCTCGGCCTGGATCGCCAGCGGGTGGAAGCCCCCTTCGGGGATCTGCATCATGACGGTGCTGTCTTCCATGGAGCTGTCGCCGCCCATGGCGCCGCCCGGCATCGAGGGCAGGCCGCCCGGCCTCGGGGGGAGCCCTCCAGGCGCGGGGCGCAGGCCGGCAGGCGCGCCGCCGCCCGCGAGGTCACTGAACTCCGGCACGCTCGCGAGGGGCACGGGTTGGCCGCCTGCATAGGAGACGTAATCCTGAAGGCTGACCACCCTCGCCGCGACCAGATCGCGAATCACCTTGGTGCTAATGGGACCTTCGACCCGGCCATCCTGGTAATGGACCGTGAATTCCTTGTCGCTCACGCCAGCTCCTCCTTAGACACACGCTTCGGTCGGTTGAGGGGTGATCGTGTCACCCGCTCAGGCTCTCCCAACTCTATGATGCATCGGCCTGGTCATCTACCAACCTGACACTCATGTACCACGTTCGAGCCAGTCTGTTAAGGCTCGCAAAGGGCGCCCGCTTCGTTTCAATCACCTGCGTCGCCGCGACGGGCGCGCCAGGCCCCGATCACCGCGAGGAGCCACGCCCCGAGCGCGGCGACGGCGGCGCCGTAGGGGCCGACGCGCTGATGGAGCGTCCACACCGGCTCGGTCACGACGGCGGCCCGGATCACGCCTCGCTCAAAGAGGCCGAGCCGGGCGCTGCTGCGGCCGTAGGGGTCAAGGATGAAGCTCGGCCCGGCCTGCGACGCATGCAGCATGACCCGGCCCGTCTCCAGGGCCCTCAGCCGCCCCAGGCGGGCATGCCAGGTCGCGGCGTCGGACCACCGCTGCCCGGCGTCGTTGGTGAACACGATCAGCGCGTCGCTGCCCTGCGCGGCCAGGCTGGCGCTGATCTTCGGGTACATCGACTCAAAGCAGATCACCCCGCCCGCGAGGCCGTGCCGGGTCTTCAGCGGCCGCCACGGCTCGCCGGGGTGGTAGCGGCGCTCACCCATCGGCACGAGCTGCCGCTTGCTCGTCGTGTCCCGCACCGCGACCTCACCGTCCGGCCCCGCCTCCAACACGAAGATGGTGTCCTTGCGATCGGCGCGGGGCCGCGCCGGGTCGCGGCGCTCCATGAGCTGCGTCATGACCAGGAACACCGTCGTCTCGGCGGGCCAGGGCGACACCGCGAACGTCTCGCGGATCGCGGCCAGCGCCGCCTTCGGCTTCGCGGGCAGCTCGCGCCCCAGCGCCGACTCGGGCATCACCACCCAGTCGGGCGGGCGCCCCCACATCGGCTGGCGCATCGCGTCGCGGACCTGGCTCATCGTGTTGACGTCGATCACCTCCTGGAGGCGCTTCACCGTCCAGGCTCGCCGGTGCAGCCAGTTGGGCGTGCTCGCCTGCGGGATCGCCACCGTCCGGTGTGGCCGCTCAGGCGCCTGGGCGCCGGGCTCCCAGGGCGTGATCATCGGCGCGGCGAGCCCGACCCGGAGCGCCCCCGCGCCGCCCACCAGCGCCAGCGTGGCCAGCGCCGCCAGCAGCGGCGCCTTGACCTCCGGGGCGCGGCGGAGCCAGCGGTCCGCCCCCTCGGCGAGCAGGATCGAGACCAGCCCGATCAGCGCCTCCAGCCCCAGCGCCCCGCCCACCGAGCCGAGCTGGTTGAACGGCGGGGCGTCCACCAGGCAGGCGCCGACCAGGGTCGGGAAGCTGTACTCGGTCATCGTCCGCGTGGCGTGCCCCAGCACCCACGCCCCGCTCACCCCCGCGATCCGCACCCAGGTCGGCAGCCGCTCCGCCGCGCCCGGCCGCAGGAAGGGCCACCCGAGCAGCGTCACCGCGATCCCCGCCACCGGCAGGTAGGCGACCACCAGCCAGTACATCAGCTGCCCGAACCCCAGCAGCCCCCACATGTGGGCGCCGCCGATCGCGTAGGGCAGGGCGCTCAGCAGCAGCGCCCGCGGCAGCGTCAGCTCCTCCCGCGCCCCGTCCTCGCCCGCCGGGCCGGGCGTCATCAGCGCCAGGAACCAGGGCGCCGGGGCCACCAGCGCGAAGTAGGCCCAGCCGATGCTCGCCTCCGCGAGCAGCTCCCCCGAGAGCACCACCAGCGCGATCCGCACCCACATGCTCATCGCGACGCCCCCTTCACCGCGCGGCGCAGCACCAGCCCCCGCCCCTGCACCACGGCCAGCTCATACTGACCCTGCTGGAGGCGCTCCAGCACCCAGCCGTCCTCGACCCGCAGCAGCAGCGGGCCGTCTCGCCCCGGGTCGCCCCCCTGAAACCCGAGCCCCTCCAGCGCCTCGCGCCGCGCCGCGGGCGTCGTCAGCCCCGCGCAGCGCTGAACCGGATCGGGGCCGCGCCGCGCCGCGTCGGGCAGCCAGGCCCCGTAGCGCGCCCGCAGGACGCGCGCCAGGCCGCACGGGGCGTCCGCCGCCTCGCGCAGCTCGGCGGGCCAGCCCTCCATCGGGTCGAGCGTCCAGGGCAGGCGGCTCGGATCGAGGTGGCGCATCGGGTGCCAGGGGCTCTCGGCGATGGGGGGGACGCCGAGGTCGGCGCCTGGCTCGAAGGGGTTGGCTCGGGTGTGGCGGATCGACACGTCGATGAACGAGATCGCCACCATCACCAGCGCCGCGGCTGCGACGAACAGCGCGAGGCGACGCACGCGGGCGGGGTCGGGCGGTGAGGGAGAGGGGGGCGTGGAGGGCTCGGCCATACCGTGGGGCGCCTACGTCGTGGACCCCGAGGGGCGACGCTGCGCTGAGAAGCGCCGCATGAGGAGGAACAGCGCCAGGTACGCCAGCCCGAAGGCGACGTAGCCGACCCCGTTGTGCAGCGGCCCGTTGGCGACCTCCTCGCCGTGCCAGTAGAGCATGTAGCTGATCGCCGCGATCCGGCTGGAGTTGGCGAGCAGCGCCAGCGCGAGGATGGCGGCGAGGCTGTAGAGCACCTGCCGATGCTGGAGCTTGAGGATGTAGCCGAAGACCAGGCCGTAGACGATGAGGGTGGTCAACGTCGACATCCCGCTGCACGCTTCGGTGACGTGGTTGGTCGTATTGCCGATCTTGATCAGGAACCCCTCGCGCAGGCTGGGCAGCCCGATCAGCTGGAGGAGCTGGGTGGCCACCTCCGCCGAGGTCTTCTGGAGCACCACCGAGAACCCGCCCAGCTCGCCGTAGGTCCCCGGGATGAGGAAGACGAGCAGGTAGATCGGGATCAGCAGCGGCTGGACCCGCGGCGAGCCGCGGGTCCACGTCAGGTAGCCGTGGACGCTCATCGGGGCGCTGACCGCCAGCGGCACGATGGAGTGGGTCAGCACGCTGTACAGCGCGATCATCAGGCTCGCCATCAGGAGGATCAGCCCGCTGCGCTGCTCCCGGGTCACGTCGTCCCCCAACGCGCGCACCGCGTCTCGCCGCAGGTACAGCAGCCCGGCGATCACCCAGGGGGTGAACATGCTCAGCAGCACCTCGTCGATCGGGGACTCGTACCACAGCTGCCGCAGCCAGTGGAGCAGCGGCGCGTGGAGCAGCGCGATCACGCTGACCGCGATCAGGTGCCGGAGCAGCTCGCCGGGCTCCTCCGGGGAGTCCAGCGAGGCGGTCAGGGGCTCAGGTGGGGCGGCGAGCGGGTGGTTGTGTGTGGCGATCTTCTCCATCAGGACCCGGGGTGACAAAAATGGGCACCGTGGTGCCGCTGGATGTCGATCAGGGGGCAGGGCGGCGAGGGGTGCTCAGCGCTCAGTCCCGGACCTCGATCGTCGCCTCCGTCTGACGATCGCGGTGCTGGCGGACCAGGAACCAGGCCGCCGGGATCGCGCCCATCAGCAGGAACATCCAGAAGCTCGGCTCCGGGCTCTCCGCGTTCGGACCGCCAGCCCAGGCCAGCGTCGGGGTGAGCAGCAGCAGCGTCGTGACGAGTGTGGTGAGGACGCGGTTCATGGCTTTCTCCTGTGACTGCGTGTGGGTTCGAGCGGCGCCGCGAGTACAACATGCGACGCCTTATGGTTCTCAACGTGACTCTGGTTGCAATCCATGGGCCAGAAATTCGCCGTCAGGGGAGATTTCTGGTGATAATCTCGGAATGAACCTCTTTTCCATTGGTTTCAGCTGACTCAAGTGAGCATCTGTCTGAACTATGGTGCGCGTAGCGAAGAAGGTTCAAGCTGAAGACGACAGTACAGGACGAGGCGGGGGCTTGGCAAGGGCCCCCCTCAGCGAGGCGGCGAGCGCGCGGCGGAGGGGGCGCGGAGGAGCGCGGCCAGCACGGCGGCGGCGAGCAGGAAGCTCACCAGGGAGAGCAGCCCGAGGAGGTGGCGGGCGCGCCGCTGCCGCTCGATGTGTTCGAGGATGTCGGCCGCGTAGCGGGCGCTCGCCGTCAGCGGCGTCAGCGCCACCCGCGCGTTGTGTCGCCTCGCCAGCAGGCGCAGCTCGTGGTAGGTCAGCGAGCCCGAGTAGGCGTGCATCCCAAAGGAGCTGATCACGATCAGGGTCTCGTGGACGTTCAGGCGCATGCGGCGCCCGATGGCGCAGGTGACCTCGACCAGCGGCGCGTTCGGCGGCAGGTCCAGGGCGAGCACCCGCAGCGACAAGGCGTTGTCGCGGTAGTCGGCGAAGCTCGTCGCCAGCGCGCGCCGCTGCGCCTCGGGGCGGTGCGCCGTGTGGCTGATGTGGCGCCGCGACAGGTCGGTGACCCGAAACGCCGAGCCGCCGCTCGCCCGCGCCGCCGTCTCGATGGTCGGGTGCTTCAAGAGCTGGTCGCAGGTCAGCGGCCGGGCGCTCGCCCCGGAGGCGGTGAGGAGGGCGGCGAGCCCCGCCACGACGAGCAGCAGATTTCTTGACCCCGCGCCCCGCTGATGTAGGTTGACCGCGGTGGGGTGACGGCGTCGCCCGACGCCGACCGCCCCTGGAGGCCCCGGCGCAGACGGACCGCCCCTCGCGCGCCCGCGCATGAGCGCGTCCGCCGCGTGGCCGCCCCACCTGGTCGATCGCTTCAGCAAGGGAGCCCTCTCCATGGAATCATCTCGACAGTGCCTCACCCTCGTCTCCGCGGTTGTTGTGATGGCAGCGCTGGTGGTGTGTCAAGCCCCCGGGGTGACCCACGCCCAGGACCGCCAGCCCCCGACCCGGGTGATCCGAACCATCGTCATCGACCCGGGCCACGGCGGCGCCAACGAGGGCGCGCTCGGCGCCACCGGCAGCCAGGAGAAGGACGAGGTCCTCAAGGTCGCCTACGCCGTGCGCGACCACCTCGCCAAGGCCCACCCCGAGATCAAGGTGGTCCTCACGCGCAACCTCGACGTCGAGATGAGCCTCCCCGAGCGGATCCACGTCGCCAACGCGCTGGAGCCCGACCTGTTCATCTCGCTCCACATGAACGCCAGCCGCAACGTCGAGGCGAACGGCTTCGAGGTCTTCTTCCTGCGCGCCGACAAGTCGATGCCCCTGGTGACCGCCGGGGAGGGGACCTGGGGCCGCGACTTCGACGCCCCGAGCGACCCCGTCGAGTTCGCCGAGGGCCTCCCCGTGGCGCTCGACGAGTCGGTCCACCGCCCCAGCGCCGGGGCGCTGCCGATCCTGATGGCCGACCTGGAGCGCGGCCGCGCCCACCGCGACAGCGCGCTGTTCGCCGAGGCCCTCCTCGGCGAGATGCGCCGCGCGTTCCGCGGACGCCGCAGCCGTGGGGTGCGGCAGGCCAACTTCGGCGTGCTGCGCGGCGCCCGCGTCCCGGCCGTCGTGGTCGAGCTGGGCTTCATCAGCAACAAGGAGGAGGAGGCCTGGCTCGCTCGCCCCGAGACCCACGCCTCCTTCGCCAGCGCCCTCTCCCAAGCCATCGAGCGACTTGACAAGGCGCACCACACCAGGAAATACATGGGCCGTTCGCTTCAGCGCTGACGCCTCGCACCATGGGCTCCCGGCGCGACTCATCCCCCGATCGCCTCGCCCCCCGCGGAGGGCTCTGGTGCCCTGACGACCGCCCCCCCTGAGCGAGGCTCATCAACCCAGGACTCCCCCATGACCGAGCCTGCACCCTCTGCGCTGCCTCGCCCCGACGGGCGCGCCGCCGATCAGCTGCGCCCCGTCTCCCTCTCCACCGACTTCATCTCCAACCCGGCGGGCTCCGCGCTCATCCGCGCGGGCGACACGATCGTCCTGTGCACCGCCAGCGTCGAGGAGCGCCTCCCGCGCTGGCGCCGCGACAGCGGCCTCGGCTGGGTGACCGGCGAGTACGCCATGCTGCCCGCCTCCACCAACACCCGCTCGGTGCGCGAGTCCGCCCGCGGCAAGCGCGGTGGGCGCACCCTGGAGATCCAGCGCCTGATCGGCCGCTCGCTGCGCGCCGTCTGTGACTTCGAGGCCCTCGGCGAGCGCAGCGTCACCATCGACTGCGACGTCCTCCAGGCCGACGGCGGCACCCGCACCGCGAGCATCACCGGGGGCTTCGTCGCCCTGGCCCGCGCCGTGGACGGGCTGCTCGCCCAGGGCCTCATCGACTCCGTCCCGTTCACCGGGATGGTCGCCGCCATCTCGGTGGGGATCATCGACGGCGTCGCGCTGCTCGACCTGCCCTACGTCGAGGACAGCGCCGCCGACGTCGATATGAACGTCGTCATGAACAGCGCCGGGCGCCTCATCGAGGTCCAGGGCACCGCCGAGGGGGTGACCTTCTCCATCGAGGAGCTGAACACCCTCGTGCAGCTCGCCAGCGTCGGCATCAACGAGCTGTTCGCGGCGCAGGCCGCGGCGCTCGCCGACTGCCCCCACCTGAGCGACTGGCTCAAGGAGCACGCCCCATGAGCGCCCACACCCGCCTCCTGCTGGCGACCGGCAACCCCGGCAAGCTGGTCGAGCTGCGCGCCCGGCTCGGCGACCTCCCCGTTGAGGTCGTCGGCCTCGGTGACCTGCCCGAGCGCCCCGCCGAGGTCCCCGAGACCGGCGACACCTTCGCGGCCAACGCGATCCTCAAGGCGGTCGGCTACGGGCGCGACACCGGCCTGCCCGCGCTCGCCGACGACTCCGGCCTGGCCGTCGACGCCCTCTCGGGGGCGCCCGGCGTCTACTCGGCCCGCTTCGCCGGGCCGGACGCCACCGACGCCGACAACAACGCGCTCCTCCTGGAGAAGCTCGCCGACACCCCGACCGAGGAGCGCGGCGCCCACTTCTGCTGCGTCATCGCCCTCTGGCTGCCGTCGGGCCACCCCGCCACCCTCACCGCGCTCGCAGCCGCCCGCGCCGCGGGCCTCACCGTGCGCCCGGTCGCCGAGACCGAGGACGAGTGGCTGATCCTCAGCGAGGGGCGCGCCTTCGGGCGCCTGCTCACCGCGCCGGTCGGGGAGGGGGGCTTTGGCTACGATCCGCTGTTCCTCAGCGACGACCTCGGCGTCACCTTCGCCGAGGCCAGCGGCCCCCAGAAGCTCACCGTCAGCCACCGGGGCCGGGCGCTCGACGCCCTCGACCCGGTCTGGGAGGCGCTGGGCTGAGCGCCGCGCCGCGCCGATTTTTGGCGCGATTCGCTTGCAATCCGCGCCGCCTGGCTGTAACACTCCCTCTCCTGACACGGGGCGTGGCGCAACCTGGTAGCGCGTCGGTTTTGGGTACCGAAGGTCGCTGGTTCGAATCCAGTCGCCCCGACTCAGGTCGCCAGGTGGCCCCACAGGCCCGGCGCGACCCCACCCGCCAACGGCGGGCGCTCTCCATGGCCCACCGCGGGCACCTGCGCCCATAGCTCAACCGGATAGAGCAACGGCCTTCTAAGCCGTAGGTTCCAGGTTCGAACCCTGGTGGGCGTGCTCCCCGATCCCCATCCCAACCCTCGAAGCCGACGCGGCGACCTCGCGACGTGAGGTCAGCGGCGCACGAAGGGCCACAGCAGCTCGGCCTGCCAGGAGCGCTCCGCCTCCTGCTCGACCCCGTAGCGCTCGGGGTAGCGCCGGGTGATGCGCGCCGTGCCGAACAGGACGTCCCAGAAGAACAGCAGGTTGCCGTAGTTGCCGTGGTAGTGGGTCGCCGGGTCGGCGGCGAACTTGCCGTGGTGGGCGCTGTGGGTGGCCGGGGTGGAGATGACGCGCTCCAGCACCCACATGATCCGCGCCGTCACCGGGTGTCGGTACATCCACGCGTCCCAGCGGACGCTGGAGTGGGCGCCGGTGATGACCGTCATCTTGACGATGACGTAGGGCACGTAGACCGGCCCGAACCCCATGTACACCAGGATCGCCGAGAGCCACAGCCCCGGCATCAGCCAGTAATAGAAGAGGTTGTTGCGGTACACGATCCGAACGCTCATGTACTCGGCGGTGTGGTGGGCGCGGTGCAGGTTGTAGAGCAGCGGGTGGGCGTGGGACGCCCGGTGCCACCCGTACTGGGTCAGGTCGTCCGCCACCAGCAGGATCCCCAGCATCGCCCACCACGGCAGCCCGGCCCAGGCGTTCTCCAGCTCGGGCGAGGCGGCGCGCATGAGCCAGTCCACGAGCCAGAAGATCGTGGGCACCGTCAGCAGCGTGATCGACAGCGTCGCCAGCGCCTCGATGAACAGGTCGCGCGCCCGGGTCCGCCGCCAGTCGATGAAGGTGTGCGCGATCACCTCCATCCCCGCAAAGCCGAGCATGATCACCGTAATGACCGCCTTGTAGTTGATCTCACCCCAGTCCATGGGTCACCTCCTTATGAGAGGAGTGTGGCGCGTCGATGAACCATTTTCAATGGATTTCATCCATCGACACACCCAGGCGGCGACACCCTCAACCGCGCGTTGTGCTTTGACTGCCCTTCGTGCTTGTCCTATACCAGTCTCGACACGAGCCTGGTGTCCACCCGCCCGCTGCTCTCCCAGGGGCGTCCAGCACGGAGCTGCCACAGCCCCATGAACACCGCACGAACCCTCCTCGCCGCCCTCATCTTCGCCTCTTCGTTGGGCGCCGCCGCTGTTGTGCGCGCTCAGCCCATCGAAGAAGGCCCGATTGAAGAAGGCCCCATCGAAGAAGGCCCCGTCGATGAGGGTCCGATCGATGAGGGTCCGATCGATGAGGGGCCGATCGACGAAGGCCCGATCGATGAAGGGCCGATCGATGAAGGCCCCGTGGATGAGGGGCCGATCGAGGAAGGCCCGGTGGATGAGCCGGACGACCCGAAGCAGACCGACCCTCAAAAGGCCGAGCCCGAGATCGTCCCGCCGGAGCTGGTGGAGCTGGTGGAGGCGGTCTACCCGGAGAAGGCCGAGGCGGAGGGGATCGAGGGCGTCGTCGTGTTGGAGATCGACATCGACGCCGAGGGGAAGGTCGAGGCGGCGCGGGTGTTGGAGCCCGCCGGTTACGGGTTTGATGAGGCGGCGCTGGTGGCCGTCCGTCAGTTCCGGTTCGAGCCCGCGACCGTGGATGGGGAGCCGATCCCGGTCCGCATCACGTACCGCTACGGGTTTCAGCTCGCGGAGGAGGTGAAGGAGCCGGTCGAGGGGCCTGAGGGCGGCCCCGAGGAGGGTCCCGAGGCGCCGGGGGTGGTCAACTTCAAGGGGCGGGCGCTGGAGCGCGGGACGCGCGACCCGCTCATCGGGGTGCTGGTGATCGTGTTCCGCGGCGAAGGGGAGGAGGCCTACGGGTTTGAGGCCACGACCGACGAGGACGGCGCCTTTGAGTTCCGCGACCTGGAGCCGGGCGACTGGAAGATCCTGATCGAGCCGTCGGGCTACTACCCGTTTCGGACCTCCGAGGGAGTGGCCGAGGGGGAGCTGACGGAGGTGGTCTACTTCGTCGAGAAGGGCAGCTACAACCCCTTTGACGTCCTCGTCGAGGGGACGCGGCCGCGCAAGGAGGTCAACCGGCGGACGCTGGAGGTGGCCGAGATCGAGAAGATCCCGGGCAACTTCGGCGACCCGATCAAGGTCGTGCAGAACCTGCCCGGCGTGGCGCGGGCGCCGTTCGGCGGCGGTGAGATCATCGTGCGCGGCTCCAGCCCCGAGGACACGAAGGTCTACGTGGACGGGATCGAGGTGCCGCTGATCTACCACTTCGGCGGCCTGCGCAGCGTCGTCCCGGCGGGGATGTTGCAGAGCATCGACTTCTACCCGGGGAACTTCTCGACCTACTACGGCCGCAGCATCGGCGGCGTGCTGGACGGGGACCTCAAGAGCCTGCGCCCCGAGGCGATCCACGGCTACGTGGACGTCAACATCTACGACTCGGGGGTGTTCCTTGAGGCCCCGATCATCGACGACCTGTCGATCGCCGTGGCCGCGCGGCGCAGCTACATCGATTATGTGCTGGAGGCGGTGATCCCCGAGGACGCCCCGATCAACCTGATCACCGCGCCGCGCTACTACGACTACCAGACCCAGATCAACTGGAGCCCGGCGGAGGCGCACAACCTGCGCCTGTTCGTGTTCGGCAGCAACGACCTGCTGCGGATCCTGTTCGAGAACCCCAAGGATCTGGACGTCAACCTCCAGTCGGGCGACGCGTCGTTTGAGACCGACTTCGTGCGGGCGATCCTCACCCACACCTGGACCCCGAGCGCGGACTACAAGAACACCGCGCAGGTGGCGTTCGGGCGCGACGTGATCGAGACGTCGCTGGGCGATCAGTTCTACTTCAACCTGTACAACAACCAGTTCTCGATCCGCGACGAGTCGGCCTGGATCGCGACCCCGGACATGACCCTGGTCGCGGGCCTCGACACGCAGATCAGCTGGACCGACGTCAGCATCGAGCTGCCGCGCCCGCCCAAGGAGGGCGACTCCAGCTTCAACGAGGACATCACCGACACGGTCGCGCTGGAGGTCGATGGCGCCGTGACCGTCGCCCCGGCGGCCTACTTCAACCTGGAGCTGAAGGCGACCGAGGACCTGCTCTTCATCCCTGGCTTCCGGGTGGACTACATCGACCGCATCGGGGAGCTGACCTACGACCCGCGGCTCACGGCGCGGTACGCGATGACCGACCAGTGGACCCTGAAGGGCGGGGTGGGGCTGTTCCACCAGGAGCCGCCGCCCGATGAGACCACCGAGGGGTTCGGCAACCCCGACCTCAAGCCCGAGGAGGCGATCCACTACTCCCTCGGCGCCGAGTACGTCCCGCGCGACTACCCGGCGCTGCTGATCGACTCGACGCTGTTCTACAAGGACATGCGCGACCTGGTCAGCCGCACCACGGAGCTGGGCGAGGACGGCGAGGAGGAGGTTTACAACAACGGCGGGCGAGGGCGGGGGTATGGGCTGGAGCTGCTGGTGCGGCACAAGTTCGCCAACCGCTTCTTCGGCTGGGTCACCTACACGCTGTCGCGGGCGGAGCGGCTCGACTTCGGCGAGAACGCCTGGCGCCTGTTCGACTTCGACCAGACCCACATCCTGACCGTGATCGGCAGCTACCAGCTGCCGAAGAACTGGGAGATCGGCATGCGCTGGCGGCTCGTCTCCGGCAACCCGTTCACGCCCATCGTCGGCGGCGCCTACAACGTCGATCTGGACGAGTACGAGCCGATCACCGGCGCGGTCAACAGCGCCCGCCTGGAGCCGTTCCACCAGCTCGACCTGCGGGTGGACAAGCGCTGGATCTACGACACCTGGACCTTCAACGCCTACCTCGACATCCAGAACACCTACAACCGCCCCAACGCCGAGGGGACCGAGTACAGCTTCGACTACCGCGACAGCCGACCCCAGCAGGGGCTGCCGATCCTCCCCATCATCGGGGTGCGGGCGGAGTTTTGAGCCAGCGCTCGACCACCTGGTGGATCTGAGCGACGCGGTAGGGCTTGAGGACGTGATCCGACACCCCGATCTCGCTGAAGGACTCGGGCAGCTCCTTGTCGGCGTCTGCCGTGAGGATGATGATCGGGGTCTCCTGGTCGAACTCGCGGATGCGCCGCGTCGTCTCCATCCCGTCGATCCCCGGCATGTGCAGGTCGGTCAGGATGATGTCGAACCGCTCGGTCTGGAGCAGCTCCAGCGCCTCCTCGCCGGTCTGGGCGAGCTGCAACCTGTAGTCCTTCAGGATGCGCTGGATCACCTTCTGGTTGAGCTCGTTGTCTTCGATGACGAGCACGCAGTTGGCGGCCTCCTCGTCCGCTGCGGTCGTTGAGGGCGGGTCACCCGCCTCCTCAACACCGACCTCGGCGGGCTTGGGCTCCTGAGGAGCGCTCGTCAACGCCAGCGGCTTCTGCGCGACGCGCTCCAGCGGGACCTCGAACCAGAAGCAGGAGCCCACGCCGACGTCGCTCTCCACCCCGATCTTCCCTTCCATCGCGTCGATGATCTGCGTGCAGATGCTCAACCCGAGCCCGAGGCCCGTGTAGTTCCGCGTCTTGGAGTTGTCGGCCTGGGTGAACGGCATGAAGACGCGGTCGAGCATCTCCTGAGGGATGCCAACCCCGGAGTCCCGAACCTCGCCGCGCAGCCACACGTGGCGCTCGTCCAGGCGCAGCGTCTGGAGCGAGACGCTCACCTCGCCGCGCTCGGTGAACTTGAAGGCGTTGGTCAGCAGGTTGATCAGCACCTGCTTCAAGCGCTCCTTGTCTCCGCGGACGCGCTGCGGGAGGTCGTTGGTGGCGGAGAAGTGGAGCGAGCGCTTCTGCGCCTGCGCCGCGAAGATGTCCGCGATCGGGCGAAGCCAGGTGTTGGTGTCGAACTCGACCGGCTCCAAGGTGAGCCGCCCCGACTCGATGCGCGCGAAGTCGAGCAGCTCGCCGATGAGCTTCATCATCGAGTCGCCCGACTCCTGGAGGGTCTGGACGAGCTGACGCTGGTCGTTGTCGAGGGGGGTGTCCAGCAGCAGCGATGAGACGCTGACGACGCCGCTCATGGGCGTGCGCAGCTCGTGGCTGATGTTGGCCATGAACTCGCTCTTGAGCCGGGAGGACTCCAGCGCCTGATCGCGGAGCTGCACCAGGTCGCGTCGGTTGTCGCCGAGGCGACGCGCCATGTGGGCGAGCTGGTGGCTGGTGGCAGTCAGCTCCCGGATCTCGAAGGTCTCCGGGGTCTGATCGTAATGCTCCTCCTCGATGCTCTTGACCATCTGACCGATGGACACCAGAGGGTCGCTGATGCGCTTGCTGTGGATCTGCGCGCGCCGGTAGAGGAGGGCGAGGAAGAGGACGTAGAACAGGAACAGCCCGAGGAGCATGGCGAAGCCGAACCGATAGAAGGTCGCGCCGACCTCCTCGGCGGTGGCGTAGACGTCATCTCGGGGGACGATGACGAGCAGCTTCCACCCGGTCTCGGGGATGGTGTCCCAGGCCAGCAGGTGGCTCCCGTCCGCATCGTCCAGCATCACCTCGGTGAGGCCGCTGGACTCCGCCTGGATCCGCGCGGCGTTGTCGCGAAGCTCGGGGCGCTTGTAGATGTTGAACGCGTCGGGCTTGAAGGTGTCCTGCTGGATCGCGGTGGCGTAGTCGTGCTCGGTGAACTCCTTGAGCCCCCAGTCGTGCTCACCTTCCTCGGGGAGAGCGAGGAAGGTCCCCGAGCGGCTGATGAGGGTCGCGTACCCTCGCCAGGGCAGCTCCAGGGCGAGGACGTGTTGGAGGATGGCGGCGACGGTGACGTCCAGGCCGATCACCCCCTCCAGCGGCCCCTCGGGGTCGGGGTAGACCGGCGCGATGCACGAGGTCATCCACCCCTGCCCGGCGGGATCGACGTAGACGTCGGTCCAGACCGTGCCCCGCTCCGGGTTGTGCTTGGCGTCCGCCTCGTAATAGAAGTTGTAGGACGGGATGTCCATCTTGGCCGGGTACTGCTCGTACAGCTCGGAATCCGGATACGGGTAGATCCGGTTCATGGAGTCCCGTGTGTTGAGGTAGAGCTGGGTGATCAGCGGGTTGCTCCGCGTCAGCTCCTTCATGAGCGGGTCGAGCTGGGAGAGCTGCCAGGCCTTCTCGCGCTCGGCCTCACCGATCGGGGTGATGCCGGAGTAGTACAGCGCGGCGCCGCCGTTGTCCCGCGTGGTCGTCCACGCCTCGCCGCGCATCGCGTAGCGGCTCGTCTCATCCTCCGAGGGGGTGAAGGGGGTGAGGTAGGCCCGCTCGGTCTGCCCCCGGTACACCGCCGCGGCCTGCTCGACGGCGTGCAGCTGGTGCTTGATCAGGATGGCCTGGCTCTGCGCGACCCGCTGCACCTCGTCGGCCGCGAGCTCTTGCACGGCGCCCATGTTCGCCTGCGTGGAGAGGGAGTTTGAGAGCATGTAGGCGGCGACCAGCGCCAACTCGACCACCAGGAGCGGGACGATGATCATCCGCGCGTTGTAGCTCCAGATCCATGAGAAGATGGACTGAGATGTCGATCGCTTATCCATACAACCGTGGTGGTGCAACACACGTCTGGTTGAAGCAGGCATGTGTGGGTTCAAGTTGTGCCACCGCGAACAGAGAATCTGCCCACATTACACCCAATCGGGCGATGTGTTGCAAGGCCCAAGTGATTTTGTATGGAGAGGGGGGGAGGAAGGGGGGGAGAGAACAGGGGTTACTTGTTGCCGAGCACGACGGAGTAGTGGGCGCCGTTGGGGGTGGACTCGACCATGTTGATGCGGACCCAGTACCAGCCGGTCATGCCGGGCTTGATGTGCTGGTAGGGGCGGTGGGTGGGGCGGTTGTCGGAGGTGACGTGGAGCCCCTTGGGGTCGTAGATGTCGATGCCGATCCGCTTGGCGTCCTGGCAGCCGGCGACGAAGATGCCGGTCTCGACGCCCTTGAACATGTAGACCTTGACGAAGGTGCTGCGGCGGTAGCCGAGGAAGCCGGTGGTGGCGTCGGTGAGGCGGTACCCTTCGGCCTTCATGGCGCGGCCCGCGAGCCAGCCCTCGCGGCGCGACTGCCACCGGGTGGCGTCGGCCTCGGAGTAGGGGAGGAGGACCGTGGCGAAGGTGGCGATGCTCAGGATGGTCGCAAGTATGGAGCGCTTCATGTTGAATCCTCGTGGGTGCGGGTGACTGGTATCACTTCAAGATGTCGGCGCGGGCCGAGGAGGCGACCTCGAAGATCTTGCCCACGTCCTCCTTGGAGGGGGGGTCGTCGCCCTTCATGATCTTGCCGAGCTTGTCGAGGCTCTTGCTGATGAGCTTGGTGTACTCGTCGTCCGCCTTGAGGGTGTTCTTGACCGAGGTCTTGACGTCCTTGACGAGGGCGCCCTGCTGGAGGACGACGGCGCTCTTCTTGGAGTAGCCCTCGGAGAGGATCTTGGAGGCGACGAAGGCGCCCTCAAGCCAGGCGCCGATGCTGATGAGCATGACGAGGTCGGGGCGCTTCTTGTCCTCGATGAGCTGGTCCTGGATGCGCCCGTTGAGGGTGCTGAGGCTGTAGCGCAGGTCGTCCCACTTGCCCTCCTTGATGTTCTCGCGGACCTCCTTCTCGTCCTTCTTGTCGACGTCCACCTTGAGCTGCTTGGCCGAGCGGATGAGCGCGTCGATCGACTTGCTGGCCTCGTCCTTGTCCTTGGTGTGGACGTGGACGAAGAACTGGGCGAGGTGGATGCCGGTGGCGAGCGCGGTCTGGGTCTCGGAGTCGAACTCCTCCTTCTCGACCGCCTTGATGACCCCCTTCCAGTCGGGCTTGCCGAGGGTGCTCATCGCCATGAAGATGGTGTCGGGGGAGGGGATGACGGACTCGATCGCCCCCTCGGACTCCTTGGCGGCCTCCTTGAAGTCGATCTTCTTGGGCGGGTCGCCGTCGGCGCTGGCCTTCTTGCCTCCGCTCTTGCCGTCGTCGGAGCCAGATTTGGATGAGTCGCACGCCACGGCGAACGCGGCGACCATCAGGGCCACGAACAGGGCGAACGTGCTGTGAAAGCGGGTTCGGTGCATGGGGTTTTGCCTCCACCAGGGGTTGAGCCGTCGGGCGCTACGCCGTGCCTGAGCCCCGACAGTCCGGGGTCAGGCTGTGCCCGATGTACGTCGCGCGAATGCACCCGCACCATGTCACACGGCTCGAAGGGCTGTCAAGCCAGGCGCGGAGCCCCTGCCAGGTGCCGACGAGGTGACGCCGCGGGGCGTGGCCTCACGGCGGGCGGGCGTGTGGAGAGGGTTGAATGGGTCTCAGGCTGGCCTCAGGCCAGCCTGAGGGGCGGTCGGGAGGTGGCTCGGGAGGGGTGAGGTCTGTTGAGGAGCGTTGATGGCGGAGCCCGTGGCCGACCCCACCCGCGCACGCCTTGCGGCGCGCACTGCCCTCCCCGCAAGCGGCGGAGGGCTTGGGGTGCTTAACCCGTTGGTCCCTTGCTTATGTTCTGGAGGTTACGCTTCTGGCAGGTCCCGTGGACCCCACCCCCTGCCTGGTTGAGTCGCCGAGGAGCACCGACACAGCGGGGTCCGACTGGATCCTCAACTCAGCAGGGCTTTACACGACCGAGCCTCTCCTACGACGTCAGTAGTCGTAGGTCTCGGCTTCGAGGCCCATGCAGCCGTTGGCGCCGGAGGGGGCGCGGACGTTGGTGCTGTTGCCGCGGAGGCCGCCGAGCCCGCCGGTGCCGCCGAAGCCGCCGCCGGAGGAGTCGTCGGGGCGGGAGCGGAACGTGGTGCCGGTGAGGTCGGAGGAGGAGCCCATGGTGTGCGCGACGCCGACGGCGGGGCCGCCGC
>PBBL01000051.1 GCA_002716585.1 Myxococcales bacterium | reverse complement strand
GTTCGACGGCAAGTCGAACAACCTCGTCACCGAGGAGATCTCCATCGTCACCGAGAACGTCATCTACAAGCCCGGCTGATCGACGTGACGCTGGCGACGCCCGCCTCCCGCGAGGCGCTGCATGGAGCAGCGCGCGCGAGGCGCGCCTCGCCGAACGACCTCGACCCCGGGCCTCGGGCGGCGTACCGTCACCGGTCGCCGCCGTGGCCTGAGGCCAGGTCCGGCCCCACCAACCCCCCCCCGCGCGCGTGGGTTCATCTTGAGAACCCGGCCGCGTGACGATTGGTGGGCCCGACGTGTCCTCAGGTTACGAATCGCCTCGCCTGTTTCAACCGATCACCGCCGGGCGGTTCCCAGACATACCGCGTGTACCCCAATACCGCGCGCTCCGTGCGCAAACAACCACCGTTGCCGCCCTTCGTGCGGCGGCCACGCGTGGGTGCTTGGAGCGCGCGTTGTCAATGACTAAGGAGTTGATGATCACTCATGGCATTTCAGACTGAGTTCAGCTTCACCCTCCCGAAGGGCTATGTGGACCGTGACGGCAAGTTGCACAAGAAGGGGATCATGCGCCTGGCGACCGCCAAGGACGAGATCGCCCCGCTTCAGGACTACCGGGTCCAGGCCAACCGCGCCTACCTGGTCGTGATCCTGCTCAGCCGCGTCATCGTGCAGCTCGGCGACTTGACCTCGATTTCTCCGAACATCATCGAGTCGCTGTTCTCGTCGGACCTGGCCTACCTGCAGGACTTCTACCGCAAGATCAACGAGGAAGGCACGACGATGCTGCCGGCCAAGTGCCCCTCCTGCGGTCACGACTTTGAGGTCGACATGGGGGGTTCGCTGGGGGAATCCTGAGCTACCCCCTGGATAAGCTGTATCAGGAGGTAGCGTATATCGCCTATCACTTCCACTGGCGCCTCGACGACATCCTGGAGATGGAGCACAAGGAGCGCCACTTGTGGATACGCGAGATCTCGGAGATCAACCGCGAGATCAACGCGTCGCGCATGGGGTGAGCGTACCACAGCAGCGGTGGTGAGGCGGCGCCGGGAGGGTGAGCGACTTCGGACGAGACGAAAGGCTCGGCTCGGAGGCGCCCAGAAGGTCGATACAGCCGGCCCGAGCCTCCCACCACGACCGGGACCAGCCGCTGTGTGGTGATCCCCTCAGCGCGTGGCCCCATCACGCCATCTGGAGCGACGAGCGATGTCCAAGATCCGATCCCCGGGTGTCTACATCGAGAAGGGCCTGGACCGCGAGCCCACGTTGGGTATGGGCCCGAGCGGGCAGCCCGGCTTCCTCGGGCTGTGCACCCGCGGCCCGCTGCACACGCCCGTCCGCGTCACCAACTACGAGCAGTTCCTCGACACCTTCGGCGCGCCGCTGGAGGGCAGCCACCTGCCCCGGGCGATCGAGGGGTTCTTTGAGAACGGCGGGAAGGTCTGCTACGTCGTCCGCGTCGCCCACACCTTCCGCCGCGGGCGGTCGCGGGTGGCGACCGTCGCCCAGCAGACGCTGCCCGACCGCAAGGGCGAGGCGACCATCCGGCTGGAGGCCCGCGATCAGGGCACCTGGGGCAACGACATCCGGGTGACGGTCAAGACCCCGGAGCCCTCGGTCCAGACGCTGATGACCCGCGACCTCGATCCAGGCCAGACCTCGATCGGGGTGCGCTCGGGGCGAGGCTTCCAGGTGGGGTCGATCTGCCGGCTGTCGGACGGGAAGCAGGAGCGGTATGTGACGATCAACCGGGTCACGAGCCGGGAGCTGGGCTGGCTGGAGCAGCTCGACGTGGGCTTCCGCAGCTCGGCGCCGACCCTGATCGAGCCGATGACCCTGGAGATCACGGCGGAGGTGCCCGGTTACCGGGAGAGCTTCGACAACCTCTCCTTCGCGCCGCTGTCGGGTCGCTACTTCGAGCGGCTGATCAACGCCGAGAGCGAGCTGCTGCGGGTCCACAACCTCAAGTCCGGGTCGAAGTTCCCCGACAACCTCCCGGTCGAGGTGGAGCGCCTGCAGCTGCAGGGCGGCACCGACGGCCTGCGCGACATCCAGCCGGCGGACTTCATCGGGATCAACAACGGCCCCGGGCTGCGGTTCGGGCTCGGGGCGCTGGAGGAGGTGGACGAGGTTGATCTGATCGTGATCCCCGATCTGTTCGCGGCCCCGGAGATCAGCGCCGCCCACGGCGGGCGAGGCTTTCGCAACCCGCGCTCGGGCAAGGTCAACCCCCGGGACTTCTACGCGGTGCAGGAGGCGATGGTCAGCCACTGCGAGCGGCTCAAGACCCGGATCGCGCTGCTCGACATGCCGCCGAAGGCGAGCTTCGAGGAGGCCCAGGCGTGGCGGCTGATGTTCGACAGCGACTACGCCGCGCTCTACTACCCCTGGATCGTGTTGCCCGGCGGCTCCGGGCCGCGGAGCAAGATCATCGTCCCGCCCAGCGGGCACATCGCCGGCGCCTTCGCCCGCTCCGACGAGGAGGGGGTCCAGAACCCCCCCGCCAACGAGGAGCTGATCGGCGCGATCGACCTCGACACCCTGCTCAACGACGCCCACCTCGCCGAGCTGAACAACAAGGGGATCAACTGCATCAAGTACATCCCCTTCCGCGGGATCCGGATCTGGGGCGTCCGCACCATGTCCAGCGATCCGCAGTGGCGCTACATCAACGTCCGCCGGATCATCAACGCGCTGCGCATGGCGATCGAGTCCGGCACCCAGTGGGTGGTCTTCGAGCCCAACAACAGCGTCCTCTGGAAGAAGATCGAGATGGAGCTGAGCGCCTTCCTCACCGAGCTGTGGCGCCAGGGCTACTTCCAGGGGCTCACCCCCGAGGAGAGCTTCTACGTCAAGTGCGACGAGGACCTCAACCTCCCCGAGACCGTGGACGCCGGGCAGCTCTTCTGCGAGATCGGCGTCGCCCCGGTCCGCCCCGCCGAGTTCATCATCTTCCGTGTTCAGCAGAGCATGGAGCACCGCACCGATGAGAAAGACGAGTAGGGCTATTGCGTCCGGGGGCTCGTGTCCTCATACTTAGAGGCGACTTGTCTTTTGTTGGGCATGCGTGCGCACCCCGAATGACGCTCCGAATGATGAACGCGCCGACGCCCCCCGAATGAGCCATTTTTGGGTTACGGGCTGCTACGAATCGATACGAATTGATCATCCGACTTGATCCACACCTTGAGGTGTGGGCACAATACGTCCATGATTCAAGCGCCGATTGTCTGTGGCGCCGATGGTGTTGCGTTGATCAGAATGATGTATGATTGAGTTTGTCTGATTTGGTGAAGGAACATACTTCAGGAGGCTGAGACGATGAGCAGCGGTCAGATTGGCGGCAAGCGACTCCGCTTTGGCGGCGCCGACCCGTACGTCAACTTCTACTTCAAGCTTGAGATCCAGGGGATCACCGTCGCCCACTTCCAGGAGGTCAGCGGCCTCTCCCACACCACGAAGGTCGAGCCGTTCAACGAAGGCGGCGAGAACTTCAAGGTGCACAAGCTCATGGGTCAGACCGAGTGCGGGAACATCACCTGCAAGAACGGGATCTCCGACTCCATGGCGCTCTGGAACTGGCGCAAGCAGATCACCACCAACCGGATCACGCTCCGCAAGAACGGCTACATCGTTCTGTTGGGCGAGAACCAGAAGGAGCTGGCCCGCTGGGAGTTCACCCGCGGCTGGCCCAGCAAGTGGGAAGGCCCCACCTTCGACGGCAAGGGCAACGCGCTCGCCATCGAGACGGTCGAGATCGCGTGTGAAGAGCTGAAGCGGATCAAGTGAGCCGCCCTCCCCTCTTGAGGGGATCGCTCCTTCGTCGTGATCATCAACGTGTGGGGACACCGCTGTGCGCAGTGAATGGCAGGACAGGTGGGTTGAGCGCCTCTGCCAGGGCAACGCCCGGCAGCTCACCACACCTGCGTCCGCCGCCAACCCCGACGGGATGAGCCCTATCCTCCGACGCCTCGACCACCACCTGACGGTCGGCGATCGCCTCGAGCGCATGGCCTCCCGGCGCGACCACGGCGGCCTCCTCACCCTCGCCGCCGCGCAGCGCGGCTCAGCCCAGCGCGGCCCAGCGCGGCGAGCAGCGCGCGACCCCCAACGCCCCAACAGCCTCCTGCAACAGCTTGTTGAGCGACGCGCGGCCGCCCCCGTGAGCGCCGCCGCGCCGCTCTCCTCCCGGCCCACCGCCGACGCGCTCAGCGCGCTGGAGGCCCGCGCCGCGCGGATGACCCGCGTCGGGCTGCCTCAAGAGGAGCCCCCCCTCGCGCCTCAGCCGCTCCTCCGCGCCGTTCATCGCGGCGCGGCGGCGAAGGCGCGCGCCCACATCGGCGCCGATCCTGCGATCGCCGATCGCCACCGACACAGCTGCGCCCGCGTCCCCCTGCACGACAGCCTCGCCGTCTTCTCTGCCGCGCTCGCGGGCTCCCGGCCCCCCAGCGCGCGAGCGGCGCGCCTTGACGCGTCGGCGGCCTGCTGCGGTGACGCCTCCTCCGAAGCGCCGCGCCTTGAGGCGACCTGCGCCGTGGAGGGTGTCGTCGCCCCGACGGCATGCGCTGAGCCTCCCAGATCGGACGGGGCCAACGCCCCGCCCGCCCGCGTGGTCCGGCGCGACGCCGCATGCGCCGCGCCTGCCCGCTCCACGCGCGCCGACCGCCCCGAGGCGCGGCGCGCCGAGCGACCACGAGACGCCGCCGACCTCCCCACGCGACGCCGCCCCAGAGAGGCGCGCGATGGACCACCCGAGGTCAGCGCAGGGGTCGGCCCGCCTCTCATAGGCGCCAACCCACGTTCAACGCTCCCCCGCTCGCCGACGCGGCGATCCGTCGCAGGCGGTCCACGCTGGCGTGGATCCAGGGGAGAGGTGCGCCCACGGCGCGACAACACAGCCTGCCTCACGCGCGCCGCCAGGTGGCGTGGGTATGGACACGTCTTCAATTCAACAACGAGATGGACGAGCGCGGCGGAGCGGCCACCGAGGTGGCCCCGACGCCGGGCTCTACACGATACGACGCGGCCGCGCAGTCAGGCCCCGCTCACCGCTCGGTGCGGTGAGCGAGGTGGGACGGCGTTGGGCCGCACCCGTGTGACTTCAGGGAGGTTAGGATGACTTCACAGGAAGGCCCCAACATGACCGACATCCCGCTGAGCGTGTCGCCTGAGAGCTTCGGCCCTCGGGAGGATCTGCCGGTGGGCCAGGTCCTGCGCCAGTTCGCAGAGCGCGGGCTCGGGGTGGCGTCGGCCGAAGATGCGCCGCTCACGTCAAACCAGCTCGGGCTGGTGCTGTCCATGCGGCACCACGGCGCGCACCAGGAGCCGTTCCGGCTGTCCTCCCATGAGCCGATCTACCGAACGCACCGCCAGAACATGCACATGGACGTCGGCGCGCGCTACCTGCCGGTGCGGCTGGATCCCTGGTTCGGCAAGTACGACGCGGTGGAGGCGCAGGAGCTGATCCCGCGCGGCGGTTGGAGCTACAGCCTGAGCGCCGACCTGCTCAAGCTCTGGATCGACGAGGAGATCGACGCTGAGCTGGGGCTTGAGGAGGCCGAGAAGAAGGCCAGGAAGAAGACGAAGAAGGCCGTGGTCGCCGCGGCGGCGAAGACCCCGGTGCAGCCACGGGCGCAGGTGCCCGCGGCGGTGCGCCGGGCGCTCCAGCCCGACAAGAAGCGGCTCAAGCAGGCGGTGCTGAGCGCCGCGCGAGGCGACACCTCCCAGCTCGCGACCATGCTCCACGGCGACGAGGTCGCGCGGATCATGTCGCGGGTCGAGGCGCGCCGCGCGGCGGCCTCCCCCGAGCGCTCGATGCTCGTCTCAGGGGTCGGCGAGGTGGCGGCCGCCGGGGCTTCGACCGCGGCGGCGAGCGGATCGCCCGCGCGCTCCAGCCTGACGGCGACCAGCCTCGACGCCGAGGTGCTCGGGGAGCTGGCGGCGACCCACCCGACGTTGAGCGTGGACGCCTCATCGCCCGAGATGACGATCGAAGGGGCGGCGAAGCAGGTGTTGGCGAGGACCCAGGCGCAGGCGCGGCGTCAGGCGCGGCGGCAGCTGCTGGGGATGACCCCGGTGAGCACGCCGAGCGCGAGCGAGGTTCACAAGACGCCCGGGTTGCTGGCGGCGTCCGCCGAGCAGCGCGCGGTGCGCACGGCGATCGGCCTGGCGCGCATGTTCTCGCCGTCGTCGGTGGAGACCGAGCGGATCGCCGAGGCGACCCTGGCCGGGACGCCGCTCGATCGATTCCTGGGCCGCCCGCCGCTGGGGACCACGACGCTGTCCACGCTCGCGCCGAGCGCCGAGCGGGCCGGTGAGCGCCGCGAAGCGATGTCGGTGATGACGGCGCGGCAGGCGTTGAGCCTGGACGCCTGGGCGGCGCGCCCGGAGGCGGCGGCGGACGCCATGGCGAGCCTGGAGTCCGAGGGCGGCGCCCCGGTGGGGCGCACGGCGCGGCGGACGGTGGACTTTGGAGGGACCGCGCTGCGGGCCCTGACGGTGGCGGAGGGGACCAGCGGCGTCGTCGGGCGCGCGGGCGCCCCGTCGCTGACCTGGATGCGCCGCGGCGGCCGCGGCGCGCTGCTGGAGGGGATGATCGGCGGCGCCCCGGTTGAGGAGAAGGCCGACGTCGCGGCCGCCAACGCCCGGGTGAAGCCCGCGACCGCGCTGACCCCGTCGCCGACCGCGGCGACCTCCGCCGGGTCCACCTCGGCGAACGTGGCCTACCCCGCGGGGATGGGCGCGGCGGCTCGGGTGGCGGCCTCGCTGGTCGCGCCGCCCGCGGTCGTGACCATGGCCCAGGCCGAGCCGCGGCGGACGGGCGCGCTTCAGAGCGACGCCTTCGCCCGCGCGGCGGTGACGCGCGTCGCGGCGCCTTCGCTCAGCGCGACCGCGCAGGCGGAGACGCCCACGGCGACCGCCGCGGCGGCGCCGCTGACGCAGGTGACGCCGGCGCCGCGCGCCGTGAGCCGTCAGGTGCAGTTTGTGGAAGGGGCGGCGACGCCTCAGGGGGCGCCTGGCGCGGCGCCCTCAACGCCGAGCAGCATCGGCGCCCGTCGGGCGGCTCCGCTCGGGGTGATGGAGCCCGCGCACGTGGGGCTGTACGAGACGATCCTCGCGAGCGGCGCGGCGCCGTCGCTCTACGACAGCTACGACGCGACCTCGGAGGGCGACTTCGCCGAGATGGTCGCGCGGGCGACCCTGACTCGCCCTGCCCTGCGCCAGGCGATGCTGCGTGGCCAGATGGGCGGCGTGGCGCAGCTGACGCGGCGCGCCGAGCAGCTCGCGGGCGCCCCTCTTGAAGGGGAGCGGGCGGCTGAGGGCGCGGCGATGGCGGACGTGGAGCTTGGGCTCGTCCAGCTCCCCGACGCGGGCGCGCCGAGGTCGGTCCTCGGGCGCTCCTTCACGCCCGGAGCGGCGCGGGCGGCGCTGAGCGCCAGCGCGCAGGCGAGCGCCGCGGCGGCGCCCTCCCCTGAGCGGCCCGGTGGGCGCGACGAGGTGGAGCTGGGCGGCGACGAGGGCTTCCGTCGGAGCGCGCCGGTGCAGCTTCAGGACGTCATGGTGTCGCCTCGGTACCTCCCGGCGCTGACGCACGGCATGGAGCGGGTTCACCGCTCGCTGTCGCTGTTGAGCCGGTTGAACCCGATGTCGCTGCGCCCCGGCGTGAGCGCGCCGTCGGTGCGGCCTCGCGCCATGGGGCGGCGGCCGGTCACGGCGCTGGGGCTGGCTCAGCTGAGCGCGGTGGCCAACGGGTTGGCGACCGATCTGGTCGCGGGCGAGCAGGTCGGCAGCCGCGACTGGGCGGTGGGGAGCTGGATCGCCGAGGACAAGCTGAACCAGGACTGGCGCCTGGCGGAGGTCGCCAACCAGATCGCCGAGGTGATCCGCGGCAACTACAACATCGACGCCCACCAGGCGCGCCAGCGCGCCCAGGCGCGGCGGGCGATGACCTCCTGGGGGCCGAACGCGGTCTACGTGCAGCTGCCCGAGCAGCGCGCCGAGGTCAAGACCGAGGACGAGCTGCCCGAGGGGAGCCTGGCGGCGCGACAGCGCCGGGCGGCCAAGGCGCAGGCGGCGCGGCGGGCCATCGACGAGGCGGTGCAGAAGGCGCTCACCGCGCAGCAACAGCAGCAGCAAGAGCAGCAGCGGCTCGCGAGCGCCAGCGGGGTGACCTCCATCCGGCAGCTCGTGCAGCCGACCGCGCCCCCGACCCGCGCGGCCGCCGCGGCGCTTGAGGCGGCCTCGCGCGGCGAGGCCGTCGCGCAGGGGCAGGCGGCGCAGCAGGCGTTCGAGGCGCGGGTGCGCGCGGAGGAGGTGGCGGCGCGCAGCCTGCGGCTGTTCTCCCCGGAGAAGACCCTGGCGATGCTGGCGCCGCAGCTGGAGTCAGGCGGGCTGCTGAACCCGGTCGATCGCGCGGAGCTGACCCAGGCGCTTCAGGCGCTGGCCAGCTCCCGGGCGACGACGTCGGCCCCCCGGCGTCTGCGGACCGCGTTCGGGACGCTGACGCTTCAGATGAAGGGCGGGGAGCTGGTCGTGGACGCCGAGGAGCTCTCGTCGAACGCCCCGATGGTGTCGATGCGGACCTCGCCGACGGCGACCCAGGCGGCGCCGGTGACGGCACCGACGCGTCAGGCGCTGCGCCTGGCGACCGCGCCCATGGCGACCGCGGCGGCGTCCGTCGCGGGTGCGCCCACGACGGCCGCGGGGATCGCGCCTGCGGGGGTGAGCGCGAGGCCGCAGCCGACGCGGCAGCTGGCGCAGCCGGTGCAGGTGGCGTTGGGGATGCCGAGCCGCGCCGAGCGCGGCGCGGGCGTGCGGCTGGATCCGCCCTCCGCGCGGCAGATGGCGAGGACGCTGACGACCTCGGGGCAGCTCGCGCAGCTGTCGCGCGAGGAGCGGTCGGCGTTGACGACGGCGGTCGCTGCGGCGGAGGGTCGCCAGCCGATCGCGCTGCTGGGCGGCGTGAGCGGAGGCGAGCGGATCGAGATCTTCGCCGGGTCGGGCCAGGCGGCGCGGTTGGCGCAGGCGGTGGCGCGGGCGGTGACGGCGGCGCCGTCGCCGACGCTGGGCACGAGCCTGACCGCGTCGGCGGCGGGCGAGTCGGTGCTGCGGCGGCTGATGGCCGAGCGGCCTGAGCTGGCGAGCGCGGCGATGGCGAGCGACGAGGCGCGCTCGGCGCTGGAGCGGCTCGACGCGCCGAAGCTGGCCGAGGCGCTCACGACGCTGTCCAACCGCCGCGACCTGATGGGCGCGGGGCTCGCCGCGCTCGCGGGCGCGGCCGGGATGGACGACGCGGTGGGCGACGAGGCGCGCTGGAGCACGCGGGCGTCGGCGCGCACGATGGCGCTGTCGGAGGTGTTGAGCGAGGCGGCGGCGCGGCGGTCGAGCGGCGCGCTGGGGATGTTGGGGATGGCGCGGCCTGCGGGCGGCCCCTTCCGGAACGTCTCCCGGGCCGACCTGGCGTACGCGCTGCCCTACATGCAGCGCTCGACCGGGGACTTGAAGCAGGTCGGCGCCCAGGCGCGTCGGATGGCGGTCGCGGCGCGGCGCCGCGCGGTCTCCCAGGCGGAGGTGACGCGGGCCGAGGCGCTGGCCGAGGTGGAGCAGGCGGTGACCCGGGAGGCGGCGCAGACCCGCGCCGTGGTGACCCGGGCCACCCGCGCGGTGGAGCAGGTCGTGCCGGCGCTCCAGTCGCTGTCGGGGCGGCAGCTCATGGATCTGAGCCTGAGCCTGGGGCGAGGCAACAGCTTGCGCCAGGCGGCGCAGTCGCTGGGGCTGAGCAACGGCGTGTTGAGCGCGCTGAGCGAGCTGGAGGCGCTGCCCGCGACGGCGGACGCCCTGCCCGGCTCGCTGGCGGGCCCCGAGGGCTTCGGGGCGACCTTGAGGTCGCTGCCGGCGATGGTGATGCAGGCGGCGGCGTCCGCGGCGCCCGCGGCGGGTCCGAGCGACCCGACCATGGCGGCGATCGACGCGCGGCTGGCCCAGATGGGCGAGCGCCCGATGTCGGAGCAGACGCCGGGCCGCTTCTCGGAGCTGACGGTGCTCGATCCGGCCCTTGGCGCGCTGAGCGAGCGTCTGGCGGAGGGCGGCGTGGCGACCGAGGCGGCGCAGGCGCTGCGCGCGCCGCTGAGCAGCTTCGTCTCGGAGAGCCGGGCGGCGCGGCGGCGCGCGCAGCGCGCGCGCCGGATGCTGCCGGCGATCGACCGGGCGCTGGCGTCGGTGGGCAGCGCCCGCGGCGCGGCGCAGCGGCGCGGGGTGCGCGGCGGCGGGCCGAGCCTGAAGCCGCAGGCGCTGGGCGGCTCGATGTTGCGGCGGCTCAAGAACGTGGAGAGCGTGCTGGAGGCGTTCGGCGACGTGACGTCGGCGGGCGACCGTCCCCGGCGCGGGTTGCCGCGGATGTTCATGCAGGCGGCGGGGCTGCCGAAGGAGCTGATCGCGCCGATGTCGCTGCGCCAGGCGGCGCAGCGGGCGCAGGAGCAGGTCCGGCGGGCGCAGCAGGCGTCCGCGGGGTCATCTGCGGCGGCGAGCGTGGACGCGGTCGTGGCGGCGAGCCCCGGGGAGGTCGCGGCGGCGGCCGAGGCGCTGGCGCGCGGCGGCGACGACGTGGCGCTCGGGCGCGCCGGGATGGTCGGGCTGTGGCTGCCGAGCAGCGTGGAGCGGGCGCTGGGTCAGGACATGGACACGTTGGTCGGTGGGTCCGGGTCGCTGGCGGGCGCGTATGTGTTGCCGCAGCTGTTCAGCGGTCGCCAGATGAGCCAGGAGCGGACCATGGTGAGCACGCGCCAGGGCGGCGCGGAGCAGCGGGTTCGGGTCCGCGGCGACGCTCTGAGGCGGACGGCGCACGGGATGGCGCTGGGGCTCCAGAGCCTGGCGACGCCGAGCGGCGGCGCGCGCTCGGTGGGGCGCGGGGTGACCGTGGGCGTGGGCTCGGGCGCGCTGAGCTGGAGCCCGTGGATGACCAGCACGCCGGCTCAGGACGGGACGCGCCGGATCATGGCGCTGCTCGGGATGGGCGAGCTGGGGGCGGAGCAGGTGTCGATGCGGGCGCCCTCGGCGAGCGCGTCGGCGAGCGCCGGAGCCCCGGCGATGAGCGTCGTGATGCCGCAGCTCGGCGGGGACGCGCCGGGGCCGGAGGCGCCCGAGCGGCCGACGGCCTACGGCGGCCTGAGCCGGACGCTGCTGCGGCGGGCGACGGTGCAGCCGAGCGCGTCGGTGCGCCAGGGTCGAACGCAGGGGGTGGAGATGGCGACGAAGCGCGAGCTGTTCTCGCCGTTCCAGGCCCCCCCCGCGGACGACGCCAAGGGCGCAGACATCGTCGCGCGCGCGTCGACGACCGCCTCCACGGGTGGCGGCGGCGGCGGCTCCAGCTCCGCCAGCGGCGGTGGCGGAGATGGCGGCGGTGGTGGTAGTGTGAGCAAGGTTGACATTGAAGAGACGGCCCGCGAGGTGCTTGCGGAGATCAAGCGCCGGTTGGCCATGGAACTCGAGCGAAGAGGTGAATACTGATGAGCGGATTGCAGAAGGTGACCATCGAAGGCGGCGGCAAGAAGGTCCGAGCCAAGTTCAACCCGTCGCAGATCTCGCTGTCGCGCTCGGTCAACTGGCAGCCTCAGGCGGGGCACACCCAGGACTCGAAGCAGCAGCAGCACAGCAACACGGAGCCGCGCAACCTGGGGTTCGACCTGTTCTTCGACGCGTTCGAGGACGGTCCGAACGCCTCGGTGCAGGGGGACGTGTACAACCTGCTGTCGTTCACCGAGATCGACGGCGAGCAGCACCGCCCGCCGGTGTGCACGTTCACCTGGGGTGACTTCAAGCCGGGGTCGAACCGTCAGGTGTTCAAGGGGTACTTCAAGCAGGTCTCGATCGACTTCACGATGTTCCAGCCGAGCGGGGCGCCGTGCCGCGCGAAGGCCAAGTGCAGCATGATCGAGTACGATCCGACCGAGGCGCAGCAGTCGCGTACGCCGACGCACTCGCCGGACCACGCGAAGGTGCGGACGGTGCGGCGGGGCGAGACGCTGCACAGCATCGCGTACTCGGAGTACGACGATCCGGGCGAGTGGCGTCGGATCGCGGACATGAACGGGATCGACGATCCGATGAACCTGGAGCCGGGGACGGAGCTGTTGGTGCCGCCGATCCTGCGCGGCAGTCGGTGACGAGTCGAGATTGAGAGCAGCTGAGAGAGGCTGGTTGCGGCGCTCGCCCAGCCATTAAGCCGGGCAGGAGCGCCCACGAGACAGAGAGAGGGATCATGGCAGGTGTACCCGAGTTTGACATCACCGGCGTAACCGCGGACATGAAGCGGCACGTCAAACGAATTCTCATCGACAGCGTGCATGACGGCCCCGACATGTTCGAGGTCACGTTCATCAACCAGTCCGACTCCCCGAGCAACGCCCACGACTTCACCGACAACCAGCAGGGTCAGTTCGGTCAGCCGATCAAGATCGGCGACGAGCTTGAGATCACGATGGGCTTCGTCAGCGATCAGCAGGAGACGGTGATCAAGGGCGAGGTGACCGGGGTGGAGTCGGTCTACCGCTCGGACGGGGCCTCGGAGTTCGTGGTGCGGGGCTACGACAAGCTGCACCGGTTGACGCGCGGTCGCAAGCAGCGCACGTTCCTGAACATGAAGGACTCCGCGATCGCCGATCAGATCGCCGGCGAGGCGGGGTTGAGCGCCGGGTCGGAGGACTCGAAGACGGTGCACGATCACGTGTTCCAGAACAACATGTCGGATCTGCAGTTTTTGTACTCGCGGGCGCGGCTGATCGGGTTCGAGGTGGATCTGGAGGACGACAAGCTGATCTTCGCGCCGCCGCGGGTGAAGGGAGGCGCGATCGCGGAGCTGAGCCTGGGTCACGACACGCGCTCGGTGCGCTTCCGGGTGTCGACGTCGGCGCAGATCAAGGAGGTCCAGGTCCGGGGCTGGGATCCGGTGAAGAAGAAGGAGATCGTCGGCAAGTCGAAGACGGGCGACGAGTACAGCACGCTCGGCGGCAAGAAGGCGGGCGGCAAGATGGTCAGCGGCAAGTACGGGTCGGGCGGCTCGGGGATCGAGATGATCAACAACGTCCCGGTCAAGGACAAGGCGCACGCCGACGAGATCGCCAAGGGGCGGCTGAACGCGCTGGCGATGGAGCTGATCCAGGGCGAGGCTGTGGTGGAGGGGAACCCGAAGCTGCGGGCGGGCAAGGTGATCTCGTTCAAGGACTGCGACGACACCTTCGACGGCGACTACTACATCACGCGGGCGGTCCACATCAGCGACGCGGACAAGGTCGACGGCGGCGGTTACACGACGCGGCTGCAGTTCAAGAGCGCGGGCACGAGCGCGCTGTAGCGTCGACGCGCCCGAGGAGGCGACCGCCCGCGGTCGCCTCTCCCCTCCCCCCTTCCCTCCCCTGTCATCGCGACAACTTCTTTCGTCTTCACGACAGCCACCCGACGCTCACCGCGCCAACCCTTTTCAACCCTGGGGGTGATGGGTTATGGTTCAATCCATCACCGCGGGATTCCGGGTTGCAATGCCCCCCCACCTCACGATAGAAGAGAGAGCGCGATGAGCGAGCACGACTACGACGAGCTTGTGATCTGGCAGGACATCCTCGATGAGATCATGGCAGGACGGCTCCAGGGACACCGGTGCCCCTACTGTGATGCTCAGGGTCTGGAGGTTGAAAAGGATCCGGCGCGCGTCTATATCAAGTGCAATGAGTGTGGTAAGACCTTTGAAGGAAGGCTTTCGATTTGAGGATGTCAGCTCAAGCATGAGCTGAGATGAATGAGCCAGTGGGTGTGCGCGCGGCTGTTGATGAGCGCGTCCACCGAGCGTGAGGGAGGTCTGGAGGCCGCCCTCGCGGGTATTGTATCATTGTAGGACGAGCTACCAACGACAGCAGGCCGCTGTGCGCCAGGTTGTGGGTCCGCGCGAGAGCGCGCGGGCTGCGGCGAGCAGGCCCTGGATCTACCTACCGCGTGGGAGGCCCATGTCGAAGCGAAAGAGTTTCCTCGGCCAGGGGTTCAATTTCCCGTTCAAGGTCGATCGCAACGGCAACATTGCGATGAGCGCTCACGAGAAGAGCGTCGAGCAGGCCATCGAGATCATCATCGGGACGGCGCCGGGAGAGCGTCAGATGAGGCCGGACTTCGGGTGCAAGATCCACGATCTTGTGTTCGCCCCGGCCAACCTGAACACGTGCGCGCTGGCGTCGAGCTACGTGCGCGAGGCGCTGACGATGAACGAGCACCGCATCCAGGATCTGGAGGTGGACTGCAAGCTGGATCCGAACTCACCGAACAAGCTGCAGCTCCAGATCAGCTACGTGGTGGCCGCAAGCAACAACTACTTCAACCGGGTCTACCCGTTCTACCTGCGTAGGGAAGAAGATCTATGATTCCGGCCCCGAACCTAGACGACCGCACCTTTGAGGACATCGTACAGGAAGCGCTGACGCTGATCCCGAAGTACTGTCCTGATTGGACGAACTACAACCCGAGTGATCCGGGCGTGACGCTGATCGAGCTGTTCGCGTGGATGACGGAGATGATCCTCTATCGCCTGAACAAGGTGACGGACAAGAACTACCTGAAGTTCCTGGAGTTGATGGGGATCCAGCTCCAGCCGCCGCAGCCGGCGCAGGCGTTGTTGAAGTTCGAGCTGGTGGAGGGGGCGAAGGAGCCTCGGCCGATCGCGGTGGGGACGCAGGCGGCGACGGAGCAGACCGGCGACGAGGACGCGATCGTCTACGAGACGGCGCGCAACCTGCTGGTGCTGCCGACGAAGCTGGAGAAGTGCTACAGCCAGTTCCACGACGAGTTCGAGGAGCACACCGATCTGCTGGACGGTCAGAAGACGGACGGGTTCCCGATCTTCTACGGCGAGCGGCGAGTGGAGCGGATCCTGTACATCGGCGACGAGCGGTTCTCGAAGTTGACGGACGCGGCGATGCTGCGGCTGAACTTCACGACCCCGGAGAGCGTGGGGACGGACTTCCCGCGGTTCATCGAGTGGGAGTACTGGAACGGGCGCCGCTGGAAGGAGATGTTGACCTCGGCGATGGAGTTCGACCGCGGCGAGGTGGTGTTCGAGCAGATCGAGCAGATCGAGACGTGCGAGGTGTCGGGGCGGGAGTCGCACTGGATCCGGGGACGCCTGGTGGAGGTGCCGCAGTCGTCGAACTCGACGATGCTGGACACGGTGAAGGCGCAGATCGAGATCATCGGCGAGGGTGTCGAGCCGGACCTGGTGTTGACGAACGACGACGCGAACACCTACCTGCCGCGGGATCTGAGCAAGAACTTCGCGCCGTTCTCGGATCACCCGAAGCCGGACACGGTGCTGTACATCGCGAGCGAGGAGTACCTGAGCCAGGCGGGCGCGCAGGTGCGGATCGAGGTGCGGCTGTCGGATCCGAAGATCAAGGATCTGCCGCAGGCGCACCCGGATCTGCAGGTGGCGTGGGAGTACTACGACGGGCGCGGCTGGCAGGAGCTGGCGCGGGTGACGCCGGAGGGCGTGGAGGAGTCGCTGGACGGCAGCGAGTTCGAGGACTCGACGGTGTGCTTCACGAAGTCGGGGTCGATCGCGTTTGTGCTGCCGGAGGATCTGAAGCAGAGCTCGGTCAACGAGCTGGAGAACCACTGGGTGCGGGCGCGGATCATCCAGGGCAACTACGGTGAGCCGGGTCAGTACGAGCTGGACGGCGACCGCTGGGTGTGGCGCAACGAGAACCCGCTCAAGCCGCCGTACATCAAGGCGATGCGGTTGAACTACGCGGAGCCGAGCAGCGCGCCGACGCACGTGGTGAGCTACAACGACTTCCACTTCACGGACCACTCGGACCAGGCGGCGCAGGAGATGAAGCCGTTCCAGCCGTTCACGCCGGTGGCGGAGGAGTCGCCGACGCTGTACCTGGGGTTCAGCCAGGCGTTCCCGAACGCGGAGGTGGGGATCTACTTCAACACCTCGGAGCCGCTGGCGCTGGATCAGGCGACGCTGTTCGCGGAGCGGCTGCACAGGTACTACGCGAGCCAGACCGATCAGCAGCACCTGGAGCAGCGGGTGGTGTGGGAGTACTGGGACGGGTCGTCGTGGTCGAACCTGAACGTGACCGATCAGACGCAGAACCTGGCGCGGTCGGGGTTCGTGGACTTCATCGGGCCGAAGAACTTCGAGACGACGAAGCGGTTCGGCGAGACGCTGTACTGGATCCGGGCGAGGCTGGAGATGGGCGGCTACGTGGAGCTGCCGCGGCTGAACTACATCTCGCTCAACTGCGTGTACGCGCTCAACCAGCAGACGATCCGCAACGAGCTGCTGGGCAGCAGCAACGGGATGCCGAACCAGGTGTTCTACCTGCGCAACACGCCGGTGTTGGACGACGAGGAGATCTGGATCCGGGAGCGCGAGCCGCCGACGGAGCTGGAGATCGAGGGGCTGAAGGAGGCGCTCAAGACGGACAAGGTGACCGAGCAGCCGACGGACGGCGGCGGCGGGCTCTGGGTCCGGTGGCAGCCGGTGGACAGCTTCTACGCGTCGACGCCGCGGTCGCGCCATTACAAGAAGGAGCCGATCACCGGGGAGATCCGGTTCGGGATCGGCTCGAAGGGGATGGCGCCGCCGATGGGCGAGAACAACGTCTTCTGCCGGGAGTACCGGGTGGGGGGCGGCGCGAAGGGGAACGTCGGTCCGGGCACGATCAACACGCTGCGGCGGGCGATCGAGCACGTGGACATGATCTACAACCCCTACCCTGCGCAGGGCGGCTCGGATCAGGAGACGGTCGAGGAGGTCAAGGAGCGCGGCCCGTACATGATCCGGTCGCGGTCGCGGGCGGTGACGAAGGAGGACTTCGAGTGGCTCTGCCTGCAGGCGAGCAACTCGATCGCGCGGGCGACCTGCCTGCCGTCGGCCAACCGCGAGGGCGAGGTGACGGTGATCGTGGTGCCGAAGTTCGACGAGGCGTCGAGCGACTACCGCGAGAAGCTGGTGCCGAGCACGGAGCTGCTGCGGCGGGTGAAGCGCTTCCTGGACGACCGGCGGCTGGTGACGACGATCCTGCACGTGATCAAGCCGCGCTACGTCGAGGTGAGCGTCCAGGTGGAGGTGGTCAAGTCGCCGACGGGCTCCGCGGAGCGTGTGCGCCGCCAGGTGGAGCAGGCGCTGCGGATGTTCCTGCACCCGATCCGGGGCGGGCGCAACGCCAAGGGGTGGCCGTTCGGTCGGACGGTGCTCAAGATGGACCTCTACCGGGTGATCGAGGAGGTCGACGGGGTGGACTTCGTGGGCAAGATCCGGCTCATCGACGAGGATCGCAGCTCGGGCGGGGTCAAGTTCGAGGTCGAGCAGATCAAGCTCCGTGCGACGGAGCTGCCCTATCTGGTGGACGTCGAGATCACCGAGAAGTCGCGCGAGAACATCATCTGACGTGGGATCCGCGGCGGCGGCGAGGGGGGAGGTCCCCAGCCTTCAGGTCGCGGGTTCGGCATGATTTGAAGACGACACAAGGCCAGGCCAGCTCATGACCCTAGGAACCATCAGGCAGCTCCGGGTGCCCGACTTGATCGGGTTGACGGCGCAGAACGCCGCGCTGGTGTTGAAGGCGGCGGGGTTTCCGCAGCCAGACATCCAATACGCCGAGAGCTACGAGCCGCGGCTGTCGGTGATCTCGCAGAGCCCCCCGGCGAGGCAGATCAAGGACAGCACGACGGTGATCCGGATCACGGTCAGCCAGCGCAACCTGATCCGCCAGATGCCGGCGATCTATCAGAAGGATCAGAACGACGGGTCGAACCTGCTGCGGGACTTCCTGTGGGTGTTCCAGCACATCATCGACGGGATCAACGACACGATCGACAACATCCACGACGTGTTCGACCCGTACGAGACGCCCGAGGAGTTCCTGCCGTGGCTGGCGTCGTGGATCGCGTTCACGATCGACGACAACTGGCCGGTGGAGAAGAAGCGCCACCTGATCAAGAAGGCGATGGAGTTCTACCGGATCCGGGGCACGGTGAAGGGGCTGGAGCTGTGGCTGGAGCTGTTCACGGGGGTGACGCCGGACATTCTTGAGAACGAGTGGCCCTTCCAGGGGTTTCAGATCGGGGTCAACTCGACGATCGGGATCGACTCGATCATCCTGCCGCCGGTCAACAAGGCGCACTGCTTTGTGGTGGACTTCCCGATCGACCCGGACGAGGTGACGGACGAGCTGATCTTCCGAATCCACGACGTGATCCAGGCTCAGAAGCCGGCGCACGCGACCTACTACCTGCGCTTCAAGGGCGAGCGCAAGGGGCTGGCGGCGTTCGGCATCGTCATCGGCGAGCACGCCGTCGGCGCGGGCATGGAGGTGGTCGAGATCGAGGACGACGAGGACGCGGGCGACGATTTGGACATTGGGATCTAGGACACGCGCGGGGACGCCGCTTGGGGCGGTGGCGCGCGCTGGACAGAGCGGAGGTGGGTCGTGTATGCAGGGACCTGCGGTGAGCAGGACCCTGAAACAAGCGATCGACCCTCGCGTGACGTGGAGACGCCGGAGCAATGGCGAACGAAGACAAGGCCTTCAAGCGCATCAACTTCTTCAAGGGCTTCGTGACAACCGAAGAGGATTGGAACGAAGCCGAGCGCTACCATGTGGAGAAGCGCAAGCTCCACAACCGCGCGTTTCACGGCGTCGGCGTCGTCCCGGGGTGGAAGGACGAGTTCAAGGTCGTCGCCCGCGGCAAGGGCGAGCTGAGCGTCGAGGTGTCGCCCGGCTACGCCATCGACGGCCAGGGGCACGACATCATCCTCTGGAAGCCGTCGATCCTCCAGCTGAACAAGGGCGACTACAAGCTGCCCCAGACCATCTACCTGGTCGTGCGGTTCGTGGAGGAGCACACGGACTTCATCGCCTACAAGCAGAACCTCGACTACAAGGGGCACCGCCGCATCGCCGAGATGTGCAAGCTCGAGTGGACCGAGCAGGAGCCCAACTCGGAGACCGAGATCGAGCTGTGCCGGGTGCAGCTGACCCGTGAGGCGGTGGCGCTGGAGATGCCGAAGAACCCCCTGGATCCGAGCAGCAACCAGATCGACCGCCGCTTCGTCCCCTACGCGGGCGTGGCGGGCGGGGTGATCCACGCCCAGCTGCTGTGGCAGCTGAGCCAGCTGATCGAGGGGAGCCGGCGGATGTTCATCTCGCTGGCCCAGGACGAGAAGGTGATCTCGGCCAACAACGTCGTCCAGGCGCTCATCACGCTGGGGATGTTGATGGAGACCGGGGCGCTGGGGCCCAACCAGATCATGAACATCCTCAGCCTGCTCGCCGATCTGGAGCTGGCCGTGGTCAGCGAGATCGAGGCGACCAAGCCGGGCATCTCGGCCAAGAAGGACTTCTCGCTGTTCAAGCGCAACATCGAGTACCTGCGCGACACCGCCGAGGAGAGCGTCCTTCAGCTCCAGGGCGGCGGCTCGCTGCCGCTCGACAAGCTCGACGAGCTGGTCTCCTACCAGGACAAGGCCTCCAGCTCGCTGCGCAGCATCATGCCGAACGTCTCGCGCCGCTCCGTGGCGAAGGCCGCCGACACCGGTGACGCCGGTGAGGCCGAGGAGCGCTCCATGATCCTCCACGAGCTGGAGGGGTGGAAGGAGATCATGGTCAAGTCCACGCCGTTCGAGGACAGCATGGCCGTGGACGCCACGACCTGGACCTTGATCGACGAGATCGACATGCTCGACAAGGACTCCGAGGAGTCCCACAACTTCGACATCAAGGAGGCCACCGACCAGTACCGCACCCGGCAGCGCCTGCGCTACCCCGACGGGACGCTGGTCGCCGACAGCGGCATCGCCCACGAGGGCGGCTACGCCGAGTGGGAGATCCTCAACGTCACCCCGGCCGTGGACCTGGTCATCATCCGTCGGATGGACTTCGTGCGCGCCGACTACGAGTGCGACATCTACTGCGAGGGCAAGCTCATCGGCGTCATCCCCTGCCCCGGCTCCGACAAGCGCTTCCGGTGGCGCAACTGGCCCTTCCTGATCCCGGCCAAGTACATCACCAAGAACCGCCTGCGGATCCGCCAGCAGATCAAGACCGCCGAGCGCGACCTCAACTTCTTCCACCTGTGGTTCTACCAGGCGCTCTGATCCCAACCGCGCCGATCCCCCTGGATCCTGAGGATCATCACCTCAGGATCCAAGATCCTCCTCTCCACGCGCACCGCGCCCTTGTCCCTCCCCCCACCTTGCCCTACACTGTGTCTCCGTCAGTGTCGGACTTCCGTTCGTCTCACACAGTGCATCGCCTCGTGGCGCGCCTCACCCTGCATCGCAGGTTGGAGCGCGGGCAGATCAGACAACAACTCCATGGGTAAGGGCCGGTCATGGCTTTTGAGTTCAAGGTTTCCAATTACGCTCGGCTGCTGGAGCAGCTCGCGCTGGTGACGCTGCTGGTCGCCGCGGCGACGTGGGCAGGCTGCGCCGACGACGCCCCCTCGGGCGACGGTGAGGAGAACAACGGCACGAGCGGCATGAACTGCCCTCCCGGCAGCGTCGCGGTCGGCGACGAGTGCCGCGAGGTGCAGGGAGGGACCGGGGGCACCACCGGTGGGACCACAGGCGGCACCACGGGGGGCGCCACCGGCGAAACCGGGGGCACCACCGGAGGGACGACCGGGGGCACCACGGGGGGCACCACCGGCGGCACCACCGAGCCGCTGTGCACCACCGGGCAGAGCCGGTGCCTCGATCAGGACACGCTGGAGCGCTGCAACGGGCAGGGGACCTGGGATCCCCAGCCCTGCCCCGACGGGATGCTCTGCGACGCCGAGGCGGGCTCCTGCCGCGAGCCCAACTGCCAGCCCGGCGAGCTGCTGCCCTACTGCGCCTCCCAGACGGCGCAGGCGATCTGCAACGACACGGGGACCGGGCCGCGGCCCGAGCCGTGCGAGGGTGGCCTGTTCTGCCGCGACGGCGACTGCACCAGCCAGGTGTGCGACCCCGGCGAGCGGGCGTGCCGCGGCGTGGAGGCGGTGACGATCTGCAACGAGGCGGGGACGGCGTTCGAGGAGGCGGAGAGCTGCGGCAACGCGGCCGCCTGCGACGCGGGCCGCTGCGTGTCGCTGTGCGAGCTGAACTCCAAGGTGTCCTCCTACCTCGGGTGCGACTACTGGTCGGTGGACCTCGACAACATCGAGAGCGCCCAGACCCAGGCCCACGCCATCGTCGTGTCGAACCCCGACCCGATGCTGAGCGCCGAGGTGACGATCGCGCGCGACGGCGTGCCGGTGAACATCCCCAACAACATGGTCGCGCCCGGCTCGCTGGAGATCTACACCATGCCGACGCAGTACGGCGTGGACGGCTCGGGCATCTTCGATGGCCGCGGCTGGCAGGTGACGGCGTCGATCCCGGTGACGGTCCACCAGTTCAACCCGCTGACCGGCGACAACGTCTACACCAACGACGCGTCGCTGCTGCTGCCGACCAACGCGACCGGGAGCGAGTACATCGCCATGAGCTGGCTGCACCGCACGCGGAGCCTCGACCTGCGGGGCTTCATCACGGTCGTCGCGACGACCGAGGGGCAGACCGAGGTGACGATCACGCCGACCACGCAGGTGGTCGCGGGCAACGGCGTCCCGGCGCTGCCCGCCAACCAGCCGTGGACCACCACGCTGAGCTACGGGCAGGTGCTGAACCTGGAGACGGCGGGGCCGGTCGGGGCGGACCTGACCGGCACCTACATCACGAGCAGCCAGGACATCGCGGTGTTCGGCGGGCACGAGTGCGCCAACATCCCCACGCAGAACGACGAGGCGTGCGACCACGTCGAGCAGCAGCTGTTCCCGCTCTCCTCCTGGGGCAGCCGCTACCTGGCGGTCCCCTTCTCGCCGCGCAGCCCCTCGGTGCAGGACTCCTGGGTGCTGATCGGCGGCGCCGACGGGGTCACGGTGCGGACCAACCCGCCGCAGCCCATCGACGGGATCTCGCTGGCGCGGGGCCAGAAGGTCTCTTTCTCGTCAAACCAGGCGTTTGAGGTGTCGGCCGACGGGCCGATCCTGCTCGGCCAGTTCATGTGGAGCAGCAACCACCCGGGCTACACCACCGACGCGATCTGCAGCCAGGGCTTCAGCAACGCGGGCATCGGCGACCCGGCGTTCACGCTGGCGGTGCCCGTGCAGCAGTTCCGCAACGATTACATCGTGCTCACGCCGCCCGACTACCGCCTCGACTACCTGAACATCGTCGCCCCCACCGGGGCGCAGATCAGCGTCGATGGCAACGTCGTGCCGGGGCTGGTCCCGATCGGGAACACCGGCTTCAGCTACGTCCAGTTCAGCGTCCCGGATGGCGTACACAGCGTCGAGAGCACCCAGCCCTTCGGGCTGACCGCCTACGGCTACGACTGCTTCGTGTCCTACGCCTACCCAGGGGGCTTGAACCTGGAGAACATCGACCGCTGACGCCCCGAGAGCGATGTCCGACCACGACGAGGCGAACCGTTGCTGGAGCTGTGAGGAGGCCCTCCCCAGGGGGGCCCGCTTCTGCATGATCTGTGGCGCCCCCCAGGACGACCCGGCTGAGCGGCAGAGCCCCTCCCTGCGCAACCTCCGCGCCCTCGGGCACGGCCCCACGGCGGTGGCCGCCACCCCCACGGCGGTCGCCCTGCCCACCCGCTACATCCCCGCCAACACGCGCCTCGGCATCTACATCGTCGATGAGGTGATCGGCGAGGGCGGGATGGGCGTCGTGTACCTGGGTCGGGACACGGTGCAGCAGCGGGAGGTCGCGATCAAGGTGCTGCATGCGAACCTGGTCGGCGACCCCGGGATCCGGCGGCGCTTCGCCCGGGAGGCGCGGCTGATGATGGGGCGGCCGCACCCGAACGTGGTCAAGGTCTTCGACACCATCGACGAGGAGGAGCTGGTCGCGATCGTGATGGAGTTCGTCGAGGGCCCCTCGCTGCAAGCCTACATCGACCAGTGGGGCGGGCAGCTCCCCTACGAGGAGGTGCGGCTGGGGTTCGAGGGCGTGCTCGCCGCGATGGAGGCGGCCCACGCCGCGGGGGTGGTGCACCGCGACCTCAAGCCGGACAACATCCTGCTGCGCATCGACGAGGACGGGCTGGTCCCGAAGGTCGTGGACTTCGGCGTCGCCAAGGCGCTCGAAGGGACCCAGTTCACGGTGACCGGCGCGGTCATGGGCACGTTCCGCTACATGTCGCCCGAGCAGGTGGAGTCGCCGGGCAACATCGACCACCGGACCGACATCTACGCGCTCGGCGTGACGCTCTACCAGGCGTGCACCGGGCGCTGCCCGTTCGAGGCGCCCAACAACTTCGCCCTCATGATGGCCCACGCCCGCCAGGAGCCGCCGCCGCCGTCGCTCTACCGGGCCAACATGCCGCCGCTGCTCGATCGGCTGATCCGCGACGCCCTCTCCAAGGATCCGAAGGCGAGGCCGCCGACCTGCGCCGAGTTCCGCCAGCGGCTGGCGGCGGCGCTCTCCGGGGTCGCGCCCGAGCGCCCCAAGCGCAAGATCGAGCTGCCGAAGCGGATCGTCGAGGCGGACGGCGGCGAGCTGCTCCTCGTCCCGGCGGGGTCGTTCCAGATGGGCACGGACCGGCGCACGGTCTACCTGGACGCCTTCTACATGGCGCGGCACCCGGTCACCAACCGCCAGTTCGCCCGCTTCCTTGAGGCGACCAACTACCAGCCCTCCCAGGACGACGACCACCGCTTCCTCGCCCACTGGGACCGCGGCCGCCGCGTCCCGCGGGCGCTGCTCGATCACCCGGTGGTGTTCATCTCCTGGCACGACGCCTGCGCGTACTGCTCCTGGGCAGGCAAGCGGCTGCCGACCGAGGCCGAGTGGGAGAAGGCCGCCCGCGGCACCGACGGCCGCAAGTACCCCTGGGGCCGCACCACCCCCACCGCCGCCCACGCCAACTTCGGCCGCACCTCCGGCGGGACCGTCCCGGTGGACGCCCACCCCGAGAGCGGCTCGCCTTACGGCGTGCACGACATGGCGGGCAACGTCTGGGAGTGGTGTGAGGACGTGGACGACCCCCGCTTCTACCTGCGCGGCCCCGACCGCAACCCCCGCAACACCGTCCAGCCCGGCGACGCCCCCCACGTCGCCCGCGGCGGGAGCTGGATGTACGACGCCTCCTCGCTCCGCACCATCGCCCGCAACAGCTTCAAGGGGCACTTCCGCCTGGACGGCCTCGGGTTCCGCTGCGCGATGTCCTAGGCTGTATTTGAGAACCCGGACCGAGCCCAGACGAGGGCGATGGCGTCGAGGCCAAGGAACCGAGGCGAAGTCGGGCTGCAAGCCCGTCGAGCCGATGGTGACGAAGGCATCGGCGTCATCGGACC
>PBBL01000050.1 GCA_002716585.1 Myxococcales bacterium | reverse complement strand
GGTGCCGGAGGAGGACGAGAAGTACCAGTTCCTCCACCACATCGAGGACTCGGCGATCCGGTGCCAGAAGACGGTGCGGAACCTGCTCGACTTCGCGCGGTTCAGCCCCCGCGAGGAGCGCCAACGCAGCAACATGGCGCACATCATCCACAAGGCGGTGGAGCTGGTGCGCCACCGGCTCAACCTCAACTCCATCTCGGTCGAGGTGCTTGAGCGCGACTCGGGCGCGCTGGAGGCCCCGGTCGTCCTCAACACCAACCAGGTGCAGATGGTCTTCGTGAACCTGATGCACAACGCCTCCGACGCCATGGGCGAAGGCGGCACCATCCAGATCAAGATCAACCTCCGGACCAACACCTCCCCCCACCAGGTCATCACCCGCGTCATCGACTCCGGCACCGGGATCGCCCCGGACGTGCTCAGCCGGATCTTCGACCCCTTCTTCACGACCAAGAGCGAGGGCAAGGGGACCGGGCTCGGCCTGGCGCTGTCTCGCCAGATCGTGGACGAGAACGCGGGCAAGATCGAGGTCGCCTCGACGCTGGGCGAGGGCACGACCTTCGTCATCACCTTTCCGGTGGCCGACTGACGCGACAATTCAAGAAGTGGCTCCTCGGGTGCCGATAATGATCGCAGCTAACGGCTTGGACCCCAGGTGTTTTGTGAACATGTTGGCCACCAGACACAAACAGCTCGTCTCCTCCCCTCTGGACTCCGCGCGGGTCCTCGTCGTTGATGACGAGTTGACGATCCGCGCGGCGTTGACGCACGCGCTGAGCGCGCAGGGGTACGAGGTCACCGCGGCGGTGAATGGGCAGGTCGGGCTCGACGCGGTGCGAGAGGATGGCCCTTTTGACGTGGCGTTGGTCGATCTGAGCATGCCGGTCATCGACGGGCTCAGCTTCTTGAAGCAGGCCCAGGGCCTCGACCCGGGCATGAGCGTCATCATGATGACCGGGCATGCGAGCGTGCGCACCGCGGTGGAGTCGCTCAAGCTCGGCGCGCTCGATTACCTCACCAAGCCCTTTGAGCAGATCTTCGCCATCGGCGAGCAGGTGCTCCCTCGAGCGCTGGAGGCGTCGCGCCAGCGCCGCTCGGTGACGGAGCTGGTGGCGTGCGAGTTGGACGAGCGGGATGGGGTGTTTGAGGGGATGATCGGCCGCTCCGAGCCGATCAAGCGCGTCTATGAGTTGATCGCCGGGGTGGCGCCGACCGACGCGACGGTGTTGATCCAGGGGGAGACGGGGACGGGCAAGGAGCTGGTCGCTCGCGCCATCCACAACCGCTCAGCGCGGCAGGAGGCGCCGTTCGTGGCGCTCAACTGCGCGGCGGTCCCCAGTGAGCTGTTGGAGAGCGAGCTGTTCGGCCACGAGAAGGGCGCCTTCACCAACGCCGTCGCGGCCAAGAAGGGGTTGTTCGAGGAGGCGAACCGGGGGACGCTGTTCCTCGATGAGATCGCCGAGATGTCTCCCGCGCTGCAAGCCAAGCTGCTGCGGGTGCTGCAAGAGGGCGAGATCCGCCGCGTCGGGTCGAGCAAGACCCTGCAGGTCGATGTGCGGATCCTGGCGGCGACCCACAGAGATCTGCGCGAGGCGCTCAAGGAGGGCGCCTTCCGCGAGGATCTCTACTACCGGCTGGCCGTCGTGGTCATCAACGTGCCGCCGCTGCGCGAGCGGGCCGACGACATCCCCCTGCTCGCGGGGCAGTTCCTGCGGGAGTTCAGCGCCAACTTCGGGCGGACGCTGATCGGCTTCGACGCCGAGGCGATGGTGAAGCTCCAGCAGCACCTCTGGGAGGGCAACGTGCGGGAGCTGCGCAACGTGGTGGAGCGCTCGACCATCTTCGCCCGCGGGCACGTCATCAAGCAGGAGCACCTCCCCGATGAGCTGCAAGCGCCGTCTCCGACCGATCACCCCCGCTCGACCACGACCAACGCAAGCTTCCTGACCAGCATGGAGTTCATCGAGGCGAAGCAGGCGGCGCTCAAGAACTTCGAGCGCCATTACGTCCACAGCCTGCTGGAGCGCACCGAGGGCAACATCTCTCAGGCCGCGCGTGAGGCGGGGATGGACCGCTCCAACTTCCGGCGGCTGCTCAAGCGGCTGGGGAGTTGAGCGTCAACGCCCGCACGTGCCCCAGGATCTCCTCCCGAACCGCCTCACAGCCTCGCCCCGCGTCGATGACCTCCGCGTAGGGGAGGCGCGCGCCGAGCTGAAGGAAGATCGCGCGGCTGCGGCGCAGCTTGTCGGGGATCTCGAAGGTGTCCGGGGGCTGATCCGAGCGCGCGCGGACTCGCCCAATGCCCTGCTCGGGCTCCAGATCGAGGATCAGGAGCAGATCCGGGGCGGGGGCGAACGCCTCGTTGCGCGCCATCAGCTCGTCGCAGTCGAAGCCGCGCGCCCCCTGATAGGCGACCGTCGAGAAGTAGTAGCGATCCAGCACCACCACCGCGCCCGCCTCCAGCGCGGGGGCGATGACCTGCTCGACGTGCTCGCGGCGGTCGTTGAGGAACAGCTCAAGCTCCTCCTCGGGCTCCAGCCGCCCCTCGAGCATGGAGCGCCGCAGCCGCTGCCCGTAGACGCCCTGGGTGGGCTCACGGCTGCGCACCACGTCGCGCCCCGACGCGCGCACCCACGCCTCGATGGCGTCCGCCTGGGTGGTCTTCCCAGCCCCGTCCACCCCTTCGAGCACGATCAGGAGCCCTCTCCGTTGGCCGTGTTCCTCCACGCTCACCCCTCCCTGTGAATCAAAACCCGCTCGATCTCAGCGGAGACGACGTCGTCCGAGAGCTTGAAGCGCTCCTGTAGCAACTTGAGCAGCGTCCGCTCATGGGGATCCGCCGTCCCATCGGCGATGCACATCTCCAACGCCATTTGAAAGGCCATCAGCCGCTGCTCCGGCTGGGTGAGGTGCTCCGCGATGACGTCGAGGCGCTTGCTGAGCCCGTCGCGCTGAAGATCGCGCAGCGCCTGATCCATGATCAGCCCCACCTGATCGGCCCCGAGCGCGCCAAACTCAGGGCGCTCGACGAGCTGCTGCCCGAACCGCTCCAGCTCCCGAGGCTCCAGGATGCCGTCGGCGGCGGCCATCAGGAGCAGCACCTCGACGAAGCCGTGCTCGGCCTTGGAGTCCACGCCCTGCGCGTCGGCCTCGACCTCGTCCAGGCGGGTCTGGCGCGCGGTCTCCAGCGCGGTCTCGACGTCGCCGTCGTCCAAGCCAAAGGCGCGCTGCATCATGCGCACGACCTCGCTCTCGGCGGAGGCGACGACGCCATCTTCGACGGCGATCGCCGCCGCCATGCTCAGCGCCGCGAGCCGATCCTCGGGGTCGGTGAGGCGCCCCGCGATGTGGGAGAGGCGCTCCTCGATGCCGTCGCGCTTGATGGCGTCGAAGGCGGTGCGGATGTGCTCCTCCAGCGCCTCCGCGCCCACCTCCTCCACCTCGGACCTGGCGTTGAGCTGGCGCATGAACTGCTCCATCTCAGCGTCTTCCACCACGCCGTCGGCCGCGATCATGATCAACATCGACTCGATGAACAGCGCCGTGGTGTCCTGGGACTGGTTGAGCTTCTGACGAAAGAGCTGCTGCAGGAAGTTCACGGTCTCAACTCACGTGGAGGGCGCCGCGGCGTCTCTGGCCGGAGCGCCCGTTGAACTCGGGGCATAGGAGGTGGTAGAGCCTGATGGGTCAACGCGCCGCCCCTCACGCCCTGGTATGACCCAACCAGGCCGACCCTGACAAGGATCCCCGGATCGTCATCGCCAGGACCGCGCCATGACCAACGGGCTCAGCGCACCGGAGCATACACCATGACCCCCGATCGTGACGACACCCCCGCCGAGCTGGCGCCCGCGCTGCTTGAGTGGTTCGGCGCCCACCAACGCGAGCTGCCCTGGCGCGGCGACCCGACGCCCTACCGGGTCTGGGTCTCGGAGGTCATGCTCCAGCAGACCCAGGTGGTGACGGTCATCCCCTACTTTGAGCGCTGGATGGAGGCGTTCCCCGACATCGAGGCGCTGGCGACCGCCGACCAGGAGCGGGTCCTCCAGCTCTGGTCCGGGCTGGGCTACTACCGACGCGCCCGCATGCTGCACAAGGCCGCGCAGCAGCTCCACGCCCAGGGGGTCGACACGCTGCCCGACACCGTCCCGGAGCTGCTCAAGATCCCCGGGGTCGGGCGCTACACCGCCGGCGCGATCGCCTCGATCGCCTTCGGGCGCCCCGCGCCGATCGTGGACGGCAACGTCATACGGCTCCTCTGCCGCCTGTACGCCATCGACGGCGACCCCCGCAGCGCGGCCAACCTGCGGCGCATCTGGTCACACGCCGAGGCGCTCGTCCCCGAGGCGCGCCCAGGCGACTTCAACCAGGCGATGATGGAGCTGGGCTCCACGGTGTGCACCCCCAAGAAGCCCGCCTGCCTCCTGTGCCCCGTCCAGCGCCACTGCGTGGCCCTCGCGCAGGGGCGCGTCTCCGAACTCCCCGAGGCCCGCAAGCGGGCCCGGCAGCGCCCCATGCACCTCGCCGCCGCGCTGCTCCGCCGCGACGACCGCTACCTGCTGCGGCAGCGCCCCTCGGAGGGGCTCTTTGGGGGGCTGTGGGAGTTCATCAACGTCGAGGTGCCCGCCTCAGGCAAGCGCAAGCCGCGCACCGAGGCGATGCGCGCCGCCCTGGAGGAGCACCTGCGCGAGCTGGGGCTGGAGGCCGAGGTGGTCGGGCGCGGGGAGGTGGTGAAGCACGTGCTGAGCCACATCAAGATGACGATCGAGCCCTTCTTCGTCGCGTGCCAGGCGAGCGCGTCGCCCGAGGACGCGGTCGGCGATCGCCCCGCGCGCTGGCTGACGCGGGACGAGCTGCCCGAGCAGGCGCTCTCCGCGGTCAGCCACAAGCTGATCGCGCAGCTCCCCGCGCCCGACGGGCACACCGCGTAGGGGCGCTACAGCGCCTTGAGGAGGGTCTTGAGCTTCGAAATGACCGCCTTGCACCCAGCCTCCTTCAGCGGGCGGCGCTCCTCGCGCTGTCTCGCCACGCCGACGCAGCGCACCCCGGCGCGGGCCGCGACCGCAGCGCGGTGGACCGTGTTGCTCAAGAAGATCAGCGTCTGAGGGCTCGGCGTGACGGCGTGCACCTCGGCGGCCGCTTCGACGACCTGCTTGAACATCCACGCGTTGAAGCCAACCGGGCGCGTCTCCTGGAGCAGGTGCCGCCTCGGCTCCTCGCGGTCCAGATCGCCCTCGAAGACCACGTGGGGGAACAGCCGCTCCACGCCGAGCCGCCTCAACGTCTGCTTGACCTGGAGCTGCGGCTGCATCGTCAGCAGCGTCACCGAGGCCTTATCGGCGAGCGCGCCCAACTCCTCAAGCGGGTGCAGTAGCGCCTCGGCCTCCACGAGCCCTTCGCCGCGCGGAGCCAACGGCGCCACGCCGTGCCGCTCACGAAAGCGGTCGTCGCCGTAATAGAACTCCTCGAACAGGCGCCGGACCAGATCCTCGCGCGTCGCCGCGGCCTCGGCGCGGGCGTCGCCGTCAAGGCCCGCCTCCCGCTCGGTGACCCCGATCTCGCCGCCGTGGAGGATGTAATGCTCCATGACCCCGTCCGCGAAGAAGCGCTTGAGCCCATCGATCCCGCCGCCGCGCTTGTTGATCTCGATGAGGGTCGGATCGAGGCTGCGCTCGCTGTGGCCGATCAGCGCGTGGAGGCGTATGTCCTTGGGGCGGAAGGCCTTGAGCACCTCGCGGGCGCGCAGCGGTGGGGTTCGCGGCGGCAGCGGGCGCAACATGCGCGGCATCGAGGTCAACAGCGTGTAGAGCACCGCGTAGGTGACGTCGTGGTCGTGCACGAAGCCGCCCGCGTGCTTGAACGCGTCGGTGTGCCGACGCTGCACGAGACGCGACGCGTTGGCCACGCCACACACCTCCTCCAGGTAGGCCCCCGCCGCGCGCCCGGCGGCCTCTCGGCTGGACACGCCGTAGTCCACGATCACCCCATCCAGATCAACGACGACAAGCATCCCTAGAACGATCCTCCCCAGCGCAGGAGCGCGCCGTGCCCATCCCCGGTCGGGCTCACCCCCAGCGCGGTGGGCTCCTCCGGCGGCTCGTCACCCTCCCAGGAGACCCAGAACAGCACCGCGGAGCTGATCAGCGCGATCCCGCTCACCGCGGCCATCGCGCCGACCGCGAGCTGGCGCTGGTTGATCTCATCCTCCAGCGCGTTGTAGCGCTGCCGGTCCTGCCCATCCTCGGCCACCTCCTCGAACTCGTCGATCCGCGACAGCGTCCCCTGATCGACGATCACCGCCGCGGCCAGGCTGACGGCCGCGAGCCCCGCGAAGCCCCAGGCGGCGTAGATGATCGGCGTCGTGTCAGCCGACTTGCTGATCGGCGCGGGGGCGGCGCCAGCATCAGGCGTCGACGCGCTCTGGATCGCGACGCGGCGCGCCGACGGCTCCATCAGCCGCACGACTCGCCGAAGCGCCTGCACCTCCGCGTCGATCTGGGCGATCTCCGCCTCGTCGCCCTCGTAGCGGGCCAGGCAGACCTCCAGCGCGCCGAGCGCCTCGGCGGCGTCTTTGAGCTTGAGGAGGATCGCGCCGCGGTTGCAGTGAAACACCGCCTCGTCCGGGGCGATGGCGATCGCCTTGTCGAGGCTGACGAGCGCGTCCTGATACTGCCCCTCGTTGAACAGCTCGATCGCCTGCTGGTAGTAGGCCTCCGCGTCCTGCGCGTGGGCGTCGCCGGACATCGCAACGACCGCGGCGGCGAGCAACATGGCGAGGAGGTGGAGGCGTGGTTTATTCATCGATCGCGCTACGGCCTGTGTGCGTCAACCCCGTGGGGCTCGTCAGGGGGACAGCTTGATGCGACCGGGCTTGAGCTTGACCGACACCGTCTGGCTGCGTCCCTTCGGAGAGAGGATCCGAGTCTCTGTCTTATACCCGATCTTGGAGATGCTGACACGCACCCTGTCCCCTTGAGTCACCCGCTGCTGACATGGGGTGATCCCAGCGGGCTGCCCGTTGACCGCGACCTTGGCGCCGGACGGATCGGACGCGAAGCTCACCAGCGTGTGCGCCGGTTTGTTCTCGCGGGGCTTTCGAGCCTCCTCCGACTCGCCTCCTGTGTTCGCGGCCTCGTCTTCGGAGCCCGCCTTCGCGGCTGGAGCCGCAGATGAGGCGTCACCGCTCTCCACCACCGCCGCGTCTGCCGAGGCGGCGTCCACCTCAAGCGCCGCCTCCGCGGCGTCCCCCGCGTCGTTGGCCTCCGCGACCTCCTCGGGCGCGAAGTCGTAGGTGACCGAGGTCGCGCCGTCGTCACCGCCGTCCTGCGCCACCTCGGGGGTCGCGACGGGGCCATCCTCGTTGGTGAGCAACATCACCCCGAGGAGGATCGTCAGGAGCAGGATGAGCGTCGCGAGGACCGCGAAGAGGGTCGTTGAGCGTTGACCCGGGACCGTGATCGGCGGCTCATCGATCGGCTCATCGACCGGCTCGGCGGCGGGTTCGGCGACGGGCACCACCTCAGCCTCGTACTCGCCGTTGAGGATGTCGATGAACTCCGTCGCCGAGGCCACCCGCGCCTCGGGATCCTTCGCCAGCGCGCACTGGATCGCGGTCCCGAGCGGCGACTGGTCCAGCTCCGGGTCGGGCAGCCGCGGGACGTCGTCGTGGAGATGACGGACCAGGACCGCCGACGGGGTCGGGGCGTCGAAGGGGTGCTCACCGACGAGCAGCTCGTAGAGGAGGATCCCGACAGCGTAGATGTCCGCCGCGGCGGTGACCGGCTCCCCCGAGATGTTCTCGGGGGACATGTAGTGGGGCGTGCCCAGGACGTAGCCCTTGACGGTCAGGGTCTTGAGCATCGGGCTGCTCGTTTCGCCGTGCTGGATCTTGGCGATGCCGAAGTCGAGCACCTTGACGAAGTCCGAGTCCTCCTCGTACTGCGTCAGGAAGATGTTCTCGGGCTTGAGATCCCGGTGCACGATCCCCTCTCGGTGCGCGGCATGCAGCGCGCGACAGATCTGGGAGATGATGTGTACGGCGCGCTCTGGCTCGATCGGGGTCTCCTCCTCGATGAGCGCCTTGAGCGAGCGGCCCTCCAGCAGCTCCATGACCATGTAGAGGATCCCGTTGCTCTGACCGAAGTCAAAGAGGGTCACGAGGTTCGGGTGCTGGAGGCGGCTGACGAGCTGCGCCTCGCGGTGGAAGCGCTCGACGATGTCCTGGTGGAGGAAGGCCTGGGGGAGGAGCGTCTTGAGGGCGACGTCGCGCTCGATGCCCTGCTGCCGGGCACGAAAAACCACGCCGTAGGCGCCGCGGCCCAGCTCCTCAAGGATGAGGTACTTGTCCGCGAGCACGTCGCCGGGAGTAGGAATGCTGAACTGCTCGGCCATGGTCTCAGATCCACGCCGCGGTTCGAGCTGCCCTCATGGCCCTGGCCGCCGCGGGTGCCGCGGTTCAAGGAAGCGTGCATGACGATCGATGAGGGTAGTCCACGTACAGAGAGGCAGTATAGGTGGGTTCGCCGAGCGGCTCAACCCTTCGGCCCGGCGTCAGGGGAGGGCGGCCTCCTCAAGGGCCACGTTGCCCGCAGCGTCCACGGCGCGGATCACGACCGCCGTGCCCGTCTCGCAGCGCAGCGGCGTCGAGTCGGCCTCACGGGTGAAGGTGTGGACGGTCTCCTGCAACATGCCGCTCTCAAGCTGCGTGTTGACGAGGGCCGGGTCGCCGAGCGGCTGACCGTCCGGCGAGGACCAGACCAGCTCCAGCGGGGCCCCGCCGACGGTGGCGGTGACCCGGATCAGGTCGAAGTCCACGTCCATGACCGGCACGGAGAGGCTCTCCAGGAGCATCCCGTCGAAGCGGTCTTCGGACGTCGCCATGACACAGCTGAAGGTCAGCGCCGCGGTGTCGATCTCGGGGGCGCTGCTGTTCTCACCAGCGGACTCGTCGCCGCAGCCAAGCGCCAGGCTGGCGCACAGCGCCGCCGCGACGAGCGATGTGATGTGATGATTCCTCATGCTGCTGCTGGTCCTTGTGGTTGAGGAGGTGGTTCAGCGTTCGCCGACCACCCAGGTATCGCCGCTGTTGAAGAGCTTTGTCAAATCCCCGCGCCCGCGTCGATCGACGGCGGCCTCGATCTGGGCGTTGAGCATCTCGTCGTAGGCGGGCCGCTCCACCGCGCGCAGCACCCCGATCGGCGTCGGCAGCTCCGGCGCGGTGAACTGGGCGAGGGTCTGGTGGTAGGCCAGCGGGGCCTGCTCGTCGTGGACGTGGATGGCGTCCAGCCCGACCTCCTCGACGTCCACCACCTCAGGGGCGAAGTTGCGGAAGACGATCCCCTTCTCCTGGTTCTTGCCAAAGAGCAGCGGCTCGCCGTGCTGCAACGTCAGCTGGGTCTCCTTCTTGCCCTTGCGGTCGGTGAGGTGACCGAAGGCGCCGTCGTTGAAGATGTTGCAGTTCTGGTAGATCTCGATGAACGCCGTCCCCTTGTGATCGTTGGCGCGGCGGAGCATCTCGGCCATGTGCTTCGGCTCACGGTCGATGGTGCGGGCGACGAACGTCGCCTCCGCGCCGAGCACGACGCTCAGCGGCTTGAAGGGGTGATCCAGCGACCCCATCGGGGTGGACTTCGTCCGCTTGCCGACCTCGCTCGTGGGGCTGTACTGCCCCTTGGTGAGGCCGTAGATCTGGTTGTTGAACATCAGGATCTTCAGATCGACGTTGCGCCGCAGGACGTGGATGAGGTGGTTGCCGCCGATGGAGAGCGAGTCGCCGTCGCCGGTGATCATCCACACGCTCAGCTCGGGGCGGTTGATCTTGAGCCCGGTCGCGAACGCCGGGGCGCGGCCGTGGATCGTGTGAAACCCGTAGGTGTTCATGTAGTAGGGGAAGCGCCCGGAGCAGCCGATGCCGCTGATCACGACGAAGTTCTCCCTGGGGATCCCCAGCGTCGGGAAGACGCGCTGGACCTGCGCCAGGATGGCGTAATCGCCGCACCCCGGGCACCAGCGGACGTCGTTGTCGGTCTGAAAGTCGGCGCGGGTGAGCGCCTCGGTCGTGGTCGTCATGGTTGTCGCCTCGGGTGGGGGTTCACGCCAGCAGCTCGTCGATACGAGCCATGATCTCGGACACCTTGAAGGGCAGCCCCTGGATCTTGTTGAGCCCCTGGATGTCCACCAGGAACTCATCGCGCATGAGCCGCCGGAGCTGGCCGTTGTTCAGCTCGGCGACCACCACGTGGGTGAAGCGCTTCAGCGTCGGGCCGACGTTGCGCGGCAGCGGGTTGAGGTAGCGCAGGTGCATGTGGCTGACCTTCATGCCCCGGCGCTGCGCCTGCATCGTCGCCGCGCGCAGCGCCCCGAAGGTCCCGCCCCAGCCGATCAGCAGCAGCTCCCCCTCCTCCTCGCCGAACACCTCGGCGTCGGGGATGCTGTTGGCCATCCGCGCGATCTTCTCGGCGCGGGTCTTGATCATGTGCTCATGGTTGTGGGGGTCGTAGGAGACGTCGCCGCTGAGCGCCTCCTTCTCCAGCCCGCCGATGCGGTGCTCCAGCCCCGGCGTGCCGGGGCGGACCCAGGGCCGCGCCAGGGTCTCGGGGTCGCGCATGTAGGGGTGGAACCCCTCCACCTCGGTGTGGAACTCGACCTCGATCGGCTCCAGATCCTCGGGATCCGGCACCAGCCAGGGCTCGGCGCCGTTGGCGATGTACCCATCGGAGAGGAACATGACCGGGGTCATGTAGGTGATCGCCAGCCGCGCCGCCTCGATCGCCATGTGGAAGCACTCCGTCGGCGACGCCGGGGCGACGACCGGCGTCGGGGACTCGCCGTGGCGACCATAGACGGCCTGGAGCAGGTCCGCCTGCTCGGTCTTGGTGGGCATCCCCGTGCTCGGCCCGGCGCGCTGGATGTTGGCGATGATCAGCGGCAGCTCGATCATCGTCGCCAGCCCGATCGCCTCGCCCTTGAGCGACACGCCCGGCCCCCTCGTCGTGGTCAGCCCCAGCGAGCCCCCAAACGCGGCGCCGATCGCGGCGCTCACCGCGGCGATCTCGTCCTCGGCCTGGAAGGTGCGGACCCCGTACTCCTTGTAGTTCGACAGCCCGTGGAGGATGTCGCTGGCGGGCGTGATCGGGTAGCTCCCCAGGAACAGGTTGAGGCCGCTGAGCTGGCTCGCGGTCACGAAGCCCATCACGGTCGCCTCGTTGCCGGTCACCTTCCGGTAGAGCCCCGGCTCGATCTGCGCGGCGGGCACCCGGTAGGTGTGCGCGAAGATCTCGGCCGTCTCGCCGTAGTGGTAGCCCGCCTTGAGCGCTGCCTGGTTGGCCTCGACGTACTCCGGCGTCTTGGCGAACTTGCCCGCGATCCAGTCCAGCGTGTGCTTGAGCGGGCGGCCGTACATCCAGTACACCAGCCCGAGCGCGAAGAAGTTCTTGCACCGCTCCGCGTCCGAGCGCCCCAGCCCGACGTGCTCCACCGCGTCGATGGTCATCGAGCTGAGCTTGACCTCAAGCACCTGGAACGCGCTCAGCGAGTCGTCCTCCAGCGGGTTGACGTCGTAGCCGACCCGCGAGAGCGCCCGCTCGGTGAAGGCGTCCACGTTGACGACGATCGTCGCCCCGCGCTCAAGCGCGTCCGTGTTCCGCTTGAGCGCCGCCGGGTTCATCGCCACCAGCACGTCCGGGGCGTCGCCCGGCGTGAAGATTTTGGTGCTGCCAAACTGGAGCTGAAACCCCGAGACCCCCGCCAACGTCCCCGCGGGCGCCCGGATCTCGGCCGGGAAGTCGGGCAACGTGGCCAGGTCATTGCCCACCAGCGCCGCGGTGTGCGTGAACAACGAACCGGTCAGCTGCATACCGTCGCCGGAGTCTCCCGCGAACCGGATGACCACCGACTCGCGCTCCTCCCCCGCGCCTTGCTGCGCCGCGGGCGGATCCAGCGTCTCCCCTACAATCTGCGTCATGGTGTGTTGACTCTCCAGGTTCGCCTCGGCCCGCGCCCCTCGGATGTGTGGGCGCCCTCAGGCTCAAAGGCAATCGCGTCGCCGCGATGTTAACCGCGCGCCTCCCTCAAGCAAGGACAAGCGCAGGCTTTGACAGAACGATGACATGATTTGAACGACGTTCACCCAACCTCCCCAGCGCGCCGCTCACGGCTGCGCTTCGGCGTCCGGGGTGGGCTCGGGCGTCGCGTCGGCGCCGCTCGGCTCGCCCGCGAGCTTGAGCAGGAGCCGCTCGGCCTCCTTCGGGTGCCTCGGGATGGTCACCGCCAGGACACGGCCCCCCTCTCGCCGCACCGCGCCGCCTGCGGCGGCTTGCTTCCGCATGTGCTCCTCGAAGTTCCTGGCGACGGGCTGGTCCTGGTAGTCGTAGAGCATCACGGCGCCGCCACGCGGCGGCTTGATGATGGAGAACAGCGTGTACTTGATCCCGGCCGTCTCGGTGTTCTTCGGCTCGCCGATCAGCTTCCACCCGTCGGCCTTGAGCGACTCCTGGATCTGCTCGATGCGGATGGACGCGAACGCCACCGGGGCGCCCTCCGAGGCTTTATCAGGCGCCCCCTGGGCGTCCTCACCCGGCTTGTCCGAGCCCGTCGTGTCGGCCGTCGCTCCAGTGGCCTCCTTCGCGGATCCGGGCTGCTCCGGTGTGCCTTGCGGGGCCTCGGCGGCGCCTCCCGACGTGCCCCCCTCAGGGGCCTCCTCAGGCGCCTCCTCCACAGCGGCGTCACCGCAGGTGCAGCCCCATGGGCTGACCCCGACGCTCACCGTGAGCGTCAGCGCAAGGGTGAGCACATCTCGGCGTGACATCGGTTTGCTCCTCACCGCACTTCAACAGAAGGCCCATCCCTGGGCCAGGATCGTTCAAGAACCTCCCCAGCGGCGAAACACCGCTCCCTGGGGCGAACAAACTAACCGACGCCCTGGACCTTGACAAGCGCCTCCGCCGTTTTCCAGGTGACTTAACTGACAGGGTGTAACCTAAGCCCGCGCCGCGCCCCGTGAGGAGCGCTCACAGAGCTGATCTTTGCCGGGGCGTGTTGCCTTCCGAGCCGCCAGGACGCATCATGAGCCCACGAGCGGCTCGCGAGAGCGCCCACCAGGCCGCGAGCGCCTCAAGATGACGACAACGCACGCCAGAGCACCATGACGACCGAGCACAGCGACGTCCAGCAGTTCCTCAACGGCCTGCTCATCACCGACCAGGCCACCCTGCGCTTCCTCTTCCAGGCGGTCTTCAACACCGACACCGCGCCGCCCCCCGAGCAGGCGGCCATGGAGCTGACGAGGCACGTTCAGGAGAACGCGGGTGTCGTCCCGCCCGCGTTGATCCGGTGGCTCAACTCGCCCTCCTCGGTGAGCGCCCCGGTGCTGGCCTACCTGATTCGCCTCGCGGGCTTCTACCGCGACGCTCGGATCGAGCGGCCGCTCCAGGTCATCCTGCGCCAGCTGACGTTCGTGGCCGCCCACCCGGCGGCGGTCCGCGCGCTGGCGATGTCGCGCGGCGGCCAGGCGAGCCGCGCCCTGACGGAGCTGCTCTGGCGCGACTCGGTGCACCAGTGGCACGTGCGCGAGCCCGCGATCCTCCGCGAGCTGGGGCACCTCGGCGATCAGTCCTCCATCGACGACCTGCTCCGTGCCCTGGCCGTTCCCTACGAGGGGCCTCGGCGCGCCGCCGCCGAGGCGCTGGCCTGCTTCGAGGCCAACGACGTCCTCGACCGCCTCCTCCGGCTGGCTCGGGCCACCGACAACGCCAACCTCACCGCGGGCGCGGCTGAGGCGCTCGGCCTGCTCGGTGACGCCCGCGCCGTCCCGACCCTGCAACAGACCGCGCAGAACCGCGACGCCCGCGTCGCCATCGAGGCCTCGGTCGCCCTCGCGCGCCTCGGCTCCACCGACGCCGAGAGCCGCCTCATCCGCCTCTACAGCGACGCCAACGCCACCGTCCGCGAGAAGGCGCTCCGCGCCATGGCGCTCGCCGGGCGCCTCGGTGAGCAGGGGCCCAGCCGCGCGACGATCAACACCCTCATGACCGGCCTCCAGGACGCCCAGCCCGAGGTCCGCGAGGCCGCGAGCCTCTCTCTGGGGGATCTGAAGCTGGCCAGCGCCGCGGAGCCCGTCGCCCAGGCGCTGAGCAAGGAGGTCAACCCGCTCATCCGCGCCAAGATGGTCCGCGCCCTCGGCCAGCTCGCCCAGCCGATCTCGCTGCCGACCCTCATCCACACACTCCAGCGCGACGACAACCTGTCGGTCCAGGTGGAGGCGCTGGGCGCGCTCTCGATGTTCTCCGATCCCGCGATCGCCGAGCACATCGTCCCCTTCCGCTCCCACACCAACCCCAGGCTGGTCCACGCCGCCGACCGCGCCCTGCGTCGGCTCCTGCACAAGCCCTTCGTCTGGCCCGAGCCAGCCTCCATCGAGGCCGCCGCCGCCATCAACCTGTTCAACCTCCAGGGCGCCCGGGAGCGCTTCCTGCCGCCCCCGCCGCCCCCGCCCAAGCCCGGGTTCTTCGACCGCCTCTTTGGCGTCAAGCCGCCCCCGCCCCCCGAACCGCCGACCCCGCTCGGCGCGCTCCAGCTCTCACCGGAGCGGCTTGAGGTCTCCCTCGACCCCAACCTCAACGTCGAGGGCTGGCAGACCGGCGTCATCGACTGGTCCAGGCGCTTCTCGGTCCAGATCACCCGCGAGCCGGTCTCGGAGCGGCGCGGACAGAGCGAAGGCCCCGACGACATCGGCGTGCACTTCGTCCTGCGCCAGCGGCGAGGAGACATCGGCGCGGACTTTGAGACCGTGGCCGTCAGCCTGTGGTGCGCCCCGTCGCCGATCGTGGGTCAGTTCCCTGCCAAGAGCGCCCGCCTGCCCTGCCTCGACCCCCACGCCGCCGCCCCCTTCCTCGCCGCGCTGCGCTGGTACGCCGAGGTTCACGGCAACCCGATCCGCGTCCCGCGCTTCGAGCACGAGTGACACCAGTTCATATCCATTTTCAATGGTCACGCGCCAGGCGGATCCCCATGAACTGCCAGCGCGCGTGGGTTGGGAAGAAGTTGCGGTAGGTCGCCCGGATGTGCGTCTTTGAGGTCGCGCACGACCCCCCGCGGAGCACCATCTGGTTGCACATGAACTTGCCGTTGTACTCGCCGAGCGCCCCCTCCAGCGGCTCGTAGCCGGGGTAGGCGACGTAGGGGCTGGCGGTCCACTCCCACACGTCCCCGAACACCTGGGCCAGCCCCCCCGCGTCGTCCGTCAACGGGACCGGGTGATAGTGGGCCTCCTCCACGAAGTTCCCCGCGCGGGGCGCCTGCGCCGACGCCACCTCCCACTCCGCCTCGGTCGCCAGTCGCGCCCCCGCCCACCGCGCGTAGGCGTCGGCCTCGAAGTAGCTCACGTGGCACACCGGCTCGCGCAGATCCACCGGGCGCGGGCCACCCAGCGTCATCGACCACCACGCGCCGTCGCGCTCAAACCAGTAGAGCGGCGCCTCCCAGCCCTGCTCCTGAACCGCGCTCCACCCCTCCGACAGCCACAGGGCGAACGTCGCGTACCCCCCGTCTCGCATGAACTCCAGGTACTCCCCGTTCGTCACCAACCGCGACGACAGCTCGAAGCCCCTCAAGAAGACCCGGTGTCGCGGCGACTCGTTGTCGAACGCGAACCCCTCGCCGTCGTGCCCGACGCGGTACAGGTCCTCCCCGAACGCCACCCAGCGCTGCTCCGGCGTGTCCCCCTCGACCACCTTGTGCTCGCGGTAGATCGGGCCGAGCGGGTTGCAGGAGAGCACGTGCTTGATGTCCGTCAGCAGCAGCTCCTGGTGCTGCTGCTCGTGGTGAAGCCCGATCTCCACCACCTGCGCCAGCTCCTCGGACACCTCCCCGAACGCCCCGCCGAGCAGGCGCCGCATCCAACCGTCCACGTGCCGCCGGTAGGCGAACACCTCCTTGACCGTGGGCCGCGACAGCACCCCGCGCTGTCGCCGCGCGAACATCGGCCCGACCGTGTTGTAGTAGGAGTTGAAGAGGTAGCCGTACTGGGGGTGGTGCTCCTGGTAGGAGGGCGCCGATGGCTTCAGGACGAACGTCTCGAAGAACCAGGTCGTGTGCGCCAGGTGCCACTTCGTCGGGCTGACGTCGTCCATCGACTGGATGACGAAGTCCTCCGGCTCCAGCGGCTCGCACAGCACCTCGGTCAGCGTCCGAACCGCCTCGTAGCGCGCCTCCAACGTCTTCTCCTGCCCATCGATCATCTCAACCTCCCTCGGCTCATGTCAGCTCGTGCCCTCATCGGCGCTTCGCTCACCCACCCAACGCGCCCAGGGGGCGACCCCTTCCCCGGCACCTGGAGGTCAAGCACTCCACTCCTTGCGGAGACCTCTACCGGGGTTGGGAAGCGCGCTTCGCACCTGCGCACCTCAAGGCCCTCCCTCCGACAGCGCGCCATCACCCCCTCCCTGCTCGGCCTCGACGGCCTCCAGGCCATCACGCCGCCCCGCCCGGCGAAGGTGGCGTGGTTTGTGCTCCATAACGGGCCGTAGCGTCCAGCGTAACTCCTTTGTTGATGGAGAGGACAGAGCATGACCATTCAATTTTCAGACAGACCGATGCGCAGCGACATTGCTGCCCGGCTCGATTTGAGCCAGGTGCGCTACGCCCAGGTCTGGGAAGACGACCTCATGGTGCGGCGCGGGCTGGAGGTTGGCCCGGAGGACGACGTGTTGTCCATCACCAGCGCCGGGGACAACGTCCTGGCGCTCCTGTTGTGTGAGCCGCGCTCCATCACGGCCGTGGACATGAGCCCAGCCCAGAGCGCCGCGCTCGCCTTGAAGCTGGCGGCCATCCGGGCGCTGGATCACGATCGCTTTGTTCAACTGCTCGGCTGGCGCCCGTCGCCCGACCGGCTCGCCTTGTACCAGCGCGTCCGCCCCCACTTGAGCTACGCGCATGCCACCTGGTGGGACGCGCACCAGGACGCGCTCCGCACCGGGGTGGCCTTCTCCGGGCGCCTGGAGCGCTACCTACGCACCTTTCAAACCGAGGTCCTGTCTGGGCTATGGACCCGGGACGAGGTGAACAGCCTCTTTGAACCCATGCCGCTGGCCGAACAGGCGCGGCGCTTTCACGCGCTCCACTCCCCAGCCTTCGAGGAGGCCTTTCGATGGTACTTCGGGCGCGAGATGATGGAGCGCAACGGCCGTGACCCGGCCCAGTTCGCCCACGTCGAGGACGGTGACGTGGGCGGCTGGTTCCACCGCCGCTTCGTGCGCACCTGCACGACCCTGCCGCTGGCGACCAACCACTACATGTCCTCCTTCCTTCGCTCCCAGATCACCGACCTCAACCAAGGGCCGCTCTACCTCCGCCCCGACAACTTCCCGAGGCTGCGGCGGCTGCTCGATCGCGTCACCCTCGTCACGGGGGAGCTGGAGCAGCTCCTCACCGAGCACCCCAGGGGCCGCTTCAGCAAGGCCAACCTCTCCAACATCTTCGAGTACATGAGCCCCGAGGCCACCAACGCCCTCCTCGGCGCGCTGGCTCGCCACATGCGCCCCGCCGGCAGGCTCGTCTACTGGAACCTCCTCGTCCCTCGCCACCGCCCGCCCCTGCTCGCCGAGCGTCTGCGGCGCCACCGCGCCCTCGCGCGGCGGCTGTGGTCCCGCGACCGCTCGTGGTTCTACCGCGACTTCCAGATCGAGGAGGTGGTGGCATGAAGACGATCCTGACCCACCGCTGGTGGCTCGCCGCCGCCCTCCTCGGCGTGGTCCTCGGCCTCCTCGGAGGCGCGACCCGCGCGCTCGTCCCCGACAACGCCCTCACGGTCTGGTTCGTCGAGAGCGACCCCGAGCTTCAGGCCTACCATCAGTTCCAGGAGACGTTCGGCAACGACGAGGTGATCGTCGTCCAGCTGCATGAGCCTGACGGGATCATGCAGCCGGAGTCGCTCGCGCGCATGCAGGAGGCCGAGGACGCCTGGGAGGCGATCGACGGGGTCTCCCAGGTCCACTCGGTGCTCAGCGCCGAGGTCCCCGGCCCGACGGGCTGGGCGACGCTCGTCCCGAACACCGTCCCGACCGACCCGGCGGCGCTGGACACCCTGCGCGACGCCGCGCTCCAGCACCCCATCGTCGCCGGTCGCTTCCTGAGCCCGGACGGCACCCGCGCGCTCATGGTCGTCCAGACCGCGGCCATGGGCGACTTCGACGCCCAGCGCGATCGGATCGTCGCCGAGGTGACCGCCGTCGCCGACCGCACCTTCGCCGAGACCGCCCACCCGATGGGCGGCGTCGGGGTGATCTACTCCGGGCTCAACGCCGCGACCCAGCGCGACTTCGGCCTCTTCATGGGGCTGACCTACCTCGTCATGTTCCTCCTGGTCTGGGTCCTGTTTCGGGATTGGCGCCTGGTCGCGGCGTCGCTCGGGGTGATCACCGTCGGCATCCTGGTCTGCCTCGGCGTCTACGGGCTGATGGGCCACCGCATCAACGCGGTGACCGTGCTGCTCCCGACCCTGGTGACCGTCCTCGGGATCGCCGACGCCGTCCACTTCCCGGTCGCCTGGCGCAGCGCCCAGGCGCGGCTCGGCCCGGAGACGCCCAGGCGCCGGGTCGCGCTCGCCGCCCTCCGCGCCGTGGTCGTCCCCTGCACGCTCACCACCGTCACCACGATGGCGGGCTTCCTGGCGCTCACCTCCAGCCCCATGGGGGTGATCCAGGAGCTGGGGATCTACGCCGCGATCGGCGTCGGCGCCGCGCTGGTGGCCAGCCTCGTGCTGATGTCGCTCGTCTTCATGGCGGGCGGCGCGCCGCGCCGCGCCCCCACGCTCCCCGGGGTGGACGCGCTGTTGAACGCCACCCGCGCCGGGCTCCGTAGCCACCGCAAGCTGCTGGCGATCGCCGCGGTGGCGCTCACGCTCGTCGCCGCCCAGGGCGCCCGCCTCGTGAAGGTCGACACCGACACCGCGGGCTACCTCCCGGACAGCCACCGCGTCGTTCAGGACCACCGGGCGATCACCGAGGGCTGGGGCGCGTACACACCGCTCGACTTCACCGTCTCCCCCGGGCCAGGCAAGGATCGCGTGGATGACGCCGCCTCGCTCGCCGCGCTGGAGGCGTTTATCGACCGCGCGTCGGACCTGCCAGGCGTCCACGAGGGGCTCTACTACGGCGACGTCTACAGCCTGCTCGCCACCGCGACGAACCCGCGCCGCGCCGCCAGCGCGCCGCTGTCACCCACCGAGCTGGCCCAGCTCCAGCCCGCGCTGGAGGAGGCGCGCCGCCGCGACGCGTTGGAGCACCTCTTGAACGAGGACGCCTCGCTCGGGCGGCTGACGCTGACCGGCGACATGATGAGCGCCCGCACCCTCGACCGCACCCTCCGACAGCTCGACGCGATCGCGCTGGAGACGCTCGGCGGCGAGGTGCGCGTCACCGCGAGTGGCTACCCGCCGTTGTATGTGCGGATCGTGGATCACGTCATGGCGTCGCAGGTCAACGGGTTCTTCATCGCCCTCGGGCTCATCTTCGTGGTGCTGCTGATCGGCCTGCGCTCGCTGCGCCTGGCGCTGATCAGCCTCCTGCCGAACACCTTCCCCGTGCTCGTCATGATGGGCGTGATGGGGTTCGCGGGCATCGACCTCGACATCGCGACGGCGACCGTGGGCGCGATCGTCATTGGCGTCGCGGTGGACGACACGGTCCACTTCCTCCATGCTTGGCAGCGCGCCGAACAGGAGGGGATGACCTGGGCCGGTTGCCTGGATCACACCCTGAACAAGGCGGGCCAGGCCGCGATCGTCACCACGGCGCTGCTCGTCGCGGGCTTCCCCATCCTGATGCTGGCCAACGTCACCACGGTCGTCGCCTTCGGGCTGCTGACCACGGTGGCGGCGCTCGCGGCGCTCTTTGGCGATCTGATCATCCTGCCCCTCCTGCTGCGCGCCTGGCCGCCGCGGCGTCAAGGGGCGACCGCGAGGAGGGCCACCTGATGAAGAACACCACCCCCCACACCGCGCCGCCCCGCCCCGAGCAGGCGCTCATCCCCAGCGACGCCGCGGGCGACGCGTCCATGCTCCTCCTCGATGAGGGCAGCGGCGTTACGCTGCTGCTCCCGCTGGAGCCCGAGGCGCTCCGCGCCCCCGTGGTCGAGATGTCCAAGGGGAGCCTGCGGGTCCGCATCGAGCAGGCTCACCTGGGGCAGCTCAAGCCCGAGATGACGCTGCGCGGCTGCGTCCTGACGCCCAGCGCCCACCCACCCCAGGAGATCCCTGAGCTGACGGTCACCGAGCTTCGGGTCGGCGAGCGGTGGGAGTTGACGGTGACCCTGGAGGCGGCCGAGGACGCGAGCCGCGCTCGCCTGTGGCAGGCGCTGGAGCGCCTCTCCATGGGCGCGGCCTGCAAGAGCATGGAGATGGACGCGCTCGTCCGCCTCCCCCGCGTCCCGGACCGCGGGATCTACACCGAGGAGGCGCGCCTGAAGCGCCTCGGCTTCCTGCGACAGCACAGCGATCACCACATGGGGACGCTTCAGGACACCTCGCTCAACGCCTCACAGCTGACCGGCAACATCGAGAACCTGATCGGCGGGGTCGAGATCCCGATCGGGCTGGCCGGGCCGCTCCTGTTTCGCGGCGACAAGGCCCGTGGGGCGATCTACGCCCCGTTCGCGACCACCGAGGGGGCGCTCGTCGCCAGCGCCTGCCGCGGCGCCCGCGCCATCTCGGGGTGCGGCGGGGTCACGACCCGCGTCGTCCAGCAGCGCATGATGCGGGTGCCGCTGTTCGTGCTCTCCAACATGCGCGGCGCCTTCCTGTTCTCCAGCTGGATCCGCGACCACGTCGCCGAGATCCGCGCCGAGGTCGGCAAGGTGTCGCGCCACGCGCAGCTCATCTCGGTCGAGCCGACCGTGCTCGGCAACCAGGTCCACGTCACCTTCCTCTACGAGACCGGCGACGCCGCCGGTCAGAACATGACCACCTCCTGCACCTGGCACTGCTGCCAGTGGCTCATGGCCCAGATGCGCCACTACGACGACATCGCCTTCGAGCACTTCATCATCGAGGCCAACATGAGCGGCGACAAGAAGGTCACCTTCCAGTCGCTCATCCAGGGCCGTGGGACGCGGGTGACCGCCGAGTGCTTCCTGACGGCGGAGCAGCTGGAGCGGGTGCTCAAGGTGACCCCGGAGCAGCTCCTGCGCACCAGCCAGGGCTTCATGGCGGGCTCGGCGCAGGTCGGCATGGTCGGCTTCAACATCAACGTCGCCAACGTCATCGCCGCGATCTTCACCGCCACCGGCCAGGACATCGCCTGCGTCCACGAGTCCAGCCTGGCGCTGCTCAACATCCAGCCCGTGCAGGACGGCCTCTACGCCAGCGTCACCCTCCCCGCCCTCATCGTCGGCACCGTCGGCGGCGGCACCGCGCTCCCTCGCCAACGCGAGCTGCTGGAGTCGATGGACTGCTACGGGCCAGGCAAGGTGTCGCGCTTCGCCGAGATCATCGCGGGGTACTGCCTGGCGCTCGATCTGTCCACCCTCTCCGCCATCGCCAGCGGCCAGTTCGCCACGGCGCACGAGCGCCTCGGGCGCAACCGCCCCGTCGCGTGGTTCCAGAGCGCCGACCTCTCCCCCACCTTCTTCCAGGCCGGGATGCGCGAGCACCTCGACGACCCCGCGCTGGTCGTCCACGACGTCGCGCCGCTGGAGCGCACCGAGCGCGGCAGCAGCATCATCACCCAGCTGACCGCGCGCAAGGCCCGCAAGCTCGTCGGCCACATCCCCTACCGCGTCGACAGCACCGACCACGCCGGGGAGCGCTCCAGCCGCGAGGTCATGGTCAAGGTCAAGCCCCTCGACGACGAGGTGGTGCTCATGATCAACAGCATGGCCTCCATGTGCGCCCCCAGGCTCGCCGCCGCCTACGGCCGCTTCCGCCGCCAGACCGGCTTCGCCGGGGTCCACACCCGCGAGCTGGGCGTCTACGCCCAGCGCGATCCCCGCTTCCGTCGCCACACGCCGACCGTCTACCACCTCCACCGCGACGATCGCCGTGAGGCCTACGTCCTCGTCCTGGAGCGGCTCAAGGACATGGTCCTGATGGACACCGCGGACGACCCCTCCGGGTGGACCATGCGCCACATCCAGGCTGTCATCGTCGGGCTCGCCGAGCTGCATGCGATCTGGTACGGCCGCGAGGAGGAGCTGCGCGAGCAGCCGTGGCTGGGCTTCCACCACACCACGGCGACGATGTCGTCCATGATGGAGCTGTGGGAGGCCCTCGGGGTCCACGCCGCCGAGGAGTTCCCCGAGTGGGTCAGCCGCCATGAGCTGGTCCTGCACCGGGAGCTGGTGCAGTTCGTCCCCGAGATGTGGGCCGAGATCGAGGCGATGCCCCGCACGCTCATCCACAACGACTTCAACCCGCGCAACGTCTGCCTCCGCCCATCAGAAGGGGATCAGCTCACGCTGTGCGCCTACGACTGGGAGCTGGCGACGCTCCACCTCCCTCAGCGCGACCTCGCCGAGTTCCTCTGCTTCACGCTGCCGCGCGACGTGGAGCAGAGCACGGTCGATGGCCTGATCGAGGCCCACCGACGCGCGCTGGAGGAGGCGGCCCAGGTCACCATCGATCGCCCTCAGTGGGAGCGCGGGTTCGTGCTGTCGCTCTACGACCTGACGATCAACCGGATGGCCCTCTACGCCATGGCGCACACCTTCCGCCACTACGCGTTCATGGAGCGCGTCTGGCACACGGCGCGTCACCTCATCCGGCTCTACGCCGGGAAATAGCGATCAGCAGGGCAGCGCGTCGCCCCACCAGGTCGCGGTCACGTAGGCGCGCAGCGCCGGACGGTCGATCTTCGTGTTGTGCCGCCGATCGGTGGGGATGAACGGCACCGGGTGCACCGCGACCCCCGCCAACCCGAAGCGCTCCAGCGTCCGTCGCAGCGCCGCGTCCACCTCTGGGCCGCGATCGCCGAAGTCCACCGCCAGGAGCGCCGCCCGCGGGTGCTGAATCAGGGCGACGCGCCGCACGCCGTCGAGCGCGTCGCAAGCCTGCTCGACCGCGAGCGGCTGGTGGAGGCGCCCGTCGTGCGAGACGGCGTCTTTGGTGCGCCCGTGCAGCCAGAGGCGCCCGCGCTCGTCCCAGCGCCCGACGTCTCCGGTGCGGTGCCAGACGCTCCCGGCCTCGGCGCGGATCTTGTTCACCGCGTCGGCCTCGGGGTTGTCCACGTAGCGCTGGTTGACGTGCGGCCCTCGCACCACGATCTCGCCCAGCGCTCCAACCGGGACGACCCAGGGCGCGATCCCCTCGGGACCGAGCCGCGGCGCGGGGGTGTCGATCTGAACCACGGCGATCTCCGCGACCTCGGCGGGGCGACCCACCAGGAAGCCGTCCCCGCCCTCGTCACGGACCTCGACCATGGAGGCGCTCGTCATCGGCTCGGCCTCGGTGGAGCCGTAGACCACCTGCGCGTCGGCGCCGGGGAAGGCCTGGGTGAGCTGCGCGCACAGCGCCCGGGACACCGGGCCGCCGCCGACGAACAGGCTGTTCACCTCGGGCAGGCGGACGTCGTGGGTGAGCATGTGCGCGGCGAGCCGCTCCATGAACGCCGGGGCGGCCGTCAGGCGCGTCGCGCGCCGCGCGCGGAGCTGTTGGAGGACGCGCTCGGGCTCCACCTGACCGGGAGCGCGCAGATCGACCGCCGGGAGCACGGCCGTCAGGCCACAGCACAGGTCGTGGAGCACGACCACTGGGAAGCAGGGGCAGTCGATGTCGTCGTCGCGGTGCGGGAAGTGCTCGGCGAGCGCGAGGTGCTGCGCGGTGAGGAGCCCGTGGGTTCGATCCGCGCCCTTGGGGCGCCCGGTGCTCCCCGAGGTGAAGGTGATCAGCGCGTGATCGTCGGGCGCGCGCTCCAGCGCCGGGCGCCGCGGCCCGGCGCGGCGCAGCGCGTCGAGCGGACGCAGCCCCAACCCGCCGGGGTGGTCGGCGACGACGAGGCGCAGCGGCCAGAGGGTCGGCAGCAGCGCATGCCAGCGGAGCAGCCGGTGGACGCTGACCATCGCCACCGCTCTGGAGTCCTCGATCGCCCACAGGACCCGGCGCAGGCCCATCCCCATATCGACGAGGACGGCGACCATCCCCGCCGCGAAGATCGCCAGGACGAGCGCGTACAGATCCACGCTGACCGGGAAGACCACCACGATCCGATCACCCGGCACGAACCCTGCATCTTCCAGCCCACGACGGAACGCCTCGACCCGGTCGGCGAGCTGACCGTAGGTGACCTCCTGGACGACGTCGGCGCCGCTGACCTCTGGAGGGATCACCAACGCGAGCCGGTCGGGGCGCTGTTGAGCGTGTTGGAGCACGAGCGCCGAAAAGTTGGAACCCTTTTCCTCCATGAGGAGCCCCTATGAGTCAAGCCGCGAAAACACTTACGCACACCAGCCCTTTCTTACCCAGGTTCATGGCCTGGGTCCAGGAGCGCTTCCCGATCGCCCACGGCGCCCTTTTTCTTGTCCTCTTTGCCGCCGCCGCCGTCACCGGCAGCGCCGCGACCGGGCCTGGCCCGATCGCCCTCGACCTACCCCGATTGGGGCTCGGCTTTCTGGGCGCCTGGAGCTTCTTTTTGATGCTGCGCGTCTTCGACGAGCACAAGGACTTTGAGCGCGACCGCCAGAACCACCCGCACCGGGTGCTCCAGCGGGGCCTGATCACCCTGGGCCACCTCAAGGCGGTCGGCGCGGTCGCGATCGGGGCGCAGCTCCTGGCGTCGCTCGTGGCGGACGGGGGCGTGGGCGCCGCGACCCTCTCCTGGGGCGGGGTGATGCTCTGGAGCGCGCTCATGGCGCGCGAGTTCGGGGTCGGCCCGTGGCTGGAGAAGCGCCTGGTGCTCTACGCCGTGTCGCACATGGTGGTGATGCCGATGGCGATCACCTGGATGGCCCTCATCGGCAGCCAAGGAGAGTGGGTGACGACCGGGCTCCCCTGGCTGGCGCTCATGGCGTTCTGCGCGGGCGCCGCGTTCGAGGTGACCCGCAAGACCCGCGCCCCCCAGGAGGAGCGCGAGACCGTGGACTCCTACGCGCGGTCGCTGGGCCTGCGCGGGGCGAGCGTGGCGATCATCACCTTCCTCGTGATCGGCGCGGCCGGTCAACTCATGTTGCTCCAGACCCTCACGCCCGAGCCCCTCGGCGTCGGGTGGATCGCGGCCGTGATCGGGCTGCTCGTCCCGCCGCTGGTGGCGGTGGCGAGGTTCGTGGCGGCGCCGAGCGTGAGGCGGCGCAAGCGCAACGAGGCGGCGGTGAGCCTGGCGATGTTGGGCGGGTACGCCGTGGTCGTCGCCCCGCTGCTCGTGGAGCGGGGCGTCGCCTGGGTTTGACGCCCTGCGCAACCCGGCACCTGTCAACACACACTTTTTTACGAGCAGACCCCATGGAGGAGCAGGAGATGACCGAACAGCAAGCACACCCGCTGGAGATCGTGAAGCCGTCCGCGGCGGCAGACATGGACGAGGCGCGAATAGGCGGCAAGGCCGCCGGGCTCGCCCGGCTTGAGCGATTGAAGGCCCAGGTCCCGCCCTGGCGCGTAATCCCCGTTGAGATGTTTCTGGCCCACCTGCGCCACCCCGAGGTTGAGCCGGTGGTGTGCCGGGGCTTGATTGAGGTCTCGGAGCTGTTGGAGGGGGTCGATGAGCCCGACGCGGCCACGCGAGCCCGCGTCGAGGCGTTGTCCGAGGCGATGCGCGACGCGATCCACAACACGCCAATCGCCGACGGCGTGGCCGCGTCGATCCTCCGGGCCGCCGCGAAGCTGCGCGGTGAGCCTGGAGCCACGCAGGCGCCGTTGGCGGTGCGCAGCTCGATGGTGGGCGAGGACTCGGCGTCGCACTCGTTCGCGGGGCAGCTGGAGTCGGTGCTGTATGTCCGCAGCGACGCGGACGTGCTTGAAGCGGTCCGGGCATGCTGGATGTCCGCGGTCTCCGCGCGCGTGCTCATGTACCGCCACCGCGCCGGGCACAGCCTGACGCGGCCTCGCCTCGGGGTGATCCTCCAGCAGATGATCACCGGCGAGGTGAGCGGGGTCGCCTTCAGCGCCAACCCGCAAACGGGCCGCCGCGACGAGGTGACGATCGCCGCGGCCTGGGGGTGCGGCGAGGGGATCGTGGGGGGCGCGTGCAACACCGACACGCTGCGCATGACCCACGCGGGGGTGCTGCTCGACGCCCAGGTGGCCGACAAGGACATCGCCGTCGTCCCGGCGCCGGGCGGCGTGGGGACCCGCGAGCGCGAGGTCCCGCAGGAGCAGCGCGATGTGTGCTGCCTCCGCCTGGGGCAGAGCGAGGCGCTGGCGCGGGAGGTTGCGAGGCTGGCCGACGCGCTCGGCGCGCCGCAGGACATCGAGTGGACCTGGGCTGGAGAGCGCCTCTGGATCCTCCAGGCGCGCCCGATCACGGCGCTGCCCGCGCCTGAGAATCAGGACGGGCCGACGATCGTGTTCGACAACAGCAACATCCAGGAGAGCTACTGTGGGGTGACGACCCCGTTGACCTTCTCGTTCGCGTCCTCGGCCTACGCCAGCGTCTACACCCAGACGTTGCGCGTCCTCGGCCTCTCCGAGGAGGCGATCCGCGGGCACGAGCCGCTGCTGCGCAACATGTTGGGGCTGGTGCGCGGGCGGGTCTACTACAACCTCCAGAGCTGGTACGAGGGGCTGAAGATCCTGCCCTCCTTCGGCCGCAACAAGGCCGACATGGAGGCGATGATGGGTGTGGACGAGCCGGTGGACTTCGTCGAGGACGAGGTGCTCTCGATCTGGGAGAAGCTGGAGCGCGCCCCGCGGCTGATGGCGACCGCCGCGCGCCTCATGTGGCGCTTTGAGCGGCTGGAGCGCGACGTGCCGCGCTTCATGGAGCACTTCGAGGCGACCTACCGCCGCTTTGATCGGGACCAGCTCACCAGCGCGAGCTTCTCGACCCTCATGGGTCACCTGGAGCTGCTGCGCCGGGAGATGCTGGGCAACTGGTCGACGCCGATCATCAACGACTTCCGGGTCATGATGGCCATGGGCAAGGTCCGACGCCTCGCCGAGCGCTCCGGGGTGAGCGACCCCAACGCCCTGATCAACGACCTGATGGCGGGCGAGGACGACATCGCCTCGACGGAGCCGACCTACGCGCTGATGCGCATCGCGCGGCGCCTGGACACGCTCCCCGAGGCCAGGCGCGTCGTGCAGGAGCGCGACCCCGACGACGCGCTCCGCTGGCTGGCCGAGCACGCCCCCGCGATTCAAGACGCCATCGACGACTACATCGAGCGCTACGGCGACCGGACGATGGGCGAGCTGAAGCTGGAGACGGTGAGCTTGCGCGAAGACCCGGGCTTCGCGCTCAAGGTGATCCGCAACTACCTCGATCGCCCCGACCTCGACCCGGACAAGCTCCGCCGCCGCGAGAAGAGCCGCCGCCGCCACGCCGAGAAGACGCTCGCCCAGGGCCTCGGGCTGCGCGAGCGGCTGTTCCTGAGCCGCGACCTGGCCGCGGCGCGCGACGCCGTGCGCGACCGCGAGAACATGCGCCTGGCGCGCACCCGGATGTTCGGCCTCTTTCGCGACGTCTACCGTGCCATCGGCCTCCGCCTCCACGAGGTCGGTCGCCTCGACGCGCCGCGCGACGTCTTCCACCTGACCGTCGAGGAGATCGACGCCTACCATGAGGGCCGCGCCGTCACCACCGACCTCGCCGCGCTCGCGCGGCTACGCCGCGCCGAGTTCGCCGCCCACGTCCACCAGGAGCCCCCGCACCGCTTCGCGACCCGCGGCCCGGTCTACCACGGCAACCGCTTCGCGCCGACGCGGCAGACCCCGATCGACGCCGACGCCGAGGTCCTGTTCGGCCTCGGGTGCTACCCCGGGGTCGTCGAAGCGCCCGTCCGCGTCATCATGAGCCCCCAGGACGAGCTGAGCGTCGAGGGCTGCATCCTGACCACGGTCCGCACCGACCCGGGTTGGGCGCCGCTGTTCCCGACCGCGCGCGGGATCCTGGTCGAGCGGGGCAGCGCGCTGTCCCACTCGGCGGTCGTGGCGCGGGAGCTGGGCATCCCGGCGGTGGTCGGCGTGCCAGGGCTGCTCTCGATCGTGCGCTCGGGCGAGGTCGTCCGTCTGGATGGTGGGACCGGCGAGGTCGTCCGTCTCGACCCGCAATCGACCGAGGAGGGCGCATGAGCTGGACCATTCACACCGCGACCGCGCAGGAGGGGCTGCCCGAGGCGTTCCTGACCATCGGTCTGCTCGCGACCGGCGACGACCCGGACGCCATCCCGACCCCTGAGGCCAACCTCCCGGCGCGCTTCTCGCCCGACGACCCCTGGTTCGCGGCGGGCAACGACGCCGCGGCGTTCTGGATTGAAGGGCGGGCCCGGTTGATGGTGTTCCTGCCTCGCGGGCTTGAGATCGCGGGCGAGCCGAGCTGCTTCTTCGGGTTTTGGGAGAGCGCTCCAGGGCAGGGCGACGAGGCGCGGGTCCACCAGGCGCTCTTTGAGCGGGCGCGCGGCTGGGCGAGGGCGCGAGGGGCGAGGAGCATGTATGGGCCGATCGACTTCAGCACCTACGGTCGGTATCGGCTGCGCCTGGAGTCCGAGGCGGGCGCGATCACCTTCCCCGGAGAGCCCTACAACCCGGCCCGCTACCCGGCGCTGCTGACCTCGTGCGGGTTCTCCCTCAGCCAGGGGTACATGACGCAGATCGCGCGGACCGAGACGCTCGCTCCGGCGAGGGAGCAGCGCGCCCACGTGCTGGGGCGCGTTGAGGCGATGGGGTACCGGCTGCTCCCGATGTCGCCCGACGCCTGGCTGTCGCGGCTCGACGAGCTGCACGCGGCCATCGACGACATGTTCGGGCAGAACTTCGCCTACACGCCGCTGAGCCTTGAGGCGTTCAAGCGCGCCTGCGGGCCTTCGTTCATCCGTAAGGCCGACCCCGACGTCAGCACTCTGTGCGTCGCCCCGGACGGCGCGCTGGCCGGGTTCTTCATCGTCTACCCGCACTATGGGCCGCTGGTCCGCGCCGGAGCGGCGCAGCGCGTGGCGGTGACCGACCTCGACTTTCACGCGCATGCGCCGCGGCTGGGCGCGCGTCAGGACGCCATCCTCAAGACGGTGGGGGTGCTGCCCGCGCACCGACGGCACGGCCTGATGAGTGCCATGGTGATGTCGATCCTGGAGCGCGGCGCGGACCGCTACCAGCGGTGGTTCGGGGCGCTGGTGCGCGACGACAACCCCAGCGGCCGGTTCGGGCGCGGCGCCGACCACGTGCGCCGCTATGGCCTGTTTCATGCGCCGCTGTGAGCCACGCCTCGAGACGCCGTTGTTTCAAGTTGAACCCAGGAAGCCAGGACGGAGACCCGATGTCGAACCCATCCACGCCCGCGCTCGTTCAGACGCACCCGGATCAGTTCACGCTCCACATGCGCGAGGCGATCGCCCTCAACCGCGCCCGCGCGCCTCTCTACGCCGAGCGGACCCATGGGGCCTCGCGGTGGCTGTCGCGCATGCTGGTCGCGTCCGAGATCGCCTGCTTGCCGCTGGCGCGCTACTTTGATCACGCCGCGCGGCCGTTCAACGCGGCAGGCGTCGGGGTCGTCGCCGACGACTTCGTCTCCATGAGCCTGGCGGGCGACCCGACCCGCCCGCCCCGCTACACCGGGCGGGCCGAGCGACGTCAGGTGAAGGCGCTGCGCCGCGACGTGGCGACCTACACGCGCGACGCGCGGCGGCTCCTCCGGCAGGGCGACTTCCGAGGCGTCGCGCGGCTGACGGCGACGGCCATCGAAGGGGTGGAGGCCCACGAGGCGCGCTGCGGCGCCCACTTCGCGATGACGATCCACCTCATGGAGTCGGTCGGCCGTGCCGCTGCCAACGCGCCGCGCCACATGGACGCCTCGGGTGGGGCGAGCGAGGGGCTGTCGCGTCGGCTGGTCGGGGTTCAGCTGTGGTGTGTGTCGTCGGGGGTGCCGCTCGATCGGCGCGCGCAGCGCTCGCACGCGCTCGGAGTGGGGATCCTGGTCAACGACGTGCCGCCGATCCCGTTCTCGGCGTGACCTCTCAGCCCCGACCGGGGTTGAGGCGGCGCACGTCGTTCTCCAACAGCTCCACCTCCTCAATGCGGTTGGCGGGGATCATGTACTTGGCGGTCAGGCGGTTGCCCTCATCCACCAGGAAGCGCACCAGGCCCGCGAACCGCGTCTCGGAGAAGTTGTCGGCCACCGCGCGGCGCCGCAGCTTGATCTGATCGACGAAGCGGATCTGCACGATGCGGTGGAGCGGGCCGATCGTCGTGAGCCGCGCGACCTCACCCGGGATCTGATCGAGGAAGTCCTCCTGGACGCAGTCGATGATCGTCTCCGCCTTACGGACGAGGCGGTACAGGTTGCTCCGGTTGCTGACCTCGCTCGTGCGGACGTTGTCGATGATGTCCACGCACTTGACGATCAGCGGCGTCGACGCGACCCGGGGGGCCCCGTTCGCCTTCTCGGTCGCGTCTCGGGCCATGTCCTTGATGTAGGTCGCGTACAGGCGCCGCTCCAGGTGGCGGGTCAGCGAGAACTTCCTGTTGCGCTTGTAGGCGATCTGAGCCTCGGTCAGATCAAGCTCCTTCTCCAGGAACTGCGCGACGCCATAGAACTCGCGCCCGAAGGTGCTGCACAGCTCCGGACCAGACTCGAAGTAGAGCACGTCGAGCGCGGAGCGAAACGCGCTCATGCCGCGCTGGCTTGGCTCGATGTCGCGGCTGACCTTCTCGGCCGCGGCCTGAAAGAGGAGCTGGTAACGGTTGGTGAGCAGCGCGACGTCATCGGCCAGCTCGGTCGAGAACCGCTTGCCGATGTCGTCGAACGCCTCGGGGAGCTGCGCGAAGCCGCTCGACGAGTCCTCAGCCACGTCATGCAGCAGGCACGCCTGGATCACCCGCTCGCCATAACCCAGGCTGGCCGCTCGGATCGCGACGTCGGCCGAGTGGCACAGCGCGGGCTCCCCCGTGACCTTGCGGACGTTGCCCGCGAGCTTCTTCTGGGTGTAGCGGAACGCCTCGACGGCCCCCTCTCCGAGGGCGTCTGCGATCTCCTGGTCGGTCACCGGCGCCTCGTCCCACTCCATGAGCTTGGTGGAGAGGCGCACCTGGGCGTCATCGCCCTTGAACCGATCCAGCACCGGGAGGTTGGTGGTGTTGGTGTCGTTGGGATCCCACAAAGCGCGTGCCCTCAGGTTGAAGTGCTGACGTCTGTGCCATGCCACCTTCAGGATACTCGCCTCACGGTGCGACGGTCAACGCTCACCCGCCCGTCGCGTTCGAGGCGCACGGCTCCTGAAAAAGAACCGCGACCACAGCGCGACGCGCTCACGCCGGTTGACCCCGGACCGCCTCGGGGACCACCCAGGGCGACGCAAAGAGCCGCTCGCGGTTGTCGGGGCTGAGGCGAACCTTCGTGAGATCCAGGAGGCGGAGGCGCCCAAGGGGCTCCCACTCGGCGAACTTCGTGACGACGGGCTTCCCCATGGAGTTCTTGGAGAGCACCAGCGTCTCAAGCTGAGCGGGGCCCTGGTCTGGATCGGTCAGCACAACCAGCCCTCGCCCTTTGAAGCGACCGTCGTGCAGGTTGAGGTGCCGCAAGCCGCGCAACAACCCCGCGTCCGCGAAGGCCCTGAGGCCTTCATTGCCCAGACGCGAGCCAGGGAGCGCGAGCCGCTCCAGGCGTGGCGCGTCCGAAGCCAGCGCCGCGGCCACCTGCCGCGCCGCGTCGGTGCCCAGCTCGCCGGTCACCTCCAGCTCCGTGAACGAGGCCAGGGTGGGCAGCCGCGTCAACGCCGTCAGGTCCTCCGAGGTGAGGCTCGCCACCTTGACGGCGAGCCTGCTCAGCCGCGACCAGCGCTCGGGCTCGGCGAAGAGCGCCGCGAGCCCGCCGGGCCGGGTGGTCAGGCGCAGCGCGCCGACGCCCGCGACGAAGTCGCAGACCCCGACAGCGGTGTACAGACGGCGCGTGTCGCTGATGTCGGTGGCGTCGAGGACGTCGAGGCGACGCGCGCCCAGGCGCTCCTCGATCGCCTGGGCCACCTCGGGGTAGGCGCTCGGGTGGGTGACGGTCACGCCGAGGGCGACGCCCTCCGAGAGCCCCCTCAGCCCCTCAAGGCGGTCGAGGAGGTGCGGGCTGTTGTGCGCGGTGAAGTGCACCCGCTCCAGCTCCGGGCAGTCCTCGCTCAGGTGCTCCAGGAGCGCGCTGAGGTGATCCGGGTTGGGCAGGTTGGGGAGGGTCACGGTGCGGAGCGACGCAGGGAAGCGGAGCCTCGCGAGGAGCGCCATCTCCTCCTCCGACACGCTCCAATACGACATCCTCAGGTGCTCCAACCCGGTGAGCCGCTGAAGCATGCCGAGCGACTCCTCCGAGGCACCTTCAGGCAACGTGAAGCTCGCCAGATCGAAGTGGGTCAGAGTCGTGATCGGGGCGCGGTCGGGGCACGCCTCCAGACACACATGAAGGTCGTCCAGGCTCAGGCGCACCGCCTGAATCAAGCGCCCGTGGGGGCGCCCGACGCTCTTGCGCGCCCAGGCGTAGTGCGGCGCGCGCTCAGCGGCCTCCCAACTCACCAGCTGCGCCTCGGCCAGCTCGATGGCCGCCTCGTAGAAGGGCTCCCCCTCCTGCTCGGCCAGCAGCTCAAGCAGCGCGTCGAACGTGTAGCTGTTGGGCTCGCCGACGTGGATCCGCTCAAGGCGCTGAGCCACCTCCACCGGGAGCACCGAAGTGGCTTGCTCCGACGGCTCGACGACCTCCATCGGCGCGAAGCCCTCGGTGAGCGCCACGCTCAGACGATCCGGGACCGCCTGATAGGAGGCGACCCCCTCCTCGCCGACCACGAGCTGGATGTGCCCGTCGTCCCCTCGGATCGCCTCACAGAACGGGCGCTCCACCCGGCGCGCCATCCAGATGAGGCGCCCGTGCACGGGACGGCGCGACGAAGGCGCGTCACCGTGCCGCGCCTCCACCAGGCAGGTGACGACCTCCTTCGGGGTGAGCAGGTTCTTTCGACGGCGCCCATTGACCGACGACAGCGCCTCGCTCAAACCCACCACGGCGTCCTGGCTGGCCTCCAGCCCCAGCGCGCGGAGGGCCGCGGCGACGTGCTCCCAGCGCGCCTCCGCCCAGGCGGTCGCGCCCAGCTCGATCAGCGTAGCCCGATCGCCCAGCTTCGCTGCGGCGTCTATCGCTTTGAGGTGCTCCACGTCCATCCCATCCTCCGCCCGGCTTGAGGCGTCGCCCTGTTGAATTGTTGAGTTTGGGATACACAACCGGCGACCGCATCACAAGGGTCGCCCCTGCGCGCGGTTCATGGTGATGTGAGCTTTAGAGCGTGCAGAAGGGATGCTGAGGTGACCTTCAGAGGTGACCCTAAGTAAAAAAGCCGGGGCCGCTTTAGAAGCGACCCCGGCTCATGCGGCGTGAATACCCCCGACGGGATTCGAACCCGTGTTGCCGGGATGAAAACCCGGTGTCCTGGACCTGGCTAGACGACGGGGACACACCAGCTCAACCCCGTGGGGTTGAGGGGATTTGTTCTACGCCAACGCTCACACTCTGTCAATACAGATCGTTGGCGTCAGAACGAGAGGGCCGGGTGGGGGTCGAACCCACGACCGACGGATTAAAAGTCCGTTGCTCTACCACTGAGCTACCGGCCCGTCTCAACCGCGCGGAGCGGTCGAATCAGGGCCGCCATTGCTAACAGCAGCGTTGGGCGCTGTCAAGATGGTTTTGCGCCTGCCCCAGGAGCCTGGCGAGACGCGCTCCAGCCTTGTTCCGAACGCCCGCGTGACCGCGCAACGCGCACGCTTCAGGCCTGGAGGAGGGGTGGAGCGGGGCGCGGCTCAGTTGGACAGCTCGTTGATGGCGTCCTGCAGCTCGCCGTTCTGGTACATCTCCAGCAGGATGTCGCTCCCGCCGAGGAACTCGCCGTTAACGTAGATCTGGGGGATGGTCGGCCAGTTGGAGAACTCCTTGATGCCCTGGCGGATCTCTGGGTCCTCCAGCACGTTCACGTGGGCGTAGGAGACGCCGAAGCTGTCGAGGATCTGCGCCGCCCGCGCCGAAAACCCGCACTGGGGCCACTGCGGCGACCCCTTCATGAAGATGAGGATCTTGTTGGACTCGACGAGGTGCGCCAGCTCGCTCTGGACGTCGCCCCCCTGGGAGCGCGTCTTGTGCTCGCTCGACGCGGCGGGGGCGGTCGGGGCGCTCTGGCCGGCGATCGGCAGTGAGAACTTCTTGGCCATGGTTTCCAATCTCCGTGGTGGTTGCGGTGGACTCTTCAGTTCGCCTCGGCCCAGCGGGCTGGCGTGTAGGTCTTGAGCGACAGCGCGTGGATCGTGTTGTCCTTGAGCTGAGCGGCCAACGCCTCATTGATCATGCGGTGCTGAGCCACGAGACGCTCGCCCTCGAACGCCTCGGAGATCACCGTCAAGCGCCAGTGATCCCGGGTCCCGGTCAAATCCTCCGCGTGCACTTCGGCGTCGGGGAGGGAGCGCCGTATCAGGGCTTGTAGCTGCTCGGGGGTCATCGCTCCTCCCGGCTACGCGGCGCCTGCGCTGCGTGGAGCCGCGTGGGTTGGTGTATCGGGGCTGCTCGGACGGTGTTCATGGACTGAAGCAGTCCACTATACTGGAGATCCATACCCCAGCTTCGCCCATCGAAGCAATAGGCACGACCAACCTCATGACAACTTGAAGGCCGCGATTCTTCCCAGGAGCGCCAGGACGGCGCGGATCAGGCGGAGAGGAGGTGGCGCAGGACCATGAGCCAGCTCACGGCGAGGAAGGCGGACAACGCCACCGCCGAGGGGAGGTGGCCCGCATGGACCGCGCTGACCGCGCACGCCAGCGCGGTCAGTGAGGCGGCGCTCCAGATCGCGACGCGCGGCCGGGTCGCGGACGCGATGGTGTGACCGGCGTAGCCGAGGCTGCCGAGGAAGGCGCCGTAGATCAGCAGGCTGGAGGCGGGCGGCAGCGACGACAAGAGCGCCCGCAGCGACCAGTCCATCATGATCCCACCCGCGATCGCGCCGAGGATGAAGACCGCCTCCCGCTGCCGCTTGAACGAGCTGAGCACGGCCACCGCCGTAAACACGGCCACCGCGAACGGCCACCGCTCCCCCAGCGGCCAACCCACCGCCTCGGAGAGCGGCGTCAGCATCGGGACGGTGTCCTCGATCCAGCGCGACACGGCGCGATCCCAGCCGAACCCGGGGCCCTGCTGGGCCCACCCCAGGAGGGCGCCCGCCGCCACGGCGCTCAGACCCGCCAACGCGGGCCCTGTTCGAGGTGGCGCTGCTTTTGTTAGAGCTTGTTCTCCCACATCAACCTCCATGTCGGATGATGTCCGACACGGAGGCTACCCCAGGCGCGCCCGCTGGCAAGATTTCTACCTCGCCGAGCCGCTGTCGCGACCCTAACGCACCCGCAGCGCGTCCTCGTCGGGCAACCGCACCATGAAGCGCTCCTGATGGACAAACGTCCCGCCGCGCCCCTTGATGACCAGCGGCAGCGTCTCCAGCCCGGGCGGCACCCGCGGCGTCAGCGCGCAGCGGTACTCGCCCGGCTCGCTGGTCGGGCGCGCCTCGCAGGAGCGACGGCCCGCCTCGACGATCGGCGCCTCACCCACCACCGGGCGCCCCTGCTGATCCTTCAGCCGCACCGTCACCTGCACCTCCTGCACCTTCATCGGGTCGAGCTGGAGCGGCGCGAAGTCCACCTCGATCCCCGAGATCTCGGCGATCACCAGCGACATCTCCACGTCGGGCAGCGGCTTCTTGCGCTCCAGCGCGTCGCCCGGCAGCACCCGCAGCACCAGCTTGTGCTCGCCCACCCCCTCCACCCGCATCGTCTCACGCACGCCGACCAGCTCCAGCTCGGCCTGATCCACGCCCGCGTAGACCATCATGTCCTGACGCCCGGGGTTGAAGGTCAGCTCGCCCACCCCCACAAACACCGGGCGCCCCGAGGAGTCCCTGCCCACGTAGCGGTTGGTCGGGGTCAGCACGACGTGCCAGATCCGGCGCGTCGCCCATGGGCCAGGCAGCCCGGCCTTGCCGATGGCGCGCACCTGAACCTCGTACAAGCCAGGCCGCGACAGCGGCAACGTCATGTGGCTCTGCTCGCCGTCCGCCTCCACGCGCTGCGTCTCCGACCGACGCTCCAGCGACGTGACGCGCGCCTCGTAGCGCCCCAACGCGCCGTCAAACTTCGACCAGCTCAGCAGCGGCCGCTCCTGGCGACCGATCGACACCAACACCGCGGTCCCTTCGGGCAGCGTCAGCCGCGGCGCCTTCGGCAGCGCGTTCAGGTCGCTCCCCTTGGCCGGGTGGGTCACCCCCCCCTTCCCCCTCAGGATCCTGTTCTCCTCAAACGCGATCTCCCCGTCCGGCGCCGCGACCTCGTACAGCCCCCCCTTGATCCCGAACAGGAGCGACGAGCCCACCAACCTCGCCAGGCCATCGCGGGTCAGGATCTCCAGCTGCGACGGCCTCCCGACCTCCCCCGACAGCTCCACCGCGCCACGCTTGAGGTGGATCCGCACGCCTCCAGGGCGACCCCGTCGAACCCCGCGGGCGCCGAGCACCACAAGCTCCGTCTCCGGCGACAGCTTCAGCAGCGCCCCGTCCTTCAACCTCAGCTCGGCGCTCGCCCCTTCGCCCGTCCGCACGCCGTGCTGCCACAGCAGCGGAACCCCGACCTCCGCAGGCTTCGCCTTGTCGTCAGGCGGCAGCAGCACCTCCACGGCGCCCTCGGCGTAGGCGATGTGCGCGCCGGGGTTCTCCGGGTCGCCGTCCTCCGGGATCAGGATCACCTCACCGACCTTGAAGAACTCGCCGGTCTCCAGCCCGTTCGCCTCAGCGATGCGCCGCCACTGCCTGGAGTCGCCGTAGAAGCGCTTGGCCAGCTTGGGGAGCGAATCACCGTACTTGATCGTGTACTCCAGCGCCGTCGCCTCCGTGGACCACAACCCAAGCGTCGCCCACACCATCAGCGAGGCCACCACCGCCCATAACTCGATGCAACCCGTCGTCTTGCGCACGAAAACCTCTCTGGCTCAGTCCACCGCGCGATCAACACAAGCCCATCACATGACCCGGGCGCTCAGGCCCCGGATCCCCCGGTTGTTGTCGCGTCAGGACATAATGTAGTACATCGATCGGGCGTTGCGGTAGACCCATCAAGGACTTCCGCAGCCGCGATTGACCCACCGCCGAGGATCAGGACGATGAAGATTCATGTTGAGGACACCATCAACTTCCCCCGCGACGTCGTGTTCACCACGTACCGCGATGAGCTGGACCAGCTCGCGACCTACCTGCCGAACATCGACAAGATCGAGGTCAAGGAGCGCGAGGAGCTGGACAACGGCTCGGTGCGGCTGTTGAACATCTGGAAGGCCTCGCCCGCCGAGATCCCCTCCATCGTGCGCCCCTTCATCGATCCCAGCAAGATCGCGTGGAACGACTACGCGCTGTGGAACGCCAACGACCACACCTGCGAGTGGCGCAACGAGCTGAACGTCTTCACCGAGCACGTCTCCATCCGAGGCAAGAACCGCTTCGAGCCCGCCGGAGACAACGCCGTCAAGATCATCATCAACGGCGAGCTGACCGTGGACGCCAAGAAGATCCCTGGCGTCCCCCGGCTCCTCGCCGGGCGCATCGGCCCCGCGATCGAGAAGTTCGTCGTCACCCTCATCACCCCCAACCTCAAAGAGGTCAACCGGGGCCTGGAGAAGTTCATCGCCTCCAAGCAGGGCTGAAAACCCCCTTGAGTTGACCCCGGCGGCGTTGCTATCGTGGTCTGCAACGACCACCGCTCCAGGTCTCACGCGCGACCTCGGGCGTGGCGTCCTGTCCCACCGGGAGTGAAGCCATGCCGCACACCACGCACCACCGCCGCGCCGCCATCGGCGCCGCCCTCCTCGTCGCCTGCTTCGCGCTGCTCGCCTGCGGCGACGACTCGGGGGGCGGTGACCCGACAGGCGCCGGAGACGACACCGGCAGCGCCGCCGACACCGGCGCCGCCGACACCATGTCCGCCGTCGACACCGCCGTCGACACCACCCCCGAGGACACCGCGCCAGAAGACACCGCCCCCGAGGACACCGCCCCGGAGGACGTGGCCGAGGACACCACCCCTGAAGACACCCGCCCGCCGGACGCCCCGCTCGCCGACGCCTCGCCGGAAGGGCAGGAGTGCCTCCAGACGCCAGAGTGTGAGGGCGAGGGCCGGATCTGCCTCGAAAACGTGTGCACGTTCGTCCCCGACGATCAGACCTACGTGGAGACCAACTACGTGTTGGAGGAGCCCGAGGAGATCTCGGCGGTCGTCTCCGTGCTCAAGGGGTTCGTCGGCGACACCGGGTTCTTCATGACCGACATGTCGCCGCTCGGCGACGACGACACCATCACCGTCACCTACGGCGGCGGCTCGCCCACCGCCCCGATCGAGGACGGCGTGACGCCCACCTTCTGGTGGCAGCTCCCCGTCGAGGAGCTGCCCTCCTTCGTCATGGCCCCCTACGTGGACCCCGAGCGCCCGCTCGCGGGCGACACCTGGCGCTCGCTGAGCTTCGACTACCAGCTCGTCGCGCTGTTCGAGTTCGAGGGTGAGATCAACCGGATCGGCCTCCAGGTCCTCGACACCACCGTCGAGATGCAGTTCACCCCCGAGGAGGAGCGCATCACCCGCGGCTTCATCGACGGCTACATCTCGCGCGAGGAGGCCGAGGCGCGCTGGCTCAACTTCGGCTGCGAGACCGACCCCGGGCTGTGCTGCATCGTCTCCGTCGGGGTGTGCCCCTCCTACGACTGCGACAACGACCCCGAACTCGGCGACATCGCCGCCGTCCTCGACTGCAACGGGGCCGAGATGGACGCCGACCTCGACCCCGAGATCCCCGGCAACGACGCCTACCGCACCTCCATCTTCTTTGAGTCGATCCGCGTCGCCCTCGACCCCCCCGAGTGACCCGGAGGCGCTCTCAGGATTCTGAGGCCGCTCCAGTTATCCGAGGCGCGCGCCGCCCCCCTCCTCCCCTCCCAGCCCGCTCTCATCGTCACCTGGCACATGGCACGGGGTTTGCTTTTCTGTCTGGCGTTGGAGCACGAACCACCGGGCAGGCTCCTTGAAGCCACACAGGAGACGAAGATGCGCACGACCCACCTCAAGCTTGTCACCATCCTCCTCTGCACCTCGCTCACCTGGGCGACCGGGTGCAGCACGGACGCGGACACCGACAACGGCCCAGCGGATCAGGGGCAGACCAGCGGCGGAAACAACTACGGCACCACCGGCAAGACCGACATCACCGAAGACCAGGAGGCCTTCCTGCGCGCCTACGAGGAGGTTCGCTCCGAGGCCGACGCGATGTCCTCCGGCGACTTCACCGAGCGCTACGCGCCGAATGAGGCGCTCTCCGAGCTGTCGTTCGACCCGACCACCGCCAGCGACCTCGGCCGCATCGCCGAGCTGACCGGGATGAACGAGGCGCAGGGTGAGCTGCTCAAGCAAAACGGCTTCGTGGTGCTCGAAGGCACCGACCGCCACACCTTCGAGAACGCCTACTCCGACCTGTACTTCGCCGACATGCCCGTGCTGATCACCACCGACAGCATGCTCTACGCCCTGCACCGCTCCTACGACCGCATCCTTCAGGAGATGGAGCAGACCGTGCTCGCCGGGGCGACCGAGCGTATGCTCAAGCTCATGCACGAGGACCTCGCCGAGCGCCTTGAGCAGGGCTCCATCCCCGCCGCCCAGGCCGAGGCCGCGCAGGACGTGGACGTCTACCTCACGATCGGGCGGTCGCTCATCGGCGAGACGCCGGTGCAGCCGGTTCACGACGACGCGCGCGTGACGGAGCTGGTCAACAAGATCCTCGCCGGGGTCAGCGCCGAAGGCCCGGACACCCTGACCCTGTTCGGGGCGCAGAGCCTCTACGACTACAGCCAGATGCGCCCCCGCGGCCACTACACCGACGACCCCCTCCTCCAGCGCTACTTCAAGACGATGATGTGGCTCGGGCGCACCGAGATGGCGCTGGTCAACTTCGTCGATGGCCAGCCGGTCTTCAACCGCGTCGCCTTCGACAGCGCCTTCCTGATGAACAGCCTGCTCTCGGACAGCGGCGCCATGAGGCAATGGACGCAGATCAACAAGGCGATCGAGCTGATGGTCGGTGAGCGCGACAGCATGAACCCCATCGACATGGAGGCGTTCCGCACCGACAACAGCCTCGACAGCCTCGACGCCATCGCGGGCGCCGACGACGAGACCCTCAAGAAGGCGCTCCTGAACAGCCCCTACGGGTTGCAGCGCATCATGTCGCAGATCATCTACACCGACCCCAAGGAGCCCGAGGTCACCCTGCCCCGCGTCTACCTGCTCATGGGGCAGCGCTTCGTGATCGACTCCTACGTCTTTCACCACGTCACCTACGACCGCCTCCAGGACCCCCGGACCGGTGAGAAGATGCGCCGGATGCTGCCCGACCCGCTCGACGTGCAGTTCGCCCTGGGCTCGAACGCCGCGGCCGACCTGCTCGCCCCGGAGCTGGAGCGCTACCCCTACCAGGGGACCCTGCACGAGCTGCGCTTCCTGGTCGAGAACCACCCCCAGGACTTCTGGGAGGCGAACCTGTACAACGGCTGGCTCAACGCGCTGCGCGCCCTCAACGACGACACGCACCGCGGCGCCATGCCCGAGGCGATGCAGACGCGCGCCTGGGACCACAAGACGCTCAACACGCAGATGGCGAGCTGGGCGGAGCTGCGCCACGACACGCTGCTGTACGCCAAGCAGAGCTACTCGGCGGGCGTCGGCTGCGAGTACCCCAAGGCCTACGTCGAGCCCTACCCCGAGTTCTACCAGCGCATGGCCCACCTCGGCGAGCTGGGGATGCGCATGGCCTCCGAGCTGGAGCAGGAGGGGTTCGACACGGCCCGCGTCAAGTCCTGGTTCGAGAACATGAGCGGCATCATGAGCACCCTGGAGGCGATCTCCACCAAGGAGCTGAACGACGAGCCGCTCACCGAGGAGGAGTGGAACTTCCTGCGCGCCACCATCGAGCGTGAGATGGTCGGCTGCGGCGAGGTGCAGTACGACGGGTGGTACGCGAGCCTGTTCTTCTCGCGGGCGGACCTGGGGAGCTTCAAGCCCACGATCGCCGACGTCCACACCGCCCCGACCGATGAGAACGGCAACAACGTTGGCTGGGTCCTGCACGGGGCCACCGGCGCGACCCAGCTGATGGTCTTCACCCTGACCGACTGTGAGGGGGTCCACGCCTACGTCGGGCCGGTCTCCTCCTACTACTCCGTGCTCGGCGAGCAGTACAAGCGCTACACCGACGCCGAGTGGGAGCAGACCATCTACAGCGGTCAGCTCCAGCGCCCCGCCTGGACCTCCTCCTTCGTCCGCTGACCTGCGCTGCGCTGCGGCGAGGGCGCCCGCCCTCGCCGCTCCCCCCTCCCCAAAATGCTCGCCCCGCCCTTCCCTTTGCGGCCTTCCTCCTTACATTGCCGATCATCATGAGCGCCGTGGCGGCACACACAACCAGATAAGGAGAGCAATGAGCCGAGGAAACGCAATCGCCCTTGGAGGGATCGCTGTCGCCGTCGTCGCGGCGGCGAGCTTTGTTCCGGGCTGCGACCGCACCGTGGATGGTTGTCGCATCGAGCCCGGGACCATGTGCCTGGCTACGAACATGAACCGCGCCGACCTGAGCGGGGTTGATCTCAGCGGCTCCACGCTGCGCATGACCGACCTGTATCGGGCCAACCTGCGCGACGCCAACCTCCAGGGGGTCGATCTGTCAGGGTCATGGATGCCCGGGATCGACCTGGAGGGCGCCAACCTCAAGGGCGCGCAGTTCTCCAACGTCAGCCTCGCCGGGGGCAACCTCCCTGGCGTGGACCTGTCTGGGAGCCGGGCGTCGTGGCTGTTCGCGATGGGCGCGCACATGAAGGGGATCAACCTCTCGGGCGCCTCCATGCTGGCGAGCTTCTTTGAGAACGCCAACCTCGAAGGGGCCAACCTCTCCGGCGCCTTCATGCCCGCGGCGACTCTGGACGAGGCGAACGCCCAGGGGATCGACCTGCGCGGCGCGCAACTCTTCTTCGGCCAGGCCTGGGACGCCAACCTGGAGGACGCCAACGCCACCCGCGCCAACTTCACCTGGGTCGACCTCTGGCGCGCCGACCTCACCCGCGCCAACCTGCGCGGCGTCGACATGTCGTTCGCCAACCTCCAGGGCGCCCAGCTCAAGGGCGCCGACCTCTCCGGCGTGATCTGGGATGAGACGGTCTGCCCGGACGGCTCGTGGAGCGACGAGAACGGCGACACCTGCGAGCACAACCTCCCCCCCGTCCCCTGGGGACCCGCCGCCCGCGCTCGCTGGGAGGGTCGCCGTGAGGCCGCCCGCCCCGAGAGCCTGGAGCGCCCCGACGACGCCACCCTCATCCAACGCCACACCCGCCACGCCGCTGACGACGCCCCCTTGACCGAGTGACGCTCAGTACCGAACGGTCACCGTCGCGTCGGGCGTCCGGGCGAACACCTCCGGCATGTACATGTTCTGCGCCATCGCCGACGGCATGGCGAAGCGCCCCGGGGTGGTCGCCCGCACGACCACCATGTGGCGGTGCTCGCCCGGCGAGAGGTCGTCCGCGAAGAGCAGCACTCGGTCGCGGCGCAGCTCCTCGTGGCTGACCCACCTCCCTATCACCCTTGAGAACGGCAGCGCCCGCGCGGTGGGGCCGATCAGGACCGCCTCCAGCCCCGCTGGCAGCGGGATGTCCACCGCCACGTAGCGCATCCGGTTCTTGACCCGCACGTTCACGACGAGCGCCACCACCTCCCCGGCGTCCACCTCGGCGTCGCGGCCCAGCTCATGGCCATCGGCGCCGCGCAGCGCCCGGCTCAGCTCCATGTGGCTGAAGCGCGGCTCCGAGATCGGACCCTCGATCGCGTACCGCATGCCGATCCGGTAGTACATCCTCCCCTGACCCTGGCGCTGGAGCGTCACCGGGATGAGCCGCGACCCGACCGACTCCCCCCGCTCCAGCTGCGCCACCAGCTCCTTCTGGGGCATGAGCGCCGCGCGCGTGTCCAGCTGCCTGCCCTTGAACGGGCTCTCCAGCAGCTTCGTGTCGCCCACCCAGGCCCGCGCCGTGAAGGCGGGCTCCTCGCGCTCGTAGACCGCGCCAAAGCGGGCCAGCGCCACCAACGCGTAGGCGTTCTCCTGCGTGTTCCGCCACGCGCCGCCGCGGCGGCGCTCCAGCAGCCCCCGCGCCAGCTTGGGCACGAGTGGGTGCTCGGGCTGGACCGCCAGGAGCGCCATCAGCACGATCGCGTCGCTGCGACCGTCCGAGTAGAAGGCCTCGCCGAGGTTGTAGGGAAGCCGCTCGCTGACGTGCGCGGTCCCTGGCAGCTCGGCGATGTTGTTCGTCAACGCGGAGCGCAAATCGTCGATCCGCGCGTCCTCCGGCGCGACCCGGTGGAGCGCCATCAGCACAAAGGCGCGGCTGAACAGCGGCAGCCTCTCGTAGCGCGACGTCAGCGCCTCGATCGCCTCGCGCGGCGCCCGCCCCGCCTCGGCGAGCGCGTGGACGGCGATCGCGCGCCGCACGTCGAAGCGGTACAGGGCGCTGTCCGGCCAGTCCCGATCAGGGTTTCGGGTCGCCTCCTCCAGGTAATCCAGCGCGGCCGTCAGCTTCCGGTCGGGCACGTCGTGACCCGCCCGCTTCGCCATGTGGAGCACCCAGGTCGCGTAGGCGCTGCCGTATGGGTGCGCCGTCGCCCCTTCAGGCCAGTAGGAGAAGCCCCCGGAGTCGGTCTGCATGGACAACAGCCGCTCCACGCCCGCCTTGACGAACGCGTCGGTGTCGCCGATCTCCAGCGGCCAGGTCGCCCCCAGCTCCGAGAGCGCCACCAGCGGGACCATCCGGCTCGACGTCTGCTCCACGCACCCATACGGGTAATGGATCAGCTCGTGGACCGCGTCCTCAAGCCCCCCAAGGAGCGATGAGCTGGTGGAGACCTCAACCCCACCGACATCAACCGCCACCGCCTCAGGGATTTTGACGGGCACCGCCACCGGGGTGTCGGCGTTGAGGTCGCCGTACATCGCCACCTGCTCCACCCGCATGCGCTCGCGCTCCACCGGCAGCTCGACCCGCATCGCGTCCTCGGTCGCCTCCACGCTCGGATCGTCGGGCACCAGCCGCGCCCTCAGCTCGATCGCGGGCGTCCCCACGCGGGGCGTCGTGATCCGAAACGGCACCCGCACCTGCGCCCCGGCGGCGACCTGCTGCGTCACGACGGGCTCCGAGAGCAGGCGCGCCGCCCCGCCCGCGCCGTGGATCACGATCGAGGTCTCCAGCCGCCCAGCAGGCCCGAGGCCGTTGTTGACGATGGCCGCCAACTCCAGCTCATCCCCGGGCCGCGCGACCCGTGGGAGCGCGGCCCGGACCACGAGCGGCGCGCTCACCTGGATCGGCGCCTCCGCCGTGCCCATGCGACCGAGCGCGCTGCCATCCTCCAGCGGGGCCGACGCCACCGCGATGACCCGAAACGTGGTCAGGTTCTCGGGAAGCTCGATGGTCGCGCGCGCTCGGCCCTCGCTGTTGAGCGGCGCGTCGGCCAGAAAGAGCGGCGTGACCTTGAACTTCTGACGAGCGGGGGGGCTCCGCTTCATGGCGCCCCCCGCCGCCATCCCACCGCCGCCCGCGCCGTACCCCTTGGCGCCCAGCCCCATCCGGCCCGCCAGCGACGGGTCGCTCAGCTCCAACACGTAGGGCCGCAGCACCTGGCTGTACATGTCCCGGCCGCGGGTCTCATCGCCGCGCTGGATCATCATCTCGGCGAGCAGATCGGGGACCTGATAGCTCGTCAACGCGAGCACCGCCTCATCGACGGCCCAGAGCGCCACGCGCCCCCCCTCGCCCAGCGGCTCACCGCGCGCGTCGCGCGCGGTCACCTCCACCGGGACCACGTCACCCGGCCCCGCCTGCGGCTGCACCTTGAGCCCGACCTTCAAGCGGCGGTGGTCGGTGGACACCTCGACCCGGGCGTCGTCGCGGTAGACCTCCGGGTCCTGCTCCTCCCCGGCGGGGACCACCACGAGCGCGCGGAAGAAGATGTTGGGCGCCCAGGCGTCGGTGGCCTCGAAGCGCAGCGTGGCCTGCTGCCCCTGGAGCTTCAAGGGGTGGACCTCGCGGATCCCGCCGCGCATGACCAGCAACGCCCCTTCAACGTCCGACCACTTCGAGCGCACCATGACCTGCACCGCGTCCCCCGGCTTGATCTGCTCGGGCTGCACGTGGATCTCCAGATCGCGCGGCGCCCCGGACGCCCTCCACGTCCACGAGCTGGGAGACGCCCAGAACGCCGCCTTCGTCTCGGTCACGTTCCCGTCGACCTCCAGCCGCGCCTTGATCTGGTAGCTCCCCTGCTTGAGTCGGGGCAGCGCGCATCGGGCGTCAGCCCCTGTGGCGCCGAGCGCGAGCTGGCAGGTCTTGAAGACCTCGGTCTTCCTCTCCCAGCGCTCGATGTACCGGCGCTCCCCACGCGTCGTGTACACCGGGACGTACTCGGTGAGCGCCACCTCGACCGTCGCGCGCTCCGTCGCCGCCGCCCGCTCACCGTCCAGCGTCACGGCCTGCGCCAGGATCGCGACCTCATCGCCCTCTTTGGCGTCGCGTGGCGCCTTCACCGCCACGTAGAGGCGCGCCGGGTGGACCATGAAGCTGGCGCTGGCGCCCACCTCCTGAAACGAGGCGTCGCGCACCGCCACCTCGGTCGCGCATCGCCTCGGGCGCAGGCTCCCCCCTGGCGGGTGGATCGGGAGCGTGAGCGTCCCGTGCGTCTGCGACGGTTTGGCGAGCGCGTGGGGCGAGTAGCTCGCCCGGGTCCCCCACCGCGGCTCGAAGCCCACCTCCCAACCCTGCTCCTTCAACCCCGGCGGCGACCAGGAGACGTCCTGGCACGTGGTCCTGTGGGAGACGTGGTTCATCGGCACCGGACCGCCAAAGTAATACGACCCGGTGACGTGCACCGCGTTGGCTTCTCCCTGAATGAGCCGAGCGCGCTCGGCGACCGCCTGCACCTCAAACTCAGGCGTGCGGAAGTCCTCGACCTTGAAGCGCCTCTCCAGCGTCGCGGCGCCGTCGGCGAACGAGGCCTTGACGCGGTACCAGCCCAACGCGCCGCCGTCGGGGATCGGCAGCTCAGCCCACACCTTCCCGTGCGGCCCGGTGACGGTGTCCACCCGCGCGACCTCGTCGGGACCGGACTGCATGGTCACCACCACCGGCACCCCCTCGGGCATGTCGCGCAGCCCCGACGCGGTCCAGGGCGTGTCCACCGCGCTCCACCCCACGGCGTACACCGTCTCTCCGGGGCGGTAGATCCCCCGCTCGGTGATGAGCGCGCCAACCATCCGCTCGTTGCGCTTCAGCGCCTTGAACGCCTCCTGCGGCCTCGTGGCTGAGCCGACGGAGGGTCCCAGCGGGATCAGCACCCGATCCTCCGCACCCTCGACCCAGAGCGCCCCCAGGCGCCTCGCGTCTGGCCACCGGCTCGCGTCGGGCAGCACGATGAGCCCGTTCGCGTCGGTCTCCCCAACCCGCATCCGCCCTGCGCTGCCCCACCACCGCGGCGCGTCGCCCCCGTCACCCCACAGCATGGACACCTCGGCGCCTCGCACCGGGGCGCCGTCGGAGATGCGCGCGACCCGCGCCACCGACTGGATCGCGGACACCTCGGCGAACCCGCCGAGGTCGGTCAGCCAGTAGATCCCCCGCGCCACCCCGGGGAGGGTCGTCTTGATGATCCCGTCGGGGTCGTCCGTCTCGGTCACCATCTGCGTCGCCTCGGCCTCCACGAGGAGCACCCCCGACCTCACGCCGCTCAGCGCCTCCAGATCGAGCGCGGTCGATGACCACGACGTCGGCCCCCGGGTCTTGAGCGTCAACTCAGCCTCCCGCGCCGCCAGCCCGAGCGACGCGATCGACGGCAACGAGCGCGGCGTGACGCCTATCGATTGGCCTGACGCGTGGATCTCAAGCACCTGCGCGTCGGTCAGGACCGCGGTCCGCACCCGCGCTCGCGCCACGTAGCGCGCCGTCAACCCGATCGTCCGAGCCCGACCGGGCGCGAGCACGCCCGCCCGATTCGACAGCCCCATCCAGGTCGGCGGCGCCGCGAAGACGACCTCGCGCACCTCGGCGCGCCCAAGCCGCTGGCCGTAGATGTCGCGCGTCCCCGCCGACACCTTGATCGTGTAGCGCACCTCGGGCTTGAACTCGCCGAACAACGTGATCGCGATCGCGTCTCCCCTGCCATCCTCGACGAAATCGACCTTGAAGTCGTCAGGGCGCGGGGTCACGGAGACGACGCGCCGCTGCCCGGCCGGGAGCGGGTTGTTGAAGTCCACCTCGATGGGCTGGGGCGTGCAGATCTGCTCCTTCTCTCCGCAGCGCACGTCCGTCACCTCCAGCGGCGCGTAGGTCGAAAAATGCGTGCTCCACGCCCTGCCCGCTGGCAGCGACCCCAGCTCGCCGACCAGCTCCTCGCTCAGCTCGACGTGGACGGCGCTGTTCAGCGGCCAGGCGCGCTGGGGCTCGATGGCGAAGCAGAGCCGCTCGGAGCGCGCGCCCCCCCAGGTCTCCAGCTCCTTGGCGGTCAACCGCCGCAGACGAAACGGGGTGGGCGCCCCAGCGGCCTCCTCGTCCCCGAGCGGCCGGGTCGTGACCGTCAGCGCGCGCTTCACCGCGTCCAGCGCCACCGGCTGGCTCGCCCCGACGAGGAGCGGCGTGTCGGGCGTCACCGAGCGCGTCCGCCGCGACGGCCGCGACCAGCTCACCCGAGGCGGCTCGGTCGTGAAGCTCCAGGCGAGCGCCTCCTCAAAGCGCGCTCCGTCCAGCGCCTCGATCGGCCCGGCGAGCCGCACGTCAAAGCGCGTCGCGCGCGGCGGCGGCTCCTTGAACTCGTACCTCAACGTGTGCGGATCCTGCCAGGTCGCCTCCCCCTCCACCGGGGGCGAGATCGTGAGCCAGTCGCCGACGCGCCTGTCGTCCAGCGCCGCCAGCTCCACCACCGGGCTGTCGAACTGCACAAACACCGCCTCGCCCGAGAACTCACCCTTTGGCCCGTAGCGCACCACGCCGAGGCGCGCGTCACCAGGCGGCGCAGTCGGCGGCGCCTCCAGCTCGCCGCCCACCTGCTCGGGGTCGAACGTCTCCAGCCGCGTCGTCCCCTCGGGCGGACCCAGCTCCCCCGGCGGGGCGCAGCTCGCCGCGGCGAGCAGCAGCACGAACCAGGCTGTTTTTATCGATGAATAAGCTACTTCAGCAGGTGAAGCGGCGCGACGCGGGCCGGGTCGGGGCATGTCGTTCTCCTCTCCTCCACGGATAACACGACCTGGAATGAGACAGTGCGGACAGAGAGGTAGACCACACCAAAGCCGTCAGGTTCCCAGGAATTGAAGATGGCGAGCGAACCCGGGTTCACTCCTCGCCGCCGCTCTCCGCCGTAAACAGCGCCTCGGGCAGGCGAACGAGGGCGAAGCTCTGCTCCACCGAGGGCGCCAGGACGTCGCCCGACATGACGATCAGCGGGGCGCGACCCGGTTCCCAGAGGAAGTCGTGGGTCGCCTCGGTCACGGGCAGCTCAACGAGGACGTCCAGCTCCGACGTCAGCCACCACCACCGCACCTCGTCGCTGGACAGGCTGGAGGTGACGACCACCGCGCCGCGCGCCCCGCTCGGATCGGGGAGGACGCGCTCAATGACGGCGCCCAACGCCTCCTGCCTCTTTGACTCGCCCGCTCCGTCCACGAGGTAGAGGCTGAGCGTCGTCGCGACCCAGAAGGTGTCGTCGTCGAAGCGGCCCCACCCGACGAGGTCCGAGTCCACGGGGAGCTGCCACGAGGCGCCGTCGCCGCGCGCCAGCGCCAGCAGCACCACGCCTTCGGCGTTGTCGGCCACGTCCACCATCAGGTGCGCGCCGTCGTCGGTGTAGCCGACGACGTCAGCGGAGGGCGAGCGCGAGGAGATCCGCAGCGACTCCCACTGCGCGGCCTGCTCGCCCGCGCCAAGGGGGACGACCGCCTCCAGGAGTTCATGGTTGCCGTCCTCCAACTCGGCGACGAGCGCCACGCGCACGCTGTCTCCATCGGCCGAAAGGATCGGCCCGGCGAGCAGCCGGACGTCGCGCTCCAGCGCCAACTCCCAGACCGGCGCGCCGTCGGCGACGCCCAGCTCGGCGATCGTCAGCGCCCCGGCGTCGTCCTCGCGGACCGCCCAGACCCGCGTCACGTCGTCGCTGGCGTGGACGTGGACGCCGATCGCCTTCTGTTCGGCGGTGGAGGCCGACCACGCCAGCTCCAGCGGCTCGGTCGTGAAGACGTTGAGGTCGCCGCGGGTGTCCTCCACGAAGAGGCGCCCCTGCGCGTCTTCTTGAACGGCGCGGACGACGTGGCGCAGCGTGGTGCGCGCGCTCTCGACGCGCTCCACCTTGCCTTCGCGGGTGGTCACCGATGAAAACCGATCAATATCCCAGCTGTAGAGGCCGCTCGCGCCCATGATCAGGTTGCGGGTCTCGGAGGGGACCTGCGCCACGGTCGCGACGACGTAGACGGGCTCGCTCAGCCCCTGCGCCTCGGCGGCGTCGTAGCAGCTGAGGCGGGCGCCAAACAGGACCTCCGACACCGGAGCGTCGGTGGAGAGCGCGTCGCTGACGTCCAGCACGGCCTGCGCGCGCGTCTCGCCGTAATAGGTCCGCGACCACCGCTCGACCTGCACGCCGTTGGCCTCAAGGATCAGCTCGCCGTCGCAGGGCTCGTGCTCGACGGTGACCTCGATCGTGTCCCCGTACACGAGCCGCCCGGAGGCGATCGGCTCGCCCTCCATGACGCGCACGTCGGGTGCGCCGGGCTGCGGCGCCGCGTCGTTGTAGGCGTCGAAGTCTTCGGTGCCCTCGAACGTGCAGGCGAGGCTCCCGAGAATGAACACGACCAGCGCGGGGCCTGCGATCGTCAGCAGGCTCCAGACGCGATCCGCGGAGGGTCGATGACTGCGCATATCAACCTCCTCTGAGGTGCCCGACCAGGAGGGTCGGGGTGAGGGTTCGTGTGCTCATCATAGCACCCAGCGCCGACCATCGAAACTGCGACGCGGAGCCCGGATACTTTCCTCTCGCCACGGGTGTGGCTAGGATAGGCGCTCGGTTCGCGGCGCGTTCAGGATCGCCGCGGCGCCGCTCGCTGAAATCGCTGAAATCGCTCGCTCTGCACGGAACCCTCCCATGATGGACCTTCAGCTGCGCCCGGCCTGGGCGTCACCTCGACGGCTGCTCCTCCAGCTCGCCCCCTTCGCGCTCACCCTCGCTTTGCTGACGCTCGCCGCCTGCACCTCCGACCCTCCGAGCAGCGGCAGCGGCTCGACCGCGGGCGCCACCACCTCAGGCTCCACCTCCAGCGGCGGCGCGGGGGACACCGGGCTCGTCATGAGCGACACCGGCGGCGCGACCGACACCCTCCCCGTAGAGATGGACACCGGCGAGGCGCCCGACACGGGGGCGCCCCCGATGGACACCGGGGCGCCTCCGATGGACACGGCGGCGCCCGACGTCGCCGACGCTCGCCCCCGCGTGCGGATCGCCACCTTCAACGTCCGACGCTTCTTCGACACGGAGTGCGACAGCAACCAGTGCAACGAGAACAGCTTCGAGGAGGTGCTCGACGGCGCGGAGTTCGCGGAGAAGGCCGATCGGGTCGCCGCGGCGATCCGCGACATGGAGGCGGACGTCGTCCTACTTCAGGAGTTGGAGACCGAGGCCTGCTTGAGCGCGCTGGCGAGCCGCCTGGAGGACATCTACCCGAGCGCCGTGCTGGGCGAGACGGGGGGGAACGCGTCGCTCGACGTGGCGGTCCTCGGGGCGGGCGATCTGGTGTTGACGCGCCGCCACCGCGACCAGGAGATCGCGCGGCCCGATGGGGGGACGACCCGCTTCGCGCGGGAGTTCCTGGAGGTCCACCTGGGCTTTGGTGGGAGGCGGGCGATCGTCTTCTCGGCGCACTTCAAGTCCAAGAACAACGACGACCCGAGCCGCCGCCACGCCGAGGCGATCGCGGCGCGCAACATCATCGTGAGCGCCGCGACCGAGTTCCCCGGAGCGCTCGTGGTCATGGGCGGGGATCTGAACGACACGCCGGACTCGGAGCCGCTGATGGCGCTGGAGGAGGGCGAGCTGCTCTCGCGCGTGGCCGCGGAGCTGGGCGGCCAAGACTGGACCTACATGTTCCAGGGCACCACCAGCGCGCTGGATCACCTCTACGTGGCGCAGCCCGCCGCCGGAGAGCACCTCCCCGGCAGCAGCCAGGTGTTCCGAGATGGGCGCGGGCGCTGGGGTGGCTCCGACCACGCGGCGCTCGGGGCAGACTTCGCCTGGCCCGAGTAGCGCAATTGACATCGGGCGTTCAAGCCTTAAGACAATACCCCGCCCTGGACAGGGGCGAACCGTCTTGATACCCACCATCCACCCGGTCCAAACACATCAGGACCAGAACCCGAGGCTCACAGAACCACCGCGCGAGGCGACCATGGCCGACACCTTCAAGAGCAACACCCTCACCGAGCTGAGCTGGCGAGGGTTCATCGAACAGATGACCCATGCAGAGGAGCTGGACGCGGCGCTGGCCGACGCATCGGTGACGCTCTATGCGGGCTTCGACCCCTCCGCGGACTCGCTCCACGTCGGCAGCCTCATCCCGCTGATGGGGCTCGCCTTCTTCCACCGCCACGGGCACCAGCCGGTGCTCCTGGCGGGCGGCGCCACGGGGCGCATCGGCGACCCGTCCGGCAAGAGCGAGGAGCGCGTGCTCAAGTCCGACGATGAGATCCTCGCCAACCTCGAAGGGATCAGCGCCCAGCTGCGCCACGTCATGCACCGCGCGCTGGAGATGCACCCCGAGGGGCTCGGCGAGCGCGCCGGGAGCACCGAGGAGATCCTGTTCGTCAACAACAACGACTGGATGTCCCCCTGGTCCTACATCGACTTCCTGCGCGACGTCGGCAAGTTCTTCCGCGTCAACGCCATGATGGCCAAGGACTCGGTCCGCAGCCGCCTGGAGGAGCGCGAGCAGGGCATCAGCTACACCGAGTTCAGCTACATGCTGATCCAGGCGTACGACTTCCTTCACCTGTTCGAGCACCACGGCTGCTCGCTTCAGGTCGGCGGCAGCGACCAGTGGGGCAACATCACGGCGGGCACCGACCTGATCCGCCGCAAGCTGGGCGATCCCGCCTTCGGCCTCACCTTCCCGCTCCTGACCACCGCCAGCGGCCAGAAGCTGGGCAAGACCGAGAAGGGCGCCGTCTGGCTCGACGCCGAGCGCACCAGCCCGTACGAGTTCTACCAGTACTGGCGCCAGCGCGAGGACGCCGACGTCGTCACCATGCTGCGCCTGTTCACCTTCCTCCCCAAGGAGGAGATCGACGCCCTCGCCGCCGAGGTCGCCGAGGGGCGCAACCGCGGCCAGGTGCAGGCGCGCCTCGCCCACGAGGTGACCACCCTGATCCACGGCGAGGAGGAGGCGGACAAGGCGGTCCGCGCGTCGAAGATGCTGTTTGGTGAGGCGATCCAGGGGCTCAATGATCGTGACCTGCGCTCGGTCTTCAAGGACGTCCCCTCAACCGAGATGTCACGCGATCGGCTCGGCGGCGAGCTGACGCTGGCTCAGCTCTTCGTCGAGACGGAGCTGGTCTCCTCCAAGGGGGAGGCCAAGCGCCTGTTCAAGCAGAACGGGGGCTATCTGAACAACGCTCAGGGGAGCGCCCACCACACCTTGAGCGAGGCGGACCTGGCCAGCGAGACGATGCTGGTGCTGCGGGCGGGCAAGAAGAAGTACCACGTCGTGCGCTTCGTGTGAGCTGAAGCCCCGCACAAAAAACACGAAATTGGGATCAACAGCCCAGTACTCAGCGAAAAACAACTCCCAAAAATGCACTGATGGGCGGTTGGAGTGTCCGTCGAGTTTCTCGAGTGGCCCGCCCCCGCTGGAACGAAACTCCCGGTTATTT
>PBBL01000049.1 GCA_002716585.1 Myxococcales bacterium | reverse complement strand
TCCGGTTGCGGGCACTGCCATCAACGCCACGCTCAAGCCTTCTCTGCAAACGCGTGGGGTCCACTCGCGGGCACTGCCATCAACGCCACGCTCAAAGCCTTCTCTGCAAACGCGTGGGGTCCACTCGCGGGCACTGCCATCAACGCCACGCTCAAAGCCTTCCTCGGAGCCTACGCCGACGCCGCCGAGGCGCCTCCACAACCGATGCGACGGCACCTCCCCACCACCAGGACGCCTCCGCAGCCGATGTTCGGGCGGAGCGACAGCTTCGCGGCCCCTCGCGGGGGTTGTTGAGGGCTCCGCCACGTGACGGAACCCTTCGCGTCGGTTGTCTGGCCTCCTTCAGCCCACCGACGCGCCCTCGCAACACCCGCGAGGGACCACCCCAGGGTTCTGCGCGCCGTCGCATCGGTCGCGGCGAGGTTCCGGGTTGGGGGGAGGAGGAGGACATCGGGCGTTGGACGTGGCGCCGCCAGGAGCGGCTCGCCGGATTTGGATGAGGCGGCGTGTCTTCGGCGAGGTTCGGGGGTCGCATCGGTTGAGCGCGAGGCGCGGCGCTCCCGAGAGGCTCACCCCTCCGCGGGGGCGGGCGTCGGGGCGGGGTCGTCCTCGGTCGGGTTCGCGGGGGGCTCGCCGGGATCCTCCACCTCGGCGATCTGGCTCTGGGTGGGCAGGATGCGGTCGGCGAGGTAATCCTGCCCGGCGCGCTTGAGGATGGCGCGCGCCTGGTCGGTGGCGAACTGCGCCTCCTGTTGCCAGCCCACGAGGTCAGCGTCCCGCTCACCGCGCGCCGCCTGGGTCTCACGCTCCTCGCCGCCCAGCGCTTCGATGGCGGTCTTGAGCTGCTGGGCGAGGTCGACGAACTCAGCCCGAGCCTGCGGGAGGTTGGGGATGTTCCACGATGAGGTGGGCTCGGGCAGTGTCGGGGGGGAGACGGTGCTGGAGAGGAACCCTTCGATACGGGTCAGGAGCGGATCGGGCGAGCGGGGCGTCGTCCCGGTGAGCTTCAGCCGCTGCGCGACGCTGCGCCCGTAAGCCATCTCCACCACACGGCCCAGCTCGGAGAACCCCTTGTAGGCCCGCTCGGTCGTCGCCTTCAGCGCTCCCCGGTCGTCCTGATCCTCGCCGACCTCACGCGTCACCTCATCGACCGAGGCGTTGAGCCGGTCGAAGGCGGTGACGAGGTTGTCTCGAACCGCCTCGATCGAGCCCTTGAGCGCCACCGGCTTGAGCTGAGCGCGCTCAAGCTCCTCGTCAAGGCGCTCGGCGGTGGGGAGGACGTGGTTGTCCAGGGCGGAGAGGACGTATCGGTTGAGCTTGCGGGCGTTCTCTTTGAGTTGGCTCGACATGGCGACAGCTCCAAGGTGAGTGAGGATTTTGTTTCAAGGCACCAAAGGGGTGACAAGGCGATAGTCCTCTGAACGGGTCGTGCCCGTCAAGGACTCTCTGCCCTGGAGTTGCGCGCGGGCACACGCGTGGGCAGAATGAACAGGCGCTTGCATGAAGCTACCGCGAGGTGAACGTGACTGAAGCGATGGACATCCCAACCGGCCCGCGCCCGATCCTGCGTCGCCTCGTCTCGCCCCCTCACGAGGAGCCTTCGACCCTCCCAGGCTCAGGGCTGCTTCGCTACGACGGCCCTCAACCCTACACCCACCTCACGTGGCTCGATCACCTCCAGGGCGTCCGGTGTGTCGTCGTCGTTGGCCCCCCGGGCTCAGGGCGAACAACAGCCCTCCGGGAGACACGCACAGGTGCCCAGGAAGGCCGGGTTCAGTTCGCGGTCACGCCAGGCCACGCCCCACCGCAGGAGCGAGCACGCCTGCTGGTTGAAGCGTTGAGACAGCTTGACGCCGTCACCCGATGGTTGAATGGCGCAGGCGAGCTGGAGCTTATCCTCGACGACCTCGATCTGCTCGGCAGCGCCCCTACCGCGCTGAGAGACGCCCTGAACACCCTGCTGGGCTTCCTCGCCCAGGGACCCTGCGACAGGCTGCACCTCCGCCTCTCGGTCCAGCTCGGCTACTGGCCAGCGGACGGCGCCGAGACGATCGCGGAGCGGCTGGGGTGGGAGGCGTCGGACGTCTACGTCGGCGCCCTGGCCCCGCTGACCCGCCCACAGTTCAACCAGTCATGCCACCACCACGACCTCGACCCCGATGCCGTATACAACGCCCTGGAGGCCCACGGCGTCCTGGATCTGGTGAGCCACCTCGACACCCTCCTCCCGCTGCTGCGGCTCATCCAGACGAACGGCCTGGGGATGGACCGCGCGTTCTACGCCGAGCAGCTCTGCCGCCGCCAGCTCAATCGGATCAGCGACCGACTGGACGGCGCCCGCGACCCCAACGACGAGCGGCGCTACCTGGAGGCCGCGACCTACATGGCCGCCGGGACGCTCCTGACGGGCCGGGACCGCTTCATCCTCGGGACCCTGCAAGACACCAACACCGACACGCTGGACCTGAAGCCACTGGAGGAGGCGCTGAGCGAACACGACCCCCACCTCCCGGACGAGCAGAAGCCGACCCCGTCCCTGATGATGCTCGTCGGGATGCGCAGCGGCCTCTGCGCCCCGATCCAGGGAGGCTTCGACGCGTGGCGCTGCACCTGGCGCCACCCCTCGCTCGCCCGATGGCTCGCACACCGCTTCGCTCAACCTCGCCTCGCCTCCGGCCAACTCGTCAACCTCCTCCTGCACGGCGGCGAGGTGATCCCGTCGCTGCAAGGAGTCGCGGGGTGGCTGTTGGGCGGGCTGGAGCCGGAGGCGTGGCGGAAGGTCGCGACCGCCGACCCCGAGACGGTGCTCTTGAGCGACGTGCATCAGCGCTCGGAGGAGGAGCGGGCGTTTCTGGTCGAGCGGCTGTTGCGGATCTATGAGGGGGGGCGCACAGACGAGGCCATGGCGCTGCGTGCAAGCACATCAGGCAAAGCCCCACCAGGCTTCGCCAGAATGACTCCTCCAAACCGCCTCGGCTTTCTGCGCTCAGACGCCCTCAACGTTCTCTCAAGTGATGGCACCAGGGAGGCCGTGGATACACTACGCGACCTCCAGAAGCGCCTTCCTCACGAGCATATTCTGAGGATGAACATCCAGCGCGCAGAGCGCGTCGCCCGCCAACGCACCTGGAGCCCCCCCACGCTCGCCATGCTGCTCCAGATGGCGCAGGATCCAGACCGGCGCGTCGTCTACAACCAGCAGCACCTGATCAGCGTCGTCGAGGAGCTGCTCAGCGAGGCGACGAGCCTCCTCAACGTCCGTGACTTCTGGGAGCGGGTGCCTGATGACCGCTTCCAGCCCACCACCCCCCAGAAGACGCAGCGTCGCCTGAGCGCCTTTCTTCAAGAGCAGTTGGCGGACCGGATCGTCAACCGGAGCCGCGTCCGCGTTGAGGCCGAAGGGTGTCGCCTTCATCTGGAGACGGCGACCGAAGACCACGACGCGGTGGAGGAGCTTGAGGGGTTGCTCTGGACCAACACCCAGGATGACCTGGCGACGCACCTGGAGGGCGCGGGGGAGGAGGAGATCGCGTTGGTCCTCGTGGCGCGGTTTGACGGGAGCGCCTGGTCGAGGAGCGCCCAACCTGAAGCCCGCGAGCAGGCGCGCGTGTACACCCAGGAGCGCATCGCGCGGGACGTCCGGGAGTCCTTCGGTGATACGACCGCCTGCGTCGTCCTCGACCTGACGTGGTCCGAGGGGTGGAGCGACCTCAAGCGCGCCCTGGAGTGGGGCGAGGTGTTTGAAGAGGCGTTGGGCGCGGCGGGCGTGGACGTGGTGGAGATGTGGAGCCAGGGGAACAGCGGGCGCTGGTTTTTGAGGGGGCGGTGGCCCGAGCGGATGCGGGATCTGTTCGGGGTGTCGGAGGACGTGCTGTACGTCGCCACGGACGAGGAGGTGCGCAAGAGGCTGACCAACCTGGCCCGAGCCGAGATGCGGCGGAGCGAGCACCTGGATCTCGACCTGCTGATCGTGGCGAGCGCGCGTGAGGACGTTGAGCAGAGCCTGGGATCGGTGCCAGGCGTACGCGGGCAGTGGCTCGCCTGGCCAGCCAAGGATGGGTGTATGCTCAAGATGGAGGAGTTGTTGTGGCAGGGCATGCCACGCTTCGACATCTTTGACCGAACGACAATCGTACGCGGCAACCAGATGTTTGGTCGCGAGGATGACCTCGCCGAAGCGCGACGGCGCCTGCTTCAAGGTGAGTCGCTGGGGGTTTTCGGGCTCCGCAAGGTCGGCAAGACGTCGTTTGCCAGGGCGTTGACGGACAGGCTGGATCCGGGCTCGATCGGGTTTTTTGGTCAGACGAGTCCGTCCTGGCCAAAGACGCTCGTGCTCTGGCATGACGCCCAACGACTCCTCGCCTACGACGAGGGGTCCTGGCTGAGGCAACTGAGCCAGGTGCTTCACGAGCGCCTGGAGCGACTCGGTCGCTTGGACAGCTGGAGCGCGGAGCCATCCTGGGAGAGTTGGCAAAGCGGGCTGGAGCGTATCTTGTCGCGCCCCGAACAGCGAATCTGCGTGGTTGTGGATGAGTTCGATCTGCTGTTTGAGGGTCCGACGCGCGTAGAGGTGATGTTGCGGCTCATCCGAGGGCTGTCACAGGAGTCCCAGGGGCGAGTCACCGCCATGTTCATTGGCCGTGATTCAACCCAACTCACACAGCCCGAGATCGCCGGGGTGACCAACCCCATGCTGGCGTGGCTTCATGAGTTCTGGTTGGGGCCTCTTGAGCGCGTTCACGCTGATAAACTGCTCAAGACGCTCGGGGCGCGTGTCGGCATGAACGTGGGGTCCCGATCGTGCGAGTGGGCGTGGCGATGGAGCGGGGGGCATCCGACGCTCCACCGCTTGTTGGGCTCGGCGCTCATGGAGGCGTCGCGGCGCTCAACCAAGCGCCCTGTTGTGACCGATGACGAGATTGTGCTGGACGACGCTGAGGAGATCTACTTGAGCGATAAGACACGCGCGAGTGATAAGATCCCCTCGGAGGTCCACGTGCTGTTGTCGCAGCGCTACCCCAGGGAGTGGCAGCTCTTCAGTCAACTCATCCATGGCGCGCAGCGCTCGCTGACGACAACCGAGTGGCGCCAGGCCCGGCTGCTACGGCGCTTCGGTTTGGTGAAGGGGCAACGCGCGTCGTACTGGATCCCTGACACATTCCGCAGCTACATCAAAGCCTTTGTCCCCGTCCAGGAGACGCTCCCTAGAAGGGCCACCCCATGACCAACCCATACCACAGGTGGACCACCAAACGCGCGAGGCACTTCGTCGGCCATCAGCGCGAGCAGTTTGTCACGGACATCATGGAGGAAGTCCTCCAGGGAGGATCTGTCGCCCTGTACGGCGGACACGGTATGGGTAAGAGCGCCCTGCTGCTTGAACTGGAGACAAGGCTCACGGCTCGTCCTGATGTGCGCGTCGCGCGTCTCGTGTCTGCCCCCAGCACCCCAGACCAGACAGCGCTCCAGGCTCTGGCGTGGGAGCTGGGCGTGCCCACCCAGGGGCCCTACCTGGATCCTCGCGCCGTGCTCACGACGTGGGTCGTAAACAACCGCAGCAAACAACTCATACTGCTCTACGACGAGCTGGACACCTACCTCGAACTGCCAGGGATCGTGAAGTTCTTCAGCGCGCTGGAGAACGCCCTTCAGGAAGAAGAGCTTGCCGACATCGGACTGGTCGGAGCGGGTGGGCTCGGTTTGATTTTCCTGGGCGCCAAAGAGCTGGGATCGGCGTTCATGAGTCGCGCGGTGAAGTATGTCCTTGAGGCGTTCACCTACGATGACATCAAAGCCCTGTGTCAGCGAGGGTTCGACACACCTCTGGCGGACGACGCGTTGGACACCCTGTGGCGTCTCTCAGGTGGCAACCCTGCGCTGGTCACCTACGGCCTGGAGCGGTTGTGGAGGAGTTCGGAGGCGGAGAGGACGGCGGCTCACGTCACTCAGCTCTTCGACAGGTTCATCCACCGGGACGGCAGCAACTTTCTGGACCGGCTTGAAGCGAGCGTTTCTGTCCGCAATACGTTCCAGAGCCCTGGCAACCTCCTCAAGCTGTTTATGTCGGAGATCGAACCGTACCAGGAGGAGACACTCGCCACACGCGTTGGCCTTGAAGACCTCGTGGAGGTCAACGTCAAGAACTGCCTCGACATCCTCCTCGCGTCTGGCTTGATCCGCGTTCGAGGAGAACCACACAACAGACCACTCCTCGCCCAACCCATCCACTCCATTCTGCTGCAGCGCTTCCGCACGTCGCGCTCAAGCCTGCTTGAGCCACAGCCCCGACTCCAGGAAGACCTCACCGAGATCTGCACCGAAATTCACCGACTCGCCGTGGACTTCTACAAAGGCCAGAACGACGACCGGACGCTTGTGGAGGAGGCGACCTTCTCCGCCGTCATCGCCATCGGGCTCCGCATGAGGGGATGGCCAAGCCAACGCGAGGCGATCCAGGTCGCGGGCCGAACAGACATTCGAGCAGACAGCGTTGATGGAAGCGGGCATGTCATCACCGAGGTCAAGCTCTGGGGTCGCAAGCACAAGACCGTACACCGTCAAGTCGTCGCCTACAGCACCAGCGAGACCCGAGCCCTCGCCGTCGTCATGATCGCAGATCACCTCAAGAAGGAGGATGGCTGGTGCGCAGCGTACATCGAGGCGTGTCTGAGCGACTTCGCTGAGGAGGACATCGAGCGCATCAGCCCTGAAGGGGCCGACGTGCTCATCCTCCGCGTCCAGGACACCCCACTCCCCGTCCTGCACATCCTTGTCCCCGTGCCCAGGCGCTGAACCATTGCGTCCGTCGCCTCGACGACCTACACTTGGGTTGTGTGATCGTGTCGTCTTTTCATCCCACGTGAAGAGACCACCTTGAATCAACCAACCGAACGACAGCACGCCCTCCAACACAAGAACGACGCCCTCCACGACGCCTGGCAACCCGCCTTCGCCCCGTCCACCGACGTTGGGCAGATGGTCCAGATGCGCCGCGCCTCCGGCCTGACCGGGGAGGCGGTGATGGCCTACGGCGGCGCCGTCCAGCTCGCCACGGACGAGAACGCGGCGGCCGATGGGGCCGACGCCGAGCCCGAGAAGATGGGACCGGACGAGCACGAGGCGGTGGCGATCCTGGCCGTGGCGGATCGGCTCGGCGAGATGGCCGAGGAGTACGACGGCATGGGCGGATCGTGCGCCGAGGCGGCGGGGGTCGCCGCGGGGCTGCTGCGTGAGCAGCGCGCCGAGTGGCTGGCAGCGATCGGCGGCGAGGGCGACTGGGAGCAGATGGCGTACGAGGCGACGAACCACGCGGGCGACCCGAACTGGGTGGCGGACAGCGTCTTCACCTTCGAGGTCGAGAACGAGGTCTGGCACACGATGTACGACCGCTATGGGGAGCGGCTGCGCGGCAATTTGAGCGTGCTGGAGCAGAAGCGCGCGGCGCTCAAGGAGATCCTGGAGGCCGCGAAGGAGGCCGAGGAGCTGATGAGCGAGGTCGCGTTCGGGCTGGAGGTGATCGGCTACCTGGAGACGATCCAGGCGACCGCCGAGCTGATCGCGATCGGGCCGACCCGCGGGGCGAACATGCCGGACGTGGCCAACAACGGCAACACCCTCATCAACGGCAGCGCCGGGGCGAGCGGCTCGGCGCTGATCCAGCAGATGATCGACTCCGGCCTGGTGCAGAAGCTCTCCCAGCGCAAGCTCGTCAACGAGTGCATCGCCGACGGCCGCCCGATCCGCGAGTGCGCCCAGCTCGACGCGAACGTGGAGACGATCGCCGCCGAGATCAAGCGCCTCATCTCGGAGGTGGAGCGCGACGGCTACAAGCTGTGGGCGATGCACAAGTTCGGCGACTGGGGCGAGGGCAAGGTGCTCGCCTGCGAGTGAGCCGGGCGCCCCTACCAATCGCGCCGGACATGGGGCATGATGGCGCCCGAGCCTCCGAGCGCGCGGCGCGCCGGGGGTCGAGAGCCGACCGTGAGGAGACCCCATGAGCACACCTGAGCGCGTCATCGTCCTCGACATCGAGGGGACGACGACCTCGATCAGCTTCGTCTACGACGCCATGTTCCCGTTTGTCCGGCGCGAGCTGGACCGCTACCTCGACGCCCACGAGGGCGAGCCGCCCATGACGGCCGACGTCGCGCTGCTGCGCGCCCAGGCCGAGGAGGACGTCGCCGCCGGGCTGGAGGGCGCCGTGCCCATCCCGGAGGACGGCGCCGAGGGGCTGATGGAGGCGGTGCGGGCGAGCGTGCTGTGGCAGATGGACAACGACCGCAAGACCACCGGGCTGAAGTCGCTCCAGGGGAAGATCTGGAAGGCGGGGTTTGAGTCCGGGGAGCTGAAGGGGCACGTGTTCGAGGACGTCCCAGGGCGGCTGGAGGCGTGGGCGGGCGCGGGGGTGCCGGTCTACATCTACTCGTCGGGGAGCGTGTCGGCGCAGAAGCTGTTGTTTGGCTACTCCGAGGCGGGCGACCTGACCCGCTACCTGGACGGGTACTTCGACACCCGGATCGGCTCCAAGAAGGAGGCCGACAGCTACCGCGCGATCGCCGATGAGATCGGGGTCGCGCCCGAGACCATCACCTTCGTCACCGACAACCTGGCCGAGGCCGTGGCGGCCCGCGAGGCGGGCGTGGAGGCGATCCTGTCGCTCCGCCCCGGCAACCCGGCGCTCCCGCAAGACCACGGCTTCCCGACCGTGACGTCACTCACCGAGGTACCATGACCGACACCCGACTGTTTGATGAGTTCTTCGCCCGCACCCTCGACGACGGCCGCATGTCGCGCGGCGAGTCCAAGGTGCTCAAGAAGCTCGCCGAGGAGCACACCGCGGGCGATCCCCAGAAGATCGCCCAGATCCGCAGCCGCGCCTTCGAGAAGGCCCGCGAGCAGCTCAAGAACTCCGACGACCGCGCCGCCCTCGACTGGATCGAGGACGTCGTCAAGGCGCTGCACCCCACCTCGGGGCAGGCGCGGGTCGCCGAGGCGCTGTTCTTCCCCGAGGACGGCGAGTTTGGCCTCAACCGGCTGGTGCAGTACATCGCCGGGGCGCGCTCCTCGCTCGACATCTGCGTCTTCACCATCACCCACAACACGCTGCGCGACGCGATCCTCGACGCCCACAAGCGCGGCGTCGCCGTCCGGATCATCTCCGACGACGACAAGGCCCACGATCGCGGCTCCGACGTCATCGACCTCGCCCGCGCGGGCGTCCCGGTCCGCATCGACAAGACGGACGTGCACATGCACCACAAGTTCGCCATCGTGGACGCGCAGCTCCTCATCAACGGCAGCTTCAACTGGACCCGGAGCGCCTCGGCGGTCAACTACGAGAACGTCCAGATCACCAACGGCGTCGCCCTCCTCAAGCAGTTCCACGACGAGTTCGAGCGCCTCTGGGAGCTGTTCGGCTGACCCGGCCCGAAAAAAGATCAAAAACCTCCTAAGAAACCTCTCCGCCGTGCGTGGTTCGGGGTGAAGACCGGCAGACGCCTCCCGTCTCGGGCACGCCAGCCCTCGGGAGGAGCCCTGTTCACGCTCGCTCAACCTCCGCACACGGAAGATGAAGTGACGAACCCAGCCAGGCCCCAGGACCCTCGTAGCGCGTGGATGCGCGCCGCGCTCGACCGCTACGAGAGGCCCCTGCTCCGCTACGCGACGCGCTTGATGTCGGGAGACGCCGAGCGCGCCCGCGAGGTGGTGCAGGAGACCTTCCTGCGCCTGTGGAAGGCCGACCGCCTCGCTGTGGAGGATCACCTCGCCGAGTGGCTGTACACCGTCTGCCGCAACCGCGTCATCGACGTCCACCGCCGCGAGGAGAAGATGCACCCGCTGCCACCCGACCACGCCGAGGCCCAACCCAGCCCGGCCCCATCGCCCGACCGCCGCCTCGAACAGCGGCAGTCCCTCAGCCGCGCGCTCAGCGCCCTCGACCAGCTGCCCGACAAGCAGCAGGAGGCGATCCGCCTCAAGTTCCAGGGCGGCCTCTCCTACAAGGAGATCAGCCGCGTCACCGGACACTCCGTCTCCTACGTCGGGGTCCTCATCCACACCGGCATGAAGACCCTGCGCCAACAGCTCGCCGAGGCCCCCAGGAGGACGCAGCGATGACCTACGACCCCAACGACCCGCGCCTGACCGCCTACGCCCTCGACGAACTCAGCGACGACGAGCGCCGCGACCTCGAAGCCCAGCTCGCCGACGACCCCGACGCCCTGCGCGAGCTGGACGACATCGCCGCCCTCGCCGCCCTGCTCGCCGACGAGCTGAGCGACGACCTCGCCGACGCTCCCGGGCTCACCGACGCCCAACGCCAGACGCTGGAGGACGCCATGACCGACGCCCCGAACCAGAAAGAGCCGCCCCGCGACAACGTCGTCGCCCTCCCCTCCCCCGACGAGGCGACCGAGCAGCGCGGCGAGGGCGCCCGCAACCTCGCCCCCTGGGCGCTGCTCGCCGCCGCCGTGCTCGCCGGGGTGGTCTTCGTCCCGACGCTCCTCTACACGGGCCAGGACAGCGAGGCCCCGAACGCGCCGGTCGTCGACAAGGCGCTCGAACAGAAGCCCAGCGTCTCAGGAGACTGGCTGTCGGACAACAAAGAGGAGGTGGTGGAGGAGGAGGAGTCGGACGAGGTCGCCGCGAGCGCGCCTGAGCCCGCCACGGTGACGCCGACCACCGAGGTCCCGCGCAGCCCGGGCTACGTGGCGCCCCAGCAGCAACCCCGAGGGCCGCGCGCCGCCGTCGCCTCCTCCAAGGACGCCTCCTTCAAGGACGCGCGCAACGCGAACCTGGCCGGGAAGAAGCTGGCGGCGAACGAGGCCCGGGCCGCCAAGCCCGCCCCGATCTCCCCGACGGCGAAGGCCGACAAGCGCGCGCCGGAGCCAGAGCCCGGGGAGGTCCGCCGCGACGACCTCGAGCCCGTGGACGACAACCCGTTCCTGACCGTCGCCAGCAAGCCGCTGTCGACCTTCTCGATCGACGTCGACACGGCCTCCTACAGCAACGTGCGGCGCTACCTCAAGCGCCACGTCGCGCCCCCGCGCGACGCGGTGCGGATCGAGGAGATGATCAACTACTTTGATTACGACTACGCCCCGCCGAGCGGCGGTGAGGCGCCGTTCGCGGTCCATGTGGAGACGGCGAGCAGCCCGTGGAGCCCGGAGAATCGGCTGGTGCGGATCGGGCTCAAGGGGCGAGTCGTCGAGGCCGAGCAGCGCCCGGTGAGCAACCTGGTGTTCCTGCTGGACGTGTCCGGGTCGATGTCGGCGCAGAACAAGCTGCCGCTGCTCAAGCAGTCGCTGGGGATGCTGCTGGAGCGGCTCGGCGAGAAGGATCGGGTGGCGATCGTGGTCTACGCCGGGGCCAGCGGCCTGGCGCTGCCCTCGACCTCCTGCGCCGAGCGGGCGACGATCATGCGCGCGATGGACAACCTCCAGGCGGGCGGCTCGACCAACGGCGCCGCCGGGATCGAGCTGGCCTACCAGGTCGCCGTCGAGAACTTCATCGAGGGCGGCACCAACCGCGTCATACTCGCCACCGACGGCGACTTCAACGTCGGGACGTCGTCCCGCAGCGCGCTCACGACGATGATCGAGCAGAAGGCCAAAAGCGGGGTGTTCCTGAGCGTCCTCGGCTTTGGCATGAGCCACAACGACGGCACCCTGGAGAAGCTCGCCGACAAGGGCAACGGCAACTACGCCTTCATCGACACCGCGAGCGAGGCGCGCAAGGTGCTGGTCGAGCAGCTCTCAGGGACGCTGGTGACGATCGCCAAGGACGTCAAGATCCAGGTCGAGTTCAACCCCGCCCACGTCGCCTCCTACCGGCTCGTGGGCTACAACAACCGCCTGCTGGCCGCCCGCGACTTCAACGACGACACCAAGGACGCCGGGGAGATCGGCGCCGGGCACGCGGTGACCGCGATCTACGAGATCGTCCCGACCCGCGCGGCCACCTCCGAGAAGACCGGCGTCGATCCGCTCAAGTACCAGGCGAAGCCGCGGCTCACCCCGGCCGCCGACAGCCTGGAGCTGCTCAACCTCAAGCTGCGCTACAAGCAGCCCGACGGTCACACCAGCGCGCTGCTCCAGTTCCCGGTCTCCGACTCGGGCGAGCGCCTGGAGGCCGCCTCGGCGGACATGAAGTTCGCCGTCGCCGTCGCCTCCTTCGGGCAGCTCCTGCGCCGCAGCCCCCACGCGGGGGACGTCGGCCTCAGCGAGGTGCTCGCGCTCGCCCGCCAGGGACAGGGGCAGGACCGGCACGGCTACCGCGCCGAGTTCATGCAGCTCGTCCAGAACGCGCGGGGCGTCCTGCGCTGATGGGCGCCTCACACGCCCGAGCGTAGGGGCAGGTCAGTGGGGGAGCGAGGCGTCGCCGACCGTCGGCGTCTCCGCCGTGAAGCTGGCGACCTGCACCGGGAAGAAGAACCGGAACGACGTGCCGCTCCCAGACACCGAGTGGATCTGGATCTGACCCCCGAGCGCCTCGCAGGCTTCACACACCGCGCCGACGCCGACGCCTCGGCCGGAGACGTCGCTCACCTCGTTCTGGGTCGAGAGGCCGTCGTGCATCAGCGCGTCAACCAGGTCGGCCCGCGTCGCGCTCGGCAGGCCCATCTCGCGGGCGCGGGTGGCGACCGCGTCCCAATCGATCCCCCGGCCATCGTCCTGCACCTCGAAGGTGAAGACCTCGGCGTCCTGGGTCGCCCTCAGCGTCACGAGGCCGCCGCCCGGCTTGCCAGCCTGCCGTCGCTCCTCGGGGCTCTCCAGGCCGTGGTCCAGGGCGTTGCGCACCACGTGCACCACCGCCCCCCAGAAGGCGCTCCAGCCCGGGTTGGGGGGCTGCCAGATGTCGTCGGCTTCGACCCGGATGACCACGTCGGGCTTGTCCAGGCGCAGCGCCAGCCCCTTGGAGCGCTCAGCCAGCAGCTCAAGGCGGTTCTGGAGCCGATCCCAGCCCCAGCGGCGCGCGGTCCGGGCCAGCTCTCGCCCCTGCGGGCCGATCTCCTCGGCGCGGCGCACGAGGTCGTCGAGGCTGGCGCGCTCGACGGTCACGACGTCGGCGCGCTGCCCCTGGAGCATCGGCGAGAGGCGCCCTCGCAGCTCCTGCCACCGCTCACCGATCGCGGCGCGCTCCTGCGCCGAGCACCCTCGGTGCTCCTCCTCCAACGTGTCCTCCAGCTCGTGAAGCCAGGCCGCGAACCCCTTGAGGCCGAACAGAGCGCTGTTGCCCTTGAGGGTGTGCACCCAGCGCTTCTCCTGGGCGGAGGTCGCCTGACCGCGCAGAAGCTCCTCAACCAGGCGCGTGGACTCGCAGAGGAAGTCCTCCACCCCCTTGGGATCCTTGAGGTAGCGGGTGAACATCGCCATCATCTCGCGCTGGGCCTCGTCGGCGCGCTCCGCGGCGAGCTGGGCGGTCACGTCGCTGATCACGAGCAGCACGTGCTCCAGCCCCTCGGGCGAGACCAGCGGTCGGTACTCCAGTTGCAGGTGCTGATCGCCCACCACCAGCTGCGAGGGGAGCTGATCCAGCGCCAGCTCAAGGGGCATCCAGTCGCTGTCCAGATCCTCCCAGCCGATCTCCAGCCAGTCGGCCACCCTCGGATCGTGGCGCGCCAGGAAGGACCAGATCGGCTCGTCCCGCCTCGGCTCCCCGAGCCACTGCGTGACCGCCGCGGAGCGCTCCCCCTCGATCAGCCCTTCGGGGTTCACCATGAGCAGTCCTTGATCGACGTTGTCGAGCACCATCCGCGCCGCGGCGTGGGCCGCCCGCGCCGCGTCTCGGGCGGCGGCGGCGGCGTCGCTGGCCGCGCTGATCCGCCCCAGCGCGTCGTCCCGCGCGACCTCGTACGACCACGCGATGGCGAACAGCGCGAGCATCAGCCCGGTCGGGACGAGGAACAGGTAGGTGTTGATGAAGAAGTCCGGCGTCTCGACCGCGGGCATCCAGGGTTGCCCATGGCACGCCCACATCACGGCGAAGAGCACGATCGGCGCGAGCACCCAGCGCAAGCCCACGTGACGCCCGGCGATCATCGTCGCGATCACCGGCGCCAACAGGCACCACGCCAGCGCCGAGGAGTACAGCCCGCCCGTCCCGAGGATGACGAACGTCAACGCCACCAGGCAGGTGCCCGCCAGCGCCTGCCCGGCCGCTGCGGCCCTCCCCGTTCGACGAAACCGCCACAGCGTCGCCATCGACCCGAAGATCGCCAGCGCGGCGCCAAACATCGTCAGCCACATCCCAAGCACCAGGTAGACCGTGGTGTAGCTGAACGCGGCGACGAAGATGACCAACGCGAAGTAGACCACCAGCTGCCCCTGACGCGCCGTGTCGGGAGCGCCCTCCCGGATCTCAGGCGGCACATAGCGCCGCATCAACCACTCAAGCCCGTTCTTCACCTCCATGCTCCCCCCTCATCGTCAGGTGTTGGCGTCAGCGCGTGAGGCGCCCGTTGTCCAGAACGGCGAGTTGACGCAGAACTTGAGCGTGACCGCCGAGGGCGGCGCCACGACCCACTATGCAAAGGGCGTCGATTGTTGCTATGGTCTGCGCCTTGAAGGCGCTGGCTGTCGGCGCCCAAGCTCAGGAGACGGCCATGTCACTGGCGTACCGACTTGAGGTGTCGGCCGGGCGCCGCACCTACCACACGATCCAGACGCTCTTTCGCAAGGCCGCAGGGCTGTGCCTGCACGCGATCGAGGTCGATGGGGTCGAGATCCCCTATTGCCAGGGTGGGGTCGGCGCGCCGGTCGTGCTGCTCCACGGGTTCGCCGACAACAAGGAGACGTGGATGCCGGTGGGCGCCCAGATCGCGCGCCGCCACACGCTGATCGCGCCCGATCTGCCCGGGTACGGCGCGGCGGGCTCCATCGCCCCGGACCAGGCGACCCTGCCCGCGCTCGCGCAGCAGACGCTGACGTTCCTCGATCGGCTCGGGCGCCGCCGCGTCCACCTGGTCGGCAGCTCCATGGGCGGCGGGGTCGCGCTGATGATGGCGCTGCTCGCGCCCGAGCGCGTCCGGAGCCTGACCCTGCTCGGCTCCATGGGCCCCGAGGTCGTGGTCAGCGAACTCAAGCGCCGCATCGTCGAGCGCGACGAGAACTTCCTCCTGCCCACCAACCACTCCGAGTGGGAGGAGATGATGGACCTCATCTTCTCTCGCCGCCCCGTCATGCCGCGCCAGATCCGCGTCTACATGGCCCACCGGCACATCGCCGCGCGGGAGATCTACATGCGGCAGTTCGACGCCATGATCGAGCCCGAGAACTACGGCTTCCCCACCGATCTCAGCGGCCTCAAGGTGCCCACGCTGGTGGTCCACGGGACCGAGGACAACCTCGTCCACTTCGAGACCGGGCGCCTGATCGCCGCCGAGCTGGACAACGCCGAGCTGATGATGCTCCCCGGCGTCGGGCACGCCCCACACTGGGAGGCCCCCGGCGCCTGGATGAAGGCCTGGCGTCGCCTCACTTCACGCACCTGAAGGCGCCGCGGCGTCACACGTTTGAGAGTTGGAGACAGAGCCATGGTCGAACACCACTGCGCACACTGCCGCGCCCTGCGCGCGGGCGACTTCGGAGGGCCGTCGGCCAGGCCCCACTACCCGCCCGACCTCACGCTGGAGCCGGTCCACCTCACGATCGACCTCCACGTCGATCTGGAGGCCCAACAGGCCGCGGGCGCCGTCACGATCACGCTCGAAGCCCGCGCCGACGGCGCGCGCGACCTCAAGCTCAACCTCGTGGACGCGATCGACGTCGATGTCCGTGACGCCGACGACGCGCGCGCGGTGAGTTGGTCGTACGACGACGAGGCGCTCTCGGTGCGCTGGCAGGAGCCGATCGCGGCCGGGGAGCGGCGCGACCTGGTGATCGCCTACCGGGTGGAGCGCCCGGCGGCGGGGCTCTACTTCTCGAAGCCGACCGAGGCGCACCCGGACGACCCGTGGTGCGCGATGACCGACCACGAGACCGAGCGCGCCCGCCACTGGCTGCCGAGCATCGACCTGCCCGCGGCGCGCGCCTCGCTGGAGTTCCGCCTGCGCGCCCGCGAGGACTTCACGATCGTCGCCAACGGGCGCCTCACCGAGGAGATCGCCCACGACGACGAGACGCGCACCGCCGTCTGGAAGCTGGAGCAGCCCTGCCCGAGCTACCTGACCTGCTTCGCGATCGGCGACCTCGTGTCGGTGGACGACGGCGAGGTCGGGGGGGGGCCGGTGTCGTACTACGCGACGAGCCAGTACACGCAAGCGCACCTGCGGCGCTCGTTCGGGCGGACGAAGGCGATGCTGGAGTGGATGACCGCCCGGCTCGACCACCCGTTCCCCTACCCGAAGTACGCCCAGATCGCGCTGCCGGGGATCGGCGGGGCGATGGAGAACATCTCGCTGGTGACCTGGGACGACATCTTCATGTTGGACGAGACGCTGGCGCTGGAGTGGACCTGGCTGCTCGACCAGATCAACGTCCATGAGATGGCGCACAGCTACTTCGGCGACCTCGTGGTGTGCCGCGACTACGCCCACGCCTGGCTCAAGGAGAGCTGGGCGACCTACATGGAGACCTGCTGGCTGGAGGACACCTACGGCGAGGATGAGCAGCGCTACGATCTGTACCGGAACGCGACGAACTACTTTACGGAGGCGGACTCGTCGTACAGTCGGCCGCTGGTGACGCGCGAGTTCAGCTCGTCGTGGCAGATGTACGACTGGCACCTCTACCCCGGCGGGGCCTGCCGCATGCACACGCTGCGCTGTGAGCTGGGCGACGCGGTCTTCTGGGACGGCGTCCGCGCCTACCTCAAGCGCTTCGCCTTCAAGACCGTCGAGACCGAGGACTTCCGGCGGGTGCTGGAGGAGGTCTCGGGGCGGTCGCTGGTGCAGTTCTTCGACCAGTGGATCTACCGGGCGGGGTACCCCCACATCAAGGTCACGTTCGAGCACGACGACGACAGCAAGCAGGGGACCTTCACCATCACCCAGGAGCAGGCGAAGGGCGACGACGCCAAGGCGTTCCGCCTCAAGACGGACGTCGGCTGGGTGATCGACGGCGAGCTGCGCACCCGCGCCGTCGAGCTGACCCGCGCCACCACCACGGTGATCGTCGCCATGGCGCGCGAGCCCGAGCAGGTTCGCTTCGACCCGCGCGGGAAGGTGCTGCACAAGCTCGACTTCAACCCGGGCGCCGACAAGCTGCGGCGCCAGCTCACCCACGCCGAGGACGTCGTCGGGCGCATCCAGGCGGCCCACGAGCTGTCCCGCACCGGCAAGCGCCGCAACATCCAGGCGATCGCCGACGCCTACGGCGACGAGGGGTTCTGGGGCGTCCGGCAGCAGCTCGCGAAGGCGCTCGGCGCCGCGGGCACCCACGAGGCGATCGAGGGGCTGCTGCGCGTCATCCCCGCCGAGACGGACCCGATGGTCCTCGAAGCGGTCTTCCAGGCGGCGGCGAAGTACCGCGACCCCCGGCTCGCTGACTGCGTCGCCGAGCGGCTCCGCGGCGACGAGCTGCCCTACCGCGCCCGCGCGGCGGCCTACGAGGCGCTCGGCGCGCAGCGCGGCGACGCCCCGCTGGAGCTGCTCACCGAGGCCGCCCAGACCCCCACCTTCTCCGACTTCCCACAACGCGGCGCCCTCCGCGCCCTCGCCTCCACCCGCCGCGAGGAGCTGCTGGAGCGCCTGCTGGCCTGGACCGAGCCCGGCGCCCTCAACCACCGCGCCCGCGCCCAGGCGGCGGCTTCGCTCGCCGCGCTCGCCCGCACCCTCGACCCCCACAAGCGCGCTCCGGCCACCGAGCGCCTCATCGACCTCCTCCGCGACCCCTCGCGGCCCGTCCACGCGGCGGCCGCCCGCGCCCTCGGCGCCCTCGACGCCCGCTCCGCCATCGGCGCGCTGGAGCAGTACAAGGGCACCCTCTCCCATCAGGAGGCGGTGGACGTCGATGACATCATCCGGGGCCTGCGCGGCGGCGAGACCCCGAAGGTCACCGCCCTCGAAAAACAGGTCGAGTCCCTGCGCGACACCATCCGCAAGCTCGAAGGGCGGCTCGCCACCGTCGAGGCGCGCGCCGAGGGCGAGGGCGACTGATCGTTCTCCCCGCGCGTCGCTCCTGCACCGACTCCGCCCACCTCAGAAGCTATCCAACAACGGTCACGGGCCTTGCCAAATCCCTCACGATTCACCCGTGCGACCTCTGCCAGGCTCACGTTCTTCGCTGACGTGATTGCCTCACCTCCCAACCCAACCCGTTGTCAACTTGAGAATTTGTGTCGTAACATACCGGCAGAGCACGCTCCAAAACGCTGAAGTCAGACGACGACAGCGCAGCCCTGCCACGTCGTCAAACCCATGTACGGCGATCAGGAGAGCACAGCATGAGCCCAGCCCCAGAAACCACAGAGAGCGTGATGCTCGATGATATCGCCTTTCAACGAGTGTATGCACCTTACCTGAAGCGGGTGCGCCTCATGCTTCAACGCTACGTACTGGCGCTGGAGTTCATCGAGGGGACGACCAGCTCGCCCGAGATGAACGTCGATGGCGTCGCCCAGCGCTCGCTGTTCGGGTTGTCGATGTCGGACGAGCGCCAGCAGGCGATCGACCACATCAACGCCGAGTTGAGGCGTCCCTATGAGGAGCTGGTCACCGAAGGGGTCGACAGCCGCTTCGAGCAGGTCCGCTGGGAGTTCCGGCTCTCCGAGACGGCGTGCGACGTCCTCTGGATGCTGCTGGCGGGGCACCTCGTCCCCGAGACCCTCTGGCTCTACCGCGCCTTGTGGGGCGACACCGACCGCTCGCTGGTCGACCGGGTCTTCCTGTTCCACGTCCTCGACCCGTTCGCCGAGCGCCTTCGCTCGCTCTACGACGTCTTCGAGTCGACCTCGGCGATCTTCGCCCACCGCCTGGTGGTGGAGCTGCGCGCTGGAAACCACGAGGAGGCCGACGGGCTGCTGGCGCCATCGCGGCGGCTGATCCGGCACCTGGTCGGGGTCCAGAGCGGGCTCCCGAACGTGCCGGGGCTGGTGGCGATCCCCCCGCCGTCCGCCGAGGACGCCTGGCGGGCCGAGATGGCGCTCTCCGACACGATGCTCCGCCGCCTCCGCTTCGGGTTCTCCGGCAAGCGGCGGTTCCTGCTCATCGGCGCCGACAACACCGGCCCCGACCGCCTCGCCAGGCGCGTCATGTCCGATCAGGGCGCCCCCCTGATCGAGGCCAGCGTCCCGGGGCTGCTGCGAGGCGGCGAGGACGCGCTGGTGCTGCTGCTCGGGGAGGCGAAGCTGAGGCGGGCGGGGGTGTTCCTCGACCAGATCGAGGCGCTCGACCGCGACGACGCCTCACCGACGTTCACGCGGCGCTTGATGGAGCTGATGGCGACGGTGCGCCTGCCGATCTTCTTTCGGGCGACCTACGGCCTCTCCGCCGACCTGCGCCTCCAGCTCGCCGAAAAGCTCGAAGCGGTCGAGCTGCGCCTGCAGCTGCCCGACAGCGAGGCGCGCCAGGAGCTGTGGTCGCGGGTGCTCGCCGACCACTTCCCGGAGGAGGTCGCGGCCGACGTGGCGTTCGTCGCCCGCGCCTACCCGTTCGGCATGGGCGAGATCGAGCGGGCGCTGGCGTTGGCGCGGCTTCAGGCCCGCGAGCGCGACCTGCGCGACCCGACCCTCAAGCCGTCGGACGTCGAGGCGGGCTGCAACACGCTCTCGGGCCAGAACATGAGCGCGCTGGCCCAACGGGTGAAGGTCCACACCGTCTGGGACGACGTCGTGCTCTCCGAGACGACCGAAGGGGTCATCCAGGAGATGCTCACCTACGGCCGGTTCCAGCGCCAGGTGTTCGAGGATCAGGGCTACGGCACCAAGATCAGCTACGGGCGCGGCTTGACGGCGCTGTTCTGGGGGCCGCCCGGCACCGGCAAGACGATGGTGAGCGGCCTGCTGGCCCGCGAGCTGGGGCTGGAGCTGTACCGCATCGAGCTGTCGCAGGTGGTGAGCAAGTACATCGGCGAGACCGAGCAGCGGCTCGCCCAGATCTTCGACGAGGCGCTGGTGAGCGGCATGGCGCTGCTGTTCGACGAGGCCGACGCCTTGTTCGCCAAGCGGACCGAGGTCAAGTCCTCGGTCGATCGGTACGCCAACCTGGAGGTCAACTTCCTGCTCCAGCGCATCGAGCACCACGACGGGATGGTGATCCTGACCACCAACTTCCCGAAATCGATCGACGAGGCGTTTATGCGGCGAATTCGCTTCAAGGCCGAGTTCCCCGCGCCCGGCCAGGAGGAGCGCGAGCAGCTCTGGCAGCGCATGATCCCGGCGTCGGCGCCCCGAAGCGACAGCATCCGCTTCGACGCCCTCGCCAAGGTCTACGAGTTGACCGGCGGCGAGATCCGCAACGCCGTGCTGCGCGCCGCCTTCTACGCCGCCGAGGAGGGAGCGCCGCTCGGCACGAAGCACCTCGATCGGGCCGCGCAGGTCGAGTACAGGGAGGCCGGGCGGTTGGTTCGGGCGACGGCGCTCAAGCAGGCGACTCGGGGTAAGAGCCCCTGACATGATTGGGGATTTGCCTCGAACACGTTGACAGCCCGGCCCAGCCTGGAGTACCTTCTGGGAAAATTACCGACTGAACCGAGGCTTACCGTCGTTGAAGGAGACGCCATGAGCCGCCCTGAGGTTGCACGCTACGCAACACACCCGATGCTGATGCAGGTAGGTTTCAAGCGAAACAAGAGGACAGGTGTATGAGCAAGGCCATCGGTGTCGAAAAGGAGCCGCGCTCCAAAGAGGTTGAAGAGGTTGAGGGTCTTCAGAGTGAGGAGGCGTGGGAGTGGGAGCCTCTCGGGTTCAAGAAGAAGAAGGATCAGGATAAAAAGCTGGTGGGCCAGATGGTCCAGATGCGTCGGAGCAAGGGGCTCACGGGTCGCGACGTTCTGGCGTTTCAGGGGGACGGCGTCGAAGGGATCCAGGTGAACCGCCGCCTCACAAATACCGATGTCCACCAGGCCGCCGCAGAGGGCTTGACAGGGAGCGCGAGGCCGCTGCCCTACCTGGAGCAGATTCAGAAATCCTTCGGAGAGCACGACGTCACAGGCGTCAAGGCCTACATCGGTGGCGCCGCACAGACCGCCAGCGACAAGATGGGGGCGTTGGCGTATGCGGCGGGTGACAGCATCGCGTTTCGGGACACGCCTGATTTGCGACTGGTTGCGCACGAGGCGGCTCACGTGATTCAGCAACGTGCCGGGGTGCAGCTCGCCGATGGAGTAGGACGCATTGGCGATATTTACGAGCAACACGCTGATATGGTTGCGGATCGTGTGGTTGCAGGGCGCTCAGCAGAAGCCTTGTTGAATGCCGCACCTTCGGGAGGTGCTGTGAGTGGCCTGGTTCAATTCAACCAGGAGCTAGAAACATACCGGGAGTCATTAAAAAACAAAAACTTCCAAGAATTAGCCAGAATGCATATAGCAACAAGAAACACCATATCGGAAGAGTTACTCGGCATCTTGCGAGAGTCAATCATGAGAAGCAGTTTGGAAACGTTTGAATCTCTCCAGGGGGCTCTTGTATGATGACAGTCATTCAGTCTGAAGGGGGTTGAAGATGGCTGACAAACGGAAACGATACAAGACGGATTTATCGAACGGAGAATGGGAACGAGTTCGGCCCTTCGTCGAGAAGGAGCAAACGAACGGGCGCCCCCGAACGACGGACCTCCGTGAGGTACTCAACGCACTGTTCTACATGGAGCACACGGGCTGCCAGTGGGACATGCTGCCCCATGACCTCCCTCCAGGCGGGACCGTTCGCTACTGGTACGACAAGTGGAAGGTTGACGACACACTCAAGCTCGTCCTCGAACATACCAACCGCCAAGTCCGTCAGGCACACGGTCGCGAAGAATCACCCAGCCTGCTCATCGTCGATAGCCAATCCGTCAAAACAGCTCATGGTGGTGAGGAGGTCGGCTTTGACGGCAACAAGAAGGTCAAAGGCCGCAAGCGCCACCTGTTTGTCGATGTTCTGGGCCTTGTCTTCGCCGCCATCATAACCGCCGCCAATGTGTCCGATGGCAGTCAGCTCATCCCTCTCACCGAGCAGGTCGAGGCCGACCTTCCCCGCCTCCAAACCGTCCTTGGCGATGGGGCCTACGGCATCGCCAGATACCCCCAGAAATTCACCGCACGCTTCAGTGACCGCTCTCAGCCCATCAAACTTGAGATTTCAAAGCGTCCAATCGGTGTTAAAGGCTTTCAAGTCATCCCTAAAAGATGGATAGTTGAACGCACCAACGGATGGAACAACAACAGTAGAAGATTGTCCAAGGACTACGAGCGGACTATAGAAAGTTCACTAGCTTTCGTCCAGATTGCCGCCATCAGACGCAACCTACGCAAGCTATCAAGCCCGTCAAACACGGGCTAGACAGGTTTCCGAACGGCTTCTGAATTCAAACTTCGTAAGAAATATCGAAGACAACTCTTTGGGTAGAGATGCAGATATAACATCCGATCTCTTAAGTGAAGCACAAGAATCTGGCGATGATTGGATCGCAGAAGTCATTGAACTCAAACTACGAGATGAGATCATGTCACAGTCTGACACAGAAGCACTCGTGGAGTCAGAAGTTAGAAGACTTCGACCACAAATACCATTGGCAATAAACATTGCAAGCATGAGTTCTCTTGATAGCGATTTCTACAAAACTCGAAACTGGGACCAGTTCAACTTTCGTGGTCGAGTGATGCGAGGTTGGGAAGTGAACTACTACTTCACATCCATGGCGATGGCGCATCAGGGTTACACCAACGAAGGTTATCGACAGATGATCAGGTCCTGGAATCGATTCCAAGATATTCCGGGCATACCCGGAAGTGGCACAATGACCTCGGAAATGTGGTTCGCCGCGCAGGCGGGTTACAATGATGAGATGCAACGGCTTCGTCTGGAACGTCGCGATCGTGGACCTCGTGTCATTGATACCCCCGGCATGGATCGAAGACGACAACTCGACCACCAGTCACTCAACCAGTACGTGGGATCCATCGAGTCAGCCCTGCCACGAGACGACTGGAACGTTAGCGTGCTCGAACAGCACATCAATGAACTCCGTGAAATTATATCGGATTTGGAAGCCCACCCTCCTCGAATTCGCATCAACAACCCCAGTGGTTTTGCCCAATACACAAGAAGAGTTCTCGCGCGGGCCGAACAACGTTTAATTCAACTCAACAGATCGAATACAAGTACGGACTGATGGAATAGAGTGGCTTTAAAATCACCGAAATCTTGCGCCGCATCTCCGACACCAAGTTCCGTGACATCCTCTTCATCCTCGGAGCGCTGGGGTTCCGGGCCAGAACAACTTTAAATTCGGCACACAAACGACACTGTTGGATGAAAGTTGCAGTCACGCGCCGACCTCACGAACGGCGTTCCTGACGGACTCACCGGCGTAGCGACCGAAGCGATAGCTGAGCTTGTGGTCGGTGCGATGCTCGGCAGAAGACAGGAGCATGGTCTTGCGCAGGGTTGCTATACTGCCCATCGGTGAACACTTAAGGGTTGAATAGAGACACGGATTGCGTATTCATCGAGGTTGTTCGAAAACCAGCAACCTGAGTTGAGGAGCACGCAATCCATGGGTGAGACACAAGATACGCTGTTGACCGAGCAGATGGCCAGCCTTTTGACCGTAATGTGGCTTCAAGAGCAGGCTCACCAGTTGGGTGTGGTCAAAAGACAACGCCTGGTGCACATCACCGACTTCGTCTGGACTCTCATCGTAGCCTTCGGCACCGGCAAAGACACCACCCTCACCGCCCTGTGCTCTACCTTCAACCTGCACACTGGCCTCGACCTCGCTCAAAGCTCCTTCAACAAGCGCTTCACCCCTCAGATGGCCACTCTCATGGCCACATCCGTTACCCATCTGTTGCAGACTGCTCGCGAGAGCCTGCCCCGCTTTGATTCCAAGTGGCTCGACTACTTCTCCAACCTCACCGCTATCGACGCCACCATCATCCGCGTTCATGACAGCCTCCGTTCGTTGTGGCCGTCTTGTACTGCAGGTCAGGCTGCCATCAAGCTGCACGCCGTCCACAACGTCACCCACGCTATGCCTCACAAGTTCCAACTGAGTGCAGGCACCCTGCATGACAGCAAGCCTTGGCGTCGTCTGGGAGCGTGGGTCAAAGGCCATCTGCTGCTGTTTGATCTGGGGTACTACAACTTCAACTTCTTCGCCCGTTTGCAGGCCAAGGGCGCGCTCTTCGTCACTCGGGCCAAGAGCGACTTCAACCCAGTCATACTCAAGGTCCATGGCAAAACCCGAGGCCAAGCGATGGAGGTCGAAGGCAAGAGACTGGCTGAAGTGCTGCCGAGGCTGCGTCGCAAGGTGTTGGATGCGGAGGTGGAAGTGACCCACAAGACCCGAAAATACAAAGAGAAACAGCGAACCAAGACAATGAGGCTGCGGTTGGTGATGGTGTACAACGAAGAAACCGGTCAGTACCACCGCTATCTGTGCAATCTGGACCCACAGATACAAGACGGGCTGATGGTGGCGGCGCTGTACGGTCTTCGCTGGGAAGTGGAGCTGCTGTTCAAGGCTCTCAAGAGCAGCAGCGGGGGCCTGGTGAAGGTGCCGGGCAAGCGGGCTTGTGTGGTGGAGTGTCTGGTGTGGGCGAGTATCGCCAAACTGCTCATCAGCCGGATCATGCTGCGGCGGGTACGCAAGCAGCGTGGAGTACTGGAGCGACACATCCCAGAGAACCGCTGGGACAAGAGGCTGTGTGATATCGCTTCTCAACTGCTCAATGCCCTCGTCCAGCGCCGCCGTGCGGCCAGTGCTGATCCGCTGATGGACTTTCTCTTACGCACCGCTCCCGATCCCAATCGACACCGGCGTACCCCCTTGGATTCACTCGCTCTTTGCTAAAGTGTTCACCGATGGATTCCACACTGACCACGGGTGGCCACCAAGAGTACCTGATCAGATGTTGTTTCACGATCAACAGCCGATTTGCCGGGAGACCACACGTTCTGCCTTTGCGCACCTTCGCTAGTCGGTTGCGGACGTACTGAGGGGCGAACTCTTCTTGGAAGTCCATCGGTAGGAGCGTAAATCCCCCTTTCAAGAAGGGCGCTGACGCTACAATATCCGCAGGGTCGTTTACTTCTCGATGTTGAATGTTACCGTGAGAAATCAGGTGGTTGACGATACGACAAGCGAGTTCCGTCGCTGGTTGTACTCCCCAACGGCTCAATTGCCAACGAAACCAATGCGCAGGATCTTTCGCCAAACCGATGTCGAACTTTGAAACGGCGGCTTTCCATTGGTGCTGCTCGTTGGAGCACCTGATGTATTGTCTTCCAGACTCTATCGCCTCTTGTTGGGAGACAATGCCAAACCCTGCCGCTTTTCCTGCGAGTAGGTCATCATCGGCAAACGCTTTCTTCAGCCATTGCTCGATTGCGTTCTGGATTGTTTGGGCGTCTGATTCCATCGACCTGACCTCCTGTTGTACAGTCAGGGCAGGAACGTATGCACAGTGTTTGGCGAGGCAAATGCTTTCTTGGGCGGCGCACCTTCTGGCTAGGTTGAGGGTCAGTAAGGACTCTGCTGGCGATCAAGCAGGCGGTACTGAATTGCCTCTGCGAGGTGGGGTGTCTGGATGTCCTCCTCACCATCGAGGTCAGCGATTGTGCGAGCCACCTTTAAGATCCTGCTGAACGTCCTCGCGCTCATCCCCAACCTGTCCACCACACGCTCTAGGAGTTTGTGCCCCGCATCGTCAATCGCGCAAAACAGTTCCAACTCCCTCGGACGCATTTGGGCGTTGCAATGGAGGTCCAGCCCCTCGAACCGCTCCCGCTGGATCGTCCTCGCAGCCTGCACCCGTTTACGGATCGTGGCGCTTGATTCACCAGCACCCGCATCCCGTAGATCGCTGTAGCGCACGGCGGGAACCTCAATGTGGATGTCGATGCGATCCAACAGAGGGCCAGAAAGGCGGGCCTGATAGCGTTCGATCTGCCAGGGGGTACACCGGCATTGTCGCGTTTCAGATCCACTATTTTGATACCCACAAGGACAGGGGTTCATCGCCCCGATGAGGACGACCGACGCCGGGTAGGTCAGGCTCACCAGGGAGCGGCTGACAGTGACCTCCTGATCCTCGAGTGGTTGACGCAGCACCTCCAGGGTCCGCCGCTGAAACTCGGGCAGCTCATCCAGGAACAGCACCCCGTTGTGCGCCAGGCTCACCTCGCCGGGCCTCGGCACCCCGTTGCCGCCCCCGACGAGGCCCACCGATGAGATGGTGTGGTGCGGCGCTCGGAAGGGGCGCTGCGTGATCAGGCCGACGTCGTCCGCGAGCAGCCCCATCACCGAGTAGATCTTGGTCGTCTCCAGCGCCTCGCGGAACGTCATCCGGGGCGCGATCGTCGGGGCGCGCCGGGCGATCATCGTCTTGCCGGAGCCTGGGGCGCCGATCATCAGGGCGGAGTGTCCGCCCGCCATGGCGACCTCGATGGCGCGCCGGGCCTGCTCCTGGCCGCGGACCTCGGCGAAGTCGAAGGGGTAGGTCGGCTCGTCGAGGTCGCTCCAGACGTCGGAGGGGGGGGCTTCGGGCAGGTCGCGCTCGCCGCGGAAGAACTCCACGACCTCTCTGAGGTGGGTGACGGGGAGCACGGCGAGCCCTTCGACGACGGAGGCCTCGCGGGCGTTGCCGTGGGGGAGGATGAGCCCCTGGAGGCCCGCCTCGTGGGCGGCGATCGCCATGGGGAGGACGCCGCGCACGGGCCGAACCTGCCCGTCGAGGGACAGCTCGCCCACGACCATGAACTGCTCGATGGACCACCCTTCGCCGGACGCGGCGCACTGCCCGGATGAGGCGAGGAGGGCGAGGGCGATGGGCAGATCAAAGCCGGTGCCTTCTTTGCGGAGGTCGGCTGGGGCGAGGTTGACGGTGACTCGGCGGACGGGCCATTCGAGGTCGCTGTTCTTGATGGCGCTCTGGACGCGGACGCGGGCTTCGCGGACGGCGCCGTCGGGCAGGCCGACCGTGTGGAAGGCCTGGATGCCGTAGGCGAGGTCGACCTCGACCTGGATGAGGGAGGCGTCGACGCCGAGGACGGCGGCGGAGGTGACACGGATGACGTTCATGGCGCTGCTCCCGGTGTGGGGTGGTGGGGCGCTCGGGTTGAGCGCTCGCTCATGGGGGGTTATCGCCCGCTGGGGTGGGATGTTGCGTGATGGGGGTGTTTTTCTGGGTGGGTGCCCTGGGTGGGGGCTGTGGTTTGGGGAGTGACGTGTGTTTGCGCGCTGTTCGAGGGGCTCAGGAAGGCGCGTGCACACAGCTCAAGGATTCATGCATGAAACCCATCGGTCGTACCGCGCTCATCGCGGGGGCGTCGGTGATGGCGGGGGTTGTCGTCGGCGCTGGCGCGCTGTGGCTGGCGCCAGGTGCGCTGCGGGGTCACACGCCGTGCGTGAGCGTTGCCGCAGTTGGCCATGTCGCTCAGCACCCTGGCCGCGTCCCGAAGCAGCCGCCAGGGTTGGGGTGGGCATCGATTTTTCTGCTTCAGGGTGAGGTCACTTGCTGGCGCCTTCGACCTCGGTCAGGACATCAAAGGTCTTGGGGACGACCATGTCGGTGGACTCGATGTTGCACACCTGAGACGCGCAGTCGTCGCCGCAGCAGTTGTCCGTGATGTTGACGCAGGTGAGCGACTGGTCGAGGTCGAACCCTTCGCTCTGGATGTTGAGGCCGATGAAGTTGTCGGCGATCTGCCCGGCCCTGGCTTCAAGCGTGGAGTTGCCGACGACCTGGAGGCCGACCAGGGCGCTGCCGTCGATGCTGAAGCGGTTGAGGGTCGCGCTCGCCGTCCGCGACACCGAGACCCCCACGCCGCTGTTCATGTCGAAGCTGCGCGGGGCGGTGTTGCGGATGATCAGGTCGGTCAGCTCAACCCGGGTGCCCCGCTGGGTGGAGACGATCGACGCGTCGTGGCTGTCCTCGATCAGGACGCGGGTGGCTGTGAGGGCGGAGCCTGACTCGATGCTCACGCCGCGGCCGAAGTCCAGGTCGGACTGCTGGGGGCGGGTGTTGAGGATCGTCAGGTCGGTGAGGGTGCTGTTGGCCTCGCGGAACCCGAGCAGGCTCGCGCCGTAGTGGTTCTCCAGCCTGATCCGCGCGCCCTCGATGGCCCCCATGGTGAAGGAGCCGAGCCCGGCGCCGCGGCTGTTGTCGAAGGGGAGGGGCTGGGTGTCGCGGATCAGGAGGTCTGTGATGACCGCTCGGGTGCCTTCGCCGGTCACCCCGAAGCCGCCCTCCTCGTTGCGGGCGAGCACGAACCGCTCGGCGAGGAGCTGCGCCTCGTTGTAGAGGCCGACCCCCCAGCCGTAGCCGTACCACCCCTCCTCGGGGGGGATGGTGCCCCGGGTCTGGAGGATGGTCACCTCGGCCAGGGTGGCCTCGGTCGGGCCGTACTTGCCGAAGTCCTCTTCGTCGGGGTAGGCGGCGCTCATGTAGAGGCCGAGGTTGTTGTTGTCAACCAGCAGGATGCGGCGCCCCTCCAGCCGCCCCCCGACCTTGATGTCCAGCCCGCGGCCGTGCAGGTTGTCCGACAGCCTGCGGCGGGTGTCGCGGACGGTGACGTCGGTCACGGAGGCGAAGCCGTCTCGGGACGCCTGGAGCCCGGACTGGTGGTTGTGGAGGAGCAGGAAGCGCTCTCCGGACATCGCGCCGCCGTGTGTGACCAGCACCCCCTGGCCAGCGCCGAGGTTGTTCGCCGCGGGCTGGGTGTGGGTGACGACCACGTCGGTGAGCCGAGCCTCGGTGCTGACGTAGATCCCGGTGGTGTGGCTGTGGGTGATGAGCAGCCGCTCGCCTTCAAAGCGGCTCTCGTCCTCGACTCCGACGCCGCGGCCGAACTTTGCGTCGCTCGCTCCGGGCTGGGTGGCCGCGATCACGCCGTCGGTCAGGCGCATGTCGCTGCCCGCGCCGGTGATCAGCGCGCCGCTCCGGGTGTTGCTCGTCAGCACGACCCGCTCGGCCTCCACCGAGGACTCGGCCCGAACCCGGATCCCATGGCCCAGGGTTCCATCGGAGGCTTGCGCCAGGGTCCCCTGGATGTGGACGTCGGTGAGACGGGCGACCCCTCCCAGGGTCAGGTGAAGGCCGTGGGCGTGGTTGTTGGCTACGACCAGACGCGCCCCTTCGAGCGTCGCGCTGCTCTGCACCGCGATCCCCAGGCCCGCGTTGTTGTCGCTCTCCTGAGGCTGGGTGTCGGCGATGACCGTGTCGGTGAGCTGGGCGGTCGTCCCCTCGCCGTCGATACGAACCGCGACGTGGCGGTTGCCCTGGATGTGCAGGTGGTCCGCCTCCAGCGTGGCCCCGTCGGTCACGTTGAGGCCGTGGCCCAGCTCCATGGTGGCGCTGGAGCGGGTCTCGCGGATCGCCCCGCGGCGCAACACGGCCCGCCCTCCGCGGAGCCACACCCCGCTTCGAGCCGCCTCGTACACCTGGACGCCCTCCAGCACCGCGTCGCCGCTCGATTCAACCACGACGCCGGGCCTTGGCCCGGTCACGGTGAGGTCACGCACCAGGACCCCGGCGCCGGTGACGGTCAGGGTGCCCGCCTCGTCATCCGCGGTCGTGGTGGCGAGCGTCGTGTCTCCGGCGCAGGCCCCCAGGAGGGCGACGGGCTGGGTCAGGGCGACCTCCTCGTCGTATTGGCCGACCCCGATCGCGACGATGTCCCCGTCGGCGGCCAGCGCCAGCGCCCCGGCGATGGTCTGCGCCGGGGCCTCCCGAGAGCCGTCTCCGTCGGCGTCGGCGTCGGCAGACACGTAGATGAGTTGACCGGTGGCGAAGGCGTCGCCCGCGCGCTGCCTGAGGGTCGCCTCATCGGGCCACGGGGCGTCGGAGGGGCACTCCGAGCCGACAGCGACGCAGTCGGGCTCGCCGAGCAGGGCCATGGTGCCTGGGGGGCAGGCGTCGGGGGTCTCGGGCGGCGCGCAGACCTGCTGCTGCGCGAAGAGGTCGGCGACGTCCTCGGCGACCGGCTGCTCCTCGTCCAGGAATGCCATCGGGGTGACCTGACGCCAGCCGCCTGGGCAGCTCCACGCCATGGTTGTTGGTGGGAGGGGGCGGCAGGTGCCCTCCTCGACCAACCCGTTGGGGCACCCCTCGGGGGGCACCAACACAGGCTGAAGCGGGAGGCAGATCCCCTCTTCGCTGAACTCGTCGCTCGGGCAGGCGTCTGGCGGTGTGGCTTGGGATGGCCTGGCGCAGGCGTCTTCACCGCCGGCGTCGGGTGTCGTGGCTGCCGTCGTGCCTGTGTCCGCGGTCGCCGCTGCGGGGGGCTCCTCGTCGGAGGCGCCGCAGGCGCATAAGCCGAGCGCCGCACACAGCAACGCAACCCATGTCATCCCAACACGCATGTCCTCTCCCCTCGCGTGTCTGCTCAAGTCGACTGTGACTGTGGTCCCACAACGTGACGGTTTTTTCAATGATTGGGGCGTGTCGGTGAGCGCGCTGAGGTTCTTCGTCACGTTCGGGTGAGTGAGCGGCGGGCGTGACGCAGGGGGGGGGGCTCCTGCTTGAGCCTGGAGCCCTTCGCGACGCAGGAGGCTTCGGGCGCCTCGGGCAGGCGACCAGCGCGTGAGCGACGCGCAGGCGACCAGCGCGTGAGCGACGCGCAGGCATCAAGGCCAGACGCAGAAGTCGCTCGGAGAGCCGCCGAGGCCGCACAGCTGCCCCTCGAACCACCGGTAGACCCGGTTGAACTCCGGTCGAAGCGCGTCGGGGTGGTCGTAGAACAGCTGCTCGCCGCACTGCGACGTCGGGCAGCTGTGAAGCTGAAGCCGCAGGTCCACGGAGCACTCGTTCCACCCCTGGGTGTCGTGGGGCAGGGCGCTGAAGTCGATCCCGTCGAGCAGGTCGAAGAGGGCGCCCGCCTCCTCGGCGCCGACGTTCAGCCTGACGTCGGGGACGGTGGCGGTGATGTTGCTGGCCACCTCGCGCCACACCAGGAGCGTCCCGTCGCCGTAGAGGTGGATCAGCGGCCCGGTGCCCGCGACCCCCGCGGGCTGGTGCCACATGAGGGACGCCTCGGGGTAGCGTGGCTCGGTGAGGTTGGGGTCGAGGCAGGCCGCGCGGTCGGCCGCGCAGGCGTCGTAGGTGCTGTAGAGGTTGCCGCAGTCCGCCCCCACGCAGGAGCAGCAGATCGGCTCGTACCGGCAGTGCTCCCCGTCCCAGATCCAGGGGGTGCCCCCGCCACACAGCTGGCACCCGTCGCAGTCGATGTCGGGGTCTTCGCCTGCTTCCTGTGGGGCGCAGCCGCCGCTCGGCGAGGTGTCCTCGACGGTGACCTCCGTGGCGTCGGGCCCGACGTCGTCGGGGGGGGGCTGGGCGGTGTCCGCGCCCGCGTCGGGCGCCGCCTGGGTCGTCCCCGTGTCCGTCTGGGCGTCGCCCGAGGCGCTGGCGCCGCTCGTCGCGGCGTCGTCCTCGGTGACCTGGGCGTTGTTGTAGGTGGTGTCGTCGCACCCGAGCAGGCACGACAGCGCCAGCGCCACGATGAGCAGCGCGTGGGCGGTGGGGTGACAGTTCTTCATCGGCGGCCTCAGATTCCCGTGGGTCGGTGGTGTGGGGACGCCGTGTTTGCGGCGCGCTCCCCTCGCGTAGAGGGCGACTGTGCACGAGTTGGGCCGGTTTTCGGGAGGTCACGGCCTGGTCGCCGAGGGTGCGTGGGGCGTCGTCTCACTTCAGCCGGGGTTCACGTGGATGTGCGGGGTCTCGTCGTCGAAGCTCGACCTCAAGTAGCACGGATTGGAGTGCGTACGTTTGTCAAAAGCCGAAGTCGCTCCAGAGGGCGCTGCCGCAGCTGCGGACCCCTGCCTTGCCTTGAAACTCGGGCTTGTAGAGGTTGGTGGGGTCGAAATTCTTATGGAACATGCCTGGATTCTTGTCATTTCCGACGGTGCTATCCAGGAGGTTCTGACGGAGTCCATCCGTACCATTCGCATCTGCTGGTAAGCCAACTTCACCATTGCATTTGTTAAAGCCGAACGCGCACTGAACCGCGGCCTTGGCTTTGTCGCATCCAAATGTGTACTCCGTGCCGATCCCGAGCTGGCCAATGGGAGCTGACGCCGCAGCCTCAGCGAAGAACGTTACGGTGTTGGCTGGCAGCTTGGGGCCGAAGCCAACATCGAACCCGGCGCCGACGCCAATGCCAAGCTCACCGCATAACCCGAAACCTTGAGATGTGATGCAAACCTTTGCTCCCCCCCCCCATCCTCCATACGCCGAACCACCGATGCAGAACATCCCGAACGGGTCGATCTTGTTGATCGGGTCGTTGCCCGCGTAGACGTACAGGTTGAGCTGGCCACCTGCGTAGAAGATCGGGTCCCGCGCGGTCCAGCGCCCTGTCTCGGGTTCGTAGTCGCGCAGGCCAAACCGGACGAGCCCGGTGGCCGGGTCGTTCAGGCCTCCAGCGAACCCGAACGGGAGGTCGAACGCGGGGTCGCTGTCGAACACGATCCTCCCAAACACATCGTAGTCCACGATCTTGACGACGCTCCCTGCCGCGTCGGTGATGACGCGGGGGGAGCCGACCTCGTTGGAGGCGATGTGGTACCGCGCTCCGTCTCGGACCAGCGCCACCAGGACGCCCGCGTCGTCGTAGACCCAGCGGGACGTGATCTCATCGGGGCTTCGGGTCAGGGTGACCTGGGTTGGGTGGGAGGGGCTGCCGTACAGGTACTCGGTGGTGCCTGCGTCGGTGATCCGCGCCACTCGGCGCCCGAGCCCGTCGTAGGCGTATCGAATCACCTGGCCGTCGGGCAGCTCCGCCTTGAGCAGCTCACCCATGGCGCTGTAGGTGAACAGGTCGGTGTCGCCCTCGGGGCCACGACCCAGCAGAAACCCATCGGGGCCGTAGGTGTAGGGGGTGGAGCCGTAGCCTGTCATCCGATCTTGAGCGTCGTAGGTGACGGTGAGCTGCCCATCGCGGCCCCGGTTGCCGTTGAGGTCGTAGTCGTAGTCTCCCACGAGCATCCCGTCCCGCTCGGCGGTCAGGAGCCGCCCGTCCGCGTCGTACGCGAACGCCCAGACGACGCTCTCGCCGTCGACGGTCTCGATCTTCTGGGTGACGAGGCCGCGCCCGTTGCGCGTGAGCTGGAGGTCGTAGATGAGGGCGTCGTTGACGGTCGCGCTGCGGGATTCGAGCGCGCCGTAGGCGTCGAAGCCCAGGTCGGTCTGCATCGCGCCGTCGGTGAGGGTCATGGGGAGTCCGGTGGCCAGGTCGCGGGCGATGGTCAGGTCACCGTACTGGAGGAGCCGCCCATCGTCGTTGTAGACGAGCGGGATGGTGGTGTCGTCGTCGATGGTGATGGAGTCCACGACGAAGTCTTCGTTGAAGGAGAACGCGAAGCCCCCGTTGGCCGCTCCTGAGAAGGTGAAGCTCGTGTGGAACGGGCCGTCCCAGGTGAGGGCCAGGTTTTGTGCGGGGCGCCCGTCGTCGTCCTGGGGCAGGCTCTCAATCAAGCTCGGCTGCTCGGTCCCGGGGATATAGGTGTAGCGCCAGGTGGCTGCGTCGTAACGGTTCTCGGCCAGGAGGTTGTCTCCGCCGAGGACCGCCTCAACCTCTCGGCCGCTGGGCAGTCGCCGGATCGTGGGGCGACCGTCGCGGTCGTAATAGTTGATGTAGGTCAAGCCGGGCCCCGGCGAGAACGAGGAGTAGGAGGCGGTGCTCGGGGTGTCTCCCAGGTGGGTTCGGGGGGTGAGGAGGTTCTCGTGGCCGCTGGGCATGACGAGGGCGGTGAGGCGCCCACGGTTGTCGCGCTCGTATTGGTAGGCGCGCCCGCTTGGGAGCTGGACGCGGGTCAGCAGGCCAAGGGCGTCGTGCTCCAGAAGCGTAAACCGCGGCTCTTCGTCCGACACCAGGTGTTGGATCGCCTCGATCGTGCCGTCCGCGCCGTAGGTGTACCCGGTGGCGCGATCGCCGGTCGTGGTGACGATGAGGTTTCCGTTGGAGGGGTCGTAGACGCCAACGGTGTCGGCCAGTGGCTCGGGGCGGTCGATGAGGGTGGGGTTCCAGTTCGCGTCGTGCTCGGTGACGATGGTGAACCCTTCGGGGCTGGTGCGGGCCACGGTTCGGGCTTCGAGGTTGCCCTCGGTCTGGTAGAGGCGACCGTTCGTGGTGGCCTCGTGGCGCCAGCCGGTGAGGATGGTGAAGCCGCTGTCATCGATGCCTTCGAGCAGGTTGAGCGTGACCTGTCGGTCCTGGGTCAGGCCAGAGGGCTGCTCGATCACCTCGCGGGCAGGGTAGGAGGACGACGCGCCCCAGAGCGGGTGGGGTTCGAGCCAGAACGCGTAGCGCGAGCCCGATGGGGTGCGGACGGTGTAATCCGGGTCCTCGGTGGCGTCGGAGATCTTGGAGAGCTGACGCTGTGACTCCGTCACGCCGCCGTACACGTCCTGGCGCCTGCGCTCGATCGCTTCGGAGTTGGACTCCAGCTCGAAGATCTCTCGCTGACCTTCGCTTGTCTCGCGGGTGGTGACGCTCCCGAAGGCGTTCGGGTCTTCGCTGACCAGAGGCGTCTGGGTCAACGTCTGTTGACCGCCGAAGGCGTCCTGGTCGTCTTGAAGGTTGCCCAACGCGTCGTAGACGTAGTTGTGGACCTGGCCGTTGGGGTCGAGCAGCTCCGTCAGGAACCCGTCGTCGCGGTAGTCCATCTCCCAGGTGCTGTTGTCGGGCCAGGTCAGCGTCGTGAGGCGCCGCTCATCGCTCTGGAGCGTGTGGTCGAGCGTGGTGCGATGGCCGTAGGGACCGACGATCGCGTTGAGCAGCTCCCCGTTGCGCTCCAACGTCGTGCTCAGGCCATAGCCATCTTCTATTTCGATGAGGTAGCCCTCTTCGTCGTAGTGGAATTGGTAGAGGAGTCGGTCGGTCAGCGCCTCTCGGGTCTCGAGGTGGCGGCCGCTGCGCGCGTCGAAGATGAAGTAGCGATCGCCTGAGGTGGACGCGATGCGAGTCTGGCTCTGGTCCCCCAGGAGGCCAACCCTGGCGAAGGTGCCGACGTTGGGCTCGATGGTCGCTAAATAGAACGGACTTTGCCTGACGTTGTTGAGGCCGTTCGAGGTCGTCAAGTTCAACGCGACCTCTCCAGCACCTGTGACGGCAAAGGAGCGCAGCCTTTTCAAGCACAGCGTGGTGTCCAATGCGTTTAGAGCGCTGAACCTGACAGGCCAATCCGAACACCCGCTGCCACTCCCCAGCCAGTTCGGAACGTAGTGGCCATCACCCTGGCGGACACCGAGGTAGAAGTTTCCGAGCGCGAAGAAGAGCTGCCCACGAGGGCCAGCCTGGATATGGCTGGAGTATGGGCTCATGATGGAGTTGTTGCTCCACACAAAGCGCAGGTTTTGATTGCCGTTCCCGGTGACCAGTTGAAGGTGTCGAGGCTCCAGCTGTTCCTCCATCCACTCCGAGCGCATGGAAGACCCTGGAGGGATGTTGGACAGTCGGCCGATGCACAGTTGAGGTCTCTCTGCATGGTCTTCGTTGCATGCCGCAGGGTTGCTGATGCTGAGTTCGTCTGCGATAAAAATGACGTGGTCTGAGTTGATGGCGAGTCCGGTGATTCTGCCAAAGGTGGTTGTGATTTCTGGGGGGGCGTCAGGTTCGGGCTCCTCATTCAGGTCGCGACCGGCGACACGGACAAGCCGCCCTGCCTCAATGCGGTGGATCTGAACCCCCCAGTTGGGTTCGTTGCCCGCGCTTGGGGGGGCGAGGGCCAGATACAGGTCGCCCTCGGGGGAGGTCGCCATGATGCCGCCACCGCTGGTCCGTGGAGAGGCGGCGTTGATGCCCAGAATGCGATTTGAATCGCTTTCCATATCGAGGTCGGTCCCCAGCATGCCATCGCTGAGGGTCTGTTGAGAACCGCCCCCGAGGACAATCGTCGCGGTGGCGTTGGCCCACTGTTCTTCAAGGCTCTCAAAGCTGCGGTCGGGCTGGAGGAGCCGAACGAGCATGTACTCCTCAAGCGGAGTGGCGGTGTCGTCCCAAGTCACCACCCATCGCTCCGCGGCGTAGATGTCGCCATTTGGAGCGACGGTGGCGTTGATGAGTGAGCCCAGCGTGACGTCGTTGAGCGGTTGCGGACCCACAGGGAGGTTGGCGTAGGCCTCGGCCCCCTGGTGCGTGCTCACGTCGCCTTGTTGAGGTTCACGGGCAAAGCGCACCGCCATGACAGGCTGTGGTGGGTTGAGCATCAGCGTACGAAATTGTCCATCGTCGTCTGCTTGCAGACGCACCCGCTCCTCCTGCCGAGTGACGAGCAACTTCGTGGTGTCTCGCTGCGGACCCGTGTCCTCCATCAGGAACGTGTACAGGTTCCCGCGTGCGTCGAGCTGGATGGGGATGTCGGTTGGGTCGCCTGAGTAGGGTTTGGGCGGAGCGCCAGGGACAGTTCCTGCCAACTGAAACCAATGGGCCGTGAGTCGCTCGACGTTTCCCTGACGTCGAACATCACCGCCCCCAAGCACGGCTGTTTGCGTCACAGGGTTATAGCGGTGATGCTTGTCCAGCGACCATGGTTGGGTGAGCGAGTTGGGAGACTTGCCTGAGAGGTGGTAGAGGTAGCGGCTCGTCAACTGGAACAAGACGCCGTCAATTTGTCGGCCACGGACCGACTGGCCGCCTCCAGATGATAGACCGCTGGCCCGAGCGGAGAGCCTGCGGTTGAATGTTGGTATGACGCGGTCTGTCGTCACAGGGGGGATGATACCCTCCACGTAGAAGGCTGGGTAGCCATAACCAATCGTCACATCGGCGCGCGCCGTACCGTAGTAGGGACGCCCCTGAGCATCCAGGCCATCCCATGTGTAGGTGTACTCCATAAACGGTGTCACGTCGCCCTCCCTCACCCTGAACGTCTCGGTCTCGACGCGCCCTGCGATCTCGACCTTGACGTTGATGTTCACCAACTCATCGGGCAGCGCGCTCCCCACGAGTTGAATGGAGAAGCTGCGGCGGAGTCGGTCGCTGGTGTACACGAGCTCGTGGGGCGTGCCTGGAAGCGGGAGGGACTCCCCCAGTGACCTGTTTTCGCAGCGGATGACGGAACCTTCACGTGGGCATGGATCTTCAAAGGGGCTGTTGGGGTCTGAGCCAGGTCTGCCCTGGGGTGGAGGGCCACCGCCTTGGCCTGGGCCACCACCACCCGCGCCAGGAGGACACTCGCCCGGAGCGCAAGCACTGCTCGGAAGACGCCAGGGCCAGTTGCAGTCAAATGGCGAGAAGTGGCTGTGGAGGGTGCGCCAGAACGTACCTCCAGGACCGTACACCTGCGCGATACGGACCCGCTCAGCCTCGTCAATCCCAAAGAACGCTTCGAGCTCGCTGTCGTTGGCGATCCCGTCACCGTCGAGGTCCAGTGATGCAACCCCTCCGTCTATGGACACGACCTCGATGACGACCCCGTCGGGTTCAGGGATCCAGCGCGCCTGCTGGCGGTCGTAGTAGCCAAGGGGGACGTAGCCGCCCGTCTCGAACCCAAGGAAGTTGTCGACGTACATCGCCACGGGCGGGTCAAAGTGAACGGTGCCAGCGCCCATGGCGACCGCCTCGTCCACGTCCAGCTCCACGGCGTAGGTGTAGGCCGAGTTTTCGGGGAGGCTGCCAGGCATGCGCTCGGGTCCGTTGGCGCCGACGGTGTACTCGGTGGCGCGGACGTTGAGGGTGTCCATGGGGACCATGGTGCCGTCGGGCAGCTCGGCGGTGGCCTGGGTGTCGGGGCGGAACAGCATCACGGCCTGACGTCGCCCGTCGTCGTCCTCAACCACGGAGCCCATGGCGATCGCGGGCTCGGTCAACGCGCCCAACTCGATGGTGGTCACCTGGGGGTCGCGCTGGAGCATGATGACGTCGTCAAGGGTGCGGTGGGTTCGCCAGGGAACAAGGAGCGTCCGCTGCACTGGGAGGTGCTCGTCCAACTCCATGTCGATGGTGAGCTCCTCGCCGCCGTTGACCGCCATGTCGAAGCGGCCATCGGCGCGGGTCAGGGTCCACCCGACCTCCTCGCGGGCGTGGACGGTGACCCGCACCCCCTGTAGCGGCGCGCCCTGCGCGTCGTAGACGGCGCCGTGGACGACCGCGATGGAGACCTCCTTGATGTCGTCGGGGTCCACGCCGTACTGGACGGGCGGCTCTCCGGCGTAGAGGTACCGGTTGGAGGCGGTGAAGTCCGTGTGGACGGTGGGGTTGTGGGGGGGCGCCACCTCCGAGGGGTCGGGCGGGATGCTCTGGCACGGAGGCTCACGGCGGCAGTCGAAGTCGCGGCAATCGGTGTGGCCGTCGTGGTCGTCGTCAGCGTTGTTGCCGCAGTCCTCGGGCGGAGAGGTGAAGGTCGTGGGCTCGATGTGCAGCTCGGCCAGCCCTTGACCGAGGAGGTCCTGCAAGCGGTTGTCGCCGCCGAGCACGACGATCACCCGCTCGCCTTCGGTCAGCTCCAACTCGCGGGTTTCGGCGTCCTCGTCAGGCGCGCTGCACAGCAGCTCCTGGGCGACGTCGCAGTCGTCGCCCTGGACCACGGCGAGGTAGACGGGGAAGGCCGAGCCAGCGGTGGAGAACCGGAAGGTGTCGGTGAACGGCGCGGTCCAGCTCAGCTCGACGTCGGGGCTGCCGTCCGTGGTCCAGCAGCCGTCGCCGTCCCCAGGGTCGAAGTTGGAGGTGTCTCCCCTCCAGACGCGGTAGCCGACCGCGGAGCCGAGCTCCTCGTCCACGCAGAGCGCAGGGGGGAGGTCGGGCTCGGCGGTGTCGGTCGCGGTGTCCGCGTCGTCGGCGTCGCTGATGTTGGTGTCCGCGTCGTCGGCGTCTGCGTCGGAGCCTGCGTCCTGCATGGGCTCGGCGGTGACGAGGACGGTGACCCGAGCGGTGTCGGTGACCCCGTCGCTGTCCTCGGCGGTCCAGGACACCGTGTAGTCGCCCGCCTCGGTGAACGTGGTGGTGAGCTGCTCCCCATCGAACCCATCGGCCTCACCGGTCACCTGAAATCTGCCCGTCACGGGGGGCCTGCCGCCTGTTGCGGAGGCCATGAAGTCCACGGTCAAGGGGGCTTCACCTTCCAGAGTTGAGGCTTCGAGCGTGGCGACCAGCGGCTCGGGGGCGGTGACTGTGATCATGGCCTGGTCGAACACCGACGTCCCCAACATGTCCTGCACCTGCCACGTCAGGCGGTACTCGCCGGGCGCTTCGAAGGTGTAGCTGAGCGGGGTCTCGATCGCGCCCGGGCGGATCTCGTTCAGGCCGCTGCCGGTGATGCGCCAGATCGGCGTGATCGGCTCCAGCCCCCCGGCGAACGTCCCGGTGGCCTCGACCGTCAGCGGCGCAGGCCCCTCGGTGGTGGAGACCGTCGCGAGCTCAGCGGTGAGCGGGTCCACCTGCGCGCCTTCCTCGACAGTGACCGTGGTCGCCCCGAACGTGTCGAAGTTGGGTCCAGGCACCGTGTAGGACGCTGAGATGGTGTAGGTCCCTGGCGAGTTGTAGGTGTGTGAGGCGGTGCCGAGCACGGTTTGTGTGCTGCCGTCGCCCCAGTTGACGTTCGCCCCGACCGCGTTCACGCCGCTGAACTGGACGGTGACCTGGGTGGTCAGCGGCGCGGGGCCTGACGAAGGAGTCGCGGTCACCACGAGCGGGAAGTCGGCGTCGTCGGTGACGACTTGAAGCCCATCGGTCGCGGCCGCGCCGAGGCTGTCGGTGACGGTCACCTCGACGTCCCAGGTTCCGGCGCGGCTCCATTCGTGCTCCACACGCTCACCCACGCCCGTCTGGCCATCGTCAAAGTTCCAGTTGTAGGAGTAGGGTGGGGTGCCTCCTTGAGCCGCGGCCTCAAGCGACCACCGCCGCCCGGTGACCAGCTCTCCCGACACCGACATGGACAGCGGCTCAGCCACGGCTCCCTGGACCGTGACCTCCACGGTGTCGGTGTCGGTGGCGCCCTGTGGGTCTTCGACCTCCAACTGCATGGTCCACACCCCCGGCGACACAAAGACGAACCGACCCTCCGCGCTCATGTCGTCGAAGACCACCGGATCATCTGCGTTCATGCTGGGGCGCTCTCGCACCGACCAGGTGTAGCGCAACAGGTCTCCGTCTGGATCGGCGCTCCCTGCGCCGTCCAGGACAACCTCTTCGCCCACTGTGACCACGACAGGCTCTCCCGCTTCAGCGACAGGGGCCGTGTTGGCGACGGCGCTGTCGGCTTCGTCCGCGGCGTCGAGCTGGGATGAGTCTTCAAGCGTGTCACCCGCGTCGCCCACGTCCGTGTCGCTTGGCTCGCCTGTGTCGCCAGGCGTGGTGGTGTCCTCGGGTTCGTTGGTGTCGGGGGATGCGTCTTCGGGCTCTCCTGTGTCGTCAGGCGTGTTGGTGTCGTCAAGCTCGCTGGTGTCGCCCGGTTCGTCGCCTGTGTCGGTCGAGTCGGTGTCCTCGGAGGCGTCTGAGCCGATGTCCACAGACACCGCCGTGTCTTCGGGGGTGGCGTCGTCTGCATCTTCAGCGGACCCGTTGGTGTCTGATACTGCGATGTCCGAGCGCATGACGTCGGCGCTGCCGCTGCCGTCTGCGTTGGACGCGTCGCCCGCATCGATCCCGACCCCTGGAGTCCCACCTCCGCCGCAAGCGGCGAGGGACAGGGCGAGCGACAGCATGAGCGCTTGAATCAGGCCAGGGAGGGTCGTGTGACGCACGAATGCGTGGGCGTGGGTTGTGAGCTGCATTGGGGCGGTGGACCTGGTTGAGATATGGTGTGGTTATGATTTGTTGGGTTTGAGCGCGGTTTTCCTTGCGTGAACTGTCAACCATCTGCCTGGTCATTGCAACCTCGGAGGTGTTGGCTGTGCTCCGGGTTGTTTTAGAGACCGTGGGTGGGGTTGTGTGACGGGAAAAGCAGATATCCTGGGTGGGCAGCGGCCTACCCCGGTGTTGGCGGCGACTCCAGGTGCGTGGTTGGCTCGCTTGGTGTTGTCCGTTCAGACCACGTCGGGCAAACCCCCGCTCCGCCCTGGCCCTCAAGGCATCATGTCACCCGCGCGGTGAGCCTGCCCGACCCGACGCATCAGCGGCTTCGGCCCGGCGACGACGGGGAGGGCGGCGTTCAGCTCCAGGTAGTGCGCGCGCAGCACCTCCCCGATCTCCGTGAACCACGGCGCGTACGCCGAGGTCGCCCGCCACTGCAAGGTCAACGTGCGACCCGGCTGCTCGCCCTCGAAGCTCCTCGCCACGAGCCCCTGCCCGGCCCGTAGCTCGGTGGCGAGGGCGCTGGCGGGCAGCAGCGTGGGGCCGAGGCCGCTCTCGACCATGCGGACCAGCGTCGAGACGCTCACCGCAGCGATGGAGGTCGCGGGCGGCGCCCCGGCGTCCGCGCACACCTCGATCGCCTGGTCGCGCAGGCAGTGGCCGTCCTCCATCAGGAGGAGGCTCGCGCCCACGATGTCGTTCGGGTGGACCGGCGCGCAGGTGCCCAGCGGGTGGTCGAGCGGGGCGATCAACACAAACGGCTCCACCACCAGATCGAACCCGGACAGGCCGTGCGCCGCGAACGGGTGCGCCAGCAGCGCCAGATCGACGCCCCCCGACTTGAGCTGGTCGAGCAGCACCTCGGTTTGAAGCTCCTGGATCGCGAACGACACCTCCGGCAAGAGCCCGCGCAGCTTCGCCAGCAACCCCGGCAGCCCGTAGGGGGCGATCGTCGGGATCACCCCCAGCCGCAGCGTCCCGCGCCGCTCCTGCCCCGACGCCGACGCCACCTCCACCAGCTCGCGCGCCTCCAGCAGGATGCGCCTCGCCCGACGCACGATCTCCTCGCCCGCCCGCGTGACGAGCACCCGTGGGCGCGTGCGCTCAAAGAGGGTGACCCCGAGCAGCTCCTCGACTTCACGAATTTGCTTGCTCAACGCAGGCTGGCTGACATTACAATGGCGCGCTGCCTCGACGAACTGGCCCGTGTCGGCGACCGCGACGATGTACTCAAGCTGACGGAGGGTTGGGAGCATCTGGATAACCTCACGTTATACTCTTGATGAATTTAATGTCTTTGAGTTATCAAGGCAACTGAGGCAGCATGGCGCCCAGAAACAGCAGGGGTGCTGTCTGACCAATCAGGTCAGGCCCCCACAACCAGCACAGGAGAGATGGCGATGAAGAACGAAGGCAAGTGTCCCGTGATGCACGGCCCCAAGGCGCACAAGGCCGGTGGCTCCACCGCGAACCAGCACTGGTGGCCGGACCAGATCAACCTGAAGATCCTCGATCAGCACTCGCCCGCGTCGAACCCGATGGGTGAGGACTTCGACTACGCGGAGGCGTTCAAGTCGCTCGACCTGGCGGCGGTCAAGGCCGACCTGACGGAGCTGATGACGGACTCCCAGGAGTGGTGGCCCGCCGACTACGGCCACTACGGCCCGTTGTTCATCCGTATGGCGTGGCACAGCGCGGGCACCTACCGCATCCAGGACGGCCGCGGCGGCGGCGGGACCGGCAACCAGCGGTTCGCGCCGGTCAACAGCTGGCCCGACAACGGGAACCTCGACAAGGCGCGGCGGCTGCTGTGGCCCGTCAAGCAGAAGTACGGCAACAAGCTCTCCTGGGCCGATCTGATGATCCTCGCCGGGAACGTGGCGCTGGAGTCGATGGGGTTCAAGACGTTCGGCTTCGCGGGCGGCCGCGAGGACATCTGGGCGCCCGAGGAGGACATCTACTGGGGGCCGGAGAGCGAGTGGCTCGGCGACGAGCGCTACAGCGGCGAGCGTGACCTGGAGAACCCGCTGGCGGCGGTCCAGATGGGCCTGATCTACGTCAACCCCGAGGGGCCGAACGGCGAGCCGGATCCGGTGGCGTCGGGCAAGGACGTGCGCGAGACCTTCGCGCGGATGGCGATGAACGACGAGGAGACGGTCGCGCTGGTCGCGGGCGGCCACACCTTCGGCAAGGCGCACGGCGCGGGCGACGCCGCCCAGGTCGGCCCGGAGCCGGAGGGCGCCCCCATCCACGAGATGGGCCTCGGCTGGATCAACGCGTTTGGCTCGGGCAAGGGCGTGCACACCATCACCAGCGGCATCGAGGGGGCCTGGAAGCCCAACCCGACCACGTGGGACATGGGCTACTTCGACGTGCTGTTCAAGTACGAGTGGGAGGTCTCCAAGAGCCCCGCGGGCGCCTGGCAGTGGCACCCGATCGACTGCGCCGAGGAGGACATGATCCCCGACGCCCACGACCCGAACGTCAAGCACCGGCCGATGATGACCACGGCGGACATGTCGCTGCGCATGGACCCGATCTACGAGCCGATCTCGCGCCGCTTCCACGAGAACCCCGACGCGTTCGCCGACGCGTTCGCGCGCGCCTGGTTCAAGCTCACGCACCGTGACATGGGGCCGATCTCCCGCTACCTCGGGCCGGAGGTGCCGGACGAGGAGCTGATCTGGCAGGACCCGATCCCGGCGGTCGATCACGAGCTGGTGAGCGACGACGACGTCGCGGCGCTCAAGACCACCATCCTCGACTCGGGGCTGTCGATCTCCGAGCTGGTCTCGGCCGCCTGGGCCTCGGCCTCCTCCTTCCGCGGCAGCGACATGCGCGGCGGCGCCAACGGCGCCCGCGTCCGCCTCGCGCCCCAGAAGGACTGGGCGGTCAACAACCCGCCCGTCCTGGCGAAGGTGCTCAGCACCCTCGAAGGGATCCAGGAGGAGTTCAACAACGCCCAGTCGGGCGACACGAAGATCTCGCTCGCCGACCTCATCGTCCTCGCCGGGAACGCGGCCGTCGAGAAGGCGGCCAAGGACGCCGGGTTCGACGTGAGCGTCCGGTTCGACGCCGGTCGCGGCGACGCCACGGCGGAGCAGACCGACGTGGACTCGTTCGCGCCGCTGGAGCCCCTCGCGGACGCCTTCCGCAACTACGTCCGGGACGACGTCCCCTACTCGGACGAGGACCTCCTCGTGGACAAGGCGCAGCTCCTGACGCTGTCGGCGCCCGAGATGACGGTGCTCGTCGGCGGGATGCGCGCGCTGGGCGCCAACTACGACCAGTCCAGCCACGGCGTCCTCACCGACCGCCCCGGCGTGCTGACCAACGACTTCTTCAAGAACCTGCTCGACATCGGCACGGTCTGGAAGGCGTCCGAGGACACCGACGGCGTGTTCGTGGGGAGCGACCGCGACAGCGGCGAGGCGAAGTGGACCGGCACCCGCGTCGATCTCGTCTTCGGCTCCAACTCGCAGCTGCGCGCCCTCTCCGAGGTCTACGCCCAGTCTGACAACGCCGAGAAGTTCGTCCGCGACTTCGCGGCCGCCTGGGGCAAGGTGATGCACCTCGATCGCTTTGACCTGAAGTGATCCGCTGACGGGCTTCGGCCCGCGCGCGATCTGCTTCGAGGCCGCCTCCTGATGGGGGCGGCCTCGAACGCTTGGGGGTCAGTGGATCGGGTAGGTGATGTGGATCTCGCCCTCTGCGGGCGGGGGGAAGCGCATCGACTCAAGCTGGCGGGCCAGGCAGGCGTCGAGGTCGGGGTCGCCCGACGCGACGACGACCCCGGCGGTGGAGCCGTCGGCGGTGACGCGGAACTCGACTCGGGGCGGCCGGGCGGGCGCGTCGGGGTGGTCGCGGAGGTGGCGCTCGTAGCAGACCTTGAAGCGCGCCATGTGCTGTCGGATGACGCGCTGGAGCACCTCGCGGTCGAGCGATCCCTTGACGGGCGGTCGCGGCGCCCCGGGCAGCGGGTGCTCGCCGGGCGCGTGCTCCGGCTCGCGGGCGGTGAACCGCTCCGCGGTCTCGGTGGGGGAGCCGAGCGGCGGCGCGACCACCTCCTGAGGGGGCGGAACGACGCGGGCGGGCGGTGGAGCGGAGCGGCAGGCGGACAGCGCGAGGAGCGCCGCCGCCGCGAGCCGCCATGGGGTTGGGCGTGTCATGGGTGTCTCCTCCCTGGGGCCTGGACCGTGAAGACGTGGGGGGCGGGCGAAGTTGACAGCGACCGCGGTGAGGTCGGTCTCTTTGACAGCGCACCGCGCACACGGCACGCTGAGGCGTGTTGGCGCCCGCCGCTGTCGCGGGCTCGTTGGAATGGTTGGTGTTGTGCGTCATGGTGTGAAGATGAGAGCTGGTCGAGCGGTGGTGTGGTTGGTGGTGTGGCTGGCCTTCGTGGGCGCGGGCTGCGCCAGCGCGGAGCGTGGTGACGACGACAGCGTGAGCTGCACGCCGTTCAGCCGCGAGTGCAACGACGGGGCGTCCTACCGGGTGTGCAGCGCCAGCGGCGCGAGCTGGGAGGTCACGTCGTGCGTCTCGGGGTCGGTCTGCGTGCTCGGTCAGTGTGAGCGCCGCGACGGGTCGGGGGGCGACCGCGACGCGGGGCTCGCGGACACGGGCGCGACGGACAGCGGCGAGCCGGTGGACACAGGCGCGGCGGTGGACTCGGGGCCGATGGACTCGGGCGCGCCGATGGACTCGGGCGGCGACGCCAACCCGGAGGACACGCGCCCGCAGGAGGACACCGCGCCTCCTGAGGACACACGCCCGCCGGAGGACACCTCACCGCCTGAAGACACGCGCCCGCCCGAGGACACCGCGCCTCCTGAAGACACGCGCCCGCCTGAAGACACCGCGCCGCCGGAGGACACCCGGCCCGCCGATCCGTGCCGCCCCAACCCCTGCACGGGCCTCAACCGCACGCAGTGCGAGCCGACCGGGGCAGACTCCTTTACGTGCGAGTGCGACCCCGGGACCGTCGAGCAAAACGGGCTGTGCGTCGTCCCCGAGACCTGCGGCGCGGGCACGTGCAGCGGCGCGGGGGTGTGCGACGACGGCGGCGGGGCGATCTCCTGCCGCTGCGACACGGGCTACGCGGGCGATCGCTGCCAGCGGTGCGACACCGCCAACGGCTACGAGCTGAACGCCAACGGCCTCTGCACCAACGACCCGTGCGACCCGAACCCCTGCACCGCCCCTGGTCCCTGCGAGGAGGGGCCTGGCACGTGCAACCCGAACAACGGCGCCTGCAGCTACGCGACCTCGGCGCTGTGCGCCTCCGCCACGGGGAACTGGCGGTGGTCCTTCGAGAACGCGGACGACGCCTGGGAGACCGAGGTGTCGCTGACCGTCAACCCCAACACCGGCGTCGTCCAGGGCACGGCGTTCGACTTCTTCGGCCTGTCCGTCGTCAGCGGCAGCGTCGACGCCCGCGTCGGGACCGCGCAGCTGAGCAAGGATTACGTCGAGGGGCGCAGCGAGGGCGCCGCGTTCGTCTACATGGCGGCGCTGGACGCCCCGGGCCAGTGGAGCGGGAGCTGGGAGCAGGACGGCGTGGCCTCCAACAACGGCACCTTCAGCGCCGCCCGGCAGACCCGCCTCAGCAGCGGCGCGCTCGCGGGCGACTGGATCTTCGAGGCCGACTTCGGGGACATCGACGTCGCGCTCACGGTCGATTCGACCGGCCTGGTCGAGGGCACCATGGTCGACTCGGTCGGCGACGCCACCGTCCTCGGCGTCTTCAACCGGGACGACGGCCTGCTGCGGCTGCGCAAGGTCTACAACGACACCGGCACCGACTGGTGGTACATGGGCGTGCTCAGCGGCGGCGTGCTCACCGGAGGGGTCTGGATGGCTGACAGCGACGGCGGCCAGTCCGGGGTCTGGACCGGGCGCAGGCCCTGACCTCACGCGTCGTGGTCGTCGCCCCAGCCGAAGATCTCGCAGAGGAAGGGGCGGGCGTGGGCGACGAACGCCTCGGTGAACTCCTCGTGCGCGAACAGGCGCCCCTGTGGCAGCGCCACCAGCCGCGCGCCGCCCGGAAACTGCCCGATCATCTCGCGCGCCCCCTGGATCGGGAACACCTCGTCCTCCTCGCCCCAGATCATCAGCACGGGGGCCTTGATCTGGCCGTGGATCTCGGGCAGCTCGTCCACGAACGACCAGTCCACGCTGCGGGCGAAGTTCATCTGCCCCCGCATCAGGCGGGCGTCGGCGACCAGCGGATCGACGAACCAGGACTTGAACTCCCCCTCGGCGATCTCCATGTCGTGAAAGCAGCCTCCGAGCCCGACGCTCTCGGCGCGCCGCACCCGTGCGGAGCCGAACAGCTTCTGCATCACCCAGTCGGAGCCGGGGAGCCTGGCGAACTTCTGCCCGATCTCAAACATCGGGAGGCGGTGGTTGGGCAGCTCCGTGTCGCCCATGACCAGCGCCCGCGCGCGACCCGCAGGGTCGCGCGCCGCGGCCACCCGCGTGATGGTCGCCCCGCTGTCGTGGGCGATGAGCGCGTACTCGGTCAGCTCCAGCGCGTCGATCACGGCGAGCACGGTGTCGGCGTGGGCGTGTATCCCGAAGCGGGTGGCGTCGCTCCAGCGGGTCTTGCCGATCCCGGGCAGGTCGATCAGGTGGCAGGTGAAGCGGTCGGCGAGCCTCGGCACGAACGCGCGCCAGGTGGCCGCATGCAGCGGCCAGCCGTGCACGAACAGCAGCGCCGGACCCTGGCCGAAGCTCCAGCAGGCGATCTCGCAGTGGCCCACGTCGATCCAGCGGTGGGGGTCGCCTCGGAGCGCCGCGTTGACCTCGGCCTGGGTGGGGGGCTGGGGGGGAGGGGACATGGGCCTGCCTGGGCTGGGCTCGTGAGGCCGCGCGAGGCCCCGTCAGAACGAGCCGTCGTAGATGTAGGAGTCGATCATCAGGAACCGGCCATCGTCGGAGAACGCGCGCCGCCCCGAGCTGCCGAAGGAGCGGAGGATGCGGCCCGAGTCGCCGTTGACGAGCACCGAGCACCCGTTGGCCGTGCCACAGTAGGATCCTCCCCTGGCCCACGTCAACGCGAAGACGCTCCCGTCCGAGGAGACCGCCGCGGCGTCCGCCGACTCCTCCCCCAGGCTCCAGATCGCCTCGCCGCTGTCCAGATCCCACAGCCGCCCGCCGTGGAACAGCTGGAGGTGGCCGGGGCGGATCAGCATCTCGCCGGTGCACCCCCCCTCGAACTGGATCAGCTTGAAGTAGCGCCCCTCGGCGAGGTTCCAGACGATGAGCAGGGGCAACCCCTGGAAGCTGTCGTCGGGATCTCGGCACTCGACGAGCCAGCGCCCTTCGGGGTCCACGGCGAGCTGCCGCGCGGCGCTCCCCACCCCCAGCTCCGGGTCCACGAAGCGGAGCAGCTTCTCGGGAGCGCCGCTGGCCGCGTCCCAGACGGCGACCATGGCGTCCCCCTCCAGGCTCATCGAGGCGGCGACCAGGCGGCCCCCGTCGGCCAGCGCGACGCTGCTGCACTCCAGCGGGATGGTGTCGTCCACGAACTCGGCCATGTTCTGCGTCGCGGCGCGCCCCAGGTCGTGGACCCGGACGTTGCGCCCGTCGCACCAGGCGAGCCGCTCGCCCTGCACGTCGAAGGTGTGGGTCGCGCCCGTGCCGTTGTAGGGCAGGGCGACGTCGTCCAGCGACGCGCTCTCCTGCGTGTCCACGTCCACCAGCTTCAGCCCGCCCGAGATCACGAGCCCCTGCTCGCCGCCGCGCATCACGTCCACCCCGAAGCAGCCGGGCTGGTTGGCGCCCTCGCAGAGGTTGGCGTCGAGGAAGGCGATCTCGGCCGGGTCGTGCTCCAGCCGGGGCGGTGAGGCGATCGGCGGCCGCGAGCCGCCCGAGGGGCTGATCCGGGTCTGGCAGAACGCGGCGTTGGTGACGCGGCCGCTGACCGTGCACGCCTGGTCGGAGCGGCAGGCGACGTCGTCCCAGCTCCCGTTGCCCTGGCAGATCTGGAGCTGCTCGCCCGAGCACCGCCCCTGGTCCGGCATGCACTGCGCCGCGCAGTCCACCGGGCAGCTCTGGGGATCCTCGCCGCCCTCGCAGATCGCGTTGCCGCAGGCCGGGGCCAGGTTGCACTCCACGCAGAAGATCCCCTCCGTGGTGATCCGATCCACGCCGCACGTGCACGGGTCCTGGAGATTGCAGACCACCAGGCAAGCGCCGGTGCCCTCGCAGATCGCCCCGATGGCGCCGCTGCTGTCCGTCAGCTGGGCGCCGCTCTCGCCCTGGCAGGCATCGAAGGCCTCGGGGCCAGTCAACGGGTCGCTGCCGGGGGGGCACTGGGCGGCGAGCGCCGCCGCGTCGCAGCCTTCGGGGAGGCCCCCGCCGGTGACGCTGCCGCTGGTGGCGGCGCCGTCGTCGCCGCCGCCGTCGTCCGAGGGGCAGGCGGTCAGCGCCGTCGCCGCCACCAGCGCGAGCGCCAGGAGCAGCGCGGAGAGCCATCGGGTGTGTTGAGGTTCATGGCGCATAGATCGCCACCTCCAGGGCGTTGGCGGCGCGCCGCCAGGTGATCAGGCGGCCGTCCGGTCCAAAGCGGAGCCCGGACAGCGCGGCCGTGGGCGCGACGTCGGGGTCGGGGAGATCGGTGAGCGCGACGCCGGTGCGGGCCTCAAAGCGGCGCGCGCCGACGAAGAAGGTGGCGCCGTCCGGGCTCCAGGCCAGCTCGGCGAGCGACGCGCGCGTGGGCAGCGTGGCGAGCAGGGCGCCGAGGGTGATGTCCCAGATCTCGACCCCCTGCCCGGTCGTCACGGCCAGCAGGGCGCCGTCCGGCGAAAAGAGGGCGGCCTCGGGCTGGTCGTCGTCGAGCGGCAGGAGCCGGGCCAGCAGGGTGGACCGCTCGGTGTCCCACAGCTCGACCCAGGCGCCGCCCGCGTTGAGGGTCCCGTTGAAGCGCTGGCGGACCAGCGCCATGACGCGCCCGTTGGGGCTCAGCTCCACGTGCTGCGCGCCGCTCGGCGCCGCGGCCATGGCGCGGACCACCGGCGCGTCACCGCTCAGGTCGGCGGTCCAGACCAGGTGCTCGACCACGACCGTGCGCCGATCGTTGGGGTAGCGCGGGTCCGGCGCGTAGCGGTAGTAGTGGGTGAGGATCGCCGCGGCGACCCCGCCGCTGGCGCTGAGCGCGACGGGGCGAGTCCCCGTGCCGCCGCCGAGCAGCTGGTAGGCCTGGGAGGTGCCGACCTCCTGATAGGCCGCGCCGTCCCACAGCACGAGCGGGCGCCCCGGCGCCTCCTCGGCGCGGTCCATGAAGAACAAACGCCCGCCGCTCGCGTCCGCGGCGACGCTCCACGACGCGATCGCGCCGCCCTCGTAATCGGCCTGCTCCACGACCTCGCCGCTCATGTTCAGCAGCGCGCCGCCGCTCGGGTGCCAGATCCAGAGCCCGCCGTCGGTCGGCGTCACCAGGAGCGCGTCCTGGGAGCCCGGCACCGTCAACGACGCCTCCCAGGTCAGCTCGCGGCCATCGCCCACGCCGACCGCGCTGCCCGTCTCGGTGAGCCCCTCAAAGACCTCGTAGCGCTCCGACTGCTCCGGGTCCCGGTTGGGGTCCTCGCCGGGATCGACCCCGATCAGGACGTCGTCGCGGCGGCAGAAGACGGTGCCGTCGATCGGCCCCTGGCAGATCTCCCCGGAGGCGCAGGGGACCCGCTCCCAGCGGCCTCGACCGTCGCACACCTCGTACTCGGTGTCCCCGGCGCACCGCTGCGCCCCGGTCGCGCACTGCCGCCCGCAGTCCTCCGGGCACGCCTCCGGGTCCTCGCCGCCCTCGCAGATCCCGTTGCCGCACGCCGCGCTGTTCTGGCACGAGGAACAGAACACCCCGTCCCGGGTGATCGCCGTCACCCCGCAGGGGCACGGCTCCAGGAACCGGCACGCCACCACGCACGCGCCGCTCCCCAGACACCTCCCCGAGACCTCGCCCGAGGCGTTGACGATGTCCACGCCCCCGACCCCGCCGCACTCCATCTCCGCCTGGCTCCCCAGGAGCGGATCGGTGCCCGGCGGGCACTGCGCGATCAGGTCGCTCTCGTTGCACGCCGCAGCGACGTCGCCGCCGTTGGACGCCTCCTCCGCCGGGCACCCCGCCATCGACGCCGCCAGCGCCCACAGCGCGAGCCACCACGCCGCGCGCCGCCCTGTGGTGGCCTGTCGCTTCGCCTCGCTCATCGTCTCCCTCGTCGTTCAGCTCGCACCGAAAGATCGCTCACGGGACGCAGACCGTCGCGTCCTCGTTGTCGGGGTTCACCTGGCACCGCTCCCCGGTCGGGCAGGGGACCAGCTCCTCCCACAGACCCCGGAGGCTGCAAATCTGGCGGTCGTCGCCGAAGCAGCGCTCGGCCTCGGCGGTGCACACCGCGCCGCAGTCCCTCGGGCAGCTCTCGGGCGTCTCGGTCCCGGTGCACATGTCGTCGCCGCACGCCGACGAGTCGTTGCAGTCCCGGCAGTAGACCCCGGTCTGATCGATCCGCTCCACGTCGCAGTCGCACGGCACCGCGAACTGGCACAGCACCTGACACTCGCCCTCGCCCACGCACGAGGCCGTCACCTTGCCGTCCTGGCTGATCAGGTTGGCCTCGCCCGAGCCCGCGCACATCGCGCTCGACGCGGCGTCGAACATCGGGTTTGAGCCGGGGGGGCACTGCCTGATGAGATCGCTTTTGGCGCACTCGGTCGCCGCCGCGGTCCCATCCGCGGTTGGATCGCTGCACCCGACCAGCGCGGTCAGCGCCGCCAGCAGCACAATCACACACACGCTCCATACACCACGCATCGTCACATCCTCCGTCTGCCTGTGTTCAGCATCGCCTGCCTCCATGCTGCCTCAAGGCGCCCCCGGACGCAAAGAGATCCACACCGCTGTTTGTTGTGGCCGCTGCGCACGGCGGCCTTCAACCCCTTGGAGAGAGGCCGCGGAGGATGTGACCGGAAAAGGCTCTAAAAACGACGCGACCCGCCTGACGGCGAGGTCAGGCGGGTCGGGGCGAGCGAAGCGCTCGGCTCAGCGGGACCAGGCGGCGTCGTAGGAGAGCGCGCCGCCGCCCGTCGGCGTGGAGAGGCTCCGGTTCGGCCCCGGCTCCCAGATCACCTCCCCCGAGGCGGTCTTGATGATGAACTTGAACTCGACCTCCTGGTCAGCGGGCAGCGTCACCTCGGCGCTCCAGACCGGCCACGAGGACGGATCCAGCGCCACCGCCGCGTCGGGGTCCCAGCCGCCCAGCTCCGGCAGCGCGCCCACCATGTAGAGTTGATCGCCGAGCTGCGTCTGGTTGTGGTACACGCCCACCGCCACCGTCGCCTTCGCGTCCCCCTTCGGGGCGTCGTCGGTCGGCGCCTCGCAGGAGAACCCGAGCCCGTCGTGGGGCGCGCAGTCGTGGATCCAGATCTCGCCGCAGGTCGTCTCCAGCGTCGGGAAGGCGTACCAATGGAACGTCGCCCGCGACCCACCCACCGCCTGCGGACCCGCGCTCGTCACCAACGCCTCGCCGGGCCACATCACCCGGAACGTCGCGACGTCCCGCAGCCCGTAGGCGTGACCGCTCGGCGGCAGCGCCGCGCCCTGGAGCGGATCGACGACCGCCCAGCCGGTGAGCATCGGGCCGCGCTCCAGCGAGTGGACCAGCGACTCCGCCGGGTCGCCGATCTGGTGCCAGCCGCTCCCCGTCGGGACGCCGAGCGCCGCCTCCTTCTGGAGCTGACGCCCCTCGAAGCAGATGTAGACCTGCTTGAACGGCGACGCGGGCTTCTCGCTGACCCAGACCAGCGAGCCCCCGACCGCCGTGTCCTGCGCCCGGCTCGGGTGCTCCGCGTGGACGTGCGGGGTCGTGAACGGCGCGCTGTTGTAGCCCGGCCCGAAGCTGTGGGACATCAGCCGCTCCACGACGGAGGTGCCCTCGGGGGGGCGCGTCTGGCTGGAGACGTCCTCCGGGTCGGGGAGGGTCCGCCCGCCGCTCCACTGGCGCTGCGCCGGGGTCATCTCCTCAAGCAGGTCGTCCACCTCCTGCGCCGGGTGGAACAGGTGCAGCGGGAACCCGTCGCCCCACCCCTGGGGCCGCACCCGCGCCACCAGCCCCTCATGGATCGAGGGCCACCGCGTCGAGACCTCCCACGCCACCCGCAGGTCACCCTCCGGGCTCCGCGCCCCCACCGCCGTCAGCGTCACCCCGTCGGCCAGCTCCAGCGACACCTCCTCCGAGGCCACCGGCAGCTCCCGGTCCAGCGTCACCTCCAGCGCCGCCGCGCCCCCCTCCAGCAGGCTCAGCGTCGCCACGACCGGAGGGCGCGGCGCCCCCCAGGAGCCCAGCGACGCCGCGGCGTTGCTCTGCCCGTCCCCGTAGGGGTGGATCCCGCTGCCTTCCAGCACCGCCGGGATCGCCACCACCACGTCGCGCACCCCGGGGCGCGCCCACGCCGCGTTGAGCGCCTGTGAGGCCGCGTTCGCCAACACCGCCTCGGGCGCCCAGTGATCCGCCGAAGGCCCACCCCACGCCGCCTGGGCGCCTTGCCCACCCGGCGCGGGCAGGGCGACCTGGGACGCCCGATCCGCGCTCACCCCGTCCGCCTTGCCGACCTCCGCGCCCCAGCTCGGCGCCTCGCCCTTGTCCGTGACCGCCTCCTCGGGCTGCGGCGCGTCGCCGCACCCGACGCACGCGACCACCACCCAGACCACCCACAGCAACGACACCCCGACTCGAACACCCATTTCATCACCTCTATGTTCAACGCCGCCCCGACGTGTGGGGCGCGGTTCATCTCTCAGGGGGCAATCTAGTGGCTTCCTGATTGTCTCGCCTGCGTTGAAACGTCAAAAATTTACTCTGAGCCGCCAAAGCGCGGTTGCTCTCCACGTGGGCTCGGCGTAACATCGCTCCATGGCGGCAGGCGACCGAGGCGACACGGCGTTGAGGAGGATCAGGTGAGCACCGCGAGGCGATCGGGATGAGTGAGCCACACCAGGACGGCGCGCCGCTTTGGCTCCCGGGGCGGGCGAGGGCCTTTGGCTACGCTCAGGACCTGGAGCCGCTGGATACGGGGTGGCACGAGCACGACACCCATCAGCTCCTGTACGCGGCGGCCGGGACGCTGCGCCTGGAGGTGGGCGGCGCGCTGTGGCTCCTGCCCCCGCAGCGCGGCGCCTGGATCGAGGCGGGGACGCCCCACCGGGTCACCTCGGGGCGCCCGACGCGGCTGCGGACGGTCTACTTCGACGCCAGCGTCGAGGGCCCCGACTCGCCCTGCTGCGTCTTCGCGATGACCCCGCTGGGGCGCGAGATGGTGCTGCATGCGATGCGCTGGCCGGAGGAGGGGGCGTCCGACCGTCAGGCGATCCTGTTCTTTGAGGCGTTGGCGGGGCTGTGCCGTGAGTGGGGGGAGTCGCCGCTGGACTTCCGGTTGCAGCGGCCTCGCTCCGAGGAGCTGCGTCGGGCGATGGATTACGCGCTGGAGCGCTTGGGGGAGGACCCGAGGTTGGAGGACGCGGCGCGCCACGCCGGGGTCTCCGGGCGCACGCTGTCGCGGCGCTTCGCGGAGGAGACCCGCTCGACGTGGCGGCAGTTCCTGCACAGCGCCCGCATGTTGCGCGCGATGGAGCTGCTCAGCGCCCCCGACCAGCGCGTCACCGACGTGGCGCTGGAGGTGGGCTTTGAGAGCCTGGGGGCCTTCTCCCAGGCGTTTCGACTCTTCGCGGGCGAGACCCCCTCGGACTACCGGAGCCGATCGCGATGAAGGCAGGCAGCGCACCCCACCAGCCGGGCCTGGAGTACGCCTTTGGCCCCCGCGGCGTCTTCGACGCCGATCCGCTCAGGCCGTTCCTGGACCGCCTGACCCGGGTGGGGAGCGCGGGCGCGCTGGCGCTCGACATCGGGAGCCGCCAGCGGACCCTCTTCTTCGACACCGCGGCGGCGACGTGGTGCTTCGCGCGTCGCTGCGTCGCGCGCGGCGTCGTCGCGCTGGGCTGGGAGGCGTGCCCGCCCGAGGTGTGGGCGTGGCTCGGCGACCCACACCACGCCCCGGGCGACCCAGCCGCCGTCGCGAACCTCCAGGCGACGCTCTCCTCCAGCCGGGCCGCGTCCAACCTGGAGCACCTCGCCCGGGAGCTGACCCACCAGGCGTTGCGCTCAGCGCCGGGGTGGTGGTCCGCGGTGACGCTGTACCGGGCGGTCGAGGACGCGTGTGAGCGAGGCGGCGCGGAGGCCCCGCCCCGGGCCTGGTGCAGCCGGGCGCTGGAGGGTGAGCTGCTCCTGGCCGCGGTGGACCCCTGGCGTCAGGCCGGGGGCGACATGCGCGCGCGCCTGTCCGTGCTGCGCGACTGGGCGACCGACGAGGCGCAGGCCGAGGCCGGGATGGTGCGCGCGGCGGCGCTGATGCGGTTCGACGCGCTGACCCCCGATCTCCTGACCGAGCCCGAGCGCGATTACCTCAGCGCCTGGTTGAGTGACCTGGGGCTCGCGCTGGAGGCGCTCGCCCGGTGACATCTGCCCGCGTGGGGTGTGGGCTCGGTCCGCGCGTGCGGGCCTTTGTTGTGTTCAGGGGAGGGGGTGGGCGAGGAAGAAGTCCCACATGGCGTCGGTGGCGCTGAGGTCCATGGTGGTGTAGCCGTAGCCAAACACCTCAAAGACGTCGATGCCGCCGGGCCAGGTGTGCCCGCCGCCGGTGACGGTGCAGAACTCGACGGCGGCGTCGCAGCCGCTCCAGGCGTCGCAGGCGCTGTCGCCGTTCTGGAAGCTGGAGGAGGTGGTCGCGTCGCAGCCGTTGAGGGAGGCCCACACCGCGACCGTGGCGGCGGCGAGGTCGTAGTTGACCAGCTCGTCGTCGGTGCCGTTGATGACGAGCGCGGGCACGGGCCGGGAGGGGTCGCAGGGGGTGGTGCCGTTGAGGGCGGCCACCGGGGCGATGGCGGCGAAGACGTCGGCGTGGTGACAGGCCAGCGCGAACGACATGAAGCCGCCGTTGGAGATCCCGGTGGCGTAGATCCGGCGGTCGTCGATGAGGAATTCGTCGCGCAGCGCGGCGAGGATGGCCAACACGAACCCTTCATCGTCGCGGGTGAGGTCGTCGCTGCAGCAGGCCTCGGCGGCGTTCCAGGTCTGGCGACCGTTGGCGTTGCTGAGCCCCTGGGGGTGGACCACGATGAAGCCCTCGGCGGCGGCCTTGTCCTTCATCAGGGTCAGCTCGGCCTGGAGGAGGCTCGCGGTGTTGGTGCCCAGCGGCGGGGTCGCCCCGTGGAAGTTGAAGACGACCGGGGCGGGCGAGGCGCGATCGACGCTCTCGGGGACGTAGAGGCGCCAGAGGCGCTCGACGCCGTCGTGCGTCATGAGCCGCTCCTCGTCGATCGGGTCGCTGGGGACGTCCGGGGTGGTGTCCACGATCTCGGTGTCGGGGGAGGTGGCCTCGGTGTCGGGGGAGGTGGCCGCGGTGTCGGCGACTTCGGTGTCGGTGGCCGCGTCGGCGGCGTCGGCGGCGTCGGCCGCGCCGGTGTCGCTGGCGTCATCTGAGCAGGCGGCGAGCGCGATCAGCGCGGCGGCCACGAGCGCCGCTGTCGTGTGGTGTCGCATGGTCCCTCGTTGGGGCGTCGCGCTCAGGGCAGCGCGCAGATGTCCGGGAAGGTGGCGGGAAGGCCGTCCTTGAAGGGCTCCTCGGTCTGGTCGGCGGAGTGCGCCTCGAACCAGGACCACACGAGCGGCGCGGCGTTGAACGGCGGCAGGTGCCCGCGGTCGTGGACGCAGTGGGCGACGAAGTGACCGTCCTCCCGCAGCCGCGTGGACATGTACTTGCTCGTCTCGTCGAAGTCCACCAGCCCACCCTGGAACACGTCCCCCTCGCCGCCCCAGATCATCAGGACGGGGATGTCGACCTCGGGGGTCTGGTAGCTGGTCGTGTCGGCGCCGCCGGACATCGGGGCGGTCGTGGCGAGCCACTGGGAGCGGTGCAGCGTCAGGTAGCTGCTCCACAGGCCGCCCGCGCTCATCCCGGTGGCGTAGATCCGGTCGAGGTCGGCGTCGTACTGGTCCCAGAGGCAGGCGAGCAGGTCGTCGAAGAGGGCCAGGTCCGGGTTGCCCTCCGGCCCCTGGGTGAAGCGCCACTCAAACTGCGACCCCTGGGACTCCGGGGCGACGACGATGACGCCCTCGCTGTCAGAGAGGTCGTCGAAGTTGAGGCCGTTGTGGATCTCGGCCGCCGAGCCGCCGAGCCAGTGCCACAGGAAGATCACCGGCGCCCCGTTGGGCTCGGGGGGCAGATCAAGGATGAAAGATCGGCTCAGCCCGCCGCTCTCGAAGCCGCTGTTGACGCCATCGACGAGCGCCGGGCAGGCGCCGCCGCTGTACTCGGGGCCGACCCGGTCGGGCTCCCCGCCTGTGGTGGCGTTGGAGGTGGTGGCGTTGGAGGTGGTGGCGTTGGAGGTGGCGCCAGTCGTGCCGTCGGTGGTCCCGCCGGTGCGGGTGTCACCGCTGGTGTCGCCCCCCGTGGTGTCGCCGGTCAGGAGGCCGCCGTTGTTGGACGACTCGCCGGAGTCGTCGTCGCCGCAGGCGGCCCAGGAGGTCGCCGCGAGGAGCAGGAGCCCGGTCATCAGAAACCGTGGCAGGGAGGTGTGGTGTCGCATGGTCGCACGCCGGGTGAGGTGTTGGGTGGGCCGCGCGGGCAGGGCCCCGGGTTTGAGGAGGGATGATACGGGGTGGGGGGCGCGGCGTCCAGCGCGGCTCAGGGGGTGGCCTTGTCGCCCTCGGCGGTGGGGGCGTCCTTGGGCTCATCGGCGGGCGGCTTGATGAGCTGGGCGGTGCGGGTGAAGGCGTCGCAGGCGTGGCCCTGGCGCTTGAGGTAGTCCTCGAACTCGCGCAGGAAGGCCCAGGTGAAGCGCAGCGACATCTTCTCGTGGAACGGCTGCTTGTAGTGGACGAGGTCGCCGAGGACGTAGTCCTGATCGTCCCACTTCGAGATCGCGCCGAGGCCCCCCGAGGCGTTGAAGAAGTCCCAGAAGGCGAAGTTCATCTCCTTGGCGATCTGCTGTTTTTCGAGGCCGCACTCCTGCATGCGCTCGTTGCTGACGCGGCGCGGGCCGCGGCGGCGGGCGAAGTCCGGCGGGGAGAGGAAGAGGATCGCGACGTCGGGGCCGAGCGCCTCGCGGACGCGCTCGATGACGGTCTTGGCCCACTTCGGGTGGACGTTCGGGGCCCACATGTTGGTGCCGGTGTGGAACGCGACCATGTCGTAGTTGCGGTCCTTCATGCTGGCCTTGAAGACCTCGGCGTCGGAGTCGGAGAGCATCGCCAGGTTGAGCGCCCCGACACCCAGCCCATCGACGATCACCCCGGGGTCGTCGTTCTCGAAGACGGCGCCGAAGAAGGTGACCTGCCGCTTCTTGACGGCGAAGCGCACCGTGTGCTCCCCGTCGGGGACGGTGACCGTGGCCGAGCCGAAGCGCTCCTCGTCGCACTCGGTGTCAACGGTCTTGATCTCCTTGCCATCGACGACGATCGCGAAGGTGCCGCCGCGCTTGTTGCAGAGGTAGGTGGCGGTGACGGAGCTGAAGCGGCGGTTCTCGGGGGCGCCCTCCTCGCGGGGCTTGAACTCCGCGTAGGCCCCGCGCCCCTTACCAAAGCCGACCTGCCCGGCGTGCCCGTAGACCGAGCGGTCAGCCTTCGGGGTGCTGGCCGCGTAGGAGGACCAGCCCTTGACCTTGTGCTCGATCTCGCGGTGCTGGTAGACGGGCCAGGGGCGAGCGGCGGCGACGTAGCCGTGGCCGCCGAAGCCGAACCAGGTGCCGAGGATGGTGCGCCAGGCGCCGCTGGCGTAGTCCGGCACGTGGTTGGAGTCGCCGTACAGCGCGATCCGCACCTTCTTGCGCTTCCCCTGCGTCACCTCGACCAGCTTGCCCATGACGATGTCGAGGTTCTGGTCGTTGTTCTCGATGTAATAGACCTTGTCGTCCTTGGGCCGCGGCTCATCGGCGGCGTAGGGGACGTTGGCCTCGAAGTGCGCCCGGGCGCGCTTGAGCGCCGCGTCCAGCTCCTCCGGGCACACCGGCTCGGGCTCGGGCTCGGGCTCTGGCTCGGGCTCCGCGATCGGCTCGGGCGCGGGCTTCTGCGCCTCGGTCGTCTGCCTGGGCGCGGGCGGGGTGGTCTCCGGGGGCGTGGTCGAGGGTGAGCACGCCATCCACAGGGCGACTGTGGCCAGCAAGGCGGTGCGTGATGCGTTGTTCATCGCTTTCTGGTTCTGCTTGGGACGCGTCCCCTGAGGGGCGACATCCGTCCTTGGATGATCGCGTGGATCGTGTGTGTGGGCGTCGGCGCGCGCAGCGCGGCCGGGCGGCGAGTGTATTGTCACGTGAAAGCCATGCAGGTCAAGCGCTTGTTTGGGTTTGGGCGGTGGCTGGCGTGGGGTTGGGTGGCGTGTCGGAGCAAATCATCAGGATTTTTGTTGTTTGACGCCACCGCCGCGCGTCAATCCCTGACCAGCATGCCCAGCTCGCGCGCTTCGCGGACGGCGGCCTCGTTGAGGAGGTCGGTGTCGAGGGGGCGGCCTGCGTGTGCGGCGAGGAAGGCGGCGCGCAGGACGGCGTTCTTGATGTGGCCGCCCGCGAACTCGAACTTGGCGGCGAGCGTCTGGACGTCGATGGGGTCGTCGCCGAGGGCGCGGGCGGGGAGCATCCGGCGCCAGAGGGCGGCGCGGAGGTCGGCGTCGGGCTTCGGGAAGTGGAGGCGGAAGCGGAGGCGGCGGCGGAGGGCCTCGTCGAGGTCCTTGTCGAGGTTGGTGGTGAGGACGGTGACGCCGTCGTAGGCCTCCATGCGTTGAAGCAGGTAGTTGACCTTGAGGTTGGCGTAGCGGTCGTTGGCGCCCTTGACCTGGGTGCGCTTGGCGAACAGGGAGTCAGCCTCGTCGAACAGGAGTATGCCCCCGGCGAGCGCGGCCTGGTCGAAGAGGCGAGCGAGGTTCTTCTCGGTCTCGCCGATGTACTTGGAGACGATCTTCGACAGCTCGACCCGGTAGATGGGGAGGCCGAGGCGCTGGGCGATGAGGGCGGCGGTCATCGTCTTGCCGGTGCCGGGGGGGCCGTAGAAGAGGCAGGAGAGGCCGCGGCCGTAGGGGAGCTGGCGGCCCATCTCCCAGGTGTCGAGGACCTGCCCCTGGTGGGTGGCGTGGACGACCAGCTCCTCCAGGCGCGCGAGCGTCTTCGGGTCGAGCACGGCGTCCTCCCAGCGCAGCGAGGTGCGGAGCGGCTCGGCCAGCTCGCCGAGGGCGTGGGCGTGGACAGCGCGGGCGGCGGCGGCGATCGACGCAGCGCGCTTCTGGGGTCGTCGCCAGGTGCGCTGTCCGCTCGCCTGGGTGACGCCCTGGACCATCGCCCCGGGGGTGGCGCGGACCTGGCGGGCGAGCTGGTCGCTCAACGGGGGCACCTCCTCAGGGTCGAGGTGGGGCGAGAGGGCGAGCCGCCACAGGGCGCGGCGCCCCGACGCGTCGAGGGGCGGGAACTCGACGACGGGGGCGGCGCCGAGGAGCGGGGTGAGGGTGCGGGCGTCGGGGTGGGTGGTGGAGGCGGCGACCAGCCCCCGGAAGGCGTCGAGGACGAGGCGCAGCGCGGCGACCTGGGAGCGCGGCGCGGACTGCACCGCCTCGTCGGAGCGCAGCAGGAGGGCGTGGCCGCGCAGCGAGGCCTCGATCGTGAGCTGACGCAGCAGCGGCAGCGGCGCGGCGCGCTCGGTGAGGAGGGTGTCGAGGTCGATGACGAGGAGCCCGGCGCCGAGTTCGGCGAGCCACGCCTGGAGGGCGCTGCGCTTGCCGAGGCCGCGCGGCCCGCTGAGGACGAGGCGCGCCCTGGCGTGGCTCGCCTGCCGCAGCGCGCCGCTCAGCTGGGCGGAGACGCCGTCGGCGAGCACGAGGCTTTCGCGCGCGGGCGCTTCGTCCGGCGCGTGGAGCTGGCCGAAGGGGGCGAGCGGGTCGGGCAGGGGGCCGAGGGCGCCGCACATGAAGCGCAGGACGGAGCGGGGCGCGGCGATGTGGGCGCTGTGGAGGCGGTCGTTGCCCTGGGGGGTCACCTCGACGAGCCCCTGGCGGACCAGCGGGCTGCTGGCGTCGAGGCTGTAGAGGAGGCGCCGCGCCTCGGCCGGGGTGTCGGTGACCAGCTCGGCGATGAAGCCGCAGGTCGGCCCGTCGAGCGCCGGGGTGGCCATGACGAACTCGTAGGCCGTGGCGATGTCGATCGAGAGCTGCGGGGCGGCGACCGCGATCACGATCCGCAGCTCCTGCTCGGTCAGGCTGAAGCGGGCGCGCAGCTCCTCCAGCGGCAGGTGCGGCGGGGTGGGCGCGGCGGAGGCGGCCGTGAGCTGGCGGCGCAGCGCCCGCTCGTAGCGGTCGAGCTGGTCGCGGAGCGAGGCGGGCGACGGCCAGTTGCCCTGGTGCCAGGGCTCGACCGGGATCGGCTGGCCGAGCTGCTGGATCTGGGCCATCGCCTGGGCGAAGCCGGAGAACGCCTCCTCGAAGCTCTCACCGGAGCCGAACATCCGATACCCGTAGCGGGCGACGAAGCGCTGGAGCAGGAGCCAGACGCGGGTCAGCGTGGCGTCCAGGTGGAGCTGGGCGGTGAGCCGCGGCGGCGGGGCGATGGGGTCTGTGGCGATCGTCATGGCGAGGCTCCTTGGGTTGGGGTGGTCGCTCATGGGGGGTTATCGCCCGGTCGGGGGGGATGTTGCGTGGGAGGGGCGAAAAAACTCTCTCAAGCTCTGCCGGGGGTCAGCCGATGACATCAGGGACGCGCTGAATTGGATGTGTGCGTGAACGCGGTGGAGGAGCTGATGAGCGAGACGTTCTGGCAGGATCGCCCGACGCTGGTGACCGGGGCCACGGGGTTGCTGGGGAGCTGGCTGGTGGAGCGGCTGGTGGCGGCGGGCGCGGGCGTGGGGTGCCTGGTGCGGGACTGGGTGCCGCAGAGCGAGCTGGTGCGGACCGGGCGCCTGGAGCGGGTCAAGGTGGTGCGCGGCGACGTGCGTGACCTGGAGCTGATGGAGCGGGGGCTGGGCGAGTTCGAGATCAAGACGGTGATGCACCTGGCGGCGCAGACCATCGTCTCGATCGCGAACAACAACCCGCTCTCGACCTTCGACACGAACATCCGCGGCACCTGGCTGCTTCTGGAGGCGTGTCGGCGAAGCCCGACCATCGAGCAGGTGGTGCTGGCGTCGTCGGACAAGGCCTACGGGACGTGCGACGCGCTGCCCTACCGCGAGGACACGCCGCTCCAGGGGGAGCACCCGTACGACGTAAGCAAGTCGTGCGCCGATCTGATCGCCCGCACCTACGCGGTGACCTACGGGCTGCCGGTCTGCGTGACCCGCTGCGGCAACTTCTTCGGCGGGGGCGACCTGAACTGGAACCGGCTGGTGCCGGGGACGATCCGGTCGGCGCTGCGGGGGCAGGCGCCGGTGCTGCGCTCGAACGGGCTGTTCGTGCGCGACTACATCTACGTCGAGGACGGCGCGGCGGCCTACATGCTGCTGGCCGAGCGGATGGGCGAGGATCCGTCGCTGGCGGGTGAGGCGTTCAACTTCTCGAACGAGACGCAGGTGACCGTGCTGGAGATGGTCGAGCGGGTGCTGGCGCTCACGGGCGCGGAGCTGGAGCCGATCATCCTCGACCAGGCGCGCCACGAGATCCCGAACCAGGCGCTGAGCGCGGCGAAGGCGCGCGAGCGGCTGGGGGGGGCGCCGCTGTTCACCCTCGACGAGGGGCTGGAGCGGACGATCGCCTGGTACCGCGAGGCGCTGCGCCCCGCGGAGGCGTTGACCGCGCTCCGCGCCATCGCCTGACACGACTGAAACAAGGGAGACTGCACATGCAGCGCAACGAAGCGACCGAGACGCAAGGTGAGCCGGTGGAGTCGCCCCAGCTGAAGCTGGTGGACGGCGTGAGGGAGCGCCGCGCGCGGGAGAAGGCGCTGCGCGGCGAGATCATGGAGCGGGTGCGGGAGCTGGCGGCGCTCAAGACGACCGCGGCGCCGTTCTCGCCGGGGCGCTCGATGGTGCGCTACGCGGCGCGGGTGTACGGCGAGCAGGAGATGGTCAACCTGGTGGACAGCGCGCTGGAGTTCTGGCTGACGGCGGGGCGCTACCACAGTCGGCTGGAGAAGGGGCTGGCGCGCTGGTACGGGGTGCCGCAGGTCAAGCTGGTGAACAGCGGGTCGAGCGCGAACCTGTTGGCGACGGCGTCGCTGACGAGCCACGTGTGGGGCGATCGGCGGCTGCGGCCCGGGGACGAGGTGATCACGGTCGCGGCGGGGTTCCCGACGACGGTGGCGCCGATGATCCAGATGGGGCTGGTGCCGGTGTTCGTGGACATCGAGCTGCCGAGCTACAACATCAACCCGGCGCTGCTGGAGCAGGCGCTCAGCCCGAAGACGCGGGCGATCATGCTGGCGCACACGCTGGGCAACCCGTTCGACCTGGACGCGGTGTGCGCCTTCTGCCGCGAGCACGACCTGTGGCTCATCGAGGACAACTGCGACGCGTCGGGGTCGCTGTACAAGGGCCAGTTGACGGGGACGTTCGGCGACCTGGCGACGCTGAGCTTCTACCCCCCGCACCACATGACGACCGGCGAGGGCGGGGCGGTGCTGTGCCGCACGGACGAGCTGGCGCGGGTGGCGGAGAGCTTTCGGGACTGGGGGCGTGATTGCTGGTGTCGGCCAGGGGCGGACAACACGTGCGGCAAGCGGTTCTGTCAGCAGATGGGGGCGCTGCCGGAGGGGTACGATCACAAGTACACCTACAGCCACCTGGGCTTCAACCTGAAGATCACGGACATGCAGGCGGCGGTGGGGTGCGCGCAGCTGGAGCGGCTTGGGGCGTTCGGGGACAAGCGGCGCGAGAACTGGGCGTGGCTGCGCGCGGCGCTGGCGGATCTGGAGGACGTGCTCGTGTTGCCGGAGCCGACGCCGGGGTCGGACCCGAGCTGGTTCGGGTTCATGATCACCGTCCGGCCCGACGCGCCGTTCCACCGCCGCGACCTGGTGCGCCACCTGGAGGCGAGCCGCGTGCAGACCCGGATGCTGTTCGGCGGGAACCTGCTGCGTCAGCCGGCGCTGACTGAGCTGTGGGCTGACCGCGAGGCGCAGGGGATGCCCGCGCCCTGGCGGGTGGCGAGCGGCCTGGAGGTGACGGACCAGGTCATGGACGCGGGGTTCTGGATCGGGGTCTACCCGGGGATGCAGGAGGAGGAGCTGGCCTGGATGTGCGATCGGATCCGCGGCTTCGCGCGGGGTACGGAGGGCGAGCGATGAGCTGGGGAGCGATCATCGAGGCAGATCGGCGCGAGATGGCGCGGGCGCTGGAGGGGCTGGCGGCGGAGCTGGCCGGTTCGACGGTGCTGGTGACCGGGGCGCGCGGGATGCTGCCCGCGTACGTCCTGCACGCCATCGCCGGGTTGAACGCCGGGGCGCTGGCCGCGGACCCCTGCACGGTGGTGGCGCTGGCGCGGCGCGCGCCCACCGGGGCCTGGGCGGAGCTGGAGCACGTCCGCTGGGTGCAGCAGGACGTGCGCGCGCCGCTGCCGGAGGGGCTGCGGTTCGACTGGGCGATCCACGCGGCGTCGAAGGCGGCGCCGCGGGCCTACCTGGCGGATCCGGTGGGGACGCTGATGGCGAACGGCCTGGGGCTCCACCACGTGTTGGAGCGGGCGCGGGCCTGCGACGCGCGCGGGGCGCTGTTCATGAGCAGCGGCGAGGTCTACGGGAGCCCGCCGAGCGAGGCGTGCCCGACGCCGGAGGGGTACCTCGGGGTGACCGATCCGCGCCACCCGCGCGGGTGCTACGTCGAGGGCAAGCGGTTCGGCGAGGCGTTGGCGGTGGCGTATGGGCGCCAGCACGGGGTGCCGGTGAAGGCGGTGCGGCCGTTTCAGGTGTTCGGGCCGGGGCTGGCGTTGGACGACGGCCGGGCGTTCGCGGACTTCCTGGGAGCGGCGGCGCGCGGGGAGTCGATCGTGCTGCGGTCGGCGGGTCGGGCGATGCGCTCGTACTGCTACATCGCGGACGCGACGGTGGCCTTCCTGAAGGTGCTGGTCGAGGGGCGGGCGGGCGAGGTCTACAACGTGGGGTCGTCGTCGCCGGAGGTGACGATCCGCGAGCTGGCGGAGCGGGTGGCGCGGCTGGGCGGGCGTGGGAGCGAGGTGGTGTTCGCCGCGTCGCCGTCGGAGGACGGCGCGGGGAGCCCGGCGCGGACCTGCCCGGACGTGTCGAAGCTGGACGAGGAGCTGGGCTGGCGCCCGACGACGGCGCTGGAGGACGGGCTGCGGCGGACGCTGGCCTGGTTGCAGGAGGAGGAGAGGCGATGACGGACGCGAGTGTGAACGATGGCGAGTGCCGCGCCTGCGGCGGCGCGACCGGCGAGGCGCTGGTCGCCTACGGCGAGCTGCCGGTGTCGGGGTGCTACGTGCGCGCCGATCGGGCGGACGCGGATCCGTGTCGGCCCTTTACGGTGGTGCGGTGCGGGCGGTGCGGGCTGGTGCAGCTGGCCGAGGCGCTGGAGGTCGGCTTCTACGACGATTACCGCTTCATGGGCGACGTGGGCGCGGGCTACTCGGCGCACCTCGGCGAGGTGGCGCGCTGGATCGGGGCCTGCGGGGCGCCGGGGGCGTCGATCGTCGAGGTGGGCGCGAGCAACGGGGCGCTGCTGACGCTCCTGGCGGAGCAGGGCGCGCGGGTCGCCGGGTACGAGCCCGCGGTGGACCCGGCCCGCAAGGCGCAGGAGCGGGGGCTGGACGTGCGGATCGAGCCGCTGACCCCGGAGACGGCGGCGCCGTTCGCGAACCAGGCGGACGTCATCGTCATCCGCCACGTCCTGGAGCACATCCAGGACCTCCCGACCTTCCTGGCCGGGGTCGAGGCGCTCGCCCACGAGGGGACGCGGCTGGTAGTGGAGGTGCCCGATCTGGCGGCGACGGTCCGGGTGGGGCTGCACACCAACTTCTACCACCCGCACCTGTCCTACTTCGACGAGCAGACGCTCGGGGCGCTGCTGGCGGGCGCGGGGTGGCGCGTCGACGTGACGCGGGTGGTGGACATCTTCGGGGGGAGCCTGCTGGTGGGCGCGTCGCGCCAGGCGGCGCCCGCGCCCCAGTGGGCCGAGCCGCCCGGGGTGCCCTACGCGCCGCTGGAGGAGGGGGCGCTGGAGGCGTTCCTGGCCTCGTGGCGGGAGCGGGCCGAGGCGCTGCGGGGGTTTTTGGAGGCGCAGGCGGCGGCCGGGAAGGTGGTGGACGGCTACGGCGCGGCGGAGCGGACCGTGGCGGCGCTGGGGTACGCGGGGGTGGCGCCGGGGCACGTCCGGCGGCTGTACGACCGCAACCCGCTGCTGTGGGGGTGGTGCGTGCCTGGGAGCCGCATCCCGATCGCCTCCGCCGAGGCGATCCCGGCGGACCCGCCCGACCTGATGATCCTGTTCGCGTCCAGCCATGAGCGCGAGATCATGGCGCAGCAGCGCGAGTTCGTGGAGCGCGGGGGGCGCTTCGTGAGCGTCCGTGGCCCTCACCCCCGAATCATCGACGCGAGCTGCTGACTGAAGGAGGCCCGAGATGCCGCAGATCTCCATCATCATCCCGACCCGCAACCGCGCCCACCTGCTGCGCTACGCGCTCCAGAGCGCGGTGGAGCAGGAGGGGTTCACCGACTACGAGGTGGTCGTCTCCGACAACAGCCTGGAGCAGACCGCCGCCCCGGTGGCCGAGGCGTGGGCCGACCACCCGCGGGTGCGCTACGTGCACACCGGGGCGGACCTGGACGTGTACGCGAGCTGGAGCTTCGCGCTGCGGCAAGCGCGCGGGGAGTACAGCTTCCTGCTGGCGGACGACGACAGCCTGCTGCCGAACGCGCTGGCGACCCTGTCGCGGGCGATCCGCGGCTACGGCCAGCCGGACTTCGTCGGGGTGGCCTCGTGCTGGTACTCGCACCCGTCGCGCAAGGCGCCGCCGCACAACGCCGTCAGCTTCGATCACAGCTGGACCGGGGAGGGGCTGCGCGACCCGCGGGAGATGCTCAAGCTGTTCTTCAGCTTCGGGCGCCCGAGCTTCTCGCCGACCTACGTCATGATCTCGCGCCACGTCCGCGAGGCGCTGGAGGCGCGCGGCGTCGATCCCTACATGCCGCTCTACCCCGACTACGCCATGATGGCCTGCTCCCTGGCGCTGTCGCGGACCGCCGCGGTGCTGCGCACCCCCACGGTCCTGCACGGCTACGCGGCGGAGTCGCTCGGAGAGCACACCTTCGGGCGCGACCGCACCGAGAGCTGGGAGGCGCTCGTGGGCAAGAAGGACCTCTTTGAGCGCTCGCCGCTGGAGGGCTACTTCTTCACCAACGGCTGGCTGGAGACGCTGGTGCGCGTCAAGGCGGCGCTGCCCGAG
>PBBL01000048.1 GCA_002716585.1 Myxococcales bacterium | reverse complement strand
TTCGCCGGGCGTCGCCACCCTTTGAACTTGATTCACCCGCGCTTCCTTCCATCATGAACGCAGTCTGGCGGCGTGATACGCCCAAGTCAAGATCGCGCCCGGTTGGAATAGGTCTTGGGGTCGGGCGTACCGACCACAACGCGATGGACCCCGTTTCTCGGCGTGACTTGCTGGCTGAGATGGGTTAGGGTGTTGATCGTACACCGAAGTCGGTTCGCAGCAGGACACGTGGCCCGGGTCGCGTGATCGGAGCAGGAGGAGCAGCGCGCCATGTCGATGCTGGCGATCTACATCGCATGTTTGATCATTGGTGGGGTCTTTGTGGGGATGTCGATCCTCTTCGGCGGCAAGGACGCGGACCTCGACAAAGACTTTGATATGGACGCGGACGCGGACGCCGACTTCGAGATCGATCACGACTTCGATCTGGACGCGGACCTCGATCTGGACGCGGACGCTGACTTTGACCTCGACGCGGACGCCGACGTGGACGTGGATGCGGACGTTGACGCGGACGCCGACGCGGACGCCGATGGTGATGGCGACGGAGGGCTGTCCTCGGGCGGCCTCTGGCTGCCCTTTCTGAGCTTCAAGTTCTGGACCTTTTTGCTGGCGGGCTTTGGCCTCACCGGGACGCTGCTGACGCTCCTGTCCACCCCGGAGCCGCTGACGGGCGCGCTCGCCGGGGTCGTCGGCTTCGTGGTGGGGTTCGCGGTGGCGTACGCCCTGCACCGCCTCAAGCGCCAGGAGGTCGACAGCCGCATCCGCATCACCGAGTACACCGGCAAGATCGGGCGCGTGCTCGTCCCGATGAGCGCCGCCCGGATGGGCAAGATCCGCATCGACATCCGCGGGCAGGACGTGGACATCATCGCCCGGACGGACGAGGAGCACGCCTTCGCGCGGGGCGATGAGGTGTTCATCTATCGGTTCGACGACGGCGTCGCCGAGGTGGTTCACCCGGCCCGGGTCCTCTGGCGCGATGGCCGCGGCCGGGAGTCGAAGGCCGCGCGCGAGCAGGGCGCCCCGGCGCCGGTCGAGGAGCCCGCCCGGCAGGCGTGAGGCGTGGGTTTGAGGGAGGGAGCGCCCGCGAGGGCGCGACGCCCGGGTCAGGCTGGCCTGGGACACGTGGACTGTGCGCTTTGGCGCACGCGAGAGCATAGGGAGGAGACATGGGTGACCAGATCGTAATCGGCGTCGTGTTGGGAGGGGTGATCATCGGCTTTTTGCTGACGATCTTCATGTTCATCAAGCGCTTCATGCACATATGCAGCCCGAACGAGATCCTGATCATCAGCGGCAAGACCCGTCAGAACGCAGACGGGACCAGCGTCGGCTTCCGGGTCGTCACAGGGGGGCGCGTCTTTCAGATCCCAATCCTCGAGACCGTGGACCGGATGGACGCGCGGACCCAGCCCATCGAGATCCGCGTCACCAACGCCTACTCCAAGGGCGGCATCCCGCTCACGGTCTACGCGATGGCCAACGTCAAGATCTCGACCGACATCCGCAAGGTCAACAACGCCATCGAGCGCTTCCTCGGCCGCAACCCCGAGGAGATTCGTCGGGTCGCCAAGGAGACGCTGGAGGGCAACCTGCGCGGCGTGCTCGCCAGCCTCACCCCCGAGGAGGTCAACGAGGACCGCTTGAAGTTCGCGCAGGCCCTCTCCGAGGAGGCGATCGAGGATCTGGGGCGGCTGGGGCTGCACCTGGACACGCTCAAGATCCAGAGCGTCTTCGATGAGGTCAACTACCTTGACTCCATCGGGCGAGAGCAGAGCGCCATCATCCGCAAGGAGGCTGAGATCGCCGAGTCGGACGCCAAGCGCGACGCCGAGCAGATCGAGGCCAACTGCAAGGGGCGCGGCTCCGTCGCCCGCGAGCAGGCCCGCGCCAAGATCCAGAGCAAGAAGAACGAGCTGCGTCAGATCACCGCGGAGCTGGAGGCCGAGGCCCGCTCCGAGGAGGAGCGCACCACCGCCGCCGCCGCCGCCGCGCGGGCCCAGGCCGAGCAGGAGCTGCAGGAGGTCCGCACCGAGCTGGAGAAGCTGCGGTTGCAGGCCGACGTCATCCTCAAGGCCGAGGCCGAGCGCAACGCCCGCGAGCACATCGCCGCCGGTGAGGCGGCGTTCGTCGCCGAGCGCGGCCGGGCGATGGCCAAGGCCCAGCAGATGCTGGTCGAGGCGTGGAAGGAGGCCGACGGCAACGGGATGGACATCTTCCTCATCCAGCAGGTTGAGACCCTCATCCAGGAGGTCGCCCGGGCGGTCGAGGAGGTCAACGTCAAGGAGGTCGCCCTCATCGACTCCGGCGACGGCACCTCGCTGCCCAACTACGTCGTCGCCTACCCGCGCATCATCACCCAGCTGCTGGCTGAGATCCGCGACACCCTCGGGGTCGACATCTCGGGCTCCATCAGCGGGCGGGCGCCGCGGCCGGGCGGCGCACCTTCGCCGAGCGCTGACGCGCTCGGCTGACGGCAGACGACGACGCTCCTGTTCAACATCCACTCCACGAGGAGAGCGAATACATGCTACCTGTCATCATCACCATCCTCATGGTCAGCGGCTTCCTCATGCTGTGCGGCCTGCTGGTCATCCGCAACGTCATCTACATCTGTCAGCCCAACGAGGTGCTGATCTTCTCCGGGCAGACCCGGGCGCTCGGCAACCGCGAGGTCGGCTACCGGCTCGTGCGCGGCGGCCGCGGTATCCGCACGCCGCTCTTTGAGACGGTCGACCGCCTCGACCTGACCAACATGATCATCGAGCTGCAAGCGCGCGACGCCTACGCCAAGGGCGGGATCAAACTCTCCGTCCAGGCCGTCGCCAACATCAAGATCGCCAACAACGAGCCGATCATCTGCAACGCCATCGAGCGCTTCCTGGGTAAAAAAAGAAGCGAGATCATGAGCATCGCCAAGGAGACGCTGGAGGGCAACCTGCGCGGCGTGCTCGCCAGCCTCACCCCCGAGCAGGTCAACGAGGACAAGCAGGCCTTCGAGGAGCTGCTCATTGACGAGGCCGAGCTGGATCTGCAGCGGCTCGGCCTGCGCCTGGACAGCCTCAAGATCCAGAACATCACCGACGACTCGGGCTACCTCGACTCGATCGGGCGCCGTCAGTCCGCGGACCTGATCCGCCGCTCCCGCATCGCCGAGGCCCGCAACCAGGCCGAGTCGGTCATCCAGGAGGCGCTCAACGCCGAGCAGACGTCGCTGTCGCAGGTGGACGCGCAGATCTCCATCGTGCGGGCCGAGGCCGCACGCCGGATCGCCGACACCAAGACCAAGCGCCTGGCGATGGTCGCCGAGCAGCAGTCCGAGGTCCGCTCCCAGATCGCCAAGGCGCACGCCGAGCTGGATCTTCAGCGCCATCGCATCGAGCAGGTGCGTCGTCAGCTCAACGCCGACATCATCGAGCCTGCGCTGGCGAAGCAGCTGGAGCTGGAGTCGGAGGCCAAGGGCGCGGCGGCGAGCATCACCGAGAACGGCCGGGCCAACGCCGAGGTGCTGCGCGAGATCGCCCGGACCTGGAAGGCGGCCGGCCCCCACGCGCGGGAGATCTTCATCACCCAGAAGCTCGACACGCTGGTCAAGACGATGGTCGGGACAATGAAGAACATCGAGATCGACAAGATCACCGTCATCGACAGCAAGCTCGGCCAGGTCGACGCGAGCGGCTCCATGCCGATGAAGGTCGCGTCGGCCAACGAGCAGCTGCGCGAGCTGGTCGGGCTCGACGTCTCGTCGGTCGTCCAGGGGCTCGCCGCGGCGACGACCAGCCGCTCGGGGCGGTGAGGTTTGAGGCCGGGGCGCCTACTGGGCGCCCTCGCTCTCGCTGTTGGCGGTCTGGATCCTGGCCAGCTCGGCCAACAGCTCGGGGCGGGAGATGATGTTGCGGTCGAACAGGACCTGGAGCGTCGCCAGGACGAGGTCGCGGGTGGAGGCGCCACGGATGGCGGGGGGGAGCGTCTCGTGCTCAGGCTGCGCGAGCAGCCGGATGGCGGCCTCGCTCAGCTCCGACGGGAAGCTGGCGAAGGAGGTCATGACGCGGCTGGACTTGACCTCCTGGGCCTTCTGCTGGCGCATCTTCTCCAGGTAGAGCAGCGTCGAGGCGGACTGGCTGGAGCGGGAGCGTTGGAGCGGCGCGGCGCTCGGCTGGGACGGCGGCGTCAGGGGCTGCTCGGACACGTCCTCCACGATCGCGAAGTTCTCGGTCGAGGGTTCGCTCATGGCGAACAGATCGACGTTCTCGGAGAGGCCGATCCCCTTGGCCAGCTCGACATCATCCGCCAGATCAAAGCTGTCGCCCAGGTCGAGGTCGAGGGGCACGTCCTCGGACTCGTCGATCGGCTCCAGCTCCTCGATCATCTCGTCGCGCTCAGGCGCAGGGGGCGGCGCGTTGCTCTCATCGACGAGGCGAGCGACGACGAGGTCGGACGAGCCCAGCTCGATGGGCGCGTCGAGGTCGAGGTCGAGATCGATGTCAGGCATGTCGATGTCGATCTCGATCGCCTCTTCGAGCGGGATGTCGCTGGTGACGAGGCCGTGCTGGCGGAGGTTGATGTCGCCGGAGTCCTCGATGACCGCGCCGGGGCGGCCCGCGCCGAAGACCTGGGTCGTGTTGCCACGGTGCTCCGCTGACGAGAGCGGGCGGCGGCGACGGCTCACGGGTTCGTCGAAGGAGTCCTCCGAGGCGCTCTCTTCGAGGACGGCGGAGCCTTCAAAGGAGGGGGCCTCGGTGAACGGCGACAGCTCCTCGATGTTGATCTCCTGGGAGACCTGCACCATGTCGTCGGCTTCATTGAGGGGCAGCGGGTCGAGGCCCTTGAGGCGGCTGAGGAGGATCTCCAGGGTGTCGTTGCTGCGCGCCTGCTTCATCGGGGCGCTGGGGGGGCGGCTGAGGACGCTGGCCAGCTCGTTGGAGCTCTCGGCGAAGCCTTCGGAGGAGCCACCATCCACCGACGGGATGTAGCTCATGATGTCGGAGCGCGCGTCCTGCTGGGAGACGCTCATCAGGGCGGCGAGGTCGCCCTGCTGGGTGTTGAAGACGGAGCTCATGAGGGAGCGGTTGTCGTAGATGAGCCGCCCGTAGCAGCGCTCCAGCGTCTGGGCGATGTCGAGCGGTCCGGCGAGGAACGCCATGACGTCGCAGCCGGTGGCGGTGCTCACCTCCTCCATGGCCATGACGTCGATGGGGTTGGCCATGGCGAGGTAGAGGGAGCGCTGATCGCGGGTGAGCCCGAGGGGGATGACCTTGTAGCGGGTCGCCAGCTCGGCGGAGAGGAGGTCGATGACGTCGGCGGTCCCTTGAAAGTCCTTGAGGCTGACGCACGGGATGTTGAGCTGCTTGGCGACGCAGGTCACGGTGCGCTCCTCGTCCACGAGGCAGTTTTCGATGACGATACCGTACAGATCACCGCCATGGCGTTTCTGAATCCGAAGCGCCTCCTGAAGTCCGTCACGGTCCAGAAGCTCCTGGGACAGAAGGAGTTCTGTAAGCTGACGATCACCAATCATGATCGGTCCTCATGTGCTGGCGCGTTGAGGGCAGGCGCCAATCCGTTCGTGCTTGACTACGCCTAACAGATATCGCCCCCAGGTGCCAAGCCCCGAGGCGCAGTGGCGTCAGGGCTCACTGCCCCTGACAGAGGTCACCGCCGGGCGGCGGCGGAGGCGGCGGGAGCGTGTCCCCGACGTAGTTGAGCGGCGTGCCCTGGGGGGCCTCGAGCTGAAAGAGCGTGTCGGGCAGCTCGGGGTTGAGCTGGATGGTGTCGCCGGTCAGGGAGATGTCCGCGCTCTCGTCTCCGACGAGGAAGCGGCGGCTGGTGGGGAGGGCATGCCCCTCGATCGTGTCGAAGGCGCGGGCCGTGTAGGTGTACTCCAGGGCGCCGCCCGCGTCGTGGACCATGATGCGGGTGACTCGCCAGTCGCCGTGGCGGATCTTGGCGGTGAGCTTGCCGCCCGCGTAGGAGCCGCGCTGGAGCGGCCAGGCGAGCGTGTAGCGCCCGAGGTCGGAGTCCCAGGCCATGTCGGGGGCGCCCGCTTCGGTCTCAAGTCGCTCGGTGGGGAGGCCGCCGAGGAGGATCGAGCCGAGGTCGCGGCAGGTCAGGCCGACCGGGAGGACCCGGGCGACGTTCTCGGCGGTGGCGGGGCCGTAGTAGTACACGTCCTGGTCGCGGTCGTGGTACGCGAACTGCCCGCATGCGCAGGCGAGCACGCCCGCCACCCCGTCGAGGCCCGGGATGTAGGTCTGGATCCTCGCCCGATCCGGCTCGCCGAGGAGGATGAGCTGCTTGACCGAGACGCGCCCCTGATCGCCGTAGTAGTCGAGGCGCATGTCCTTCATGCGGACGGTCGTGATGTCCTCGGTGGCGCTGTTGATGGCGCCGATGAGGGCGTCGGGCTCGGTCAGCGCGTCGGGCGGGGGCGGCACGTCGTTGTGGCAGTTGGCGGCGACGAGCCCGAGCAGGGCGATCAGCGTGACGGCCATCAGCAGGGTGGCGGGCGCTTTGCTTCGCCGCGGTCGGGGTTGAAGGGGAGAGGGAGAGGGCATGGTCAACGACTCGCGCTGAGGGTCTTGATTTTGCGCCGCAGCTGAGCCTGGTTGGCGCGGTGACGGGTGTTCTCCAGGGCGCGGCGGTAGTGGGCCAGCGCCAGATCGACCTGGCCGTTGGCGTGGTACGCGTCGCCGAGGTGCTCCTCGATCCGCGGCTCGCCGGGGAGGAGCCCCACCGCGGCCTCCAGGTGGTGTATCGCGTCGGCGTGGCGACCCATGCGGTGGTAGATCCAGCCGAGGGAGTCGCTGAGGGTGCCGTCGGGCTGGCCGCGCAGCGTCATGGCGCGCTTGAGGAGCGACTCCGCCCGGGGGAGCTGGGTGCCCTGCTCGGCGAGCACGTAGCCAAGGAAGTTGAGCGAGTGGATGTCGTCGGGCACCAGCTCCAGCTTGCGCTCCAGCGCGGCGCGGGTGCGCCGCGGCATCTTCAGCTCCCAGGCGACCGCGGCGACGCGCTCGTGCAGGTCGGCCTGCGCCGGGAAGCGCTCCACGGCCTCTTCGAGCGTCTGGAGCGCCTCGCGGTGGCGCCCGGCGCGCTCTTGCAGCGCCGCCTTGAGCGACCACAGCTGGACGGTCTCGGGGGCGTGTCGGAGCGCCTGGTTGAGCGCGGCGGTGGCCTCGGCGTGGCGGCTCAGCTCGCTGAGCGCGATCGCCATCTTGGCGCGGCTCTCCATGTAAAGGGCGCTCCACTCGGGCACCTCCTCGAAGGAGCGCGCGGCGCTGGCGCGCTCCTCGCCGCGGAGGTGCCCGAGGCCGATGTAGAAGTGAAGCTCGCGCCGCCTGGGGTTGAGCTGGACGGCGTGCTCGACGAACGCCTCGAGCGTCGCGAGGTGCCCGGCGCTCAGGAGCCGCGAGCAGGTCGCCTGGGCGGTCTGCTCGCGCTGCCCGAGCGCCTCGGCCATGGCCCGGATGTCGTCCTTGAGGGCGGCGGGGTCTGGGGAGAGCGCCTCCAGGGTGGCGACGCGCTGGAGCCAGCAGCTCGGGGCGCTCGCGTGGGTGCGGGTGCAGTCGACGTAGGTGTCGTAGGCGTCGGTGAGGCGACCCGCGTCCCGGTAGGCGTGCCCGAGGCGGTGGTAGCCCGCGATGAGGCGAGGGCGCAGGTCGACGAAGGACGCGAAGCGGTCGATGGCGAGCTCGTGCTGGCCCAGCTCCAGGGCCAGGGTGCCGAGGGTGAGGTGGCCCCAGGGGTCCTCGGGCCACCGCGCCAGGTGGTCGTCGAGCTGGGTGAGGGCGTCGCGCTGCCGGGAGGCGCGCAGGAGGAGGTCGATGAGGGCCTGGTGCATCTCCAGCGAGTCGGGGTCGAGGGCGACGGCGCGGCTGGCGTGGTCGATGGCGGCGTCCAGGTCGTCGCCTGCGTCGGCGAGCCGGGCGGCGATGTAGTGGGCGTAGGGTTGCTCGGCGTGGAGGTCGAGGGAGCGCGCCAGCGCCTTGCGGGCCTGGTCGGGCTCCTCGGCGGCGAGCAGCAGCTCGGCGCGGTAGGCGTGCAGGTAGGACGACTGGTCGTCGAAGACCAGCGCCAGGTCGATGTTGCCCAGCGCCTGCTCCAGGCGGCCGCTCTCGTGGTGGACGCGCGCCTCGATGTAGTGGGCGTAGGCGGACGGGGTGATCCAGCGATCGCTCCAGGTGCCCGCGTGCGGATCGTCGTCGACGGCAGGCGGCGGCAGCTCGGGCGGCGCGGCGGCGCACCCGCTCAGGATCGCTCCGACCAGGAGCAGCGCTGCGGTGGTTCTGGAGGCGAACGGGGTCATGGGTGGTCCTGCGCCGAAGAACGACGTCCCAACATAGCACGGGGGGGTGAGGAGCGCGACCCGGGAAGCCGCAGGCGGCTCGTGTGGAGAGGGGTCGGGCCCTGGAAGCCGCGAGGGGGCCGCCCGGCCCCCTCGCGCGGTCGCCGGGGTGACCTCAGAGGGCGCTCCAGCGGGCCTCAAGCTCGCGGCGTCGCCCCGCCAGGTTGATCTGCTCGATCGCCTCCTCCACCTTGCGGAGGTGGCCGATGTGGTTCCAGTAGTTCTCGACGAGCCGCGGGCAGTATTGCCCGTCCAGGAAGTAGGTCGGGGTCCGGTAGACCAGGTGGTAGGGCGCCTCGGGCTGCTCCCCGTCGGCGCTGGGCGGGTCGGTGGGGAAGTCAAAGCGGGACAGCAGCCCCGACAGCTGGCAGGCGATCTTCTGGAGGATCGCCCAGACCGCCGGGTTGCCCTCCAGGGACTTGTTCCCGGAGGGCTCCGGGGCGGCGAGCCAGGGCTCGGGGTCACCGAGCGCCTCGGTGAGGGCTGGGGTCAGCTCGCGGGCCAGGGTGGCGATGTTGGTCTTGAGGTCGCGGATCTGCGCGTCGCTCATGGCGGCGGCGAAGTCGGTGTGCTGGAGCCAGCGCCAGCGGGTCTCGCGCTCAAGGTAGCGCGGGATGTCCTTGATGACGACGTCGCGGATGTTGACCGCGACCCGCGCGATCTGCTCCTGGAGCTGGGCGCGCTGCGCGTTGAGGGTGTCGAGGTCTTCCTGGGGGAGTTCGGTGCTCATGGGTTGCTCTCCTCGTCTGGGGGCGTGCTCGTGCCTGTTGATGGAATGTCGTGAGCGGCGGCTGCGATTCCTCAGGGCGTCATCGCCCTCCCGAGTTCCATTGCAGCTGGGTGCGGGCGAACACTTCGAGGCGGTCCTGCACCCGTCGGTTGATCGTCCCTTCGGGGAAGCGGCCGCCTGGAGGGGCGTCGCCCGCCTCGACGCCCATCAGAAGCTCAAAGGCCTGGTGGACGTGCTCGACGGGCCACACGTGGAACTGACCCTGCGCGGCGGCCGCGACGACGTCCTCGCGCAGCATCAGGTGCTCGACGTTGGCCATGGGCAGGATCACCCCGTGCATCCCGTCGAGCCCCTTGGCGGCGCACACGTCGAAGAACCCCTCGATCTTGGCGTTGACCCCCCCGACGGCCTGGACCTCGCCGTACTGGTTGATCGAGCCGGTGACGGCCACCGACTGAAGGAGGGGCAGCCCGCTGAGCGCCGACACCAGGGCGCACAGCTCGGCGAGCGAGGCGCTGTCGCCGTCCACCCCGCCGTAGGACTGCTCAAAGACCAGGCTGGCGGTCAGCGCCAGCGGCCAGCCGAGGGTGTACTGGGCGCCGAGCAGCCCGGTGAGGATCAGCACCCCCTTGTCGTGGATCGGGCCGCTCAGCTCCGCCTCGCGCTCGATGTTCACCACGCCCCCCTCACCGGCGCGCACCCGCGCCGTGATGCGGTTGGGCTGGCCGAGCAGCACGCCGCCGTGGAGCTGCAACACGGACAGGCCGTTGATCTGCCCGACGCGCGCCCCCGAGGTGTTGATCATGAGCGTGCCGCGCTCAAGCCGCTCCTGGAGGCGCTCGCGCGGCCTCCCCATGCGGCGCTCGCTGGCGTCGAGCGCCGCGCTGACGTGCGACGCCTCGATGTGGGGGGTGTGCGCCTCGCGGGCCTGGTGGTCGGACTCGTGCAGGACGGTCCAGAGGCTCTGGATGTGGGTGGAGAGCTTGCGGCTGTCGTGCGCGAGGCGCGCGGCGTGCTCAACGAGCCTCGCGACCGCCTCGGGGGTGAGCGGCCGCAGGTCATCCTGCCGCGCGAGGGTGGCGATGAGGCGCCCGTAGGCGAGGGCGCTGTCGTCGGTCCAGGTCATCTCCTCGTCGAAGTCGGCGAACACCTTGAACATCTTGCGGAAGTCCGGGTCGTAGCGCTCCAGGCTGTGGTAGAGGGCGCGCTCGCCGATGAGGACCACCTTGATCTGGATGGGGACGGGCTCGGGTTCGAGGGTGACGGTGCTGATGTGGCTGACGCCGCGGTCCGGGGCCTCGATCCGCAGCTCGCCCGAGCGCATGGTGCGCTTGAGGAAGTCCCAGGCCATGGGCTCGGAGAGGATCCGGTGGGCGTCGATGATCAGGTAGCCGCCGTTGGCGCGGTGCAGCGAGCCCGCGCGGATGAGGCTGAAGTCGGTGGTGAGGGCGCCGAGCATGGCGGTGTGCTCGATGCGGCCCATGAGGTTGCTGAGGGTGGGGTGGTCCTCGTAGATGACCGGGGCGCCGCTGGCGCCGGTGTGGTCGATGAGGACGTTGACCTGATAGCGCCGGAGCCCCTGTTCGGGGGGGCGGCCTCGGAGCAGGGACTCGGGGCCTTCCGAGTCGCGCTCCTCACCAAACAGGTGGTGGTGTGAGATGACGTCCTCCTGAATCGCCTGGAGCCAGGTGAGGATGTCGGGGAGGTCCTGGTAGGCGACGGTGAGCCGCTCAAAGAGGGGCTCGACCGCGGCGCGGCAGACCTGCTGGTCGAGGTCGCGCAGCGCCTCGACCATCTCGCGCTCCCACTGGGGCAGGAGCGCGCTCTGCTCCATCAGCTCCTGCTGGACTTCCTTGATGTGGGCGGTGATGGCGTCCTGCTCCTCGGAGGGGAGGGACTGGACCTTCTCCTGGGAGAGGATGGCGCCGTCGCGCATGGGGGCGATGGCGACGCCCTCGTCGGTGTGGATGAGGGCGAGGCCGCGCTCGTTGGCCTTGTGCTGGATCTCGCGCAGGAACGCCTCCTGGAGGTCCTTGAAGCGGCTCTCGATGGAGCGCCGGGAGGTGCGGTAGGCGTCGCTCTGGAGCGCGGTGGGGATGAGCGACTTGAGCTCCTCGACGGCGCGCGCCATGTCGTCGCGCAGGGGGCGCCCCTTGCCGGGGGGGAGGCGGAGCGCGCGGGGGCGGTGGGGGTCGGCGGTGTTGTGGACGTAGCACCAGTCGTCGGGGGCGGGCTCGTCCACCGCCTGTTGCTTGAGGAAGCGCCGGGCGACATAGTGCTTGCCGCTGCCCGTGGGGCCAGCCGCGAACAGGTTGTAGCCGCCGCGGCGGACGCGTATCCCGAAGGTGATCGCCTCGATGGCCCGATCCTGCCCGATGACCTGGTTGAGGTCCTGAAGCTCGGCGGTGGTCTCGAAGTCGAACAGCGCCGGGTCACAGCGGCGGCGGAGGCGGTCGGGAGAGAGCGGTCCTTGTGGGTTCATGGTGGCGCGCGACCTCCGGTCTGGGGGGAGCCTGAATAGAGAGAGATTTTTTGGCGCAAGTCGCTTACGATGACCTGTCCGTCGTTGCATGGATTGTGCATCGCGTTCGGCCTGCTCGCAACACACCTTCGGCTTGAGTAAGGGGGCATGAGCACAGATCAGATCAAGCGAGGCGCCCCATCGGGGCTGGTGGCGCGCCTCGTGTACAGCGAGGGGACGTCGTCCGAGCGCATTTTTCGACTCAACCCGGATGAACCCGAGGTGTTGGTGGGCCGTGACCGCGCGTGCTTGATCCGCACGACGCGCCGCAACGTCAGCCGCCGCCACTGCGCGATCCGCTGGACCGGGTCGGAGTACGAGGTGAGGGACCTCGACAGCGCCAACGGGACCTTCGTCAACGGGCGCGAGGTCAGCTCCCAGGCGCTCACCGACGGCGACGAGGTGCGCTGCGGCCTGGACTTCCGGATCTGGTTCCTGCTGGGCTCCTCCGAAGACCGGGTGACCCGCGCGCACGTCTTCCTCAACTTCGACAAGCCGCTCCTGGAGCGTGTGGAGGAGCGGATCACGGTGGGGCGGTCGTTCGTCTTCATCCCCGCCGATCTGTTCGCGAAGGCGAAGATGCCCTGGGTGCAGACGCTGTTCGGCCCCGAGGCGTCGCGGGCGCGGATCCTGCCCTTGCTCGGCCCCGACCCGATCGAGCTGCCCGGCGTGCGCGTGAGGCCGATGGTGCCCCCGGCGCTCCGGGTGGTGAGCGTCACCTGCGACCGCGGGATCTACCAGGTCGGCGAGGAGCCGGTGACGGTGTTTGTCTTCGACCCGCTCAACCCGCGGCGTCGCTTTGAGCTGGTGGTGTCACACGGCGAGGAGGAGTTCACCCGGCGCGACGTGTCGCTCGACGACAACGGGTGCGGCCTGGTGAGGCTGCTCAAGCTGCCGGTGGGGGCGTACCGGGTGACGGTGGACGGGGTGGACGCGCCGACGGCGCGCTGCCGGTTCATGGTGTCGGAGTATCGGCTGGCGCCGATGACGGTCACCATCGATGAGCTGAGCTGGTCGGAGTCCTTTGTCACGGTGGGGCTGTGGGTCGAGAGCTACGGGGAGCCGATCAGCGGCCCGCTGCGGGTGGACTTCCAGGACGACGAGGTGGTGCTGGAGCGCCAACAGGTGACCGCGCGGAGCGGCCGCGCCAGGGTCCAGGTCATGGTGGACGGCGAGGGCCCCTACGCGCTGGTGGTGCGGTGCGTGGACGACACGGCGAAGACGGCGTCGGTGCAGCTCGTCGGTCACCACCGCGTGGAGCGGGAGGAGACGCTGTTCTCCGGGTTGGGGCGGGAGGTGACCGGCGCGTTGACGCCGATGGAGGGGGCGCGGAACCTGCGGGGCGTCTACCTGCGCGACGGCGCGGAGCGGCTGACCCCGATGACGTTGGAGGAGAGGGGGCCGGGGCGCGTGAGGTTGACCGCGTCCGTAGCGATCGAGGTGCTGTGCGTCGCCGTGATCGACCCGACCTGCCCCCGGATCAAGCCCGATCGCCTGCTGACGTCCGAGGTGTCGCACCCGGGCCTCTCGGATCCGCTCTACCAGGAAGCGGAGCTGCTGTATCAGGAGGGCGACCACGCGCGGGCGCAGGAGCTGTTCGAGAGCAGCCGCGGCGCGCAGATGAACCCCCACCCCTACTACGCCTATTACATCGCCTGCTGTCGGGCGCGGAGCGGCGATCACGAGGGCGCGGTGCAGGCGCTGCGCAGCGCCATCGACGACGGCTGGTCCGACGCCGATCAGCTCCGGGAGGACGACGACCTGGCGACGCTGCGGGGCGCGCTGGGCTTTGAGTCGCTGCTGCGTCAGGGGCAGACGCTTCACGCGCTTGAGGCGGTCGCGTCGGGCCACGAGCTGGAGCTGGAGGTGCCAGGCCCGATCGCGCTGGTGTCGATCGGGGCGCTCATCGACGGTCGCCCCTGGGAGGGGTTCGCCTGCGTGCTCCGCCCCTCGGCGCTGGAGGTCGGCGTCCGCGCGCCTGCGACCGCCTCGCCGCAGGAGCCGCTGTCGATCTCGGTGGACGCGCCGTCGGGCGCGTCGGTTCATGTGATGGTGCGCGACAGCCGCCTGGTGTCGCTCGATCAGACCAACGAGCGGCTGGCGTCGCAGCTGAAGTCGTTTGTGCACACCTTCTCGGAGGCGAACCCGAGCGGCTGGGTGGAGTCCACGCTGCACGACGCGATCTCGCCGCGGACGGCGACGGGGCAGTACCGCCGCGCCGCGGCGGCGGGTGAGGTGGACGCGCCCGCGCAGGCGCCGTCCGATCCGCCGCCTCCGGGCAACATGTACTCGCTCCGCTCCATCTCACCGACGGAGCAGGGGGTCGGGATGGGGCGGTCGGCGCGCCAGCCCTGGCAGCTGTTGGCGGATCAGCCGCAGATGCTGTTCGCGGGGGTGCTGACCGCCTCGGAGGGTCAGGCCCGGGTGGAGGTCGAGCCCCAGGACGTGGGGTCGTTGGAGATCGACGCCTTCGTGGCGCTGCGCGGCGACTGGAGCCGCGCCCAGGCGGAGGTGAGGGTCGTCCAGGAGCCGTTGGCGCGCTTTCAGGTGCCCGAGTTCGTCCACCCGCTGGATCGGGTGGTGGGGCGACTTCACGTGCGAGCCGCGTCAGGGCGTTGGCGCGTGGAGCTGGAGCGGGACGGGGAGGAGGTGACCGTGCTCGCCGACGGGGTCGCGCTGGAGCCGGGGGCGGTGCTGACCACGCAGGAGCAGGCGCTCACCTTCCTGGCGGCGCCGGGCGAGTACCGGGCGACGGTCGTGGAGCTGGAGGGGCGGCGGTGGGACTCGGCGACGGCGCGGGTTCATGAGCCGGGCGTGTTCGTCGGCGAGGCGCTGACGACGAGGATCCTCGGGCCGGGCGATGAGCTCTCGATGGAGGAGCCTGGTGTGTTGGGGGCGCGGGCGGTGACGTCGCTCCAGGGGGCGTTGGAGCGGGTGGCCGACGCGGTGCTGGAGCGGAGCGTGAGCAACTGCGAGGAGGTGGCGGCGCAGGCGGTGGCGGCGGCGGTGCTGTGGCGGTGGACGAGCGGCGCGGCGCGCGAGCGGGCGGTGGCGCTGTTGCAAGCGAGCCTGGAGCGGCTGGAGCGGATGTGGATCCGCTCGCTGGGGTTTCGGATCCACCTGGGGGCGCGGCGCGAGCCGAGCGCGTACTACGGCCACAAGGCGTCGCAGTACCTGGTGCTGCTGGGCGACGTGGTGTTGGGCGACGCGGGTGAGCTGTCTTCGCCGCTGGCGAGGCTGTGGGAGGTGGCGCAGGCGATGGCGCGCGACACGCTGACCTCGGCGGCGGGTCCGGCGGCGCAGCTGACGTGTGAGGAGAGCTATCAGGCGCTGGCCCGGGGGAGTCGGGCGCCCGGCTTGATCGAGCGGGTTCGGCAGCTGGCGCCCAACGGGGCGCTCCCGCCCGCGGCGCCCGGTCCGACGACGGGGAGGGTGAACCGCCGCGCGGAGGCGGGCTACGCGGCGGCGGCCTGCCTGCGAGCCCGCGCGGAGACGCCGCTGGCGCTGGCGCTGATGAATCGGCTCCTGGGGCAGGTGGACGAGCGGGGCGGGCTCTACTCGACGATGGACTCGGTGGCGGCGCTGATGGCGCTGCACGAGGCGCAGCGGGTGGGGTTGGTGACCGGCGAGGCGGCGCTGGCGGTGGACGGCGAGCCGACGCCGCTCAAGGGCGCGCTGGGGTTGGAGCGCGCGCGGACGATCCGGTGCGTGCAGGGGCTGACCCCGCTGGAGGTGCGTCGGCGGGTGCGCCGGGACTGGCTCCAGCCGTCGCCCGGGTTGTCGGTGAGGGTGGCGCTGGAGAAGGCGGGCCGGGCGGCGCGGCGCTTCGTCGTGGGCGACGTGTTGAACCTGGTGGTGGTCCTCCCGGAGGAGTCGGAGCCCGGGGATCTGCTGCACGTCTGCCTGCCCGACGCGCTGTCACGGGTGGTGGGGGGGGTGCAGGACAAGATGTGGACGGTGCACTTTCGAGGGCAGCGGAGCGTCCAGGTGCCGCTCGTGGCGACCTCCGCCACGCTGGATGAGCGAGGCCACCTCACCTCGCAGCGCTTCCTGGTGTGCGTGCGCAGCGCCTACGACGACACGCGCCGGGCGTCCTCGGGGTGGATCGAGATCAGCGTCGCGGCGTAGGGGTCACCAGGCGTCCTCGTCCTCCTCATCGAGGAGAGGGTCCTCGTCGTCTTCGTCGCGGCGGAGCGAGGAGGCGGGCGGGTGGGCGAACTCCTCCCGGAGATCCTCGGCGACGGCGCGGCCCGCCTCCTGGAGGCGTCCGAGGATCTGCGTGGCGGCGGAGCCCGCGATGACGCCGACCTTGAGCGCCTTGCGCGACAGCTCCTGAGCGACGGTGGTGGTGCGGATGATCAGCTCGCCGCGACGGCAGTCGATGGCGTGGATGAGCACGGTCTCGCGGCCAAGGATGCGGGCGGCGGCGCCAGCGATGAGTCCGTCGAGCTGTTTGCGGACGGGGGTCATCTGGTGCAGCTCGATCGTCAGCAGGTTGGGCTCCTCCTGGATGAAGGCGACGTGGCTGCGGTCGATGAGCTTGATCAGCGTCTCGGGCTCCAGGAGGCGGCTGAAGAGGGCGCGGATGAGCACGAGCATGGCGCGCTCAAGGACGCCGTGGGCGAAGGTCTGGACCTCGCGCAGGAGCCGAACGCGGATCACCTGGCGTTCGAGGGACAGCTCCAGGGATTCGAAGCGGCCCTGGATGCGGAACAGGGGGCTGGTGACGAACATGGCGGAGGTCTGGGCGTCCAACTCGAAGTAACCGTCGTAGAGGTGAAGCTGGAGGGTCTCCCAGTGGAAGGGGAGGTCCTCGTCAAGGCCAGCGCGCTTGAGGACCTTGTTGGCGACCTCCTCCTTGATGACGATGTCACCGCCCGCCATGCGACGCAGCAGCGTCAGGGTGCTGGCGGCCTTGCGGCCGCGGCGGGAGGCCGAGGTGAGGATTCGCTCGCCGAGACTGGTGCGTGCCATCGGGTCTCTCCATGTGTGCGGCTGGTGCTGTCCGAGCCGCCTTCGAACCGTAAGCGCCAGGCGAAGGTGAGCAAGCCGGTGCGCTGAAGATACAACATACATGACCGCATGAAATCGTCCATGGAACAGGTGCACGGGTGGGGCCGGGTTGGACGCGGCGACCCGCATCCTGTTGGACGGGATCCGGTCGCGGTGAGGCCGCGCTCGATTCTCGGGATGGTGAAATCTTACATGTCGCACCTTGTAATCAATCATCTTACGGTATACAACGGAGGCCCAGGTGGAGCCTTGATTCACACGCTGAGCTGAATCGGTCTGGAAAAAAATATGTCCGCGTTTGGTCCCTGGCGCTCACGGCTCTACGATGAGCCCTCGCCCCATCGCTTTCGCCAGTTGTGCTGGATGGGTCTGGAGGTTGAGCCGACCGACTTTCAACTCATCTGGCTCCCCTACGCCCTGGAGCACCTGCGCTCCTGGCCGGACGTCACGCGGGTCGCGCCGCTCGACAGCCGCGTTCGACGCGCGGTGATGGCCGACGCCCCGAGCCCGGTGCTGCAGATGGTGGCGCGGCTCGTGTCGCCCGCCTCCGTCGCGCCGAGCGCCTGGCTCGAAGCGATCCTCACCAACAACCAGCTGTGCCACGTGACGATCCTGGAGCTTGACGCCCGAGGGGGTCAGGTGCTCTGCGGCGAGGACATCGCGAAGCTCGCGCGCTGGCCTGGCCTGGAGCGGTTGCACACGCTGAGCCTGATCGGCCACGAGTTGACGGACGACGACCTCGCGCCGCTGCTGGAGTCCAACCGGTTGAAGGCGCTGAGGCGGTTGAACCTGAACAACAACCGCCTCACCTCCGAGACCCCGAGGCGCCTGGCTCAGCTCGATGACCCGCTCCCGCTGACGTCGCTGCACATGGAGCAGGCCGCCGTCACGCTGAGCGCGTTGGAGGAGCTGATGGCGTCGCCGCTGGGCGAGCGCCTGGAGGCGCTGCACGTCGAGCCGCTCCCCAGCACCTTCCTGACCCGGCTTCAGCCAGCCCGGACGACGCCGTGGAGCGCGTTCGGGCCCATTGAGCTGGAGGAGGAGGAGGGCCCCGGGGTCCTCGTCGCCTCGGGTGCCCTCAGCGAGCTGGAGGAGGTCTGCGTGGAGGTGGAGGGGTCCTGGGACGCCTGGCCCGTCCTCTCGTCGGACGCCACGCCGAAGATGAGGCGGCTGGCGGTCTCCTGCCACACCGTGTGCGACATCATCGTCGATCCAGGGATGTGGGAGCGGTGGGTGGCGAGCAGCCGGGTGGACCAGCGCCTCAGCCAGCTCGCGTTCGATCTGGAGCCCGGCTCGCTGGAGGGCAGCGACGCGGTCCTTGAGGTGCTCACGACCTGGGTGAGGTTGTTTGACGCGCCGACCGTGCTCCGCGTCGATGACATCGACATCAGCCCCCCGTGGCGCACCCGCGCGGGCGGCGCGCACAGCCCTCGGCTCATGTTGCAGTGGCTGGCGCTTGACGGCGAGCGACTCGCAAACTCGGCGCAGCGCCAGGTGTACGTTGGGCGACGGCGCGGCGTGGTGGACCCTCGGATGTACCAGGCCCTCGACGCCGTAGATCGGTTGGAGTGGTCCACGCCCCGCGTGAAGATGGACAACCTGGAGCCGCTGCTGCGGGCGCCGCTTTGGTCGGGGCTGGACGCGTTGACCTTGATCTCATCGACGGGCGACTCCATCGAGGAGGACGCCTGGCGGGCGCTCCGTGAGCGCCTGGCCGCGTCCAGCGTGCGTCGGGTGGGGCTCCACGGGTTCCAGTGGCTGAGCGGGGTGCTGGAGGAGCTGGTGCCCTCCTGCCCGCAGGTGGAGTCGCTGGAGCTTCAGATGGGCGGCGGCTGGCAGCGGCACCGGGTCGCGCCGTTTCTTCAGTCGCTCGACTCAAGCGGGTTGACGCACCTCGGCCTGTGCGGCGTCCCGCAGCACATCCCCGATGGGATCCTGCTCCTGATGTTGGACATCGAGCTGCCACGCCTCAAGAGCCTCGACCTGAGCGGGCGGTGCTGGCACCCCAGCACCCTGGAGGTGCTCCTGGATGGGTTGCCGCTGCTCGGAGCGCTGCGCCTGTCGCTGAAGAGCTACCAGGAGCGCCTGGCCTGGGCCGATGAGATCGAGGCGCGCTTCCCGGTGATCTGGTCCGACCACCCCGAACTCACTCCAGGCCGTCGTCGATCGTCGGGTCGACGGCGTTCTTGAGCTCCTCCGGGGTGCACTTGCGCGGCTCGAACGCCTCCCCGATGCGGCGGAAGTGGTCGTGCTTGTAGACGTCGATCAGGAAGTGCACGTCCCCGGAGTCGTCCACGCGGACCGAGTGGTAGCCGACGTGGATCGGCACCGGGCGGTTGAGCTTGAGATCGAACTCGCGCTTGCGGTCGTGGCGCCGCTGGAACTCCTCCTCGTCCCACTGGCCGTCCTGCTGCAACAACATCCGCGCCAGCTCCAGCGGCTTCTCCAGGCGAACGCAGCCGTGTGACATGGCGCGGATCGGCAGCTCGAAGAAGTGCTTCTTGGGCGTGTCGTGCAGGTAGGTGTTGTGGGGGCTCGGGAACAGGAACTTGACTCGCCCCAGGGCGTTCTCCTTGCCGGTCGCCTGGCGCATGCGGACGCAGGTGTCCTTGTCGCGCTCCAGGCACTGGAAGCCGTTCGCCTCCAGGTAGGAGGGGTCCTGCTCAGCGCGCGGCATCACCTCCTCGCGGAGGATGCGCTCGGGCACGGCCCACCAGGGGTTGAGGACGATGGTGTCGATGGCGCCGCTCTGGATCGGGGTCTGGTTGATCCGCACCCACATCCCGCTGCGGATGTCGCAGCCCCAGTAGGGGTTGCCGACGATCGTCTTGAAGCGCATCAGCCGATCCCCGTCGCGCCACACCTCCAGGTGGAAGTCGGGGATGTTGACGAACACGTAATACCCCTTCGGGTCGGTGATGCTCGACTCGCGCCACCGCTCCAGCGCGACCTTGATGTACTGGACCCGCTTCTTGGCGCTCACCTCCAGCGACTGCCAGAAGATCTTGTGCGGGCGCCCCGTGACCTCCATCTGGTGCGTGCGCTGATACCACCGCACCGACTCCTCCAGATCCTCGCCGTACTGCTCGTCGAACTCCTCAGGGGCCTCGTGTCCCGGAGGTGGGTAGTACTCCTCGGCGGCCAGCCGCTTCTTGAGGGCGGGCACCGCCTCATGGCGGATCCCCTGACGCAGCCCGGGCACCTTGGAGAACTTCGGCCAGCCCCCCGCCGCGTAGTAGCGCCGGTAGCGGGCCAGCGCCTCGATCAGCCGCGCGTACTGAGGGTGCGGGGGGATGAGCGACTGCATCCACGGGAACAGATCCTCGCGCTTGAACGCCTCCACCATGCCATCCCGCAGGTAACCCAGCAGGAGCCGCCGCCGCTCGCGCCACCGGACCTTCTCGAACGGCTCCGGGTCGAACCAGTGATGGTTGTGGTACCGCATGTCCCACGCGTAGCGGCTGACCCCGTCCACCATCCTCGCCTCGATCTCCATCAGCAGCTCCACCCGATCGGGCCAGTCACGGCGGTAGCCCTTCAGCCGCTTGAGGGCCGACGCCACAGGGGCCGCCTCCCGGTTGACCAGCTCTCGGGTGAGCGCCGCGAACGCCTCCTCCGGCTTCTCCGGGTCGATGGCGCCCTCGGTGATCATGCCCCGCGCCAGCTCCTCCAGCGCGCCTCGCTCCGCCGTCGTCACCTCCAGCGGCTCGCCCGTGCTCGCGAAGTCGTCCTTGAGGGCCTCCAGCTCCCCCAGCTTCGTCTGGATGACCCGGGTGTGGTAGTCGTCTCGGACGTCGAGGCCGTGGTGGCCCATCGACTTGAGGTACTTCAGGATCGTCTGGGAGCGCTCGGTGAACTCGCCCCCGGGGACGAAGACCAGCCGCGGCGCCTCGTTGCGGACAAAGAGGCGTCGCAGGATGCTGCGGTAGAGGAAGCGGTCGTTGGACTGCGCGACCACCTGGCGCGCCTCCTTGTCGAGCGCCCGCAGGATGTCCTGCTCGATGGCGATCGCCCGCAGGCGGGCGTCGAGGCCAGGGAGCCAGGCGTCGACGAGGGCCGGGGCCGGGTCGGGCGGCGCAGGCGGCGGCTCGGGGGCGACGTCGGCCTGCGCCTCGACCGGGGGATCGTTGGAGGCGGTCGGCTGGCAGGCCAGGGTGGCTGACAGGAGCAACGCGGCGATGAGGGGGAGGTGACGTCGAGGCATGCTGGGACCGTTGCGGCGGAGTCTGGCTCGATGTGGCCATGGGGGAGGCGCGGCCTCCCTCCGGCGACGCCCTGGTATAGTCCGTCGCTTGGAGCGCTTCAAGGGTTTGCTGCGCCGCGCCCCGCCGGGCGGCCTCTTGCCTCCGACGCGCGCGGGCTTCTTGTGCTGTCGCCGCCGGGGTGACATTCTTGTGGGTGTCTGGAGGCTGAGCCTGCGTGGAGTGATGGTGATGAAGAGACAGAGCAGTTTCGCAACCATAGCGGTAATTGGCCTGGCGCTGATGGCCGGGTGCGGTGAAGACGCGTCAGGCGGCGACGCCGCCACCTCAGGCGGCGCGGTGGACACCGTGGCACCGACGGTGAGCGTCGCGTCGCCTGGCGACGGCGCGACGGTGTCTGGGGTGGTCGAGGTCCAGGTCATCGCGGCGGACGACGTCGGGCTCGCTCAGATCGCGCTTGACGTGGACGGCGGGAGCCTGGGGGTGGTCGAGTCGCCCCCCTACGCCTGGAGCTGGGACGCGACGATGATCCCCCTCGGGGAGCACACGCTGACGGCGAGGGCGACCGATCGCGCGGGCAACGAGGCGAGCGCCTCGGTGACGGTGGTCGTGGAGCGCTATTGCGAGGGCGGCGACTGCCCGCCTGAGGGGGTCGGGTTTGTCGGCCTGGAGGAGGGCGACGCGGTCACGGGCCGGGTGATGTTCTCGATCGAGGCGGAGGACGACGAGGGGCTCGCCCAGCTCGCCTTCCTGGTGGACGACGTGGAGGTCGCCACGGGGGACAGCTCGCCGCTGGAGGTGAGGTGGAACTCCGATCAGGTCGAGGAGGGGGCGCGGGCGCTGCGGGCGGTCGCGACCGACACGAGCGGGCAGCGCGTGGAGGCAATGGTGAGCGTGCTCGTGGACCGCACGCGCCCCGAGATTGACATGACCGCGCCGATGGATCGCGCGTTGGTGAACGCCGACGTGGTGTGTGAGGCCACGGCGACGGACGACGACGCGATCGCCTCGGTGCAGTTCGGCGTGCTGGCGACCTCAAACGCGGTCGTCGTCCGAAACGGCCCGCCCTGGCAGGCGACCGTGGACGTCGCGTCGCTGGAGGCCGGTGAGTACACATTGCTCGCGACGGCGACCGATCGGGCGGGGAACACGCGCCAGGACGCGCGCACCCTGGTGGTCGATCGACCCCCGACGGTGGCCTTCACCGCCCCCGAGGAGGGCGCGCCGATCCGCGAGGAGGTGTTCATCGTGGTCGCGGCGGCGGACGACGTTGCGCTGGAGCGGGTGGAGCTGTACGAGGGCGATCGGCTCGTCGGCGAGTTCGATGAGGAGGGGCGGCGGCGCTGGACGCCTTCGGGGCCAGCCAACTCGGAGGTGGTGCTCCGCGCGGTCGCCTACGACAGCGCCGGGCAGCAGGCGGAGGCGGAGCGCGCCGTCCTCGTCGAGGTGGCGCCCTGCGACCGCGACGGCGACCGCGCTCTGTCCGACAGCGAGGAGTGCGGCGGCGACGACTGCGACGACAGCGCCTTTGACTACGGCCCCGAGGCCGAGGATCAGGTCGGCGACGGGTTGGATCAAAACTGCGACGGGCTCGACGGGGTGGACGCCGACGGCGACCTGTTCGCCTCGGCGGGCTCGGGGGGGAGCGACTGCGACGATGAGGACCCGACCGTCTACCCCTGCGCCTTCGACCCGCCCGGGCTCTGCACCGACCGCGCCACGGATCGCAACAACTGCGGCGCCTGCAACGCCGCGTGCGATCTCGGGCTGACCTGCATCGCGTCCCGCTGCGAGTGCATCGCCGAGGATTGCACCGTCGGGGCGCCTGAGGACTACGCGTTCACCGGGCCGGACACCTTCTTCTACCGGGTCAACATCGAGCTGAACGAGGCGGCGGGCTTCGACCTGGACGGCGACGGGGCGCCCGACAACGCCCTCGGCGTGCTGATGGACACGATCGACGATCTGTTCATGGGCAACGTCAACGCCGAGCTGAACAACCAGGTGCAGATCGGCGAGCTGGCGCTGGGCGCGACCTGGCCGACGCTCGACTTCGAGTCGCCCCTCGACGGCGCGACCGGGGTCCAGATGGACGTCTTCGCGCTGGTGGACGTGGACGACAACCCGGGCACCCGGGATCGCTACCTGACGACGCGCGACAGCTTCATCGAGGGGCACCAGACCCCACGCTCGCGCTTCCGCGATGGGACGATCGAGGGCGCGCAGATCGAGATCGGCCCGGCGGACAACTTCTTCGTCACCCTCCCCATCCAGGGGGTGTCGCTGCGGGTCGCGGTCGAGGACGCGATCATGCGCGGCACGATCTCGCGCGACAGCCTCGGGGTGCGCCTGTTCAACGCCCGCATCGGCGGGGTGTTGACGTTGGCCAACTTCGTGGACTCGGTCAACGAGTACCTCCAATCGGACGCCTGCAGCTGCCTGGGGCTGGAGGGGCCGATGATCGACCTGCGGGTCGATACGGGCTCGCAGGCCTGCATCGGCGACTACTCGACCGACAGCTGCGCGGGCGCGCAGCAGGGCCTCTGCACGGCGATCGCCGTGCAGTGCTCCCTGTTCATGAGCCTGATCGAGGCGTCGCTCGACCTGGACGTCGATGGAGACGGCGAGCTGGACGCGATGAGCGCCATGCTCCGGCTGGACGGCCAGGGGACGGACATTGAGGGGGTCGCTCCAGAGGAGGAGGAGCCCTGAGACGCCTACTTCTTGCGGCGCTTGCGCTTGGCGTCGAGCAGGCGGCTGCTGAAGCGCTCGGGCTCCTCGGGCGGAGGAGGCCCCTCGGGGGGCGGATCGTCGGGCGGAGGCTCCACCGCGGCGTCGGTCGGCGCGGCCTGGCCGAGCCCCGGGGTGTAGCGGGGTTGTGAGGTGCGCCTGGCGGCGCGCCCGGGGCGTCGCGGGATCGGGGCGGGCGCCGGGTGCCGGGTGGGGGCGCGGAAGCCCTCGAAGCGGCGGTAGGCGATGTCCAGCACCCAGAGGACGCTCATGGCGATCAAGAGCCAGGGGACGACCGAGGTGGGGGTGGTCAGCGGGGTGTCGGGGCGTGTCCACACGGCCGCCGGTTCGACGTCGAGGCGGCCGCCGGTGCTGCTGGCCAGCTCCTGAAGGACGGGGGTGCCGGTGTGGCTGGGGGCGAACTCGGGCGACCAGGCGCGGTGCACCTCGCGGACGGCGCGACCCAGCTCCTGGTCGCCGAGCGTCTGCTGGACGGAGACGTACCAGGTGCCCTCCTCGCTGGCCTGGATCTGCGCCCGGTAGCGCCCTGGGGCGACCTGCTGGAGCTGGACCTGCTTGCGGCGGCCGTCCGGCGCGATGACGATCGCCTGCGTGTCGGCGCCGCTGACGTACTCCTCCTCGTTCATGCTGTCGACGACGATGGACAGGCGCCCCCCCTTGAGGGAGGTGATGACGGCGAGGTCCTTGTTGGAGCCGGTCTGCGCGGTCCAGCGGACGGCCTGGCCCCAGAAGCGGTTGAAGAGGGCGGGGTCGCTCAGCCAGTGGCTGCCCCACCGCCCCTTGGCGTCGGAGGTGAAGGCGAGCGACTTGCCGAGCCCGGCGCGCCAGTGCGCCAGGATCGGGTCGTCCTCCGGGGACTGGAGCGCGAGGGTCGCCCGGGGCTTGATGGAGGTCGCGACGTAGCCCTTGAGCGGCGGGGTGGCGTCGATCCCGGCCATCACCTCCGACGGATCGACGACCTCGGGGACGAACTCCTTCTCCATGATGAAGCTGCGGCTGGCCATCATGGTCTCGCGGGTGAAGATCTGCGGGATCGCCTCGGGGGAGTCGGTCTCGTAGTAGCGGCCGCCGCCGATGCGGGCGAGCGTCTCCATGGTGTAGCGGTCGCTGTCGGTGCCGATCGCGACGGTGGTGAGGGTGACGGACGCCTGACGGATGTCGCGCGCGAGGGCGGGGAGGTCGGAGTTCTCGGCGATGCCGTCGCTGATGAGGATGATGTGCTTGATGGCCGCCGAGCCGCCCTGGATGCCTCGGAACGCGGTCCTGAGCGCGTTGTAGATGCTGGTCCCGCCCCCGGCGCGCAGCGTGCCGATGCGCCGGATCGCCTCGGGCTTGTCCTCCAGGCGGTCGTAGGGGAGCACCCAGGAGGCGGAGCCGTCGAAGCCGAGCACGCCCAGCTCGTCGCGCGAGGTGAGCAGCTCCACCACGAACACGGCGGCCTCCTTGGCCAGCGCGATCTTGCTCGCCCCGGCGAAGCCGCCCATGCTGCCGGACTTGTCGATCGCCAGGACCATCCCCTGGCTGGGCATCTCCTTCTTCGCCTCGCGGGTCATGGAGACCGGCAGCACCGCCTCGATCGGGGTCTTGTAGTAGCCCCCGACGCCGAACGAGCGATCCCCCCCGATCATGATCAGCCCCTTGCCGAGGTCGGTCACGAACTGCCCGAGCGCGGTCATCTGGAGCCGCCCCAGCTCGGTCGCTGGGATGTCGCTGAGGAGGATCACGTCGAACGGCGCCATCTCCCCGAGCGTCTCGGGGACATCCCCGACGCCGCCGACGCGGACCTCGAAGCTGGCCTGCTCCAACGCCGCTTTGAGGTGCTCGCTGGCGCCCTCGTAGCCCTCCAGCAGGAGCACTCGGGGCTTGCCATCGACGTGTATCGAGGTGCGGGCCTGGTTGTTCCGGGGCTCGGCGTCGCCATCGACCTCAAGCGCCGCCCGGTAGCGGTGCAGCCCCGCCTCATCGAGCTTCTGGGGGATGGTCACCACGTCGAGGCCCGCCTCCAGCTCCACCGGCAGCTCGCCGAGCAGCAGCTCGTCGCGGTAGAGCAGCAGGCGACCGCGCGAAGGCGCGGGGCTGCGGATCTGGACCTTGAGGTCGAAGGGTTGAAACGCCTCCACCTCGGGAGGGGCCACGACCGCCTCCACCAGCGCGTCCGGCCCCTGGGCCGCGCTGGGCAGCGTGACGACGTCGATCGGGGCGCCCAGCTCCCTGGCGACCATCGCCTGGCTCACCGCGCTCCCCTGCGTCTCCAGGCCGTCGCTCAGGAGCACGATCCGGCGGTGCGTGTCCGGCGGGAAGGCCGCCAGCGCGAGCCGCAGCGCCGCCTCGATGTCGGTCCCGCCCGCAGCGGGCGTGGAGGACCACGACGGCAGGTCGCTCGACGGCCGCACCAGCGACTCGACCTCGGGCTGCGCGCCGAACACCACCACGCCCGCCCGGTCGCCGCCCTCCCGCGCCTTGAGCGACTCCGCGACGAACGACCTCGCCCGCTTCGTCCCCGACGACCCCGCGGGGTCGTCGCCGTCGCCCTGGGCGATGGAGCGCGAGGCGTCCACGACGTAGATCACCGACAGCTCGTCGTGTTGTTGCAGGAGCGACAGGCCCGCCAACGCCAGCGCCAGCAGCGCCAGCATGGCGCAGCGCAGCGCGGTGGCGACCCGCGTGACGCGATCGCCGAGGTCGCCGCGCCGCCACGTCCACCCGATGAGCAGAGGGATCGCCAGCAGGGCGAGCAGGAACCAGGGCTGTTCGAAGGACCACGCCATCGTCTCTCCCGTCAGCCAGGGCTTCGTCGCTTGAGGAACAGCCACCACTCCGCGCCCAGCAGCGCCAGCAGACCGGCCAGCACCCAGGGCAGCCACTCCTGCACGTGCTGCGTCTCCTGCTGCACGGTCACCGTCCCGCCCCGAGGCAGGCTCACCTGCGAGGCCGGCGCGATCGTCGACTCCTGCTCGTTCACCAGCGAGACGCCAAAGCCCGTCTCGCGGGTCTCGCCTTCGCGCGGCCCGCTCTTGTGCGCACGGGTGATCTGGTAGAAGCCCGGCTGGAGCGTCTCCGTGAACCGGTAGGCGCCGTCTGCTCCGATGGCCGCCTGCGCGGGCACCTGCTCCTGGTCGGGCAGCGTGATCGCGATGTTGTCGTCGGCGCGCGCCGACACGACGAGCGCCTGCCCCGTGGCGACGGTCCGCCCCGAGGTGCGCTCGGCGCCCGGCGTGAGCCAGCCGATCGCGTTGTAGAGGAAGACCGGGAAGCCCACCTGGAGCATGAAGTCCGACTCCATCAGGTCGGCGGTCCACACCAGCCCCTGCCAGGACGGCGTCCGCCCGGCGAGCAGGAGCGGGCCGTCGTCCCCGGCGAACTCCGCCAGCGGGATCAGGTTCCGGGTCGGGGTCGCCCGCGGGGCGCTGGCGAACCGCACCTTGCCCAGTTCGACGTGGAACAGCGCCGGGTGGCCGCGATCCCAGGTCGCGACCCGAGGCCCCTCCAGCGCCTCCCCGGTGAGGTCCACCAGCGGGTTGCCCTCGGGCGGCGCGAGCGCCAGGAAGCGCCCTTGCGGGATGGTGGCCGGGAAGTTGCCCTCAAAGATCATCAGATCGTGCTCGGAGCCGTCGACGAAGTCCTGCGCCCCGATCACGTCCAGCTCCAGCCGCTCGTTGGAGCGCAGCGCGCGCTCGACCATCGGGTTCGCGCCGACCAGCAGCACCCGGATGGGGCGAGGGGGCGCGATCACCGCGAAGGCTCGGTTGTCGGTGGCCAGCCCGTCGCGGGCGTCCTCGGTGTCGCCGCGGATCTCCTCCAGGTGCGCCTCCAGGCGCCCCTCGTCGGTTGAGATCGGGACGCTGAAGGTGCGCTCCTGCCCCGGATCGAGGCGGACCCGGTGCGCCTCCAGGGTGCGCCCGTCCAGTTGGACGTCGAGGTGTCCCTCCAGCGCGACGTCTCCGGTGTTGGTGACCGTCACGATCGCCGTGGTGCTGAACCGCTGGTGGACCGCCTGGCGCAGCTCGAAGGTGGTGATCGCCAGGTTGGCCGCTCGCTCGCCGACCCCGACCCAGGTCAGGCGCTCGCCGACCCCGGGCAGCTCCGAGGCGTCGAAGGCGCCGTCCGAGAACAGCACCAGCTGCCCCGGGTCGCCGCCGCCTCGGGCGCTCTGGAGCTGGAGGGCGATCAGGAAGGCCTCCTTGAGCGCCCCCGGCGTCGCGTCCGGGCCGTGGCGCCCCAGCTCCTCCAGGCGGCTCAGCAGGCGCGCGCGGTCCTGGGTCGGCTCCAACACCCGCGTGACGTGCCCGGCGCGCAGGATCGCGATCTCGCTGCCCGGCGGGGCGGACTCGATGGTGTCGCGCGCCCGAGCCACCGCGACGCTCCAGCGGTTCGGCGCGACGTCCTCCGCGGCCATCGACGCCGAGGCGTCGAGGATCAGCACCATCCGCTCCACCTCCAGCCCCGTCGAGACGCAGGCGGGCCTGGCGAGCGCCAGCGCGATGAGCGCCGCCGCGAGCAGCTGCAACAGCAGCAGCAGCGACGGGCGGAACTTCTCCCAGGGACGACCGCGGTGCACCCGGTTGCGCGCCCGGCGCCACAGCAGCAGCGAGCCGACGCGCCTCGGCGGGCGGCGCTGCCGCAGGAAGTAGAGCGCCACGATGAGCGGCGCGCTGGCCAGCGCGATCAGCCCCAGCGGTTGCAGCAGCTCCATGGCGCCCCCCTCATCCTCGCCCCAGGCGGTCCAGCACCCCCTGGCGCCGCAGCTCACCCAGGATCAGCTGCTCCAAGGAGGCGCCGGTGTTGACGTCCACGCAGGCGAACCCGTAGGCGCGGCAGGTCTGGTGAAGCTCTCCGATCAACGCCCCCAGCTCCTCCAGGTACGCCGCCTGCGTCTGGCGGTCCACCGCCACCTGAAGCTCCTCGCCGCTCTCAGCGTCCACGAAGGTCAGCTCCTGCCCGATCGGCGGCAGCCGCTCCTCCGGCGAGAGGGTGTGGAGGACCACCACCCGCGTTCGGCGCCCGGCGAGCAGCCGCAGGCTCTCGACGCGCCCCTCGGGGACCAGGAAGTCGCTCAGGACGACCACCGTGCCCCGCGCCCGGGTGCCGACGAACTGCCGGATCGAACCCTCCAGATCCGTGTTCCCCCCGAAGGGCATCGCCTCAAGCCAGTTGAGCATCCGGTGGATGGAGTTCTTGCCCCGCAGCGGCCCCAGGCTCCCCTGGAGCCGCTCACCGAGCTGGAAGATCCCCACGCGGTCCTGGCCGCGCAGCGCGACGTAGGCGAGCGCGGCGGCGAGCTGCCGCGCGCGCTGGGCCTTGCCGCAGGCCATGCTGGCCGATGTGTCGATGAGCAGGTTGACGGTGTGCTCGCGGGGCTCCTCATAGAGGCGGATGAAGAGCGCGTCGAGGCGCGCGAGGAGGGCCCAGTCGAGGTGGCGCAGGTCATCGCCGCTCGTGTAGGGGCGCATGTCGGCGAACTCCCCGCCCGTCCCGCGCCGCCTGGAGCGGCGCTCCCC
>PBBL01000047.1 GCA_002716585.1 Myxococcales bacterium | reverse complement strand
CGGCGCGCTCGCCGTCGCCGGGGTCGTGTTCCAGGCGCTGCTGCGCAACGACCTGGCGACGCCGTTCACCCTCGGCGTCGCCTCGGGGGCGAGCCTGGGGGCGGTGGTGGTGATCCACCTGGGGCTGGGCGGCGCGATCCTGGGGATCAGCCCGCTGCCGCTGGCGGCGTTTATCGGCGCGCTCGCGGTGCTCGCGCTCGTGCTAGGGATGGTGCGGGCGCGCGGCCCGCGGCTGGACACCGCGACGCTGCTGCTCGCGGGCGTAACCCTGAGCTTCCTCTGCTCAGCGGTGATCCTCCTGGTGCAGTACCTGAGCGACTTCACCGACACCAACCGCATGGTGCGCTGGATGATGGGCGGGCTCGACACGGTGGGCTACGGCCCGTTGCTTCAGGCGGGGCCGCTGGTGGCGTTGGGGGCGCTCTGGGTGTTTACGCAAGCCGCCGTGCTCGATCAGCTCCTGACCGGCGACCTGCTGGCCGCCTCGCGGGGGGTCGAGGTCCGCTCCGCGCGGGTGACCCTGCTCACCGCGGCGTCGCTGATGACGGCGGCGGTGCTCGCCTTCACCGGCCCGATCGGGTTCGTCGGGCTGATCGTGCCCCACGCGATGCGCCGCCTCGTCGGCGCGCGCCACCGGGAGCTGCTGCCCGCCAGCCTCCTGGGCGGCGCGGCGCTGATGATGGTGTGCGACGCGGTGGCCCGCACGGTGATCGCCCCGGCTGAGATCCCCGTCGGGGTCCTGACCGCGCTCATTGGAGCCCCGTTCTTCCTGGCCATCCTCCTACGCAAGGCGTAGAGTGGTGGATTGGCGCGTCACCGCAGCGGCGTGAACGCGCCTTCAGCCACCGAGGACGAGCATGCCCGTCACCCCACTCCCCTACATCACCTTCGCCAACACCCACTACCCGGGCGCCCGCTTCAACCTCGCCCACAGCAACGTCCCGGCGCTGGAGCTGTCGCACCTGGATGTCCCGCGGGAGCTGCTCAACACCCACCCCGTCGCGCTCTGGGAGCGGGCGCGGGTGGCGCTCGCGGCCCGCTATGGGGTCACCCCCGCCCAGGTGACCCTCACCTCCGGCTGCTCCGGGGCCAACGCCAGCATGGCCGCGCTGCTCGGCGCAGGCGCCACGGTCCTCACCGAGCGCCCCGGCTACGAGCCCATGAGCGCGACCCCCACGACCCTCGGGCTCCGAATCCAGACCTTCCAGCGCACCCCAGGCACCTGGGGCGTGGACCCCGACGTGGTCGAGGCGGCGCTCACGCCCGAGACCCGGGCGGTCTGGCTGACCAACCCCCACAACCCCTCAGGCGCCCTGACGGACGCCGACACGCTCCGTGAGCTGGCGCAGCGGCTCGCGCGCCGCGACGTCCTCCTCTACGTCGATGAGATCTACCTGGACTTCGCCAGCCCCCTCGGCGAGGGGTCGGCGGCGGCGCTTGGCGAGAACGTGATCATCTCCTCCAGCCTGACCAAGGTGTATGGCCTGGGCACGCTGCGCTTCGGCTGGATGGTCGGGCCTGAGGCGCTGATCCGTGAGCTGGCGCAGCTCCAGATCCACCTCAACGGCATGGTCTCAGGCGTCGGGGTCGCCTACGGCCTGACCGCGCTGGCGGACCTGGAGCGGGTCAAGCGCCTGGCCACCGGGCACCTCGGCGATCGCGACGCGCTGCTCCGCCAACACCTGACGCGCGCCGAGGGCTTCCGCTGGACCACCCCGCCCGTCGGGATCGTCGGGCTGCTCCAGATCGACGGGGTCGAAGACGACCTCGCCTTCGTGCGAGCGCTGATCGCCCGCGAGGAGGTCACCCTGACCCCGGCGAGCTTCTTCGGGGTGTCGGGTCACTTCCGCCTGGGGTTCGGCACCCACGAGCAGGAGCTGGTCGAGGGGCTCACGCGGCTGACCCGCTTCGCCCGCGCCTGGCGTCTGGAGGAGGGCCATGGTCAGGCGACTTAACGCGCTGTTGGAGGAGGCGCGCCAACTCTGCAACGCCTCCGCGCCCGACGTCCAGGCGCTCGGGCGCCTCCTGAGCCACGTCCCCGCGGCTCACGACCCCGACGAGCGGCTCGCCGGGATCGGCGTCCTGTGGTCCTACACCCGGCAGGCGCTCGACCCGGACGTGTTCGCCCATGCCCATCGGTGGGCGTGGTGCCGCCTCCTGCTCCCACACGCCCTCTGGTCCCACGCGTTGTGGTGGAGCCCCGACGCGCCCGCCACCTCCCGCCACCTGAGCAACCTGATGGACGTCGACCTGCGCGGCGCCGACCTCGCCTGGGCGGAGCTGCACGGGATCCGCCTCGACCGCGCCGATCTGCGCGGCGCCGACCTGCGCGGCGCCAACCTCCAGGCGGCCTCGCTGTGCGGCGCCGACCTGACCCGAGCCCGCCTCCAGGGCGCCCCGCTCCCGCAATCGGCGTTGGCGCTGCTGCCCCAGGGCAGCAGCGCCGAGGACCGCGACGACGAGGTGAGCTACAGCCTCCAGGGCACCAGCCTCTCCATGGCGATGGGCGACGACGTGGAGCTGGACATGGACGACGCGCTGGAGCTGGAGGGGAGCGAGCTGTCCCAGACCAACCTGCTGGGCGCGGACTTGAGCCGCGCTCGCCTGGGCTACGCCGATCTGCGCGGCGCCAACCTCCAGGAGGCCGACCTGCGCGGCGCCGACCTCGTCGGAGCCGACCTGCGCGGCGCTGATCTCTCCGGGGCCGACCTCTCCGGGGCGACCCTGGAGAGCGCCACCCTCCTCGGGGCCAACTTCTTCTGGGCGCAGCTCACCGAGGCCAACCTGCGCCTCGCCCACATCGAAGGGGCCAACCTGGAGGGCGCCGACCTGAGGCGCGCCGACCTGCGCGGCGTGAAGCTGTCCTGGAACAACCTGCGCGGCGCCAACCTGCGAGGCGCGCGGTGGAGCCTGACCGACGCCGAGCTGCGCGAGGCGATCGCGCTCCGCCTGGGCGGGCAGCCGCCGTCCACCGCCGCCGACCCGCTGCCCGGCTGCACCTGGGATCGGGAGACCCGGTGGCCCAACCCGCTCGTTGAGGAGTGACCGTGACCCAAGCTGAGATCTGGATCCCCGCGCGTCTGGGGAGCACGCGCCTCTCCGAGAAGCTGCTGCGCCGGGCGGGTGGCCGCCCGCTGCTCTCCTACACGATCGAGCGGGCCAAGGAGGCGGCGGCGCTGCTGGGCCGGGAGCCGCGCCGCGCCGTGCGGGTGGTGACCGACTCCGACGCGATCGCCGCCGTCGCGGCCGAGGCGAGCGTGCCCACCCTGCGCGTGCCTGAGCGGTGCCGCTCGGGCACGGATCGGCTCGCCCTGGCGTGGCGACGCCTCCCGCAGGAGGAGCGGCCCGGCACGGTGATCAACCTCCAGGGGGATGAGCCGCTGATGCCGCCCCGGATCATCGCCGGGCTGGCACGGCTGATGGCGTCACGCGCCGAGGTCGCGATGGGGACGGTGATGCGGCCCGGGGTTCGTGAGCCCGGGGCGGTGTCGGTGGTGGTGGATCGCCAGGATCGAGCGCTCTACTTCAGCCGCCACCCCCTGCCGGGGCGCCACCCGAGCCGTCCGTCCGTCGAGCCAGCTCAGGCGCGCCCCGCCTGGGGAACCCACGTGGGACTTTATGGATACCGGGGGCACCTCCTTGAGCGCTGGCTTGATTGGGAACAAGGCCAACTGGAAGCGACGGAGGGACTTGAACAGCTACGCGCGCTGGAGTATGGCATGACCCTGGCTGTGCTCCGAGCAGATGCGGTCGTTGATCCAGACGATCGGCCGTGGTTCAGCATCGACACCGAGCAGGACCTGAGACGATTTGAGGCGCGGCTTGAGGGCGGCGCCGTGGTGGGATCATGAAGAAACCGACGAAGTTCATTTTCATCACAGGAGGGGTGGTCTCCTCACTGGGCAAGGGGCTGGCGGCCGCGTCGCTGGGGGCGCTGATGGAGGGTCGCGGGTTACGCGTGACGTTCATCAAGCTCGACCCCTACCTGAACGTGGATCCGGGGACGATGAGCCCCTTCCAGCACGGCGAGGTGTTCGTCACGGAGGACGGCACCGAGACGGACATGGATCTGGGGCACTACGAGCGCTTCACGTCGGCGAGCATGGGGCGGGGCAACAACTTCACGTCAGGGCGGATCTACGACACGGTCCTCACCCGGGAGCGCCGCGGCGACTACCTCGGCGGGACGGTGCAGGTGATCCCGCACGTGACCGACGAGATCAAGCGCTGCGTCATCGCCGCCTCGGAGGACGCCGACCTGGTGCTCGCCGAGATCGGCGGGACGGTCGGCGACATCGAGTCGCTGCCCTTCCTGGAGGCGATCCGCCAGCTCAAGCAGGAGCTGGGGGCGCAGAACGCGATCTCGATCCACGTCACCCTGGTGCCCTACATCGCGGCGGCCGGGGAGCTGAAGACCAAGCCGACGCAGCACTCCGTGCGGGAGCTGATGTCGATCGGCTTGCAGCCCGACTTCCTGATCTGCCGGGCGGATCGCGACCTGAACGAGGAGATCAAGCGCAAGATCTCGCTGTTCTGCAACGTGCCGACCGACCACGTCGTCACCTGCCGCGACGCGGACACCATCTACCGGGTGCCGATGCTGCTGCACCAGGAGGGGCTGGACGACAAGGTGGCGGCGGCGCTGGGGATGTGGACGCGGGAGCCGAACCTGGACCACTGGGTGGAGATCGTGCGCCGCTCGACGGCGCCGCGCGCCAAGGTGCGGATCGCGATCGTGGGCAAGTACGTCGATCTGACGGACTCCTACAAGTCGCTCAACGAGGCGCTGCGCCACGGCGGCATCGACAACGACTGCCGGCTTGAGCTTCAGTTCGTGGACAGCGAGAAGATCGAGACGTCGGGCGCGGCGCGCTTCCTCAAGGAGGCGGACGGGGTGCTGGTCCCGGGCGGCTTCGGGGTGCGCGGCACGGAGGGCAAGATCGCGGCGATCGAGTACGCCCGGACCCAGAAGATCCCCTTCTTCGGGATCTGCCTCGGGCTCCAGATGGCGGTCGTGGAGTACGCGCGCAACGTCGCGGGGCTCGGCGGCGCCAACAGCACCGAGTTCGTGCCCGACGCGCGCGACCCGGTGATCGACCTGATGGCCGAGCAGGAGGAGGTGGTCAACAAGGGGGCGACGATGCGCCTCGGGAGCTACCCATGCGAGCTGCGCGAGGGGTCGCTGGCGAAGCGGATCTACGGACGGACGCTGATCCACGAGCGCCACCGCCACCGCTACGAGATGAACAACGCCTACCGCAACGCGCTGCTGGAGCACGGCATGGTGCTGTCGGGGGTCAACCCGGACCTCGACCTGATCGAGATCGTCGAGCTGCCCGAGCACCCCTGGTTCCTGGGGTGCCAGTTCCACCCCGAGTTCAAGTCCAAGCCCACGGCGCCCCACCCGCTGTTCGCCTCGTTCATCAGCGCGGCGCTGGAGCGGGCCGAGTCGCTCTCGAGCTGACCGATGCGCCTGATCGCAGGCCCCTGCGTCCTCCAGCGCGACGGACAGCAGGCGCTGACCATCGCGCGTCACCTCCGCGCCCTCAGCGAACGGCTGGGGGTGGAGGTGACCTTCAAGGCGAGCTTCGACAAGGCGAACCGCACCCGCGCCGACAGCTTCCGGGGGCCAGGGCTGGCGCGGGGGCTGGAGCTGCTGGCGGCGATCGGCGACGCGACCGGCCTCCCCATCCTGACCGACATCCACGAGCCCTGGCAGGCGGAGCGCGCCGCCGAGGTGGCCCACACGCTCCAGATCCCGGCCTTCCTCAGCCGCCAGACCGACCTGATCACGGCCGCGGCCCGCACGGGGCGCGCGCTCAACCTCAAGAAGGGGCAGTTCATGGCCCCGGACGACGTGGTCTGGGCGGTGGACAAGGCGAGGCGCGCGGGCGCGACCGAGATCGCGGTGACCGAGCGCGGCGTGAGCTTTGGCTACCGCGACCTCATCGTCGATCCGCGGAGCCTGGCGAGGTTGCTGGAGCTGGGGCGGCGGCACGACTTCGAGGTGGTCTTCGACGGCACCCACAGCGTCCAGCGCCCCTCGGCCGAGGAAGGTCGCTCGGGCGGAGAGCGCCGCTACGTCGCCCCGCTGGTGCGCGCGGCCGCGGCGATCGGGGTCCGCCGCTTCTTCCTGGAGACCTGGCTCGACCCGGACGATGCGACCGCCTCGCCGTGCGACGGACCGAACGCCCTGCCGCTGGAGGCGATCGAGCCGCTCTTGTTGGTCACGAGGCGCATCATCCGGGCTCTCGACCCGAAGAATCACGCCGAGACCACACAAGAGACTTGACAAACCGCCAGACTCGTCTCTAGCAAACGTCATACCAAAACCTGCTCCTTACCTCTTTACTTGCCCTGCCTCCTGCTTTATATTGGTTTTCAGGAACAGCGAGGCCGTAGGCAACGACCACCATGCACTGGTGACACCTCTGCACACGCAGCTGTCATGCGTGCATTCGTTCCTGATCAGGTTGCCGATGAGCGCTTTTAATAGGAATTGTGTTGCCATCTTCATGATGCTTGGGTGCGTGAGCCTGCCCCTCAGGGGATGGGCCGACCCATCTGAGACGCCCGAGGCGCCTGCGCGCGCCGAGGAGGAGGTGGACCGTGACGTGATCATCCGCTCGGCGCGGCTGGTCGTGGACACGACGACCCACACGGCGCAATTCGAAGGCGACGTGATCGTGCGGCACGGTGAGCTTGTGCTGAAGTGCGACAAGCTCAACGCCGATTACAACGATCAAGGCCACCCGACTCGACTGACCGCGGAGGGCCGTGTGCGTCTGTCGCGCGGTGAGCTGTTCGCGACGGCCGAGAGCGCGATCTACCGACGGGCCAACCTCGGGCCGAAGCCGACCGGGACGATCGAGCTGAGCGGCTCGCCGAAGGTCTGGCGAGGCGCGCACACGATGTCGGGGCGCTCGGTGACCATCGACCTGGCGAAGGGCCGGGTGGAGGTCGAGGCGCCGCGCGGCGTGTTGCGGGTGCCTGAGCCTGCGCGCCCGTCCCCGTGAGCGCGCTGCTTCGCGGGCGCGACCTCGTGGTGGGTTACGGTCGGGAGCCGATCCTGCGCGGCGTCGATCTCCAGGTGGAGCGCGGCGAGGTCGTCGGCCTGACCGGAGCCAACGGGGCGGGGAAGACCACCCTGTTTCGGACGTTCGCCGGTCAGCTCACACCCCAGCGCGGCTGTGTGGAGCTGGTGGAGCCGTCGGGCGACGTGGTGAACCTCCAGGGCCTCGGGCTGGCCGCTCGCGCCAGGCTCGGGGTCGGGTACCTGCCCCAGCGGCCCGCGCTGCTGTGGGATCTGACCGTCCAGGGGAACCTGGACGCCGCTTGCCGGTCTCCGGCGGCTCGCGCCGCCGACCGCTGGCACGAACCAATAGGAGTTGAGGCGTTGCTTGAGCAGTTCGATCTCGAATCCCTGGCCCGTCATCGGGCCGCGCACCTGTCTGGAGGGCAGGCGCGGCGGCTTGAGCTGGCTCGCCTCCGGGCGCTGCGATCGAGGTTCCTGCTCTGCGATGAGCCGCTGGCCGGGCTGGACACGGAGAGCGTGCGCTCCATCCAACATCTGCTCGGGCAGCTCGCCCAGAGCGGCACCGGGGTCCTCGTCGCCGACCACAGGACCGAGCTGTTCGACCACCTGTGCCACCGCCTCATTCAACTTGACCGCGGGACGCTGACCCGCTCCGAGACCACCCAAGGCGTCGAAGTCAACGCGCAGGGTACGCGCGCAATGTGTTAGAGGTTGTCCCATGTCCATGGAAATCAAGCAGCAGCTCAAGATCCTCCAGCAGCTCAAGATGACCCCCCAGCTGCAGCAGGCCATCAAGCTGTTGCAGCTGTCGCGCATGGAGCTCGCGAACCTCATCGCCCAGGAGATGGTCGAGAACCCTGTCCTGGAGGAGATCCCTGACTACGAGACCGCCAACCTGAACGAAAAAGAGCTTCAGGAGATGGGCGGCGAGCCCCGGGACAAGGTCAAGGAGCCTCAACAGCAGAACGACGGCCCCACCGAGCTGGTCGAGGCCACCGAGAACATGGCCAAGGCCGACGAGGTCGCCAACTGGGAGGCCTACCTCGAGAACTCCTCCTCGCCGCTGCCCACCAACCACTTCAAGGGGCTCAACGACGACCTCCCCGGCATCGAGGCCACCCTCACCCGCAGTGAGGACCTCGTCGACCACCTCATGTGGCAGCTCCGCTTGAGCAACTTCACCGACGATGAGGTCCTCATCGGCATCCAGATCATCGGCAACCTCGACGAGAGCGGCTACCTCGCCGGGGCCACCGTCGAGGAGATCGCCGTCGAGAGCGAGTGCTCCGTCGAGTTCGCCGAGGAGGTGCTGGAGCTGATCCAGGAGTTCGACCCGATCGGCGTCGGCGCCCGCGACCTGCGCGAGTGCCTCCTCATCCAGGCCGACTACTACTACGCCCACAACCGCGTCCTCCGCGAGGTGATCGACAAGCACATCCCCAACCTGGAGAAGAAGCGCTACGATCTCATCGCCAAGGACCTCGGCATCGACATGGACGACGTCATCGACGCCGCCAAGATCGTCAGCACCATGGAGCCCAAGCCTGGCCGCTCCTACAACGAGGTCGAGCCCCAGTACATCACCCCGGACATCTACATCGTCAAGATCGGCGATGAGTACGTCTCGATGGTCAACGACGACGGCATCCCCAAGCTCAAGGTCTCCAATTACTACAAGGACGTGCTCAACAACGGCGAGGCCAAGAACGCCAAGAAGTACATCCAGGAGAAGCTCAAGAACGCCGACTGGCTCATACAGTCCATCTACCGTCGCCAGCGCACCATCAAGAAGGTGACCGACTCGATCATCAAGTTCCAGCGCGACTTCCTCGACAAGGGGATCAACCACCTCAAGCCCCTCGTCCTGCGCGACGTCGCCGAGGACATCGGCATGCACGAGTCCACCATCTCGCGCGTGACCACCAACAAGTACGTTCACACGCCTCAGGGGATCTTCGAACTCAAGTACTTCTTCAATAGTTCGATCTCCAAGGTACACGGCGAGGACATCGCCAGCGAGGCGGTCAAGACGAAGATCAAGAAGATCATCGACAACGAGAACCCCAAAAAACCGCTGAGCGACTCCAAGATCGTCAAGCTCCTGCGTGAGGAGCACAACATCGATATCGCTCGGCGCACTGTCGCCAAGTACCGCGAAATGCTTGGGATCCTGAGCAGCACCAAGCGCAAGCGACTGTTCTGATCGCAGCCGGGCCTATTCACCACGAGCCCGCGCCCCTACGACAAGGAGATGATATGCCTATTGCGGTGACCTTCAGGCAGATGGAGACCTCGCAGCCCCTGCGCGAGTATGCCACCGAGAAGCTCGAGCACATCCTTCAGAAGTACCTGCGCAAGGAGGCCGACGCCACCGTCGTCCTCTCGGTCGAGAGGTTCTGGCACATCGCGGACATCACGCTTCAGGTCCGCGGCCAGCGCATCAAGAGCCAGGAGCGCAGCGAGGACATGTACGCCTCGATCGACCTCGCGCTCGGGCGCCTCGAGCGCCAGCTCCGTCGCTACAAGGACAAGCTCAACGACCGCTACACCAAGCCCAGCCCCGCCCCCGAGGCGGAGCCCGCCGGGGCGATGACCTTCAGCCACCTCGTCGTCACCGAGGCCGACGCGGAAGAGGAGATGGACGTCGATCTGACGGGCCTCGAACTCGACGCCATGAGCCTCGATGAGCTGCCCGACCCCGAGGAGTACGGCTTCATCCCCGTAGAACTCAAGGGCAGCTCCGACGGCTCACCCGGGCACCACGTCAAGGTCCTGCGCAGCAACCGCTACAGCGTCAGCCCCATGACCGTCGCCGACGCCATCATGCAGCTCAACCTCCAGGACATGCAGTTCCTCGTCTTCACCCGCGCTGAGACGTCGCAGATCAACGTCATCTACCGACGGCGTGACGGCAGCTACGGTATCATCGAGACCTGACACGCGCCCCAGCGAAAGGAGGTTACCCGCGCAGCGGGGGCCCGTGCGGAGAAGGGGAGCTGCGAAGCAGCGTTACGCAGATGAATGGAGCGAAGCGGAGTTCATCGCGTGGCCCTTCGGTATAATCGTGGGGGCCTCCGAGGAGCATCAGGTTCAAAGGGGTCCACCCCCCAGCCTGCGCGTTGGCCCTCCTTGAGCGATACCATGAAGAGGACGTCGTGGCTGAGCCCATCCATATCGTTGTCGTCACCGGGTTGTCCGGCAGTGGCAAGTCCACCGCCATACGCGCCCTTGAGGACATGGGCTACTTCTGCATCGACAACCTCCCCGTCGCCCTCCTCCCCAAGTTCCTCGACCTCGTCCAGCAATCCCAGCACGGCCTCCAGTACGTGGCCCTCGTCATGGACCTCCGCGAGCGCGGCTTCAGCAGCATGGCCCGCTCCACCTTCAGCGCCGTCCGTGACGAGGGGCACCACCTCGACATCCTCTTCCTCGAAGCCGACATCCCCACCCTCGTCAAGCGCTACAGCGAGACCCGCCGCCGACACCCCCTCTCCCCGGAAGGCTCCGTCCGCGACGGCGTCATCCGAGAGATCACCGAGTTGGACGAGGTGCGTCACCTCGCCAACCCCATCATCGACACCTCCAACCTCACCGTCCACGACCTCAAGCACCGGATCCAGGACCTCTACAGCCCCGACCCCGCGTCGCGGCCCACCCTGACCATCAACGTCCTCTCCTTCGGCTTCAAGCACGGCCTCCCCCCCGAGGCCGACCTCGTCTTCGACGTCCGCTTCCTCAACAACCCCTACTTCCGCGAGGACCTCCGCCCCCTCTCCGGCAAAGACGCCGAGGTCGCCGAGTACGTCCTCCGCCAGCCCGCCGCGCAGAGCTTCCTCGCCCTGCTCGGCAGCATGCTCGACTTCCTGCTGCCGCAGTACAAGACCGAGGGGAAGACCTACCTGACGGTCGCCGTCGGCTGCACCGGGGGGCAACACCGCTCCGTCGCCATCGCGCTCGCCACCGCCCAGCGCCTCCAGGCGCTCCCCTACAACGTCAACGTCCGCCACCGCGACTGCACCGACCCCTGAGGCCCCATGCTCCGCTCCCTCACCCCCGGCTGGGCCTCGGGGGTCGCGCGGCGGCTCACCCCCACGCGCCTCCTGAGCGCCGCCCAGGGCCTCCCCCCACGCTTCCCCGAATACACGCGCCTCGGTCTCCTGGAGCGGCTCACCTACGCCCCCACCCCCCACGCCCACGCGACGTCGCTCTCCGACACGATCGCCCTCCTCGACACCCTGACCGCCCCTGTCGCGCTCGCCCTCTGCCGCCTCAACGGCGCGGGGGTCGTCCTCACCGGGGACACCCCCCCGGAAGGCCGCCACGCCCTCGTCGCCGCCCGCGCCGCCGGGCTCCCCGTCGCCTGGGCGCCAGGCTGGGAGCCCCCCTCCGAGGCCGTCCTCCTCGACACCACCCGCCCCACCGCGCGCATCACCTCATCCTCCTCGCAGCCCTCATCCCCCCTCACGCTCGCCGACCCCCTCCAGCTCAACCTCCCTCGGGTCCTCCCCCGCGCCCTCGCGCACCTCGCCGACCACCCCTGGCTGGAGCTGGCGACCGGGCAACCCGAGGAGCGGCTGCTCGCCCGCGAACTCATGGACGCGGGCGTCGCGCGCGGCGTCGGGCTCCTCCGGCTGGAGTTCCTCCTCTACGCCGTCCCCGACCTCGACGCCGACCTCCTCGCCGACCTCCTCGCTGACCTCCTCGCCGACCTCCGCCCCCACCCGGTCGCCATACGCCTGACGGACTGGTCCGCTGACAAGCCTCCCCCCGCGCGTGGCCCCCTGAGCCCGTGGAACGGCTCCAGAGGCCTCGACGGGATCGCGGGCTCGTCCTCCCTTGACCTCCAGATCGAAGCGCTCCTGGAGGCCCAGGGGCGCTCAGGGCACGCCTCTCTGCGGGTCATCGCGCCCCACGTGGAGCGGATCGAGCCCCTGGCGCGGCTCTCCGCGCGCCTCGGCGCGTCGCGGTGCGTGGCCATGATCGAGTCCGCCGCGGCGCTGCGACGCGCCGAGGCCTACGCCCCCCACGTGAGCGGGGTGTGGTTCGGGCTCGGCGACCTGAGCCGGGCCTACCACGGTTGCCCCGTGGAGACGCTGCGCGGCGCGCTCCTCGAAACCATCGAAGGGCTCGGCGACCTCGACCTCGCCGCCTGCGGAGCGCTCGACGTCACCGGGCGAGGTGTGCTACGCGGTGGAGACGCGTGATCGTCGCCTGCACCTGAGGAGCCCCATGACCGACCAGCCCAACCGCTTGATCCACGAAGTCAGCCTCTACTTGAAGCAGCACGCCCACAACCCGGTGGACTGGTACCCGTGGGGTGAGGAGGCGCTGGAGCGGGCTCGCCGCGAGGACAAGCCGATCCTGGTGAGCATCGGCTACTCCGCCTGCCACTGGTGCCACGTCATGGAGCGCGAGTCGTTCGAGGACCCGAAGGTCGCCGCGTTCATGAACGCACACTTCGTCAACATCAAGGTCGACCGGGAGGAGCGCCCGGACGTCGACCGGGTCTACATGGACACCTGCCTCGTCATGAACGGTCAGGGCGGGTGGCCGCTCAACTGCTTCCTGACCCCGGACGGGCGACCCTTCTTCGCGGGCACCTACTTCCCGCCCGAGCCCCGCTACGGCCGACCGTCCTGGCTGATGGTCGTCCAGAGCATCGCCAAGAGCTTCCAGACCCAGCGCGACGACCTGGAGGAGTCCGCCGCCCGCCTCGTGGCCAACCTGGAGCGCCACGATCAGCGCGCCGAGGGCGACCTGCCCGGCCCGGAGATCTTCGCCGAGGCGTTCGCGCGCTTCGATCAGCGCTTCGACCACCAACAGGGGGGCTTCGGCGCGGCGCCCAAGTTCCCCAACGTCACCAACCTGGAGGCGACGCTGCGCTGCGGCCTGCGCGCGGGGCGAGGCGACGAGGCGGTGGAGATGCTCACGCTGGCGCTCGACGCCATGGCGCGCGGCGGCGTCTACGACCACCTCGGCGGGGGGTTCCACCGCTACTCGACCGACGCGCGGTGGCTCGTGCCTCACTTCGAGAAGATGCTCTACGACAACACCCTCCTGCCGCGCCTCTACCTCGAAGTCCACCAACGCACCGGGGAGCCGCGCTTCGCCGAGGTCGCCCGGGAGGTGTTTCGCTACCTCCAGCGCGAGATGTTCGCCCCCGAGGGCGGCTTCTACGCCACCCAGGACGCCGACAGCGAGGGCGAGGAGGGGCGGTTCTTCGTCTGGAGCCGCGGTGAGCTGGGCGAGGTGCTCGGGGAGGAGCGCGCGAGGCGGTTCGCGCGGGTGTACGACGTGAGCGCCGAGGGCAACTGGGAGGGTCACAACATCCTCCACCTGGAGCGACCCATCAACGCAGTCGCTCAGGAGGAGGGGCTCGACCCTGAGGCGCTCAAGCAGGCGCTGACGGAAGACCGCGCCGCGCTGTTCCAGGCGCGGGAGGCGCGAATCAAGCCGGGGCGCGACGAGAAGCGGATCACGGCCTGGAACGGCCTGGCGATCCAGGCCTTCGCCCGCGGCGCGGCCGTGCTGGGTGAGCCTGTGCTCGCCGACGTCGCGAGCCGCTGCGCGGGCTTCATCTGGGAGCGCATGTGGGACGGCGTGGGGCTCAAGCGGATCTTCGCGGTGGGCGACGACGGCGCCAACGTGATCAAGATCGACGGGTTCATCGACGACTACGCCTTCGTCGCTCACGGGCTGCTCGACCTGCACAAGGCCTGCGGCGACGCGGCGTGGCTGGAGCGCGCGAAGGCGCTGGTCGATGTGGTCCTGGGGCGCTTCTACGACGCGGACAGCGGGGAGCTGTATCAAACCCCGGTGGGGCACGACGAGCTGCCGGTGCGGCGGACGAGCTTTCGGGACGAGGCCGTCCCCTCCGCGGCGGGCGAGCTGTGCCTGACGCTCCTGCGCCTCGGCGCGGTGACCGGCGAGCCCCGGTACGGGGAGGTCGCCGAGGCGATCATGCGCCGCGCTCAGGGCGACCTGCGCAAGGCGCCCTTCGCGGTCCCCTCGCTGCTCAACGCGCTGGACGTCGCCACGCGGGGCGTCGGCACGATCGTCGTCGTCGGGCCGGAGGACGACCCTCGCGCCGCGGCGCTCCTGACGCGCGCTCGCGCCGTCGCGGGTCCCGAGGACAACGTCGTCCACGTCGTCCCCGGTGAGGTGTCGCCGCTCATCGCGCCGGGGCTGCTCATGGGGAGGTTGGGCGCGGACGCCCCGACCGCCTACCCCTGCCGGGGCGTGGTGTGTGACCTGCCCGTGACCGAGCCGGGCGAGCTGCCAGACTGGACCCGGATCACGGGGTGAAGAAGGGCTTGATCCCGAGCAGCTCCTCCATGACCCGACGCCGCCAGATGCCGATCTGGCGATCGCGCGCCTCCTGGCTCATGCGCTTGAGGGCGCCCCGCATGTTGGGCGTCAGGGCGCGGTCGAGGGCGGCGCGGGTCTCCGCGTCGCACCGCTCGAAGGTCAGCTCGTACATGCCCGCCTCGATCTCGCCGATCGCGAGCGGGAGGATCGTCATCAGCTGGTGGGGGTCGGTGACCTCCAGCGCCTGACGGCGCAGCTCCACCATCTGACGCCAGGCCCAGCGGTACGCCTCGCGGGCTTCGGCGGCGGCGTCCTCGTCACCGCCGAGCGCGGTCAGCGTCGCCATGCTCTGGTGCCAGCAGCGCAGGAGCACCTCGTTGTCGGGGATCGCGGCGGCGGCCTCCGGGCGCGCCGCCGCGTTGACCTGCGGCGCGGGCTGGCGCGCGCCGCGGCGACGGCGCCGCCGCTGACGGCGCGGGGTGTCGTCGATGCGCGTCGGGTCGGGGAGGTCGCGCCCAGGCAGCGGCGCCGGGCCGCCGGGGTTCATCTCCGAGGGGACGAGGTTGGCGTTGCGCTTGAGCCAGGCCTGGATCTCGAAGTGGATGTGGTGGCGGCACTGGTGGATGGAGCGGGGGGGCTCGTCGAAGTCGAGGAAGGTCTGCTTGATCCCCGCGCAGACGGCCTCCACCGGGATACCTTCGCTGCGCCACTGCCGCAGCAGCTCGACGTCGAGGCTGGAGAGCATCACCCCGACGCGGGTGTGGCTCAGAAAATAGGCCTCCACCTGCTGGAGGTACCCGAAGTCGCCGGACGCGTACAGAGACATCGACCTCGCCCCCTACATCCGAATCAGCGACGCGCCCCAGGTGAACCCGGAGCCGAACGCCACGAGCGCCAGCAGGTCCCCCTCCTTGAGGCGACCGAGCCGGAGGCTCTCATCGACGGCGATCGGCAGCGACGCCGCGGTGGTGTTCCCGTAGCGCTCGATGTTGTTGAAGACGCGGTCATCGGGCAGCGCCAGCGCCTTCTGGACGAGGGCGCTGATCCTCAGGTTGGCCTGGTGGGGGATGAGCAGATCGACCTGGTTGAGGCTGATCTCCAGCTCCTCCAGCAGGCCGAGCATGGCGTCGCGCATGGTCGTCACGGCGTGCTTGAAGACGAGGCGCCCCTTCATCTGGGGGAAGTGCTCGCGCCGAGCGAGGTTCTCGGCGGTGATCCGGGCGGGGAACTGGGCGCTGGAGGGCGCCTGGCACCAGAGCGCCTCGGCGTGACGGCCGTCGGCGCCGAGGCGCACCCCGAGCACGCCTCGCGGCGCGCCCTCCTCCTGCTCGGCGGCCTCCAATATGAAGGCGCCCGCCCCGTCGCCAAACAGGACGGCGATGTCGCGGCCCTGATCGGAGATGTCGAGCCCGGTCGAGTGGACCTCGGCGCCGACGAGGAGGATCCGACGGTAGACGCCGCTGCGGATCATGGCGTCGGCGCACTGGAGGCCATAGAGGAAGCCGCTGCACTGGTTGCGCACGTCGAGCGCGGGCACGCCGGGGATGTCCAGCAAGGCCCCGAGCAGCACACCCGAGCCGGGGAAGAAGTAGTCGGGGGAGAGGGTAGCGAAGACGATCAGGTCGAGGTCCGAAGCAGCGCACCCGGCGTCCTCAAGGGCACGCAGGGAGGCGCGCAGCGCGAGCTGGGCGGTGGACTCGCCGTCCTGGGAGAAGCGCCGCTCGCGGATCCCGGTCCGCTCGCGGATCCAGACGTCGCTGGTGTTGATCCGGGCGGCGAGGTCTTCGTTGGTGACGACGTGCTCGGGGACGTGGTGCCCGGTCCCTGCGACGCGTGTGTAGAGGCGAGTCATGCCTCGCGGCCTCCCTGGCAGGGCGGGGACCGAGGGGCCCCCACCAGGTGGCCGTGTTGAGGGGGGCCGGGGCCGGTCCAGCGCGCCGGTTGCGGCGCGCTGGATCCCCTTCAGCACGACCGAAACATCAAACGTCGAGGTTACGCACGTTGAGGGCGTTCTCCTCGATGAACTCGCGCCGGGGCTCGACGGCGTCGCCCATGAGCACGGTGAACAGCTCGTTGGCGGCGACGGCGTCGTCGATGCGGACCTGGAGGAGGGTGCGCGTCTCGGGATCCATGGTGGTCTCCCAGAGCTGCTCGGGGTTCATCTCCCCGAGGCCCTTGTAGCGCTGGATGCTCAGCCCCTTGCGACCGATGTCGAGGACCTCATCGAGCAGCGGCTCCAGGCCATCGACCTTGACGTCGTCGCGGCTGGCCTTCTCCTGGTGGATGGTGACGCCGCCGCCGCCGGAGAACTCCTGAAAGCGCCCCCAGACGGAGACGAGGCGCTGGTACTGGGCGGAGTTGAGCAGCTCGCGGTCGAAGCGGGTCTTGATGAGGACCCCCTTGACGCGGGACTGGAACACGGCGTCGTAGCCCTCGATGTGCTCGTTCTCGACGAGGGCGGGCTCCTTCCAGCGCTCGGTGCCCCACCCCTCGCGGAGGTGCTCGAACATGCGGTTGAGGGCGGCCTGGAGGCGATCGACGCTGCTGAGGTCGGAGGCCATCAGGAGCCCGACGCGGACGGCGGCGTCGAAGATGCGGCGGTCCCCGGCGCGGCTGAGGCGCTGGAGCGTGTTGCGGTAGGAGGCGAGCTGACGGATGAAGTCCTCCAGCTGCTCCCCTTCGAGCAGCTGCCCGCCCGCGCCCTCCAGGGTGGCGCCGGAGCTGGCCTGGTGGATGAGGTACTCCTGAAGGGCGCGCTCGTCCTTGAGGTACTGCTCGCGGCGGCCGCGCTTGACCTTGTAGAGCGGCGGCTGGGCGATGTAGAGGTAGCCATCGTCGAGGATCGCCTTCATCTGACGGTAGAAGAAGGTGAGCAGCAGCGTGCGGATGTGCGAGCCATCGACGTCGGCGTCGGTCATGATGACGACGTAGTGGTAGCGCAGCTTCTCGATGTCGAAGTGCTCGGGCCCGATGCCGCAGCCGAGGGCGGAGATGAGGGCCATGATCTCCTTGGAGGAGAGCATCTTGTCGAAGCGGGCCTTCTCGACGTTGAGGATCTTGCCGCGCAGGGGGAGGATCGCCTGGTTGCGGCGATCGCGGCCCTGCTTGGCGGAGCCACCGGCGGAGTCACCCTCGACGATGTACAGCTCGCTGCGGGTGGGGTCGGTCTCCTGGCAGTCGGCGAGCTTGCCGGGGAGCGAGCCGACGGTGTTGAGCGCCGTCTTGCGGCTCGCCTCGCGGGCCTTGCGCGCCGCCTCGCGGGCGCGGGAGGCCTCCAGCGCCTTGGAGACGATCGTCTTGGCCTGGCTGGGGTTCTCCTCGAAGAAGATCGAGAGGTGCTCGTTGACCACCGACTCGACGATCCCCTTGATCTCGCTGGAGACGAGCTTGTCCTTGGTCTGGCTGGAGAACTTCGGGTCGGGCATCTTGACCGAGAGGACCGCGGCGATCCCCTCACGGACGTCCGAGCCGTCGAGCGTCCCCTTGAGCCCCTTGAGCAGGTTGTGCTCCTGGGCGTACTGGTTGATGCAGCGCGTGAGCGAGGCGCGCAGCCCGGTCAGGTGGGCGCCGCCGTCGCGGTTGCGGATGTTGTTGGTGAAGCAGAGGATCTGCTCGTTGTAGGCGTCGCTCCACTGGAACGACAGCTCGACGGTGGCCTCCAGCCCGTCCGCGATCGGGCGGGTGGCCTCGATGTAGATCGGGTCGCTGTGGAGGACGCTCTTGCCCTTGTTGAGGGCCTCGACGAACGTCACCAGCCCCCCCTCGGAGGCGAAGTCGTTGCGCCGCGGCTCGTCGCCGCGCTCGTCCACCAGGGAGATCGCCACCCCGCGGTTGAGGTAGCTCAGGTCGCGCAGCCTCGCCGACAGCACGTCGAAGGAGAAGCGCGTCTGCGAGAAGATCGCCGCGTCGGGCTTGAAGGTGATCCGGGTGCCGGTGGTCTTGGCGCGCCCGGTCGGGGCGATCGGCCCCACCGGCACCCCCTGGACGTAATCCTGGGACCAGACCTGCTCGTCGCGGCGGATCTCCAATTGGAGCCGCTCGCTCAGGAAGTTGACCACCGACACGCCGACGCCGTGCAGCCCACCCGACACCTTGTAGGAGTTCTGGTCGAACTTGCCGCCCGCGTGCAGCACGGTCATGATCACCTCGGCCGCGGACCGCCCCTCCTTCTCGTGGATGCCGACCGGGATCCCCCGGCCGTTGTCGGACACCGAGGCGGTGCCGTCGTCGTGCAGCGTGACCGTCACCTGGTCGCAGTAGCCGGCCAACGCCTCGTCGATCGCGTTGTCGAGCACCTCGTACACCATGTGGTGCAGCCCTGAGCCGTCGTCCGTGTCGCCGATGTACATCCCCGGCCGCTTGCGAACCGCGTCGCGCCCCTCGAGCACTTGAATGCTCGACGCGTCGTACTTCGCCCCGGCGGCCGCCGCCGCCGCCCGGGCCGCTTCCAGAGCCTCAAGGCCCTCATCGCCCGGATTGGCGTTGTGCATCTCCATCTCGGTCATGGATTCGTTCTCCCGTTCCGTCCACACCCCACGAGTCGACCTGGCTGGCCCCCTCGTGTGTGGACATGGATCTCGCTCACTTCCCCCGGTCCATCCTGTGTGGGATGGCCTCTCGTCATCCGGGCCGACGTTGAAATCGGCCCGTGTCGCTGCGTGAAACGCTCCAGGGCGCTCAACACGCGCTCCATCCAGGGTCCTCCCCGGCCAGCTCGGCGCGGCGAGGCCAGGCCCATCCCCAGGCCCGCTCAAGGTAGGGCATACTATACCACAGAGCGCCGCCCAAGTCACACACTTGACCGGATAAAGTGTTCAGCTTTTCATGTTTTCGACCCCGTGATATCGGGGGTCGAGATGTAAGGATCGCCGACGCGCTATTCGAGGGGCTTGAACATCACGTCGATCCCGCGCGCTTCGCTCCACTCCACGCGGGAGGCCAGGTTCTCCCGGCGCTCCTGTTTGATCAAATCCACCACCCGGCCGCGGTAGTTCTGGACCTGGGCCGGGTTGTAGGACCAGAGGCGCAGGCGGCTGAGCCACTCCGTGTTGGCGGCGCCGGGCGCCGGGAAGCTCTTTTCCTTGAGCTCCAGCCAGGACTGCCGCAGGAAGAGGTCGGCCAGCGCCATCTCGATCTTGCCGGTGCCCACCCACACCTCAGCGGGCGTCAGCGCCGAGAACAACTCGTTTGGCGCATGCAGGAAGGCCGACAGCTCCGGCGCCCCCTCCAGCTCCTCCTCGATCGCGTACAGGACGCGATCCTGCTCCTCGTGGGCCATCGGCATCAAGATGTTCAGCGCGCCGCCGCGCAGCCCGTAGACCTCCTCGAGGTCACCGCCCTCCAGGGCGTCCTCCAGCAGATCGATCGCGATCTCGTGCTGGTCTTCGGGCAGGTTGAGCAGCTCCGCCGTCTCCTCGGCGTCGCCGCTCTCCTGGAGGCAGTGGGCGACCGGGCTCATCTCGCCGGTCACCTGATAGGGCGTGTTGAGGATCGACTCGACCTTCATCTGCAGGTACCGCGCGACCGCCACCTGGGTCGGCAGCACAAAGGGCGCCTCGGCCTGTTGGGCTTCTCCGTCGCTCATTCAACCCTCCTCGTCGTCGTTGTCTTCGGCCTGGGGCGGCTCGATGATCTGGTAGGACGGCTGCTGCATGTTGCGGCGGATGTCGTCCGTAAAGCGCTGCATCGCGCTCCGACCGCGCGGGTCGGCCTCGTCGTCTTCCGGGAGGCTGTCCAGGAAGTTCTGGGCCCGCTCGTACTCCGGCCAGTCCTCCAGCGCCCTCCTCAAGTAGGCCTTGATGTCGCCGTACGGCCTCGCCGCCTGCCACATCGCCACCGCCTGGTTGAACGAGATCCTCGCCTTGAGCTTGTAGCTGGTGTCGCCGAACTGATCCGCCAGGCCGTACGCCCGATCGGCCATCGCGAACGCGTACTCCGGCACCCCCATGAGGTCATAGAGGATCCCCGCCTGGTAGAACGCCTCGCAGCCGTCCGGCCAGAGGGTCTGGGCGACGTTGATGTGGTCGCGCGCCACATAATACTCCCCGGTGAAGTCCCGGTGCAGGCGCGACTGGCTCATCTCCGTCATGTAGTTGAGCGGGAACGTCTCCGCGAGCAGCTGGTACATCTCCATCGCCTCATCGACCAGGCCGTGCTCGGCGATGTGGATGTGGGTGATCCACAGCGCGCCCCACTCCCAGCCGACCTTCTCGACGTGCTCCTCCAGGAACTCCTCCATGTAGGTCTCGATCGCCCGCTGGCGGGCGAGACCCATCACCATCAGCTTCCATGTCTTGCGATCCGGGCGAGGCTGGATCCGCTCCAACGCGCGGTTGAGCACCTCCTCGGCTTCTCCCGTGAGCGTGCTCTGCGGTGCTGAGCTACCCCTTCCTCGACGCTTTCGTTTGACCTTGATGGCCATCTGCTGCCCTCCTCGTGTGGACGGTCCGATCTCTTCAGCCCCCTGTTTTAGAGGCCCTGCCCGCGCAATTCAAGATCAGCCTGGACCGGATCGCCTGTCCATGGTACACACCTCGCGTTTCGAGGGCTCCGCTCCTGGTGGCAGGTGTGCCACGCACCCTACGGGCTACGGCCAGGGAGAGACGACCATGATCGATCAAATCAAATCCGACCTCAAGACCTCCATGCGCGCCCGCGACAAGCAGCGGACCAACACGTTGCGCCTGTTGATCGCCGCGATCAAGAACGCGCAGATCGCCAAGGGCGGCGAGCTGGACGAGCAGGACTACATCGCGCTGCTGTCGAGCGAGGCCAAGCGCCGCCGCGAGGCCGCCGACGCCTACCGCGACGGCGACCGCGGTGAGCTGGCCGACCAGGAGGAGGCCGAGCTGCTCATCATCCAGGAGTACCTCCCCAAGCAGCTCACCGAGGACGAGGTCCGCGCCATCGCCCAGGAGGTGATCGACGCCGTCCAGCCCAGCTCCCCCCGCCAGATGGGTCAGGTCATGGGCCAGGTCATGCCGAAGCTCAAGGGCAAGTTCGACGGCAAGGCCGCCAGCGGCATCGTCCGCGAGGTCTTCAACGCCGCCATCTCCTGACCTCTCGCCCCCCTCACAGCTCCGCGTCCAGCGCGATGTCCGAGTTGAAGAACCGGAAGATCTCGCGCGCCATCCTCCCGCTGATCCCCGGCACCTGAGACAGCTCCCCCACCGTCGCGCTCTGCACCCGCTTCACCGAGCCGAAGTGCTTGATCAACGCCTTGCGGCGACGGATCCCCACGCCCGGCACCTCCTCCAGGCTGCTCTTGAGCGTCTCCTTGCGCCGCAGCTTCCGGTGGAAGGTGATCGCCGAGCGGTGCGCCTCGTCGCGGACCCGCTGCAACAAAAACAGCTCGGCGCTGTTCTGCCGCAGGATCAGCGGGTTCTTGCGCCCCGGCAAGAACACCCGCTCCAGCGAGCGCGTCACCACCTCGGACTGCGCGTCGCGCTCCACTCGCCCCTTCGCCAGCGCGATCACGTCCACGTCGTGGATCCCCAGATCGCTCAGCACCGTCACCGCCTGGCTCAGCTGCCCCTTGCCGCCGTCGATCACGACGAGGTCCGGCTTCGGCCAGTCCCCCTGGAGCGTGCGCTTGAAGCGGCGCGTCAACACCTCGTACATGCTCGCGAAGTCGTCCTGCTCGGTCACGTCCTGCACCTTGAAGTGACGGTACTCGCTCGACGCGGGCGCCCCGCCCTCGAACACGACCATCGACCCCACGATCGGCTTGCCCTGGAAGTTCGAGATGTCGAAGCACTCGATCCGCTCGGGGAGCTGGGAGAGGCGGAGCTTCTTCTGGAGCTTGATCAGCAGATCCTCCAGCTGATCCTCGCCGCCCTGCTGCGCCCGGAAGGTGTGGGTGGCGTTGATGGTGGCCGTCTCGACCAGCTTGTGCTTGGAGCCGCGCTGGGGCGTGAGCACCTGCACCTTGCGGCCGCGCTCCTCGCTCAACAGCGTCCCCATCGCGTCCGCCGACTCCAGCTCCAGCGGCAGCAGCACCTCGTGCGGGATCGTGTTGCCCGACAGGTAATACTGGCTGATGAAGCTGGAGATCACCTCCTCGTCGGGGAACTCCTGGTCCTTGAACGAGAACGCCCGCGTCCCCTGCAGCTTGCCCCGACGCACGAACATCAGCTGCAGCGTCAGCCGATCCCCCTCGCGGTAGATCCCGAAGACGTCCTGGTCGATGTAGTGGGTCGCCACCATCTGCTGGCTCTGCAGCGCCGAGTCGATCGCCTTGATCTGATCGCGGTAGTGCGCCGCCAGCTCGTACTCCAGCTCCGAGGAGGCCTCCATCATCCGCTCCACGAGGCGCGCCTTCAGCTCGGGCTGCCGCCCTTCGAGGAACATGATCGCCTCCTGCACGTGCCGATCGTAGGTCTCGGTCGACACGTCCATCACGCAGGGGCCGGGGCAGCGCTTGATCTGATACTGGAGGCAGGGCCGCGAGCGGTTGTTGAGCACCGCGTCCGGGCAGGTGCGCAGCATGAAGTGGCGGTTGAGCACCCCGAGCGTGTGCCGCACCGCGAACGACGACGGGTAGGGGCCGAAGTAGCGCCCCTGGTTCTTCTTGCGAAACCGCGTCACCTCCACGCGGGGCCACTCCGACCGGGTGTCCACCCGCAGCCACATGTAATTCTTGTCGTCCTTGAGCAGGACGTTGTAGCGCGGCTTGTGCTTCTTGATCAGCGTCGCTTCGAGGATCAGCGCGTCCTTCTCGCTCGGCGCGACGATGAACTCGATCTCCTTGAGGATCTTCGGCAGCCGCTTCACGAACGGCCTCGGATCCCCCCCCGTGAAGTAGGAGCGCACCCGGCTCTTGAGGTTGATCGACTTGCCGATGTAGACGATCTTGTCGTTCTTCGCGATCATCAGGTACACCCCCGGGCTCTCGGGGATGACCTCCAGCTTGGCCTTGTAGTCGAACAGATCGGGGTCGGGGAGGCTTGATGCGTCGTCCATGGTCGTGCTCCGCGCTCAGCGTCGACGTGACGCGCGTCATTCTAGCACACTGAACAAACCGTGGGCAGAGTTCCCGATCACTCGGTCGTCAGGATCCGGAAGTCGACGAGATCCTCGAAGCGCGTCCCGGTGTTGCCGCGCACCGCGCGGCGGACGACGCCGACGCCGGGCTTGAAGTAGCGGGTGTCGAGGCCGCTCCGGGTCTGCGAGAGGATGACCAGGGTGTCCGAGAACTCCCCAACGGGCACGGCGACCGAGTCCAGCTCGGGCTCGGTGCGGTAGCGGGTCTTGTCGCTCACCAGCTCCCCGCCGTAGGTCCAGCCCATGCCGGGCTTGAGCGGGAACAGCAGCGTGGGCGCGTTCTGCCGTATGAAGTCGAGGACGTACTTCAGCTCATTCGAGCGGCTCTTGCAGTACCGACCGCAGGGGTAGACGCGGCGTGGGGTGACGAGGAGGTACTCGACCTGGGTGTTGGTCTCCTTGCGGGTGACGATGCGCCGGATCGTGACGACGCGGTAGCCGATGTACCGCTCCACGTCGGCGACCTCGACGCGGAGGGTGTGGCTGCTGCGGTTCGCCATGCCGAGGATGTTGTCCGGGTCGTCCTCGTCGGGGCGCTGAAGCCGGTAGAGCCAGAAGTTCCCCACCGACAACGGGAAGGGGTGGTGCTCCGGCTCCATCATCTCAGGCTTGAGGTGGAGCCCCGCCTCCAGGTAGGTCTTGAAGTCCGCCGACACCTTCGGGGCCTCGGCCAGCTTCCAGCCGCTCTCGGGCGCGAGCAGCATGCGCCCGAGCGTCACCGCGAAGGTGATCGGCTCGGGCTTCTGCCGCTCCAACCCGGCGGCGTCCTTCGGGGGATCGACGCGGACCTCGAACTGGATGGTCGTCCCCCAGTACTGCACGGTCTCGTCGTTGCGCCGCGGGGTCTTGCCCTCCAGCGTGCCTGCCTTGCCGATCTCCACCTTGAGCAGCGCCAGCTTGGAGACGAGCCCCCCCTCGGGCTCCTCAGACGGGTTGCCCGGCTTGAAGAGGTCGAAGGTCGGCTGCGCCGAGCGCCTCAGCGCCGCGGTCCTGCGCTCGGCGGTCTCCTCGCCGACGCCCACCAGGCGCCTCAGCCCCCCCGGGCCGATAAAGAGCTGCTCGTAGCGCTCCTGATCCTGGGCGACGATCGCCTCGAACACCGCCTCGGCCAAGGCGTTCGGATCCTTGAAGATCTTCCCCCGCTTGCGCTCGCTCGCCTTCGCCTCCTCGGCTTTCTTGCGCGCGGCGGCCGTCTTGGGGTCGATGTCGCTCTCGATGATGTCCTCGAGGATGCTGTTGTCCACCCGGCCCAGCCCGGCGACGTCGGCGGGGAGGTTGTCGGGCGCGGTGGGGATCTGATTGGTCTGGCTGAACTCGGTCAGCAGCCCGTCCTCCAGCTCCCGGGCCAGCTCCGGGGTGTAGCTGGGCGACTCCGTGTAGGCCAGCGGCATCAGCGGCGGCTCGGAGGGGGGAGGTGACGCCGCGTCACAGCCCACGGCGAGCCCGCCAAGGAGCGCCACCAGCGCGATGGGGCCGAGCCGACTCATGCGAACGCCTCCGCCCGCAGCCTCGGGTCCACGTCCGGCACCGCCTCCAGGAGCTTGCCGATGAACGCGTCGGTCCCGATCCCGTCGGCGCCCGCCTCGAAGTTGAGCACGACGCGGTGGCGCAGCGCCGGGAGCGCCGCCGCCCGGATGTCGGCGTAATCCACCTGCCCCCGCCCGGCCATCAGCGCGTTGACCTTCCCGGCCAGGATCAGCGCCTGGGCGCCGCGCGGCGACGCGCCGTACTGCACGTAGCGCGTCGTCAGCTCCGGGGCCTCCTCCGAGTCCGGGTGGGTCGCCAGCACGAGCCGCAGCCCGTAGCGCTTGACCGCCTCCGACACCGGCACCGCCCGCACCACCTGACGCAGCGACAGCAGCTCCTCGCCGGACATAACCGGCTCGACCGCCTGGGTCTGCGTCCCGGTCGTCCGGTCGATCACCTCGCTCAGCTCGTCCAGCGTGGGGAACGGCACCATCGCCTTGAACAGGAAGCGGTCGAGCTGCGCCTCAGGCAACGGGTAGGTCCCCTCCATCTCCAGGGGGTTCTGGGTGGCGAGCACGATGAACGGCTGCGCCAGCTTGTGGTGGCGGCCTCCGACGGTGACCGAGCCCTCCTGCATCGCCTCCAACATCGCCGACTGGGTCTTGGGGGTGGCGCGGTTGATCTCATCAGCCAACAGCACCTGGGTGAACACCGGCCCCTTGCGGAAGGAGAACTCCCGCTCACCGCCCTCGCCCTGCACGATGATGGTCGTGCCGAGGATGTCGGCGGGCATCAGGTCCGGGGTGAACTGGATCCGGTTGTAATCGAGCTGGAGCGCCTCGGAGAGGGTCCGCACCAGCAGGGTCTTGCCGAGCCCGGGGACCCCCTCCAGCAGCACGTGGCCGCCGCCCATGAGCGCCGTCAGGACGTGGCGCACCACGTCGCGCTGCCCCACGAGCACCTGCCCGATCGCCGCCTCAAGCCGCTCAACCGCCTCGCGAAACGCCTGGCGGCGCGCTTCAAAGTCCTCCATCTCCTCCTCCCCTGACCATGCGCCGCGGCGGCTGGCCGCGGGCGGTTCATCTGGATACCGCAACCTCCCTCGCGGATCCAGATCGCCGCGGATCTACTGACGTTCGTCGAAGTAGTGGCGCACCGCCTCCCGGTAACCGGGGGGCACCGTCTCGTTGTCCATCGACTCGCGGGCGTCATCGGCGTAGGTGCCCGGCAGGCGCTCGATGCCCCCGCGGGCCTGCTCGTCGCGAGGCGCCTGCCGCCCGCCGCGCAGCACGTCCACCTGATCCTGCTCGACCCCCTCGCCCTTCTCGCCCTTGACCGCGGTGATGATCCGGTTGGGATCCTCCAGCAGCAGCTTCTCGTACAGCTCCTTGTAGTCGGCGAGCGCCTCCTCGGGGACGTCGTCCGAGGAGCGATCGGCGTCAAAGTGCTTGTCGCCCGACTCTTTGCCCTCCTGCTCGGCGTCGGAGTGCCCCTTCCCAGCCATCGAGCCCGGCTCGCCCTCTCCGGGCGGCCCCTCACCAGGCGCGCCTCCCCTGGACCAGTCGCGCGGCCCCGGGGCGACCTGCCGCTCGTCGCCGCTGGCCGTGCCGCGACCGGCCTGTTGACCGGCGAGCTGCCGCTGAACCTGATCGAGCGCCTCGGCCAGCTCGTTCAGGTGCTCCTGCCCGGCGGCGTCGCCCGCCTGACGCAGCGCCTCGCGCAGGTCCTCGGCGGCTCGGTCCATCGACTGGTTGTCGCCTGAGGCGACCGCCCCGGAGGCTTGCTGGAGCGCCTCGGAGAGGCGCGCGTCCCCGGCGGCCTCGGCAGCGCGCGACGCAGCGCCGAGGCGCTCGCGGGCCTCGGCGCGATCCCCGGGGCGGCTGAGCTGCTTGAGGCGGCGTGCGGCGTCGGCGGCCTCCGCGGCGGAGCGCTCCCGCTCGGAGCGGGACTGCTCGGTCCGCGCGCCCTCGGCGAGGCGCTGCGCCAGCTTCGACGTCGACTCGCCGCGCCCCAGCTCGCGGGCGGCGGCGCGCGCGGCGCGGTTGGCCCGCGAGGCGGACTCCCGGTTCTTGAGCTGCTCGCTCCGCATCCGTCGCTTGAGGTCGCCGATCTCCTCCAACGCCTCGCGGGGCTTGATCTCCTTCGCCTGGATGCGGCGCGCCAGGCGCCGCAGCTCCCGACGCATCGAGGGGTCGAGCTGGGCGACCTCGTCCAGCTTGTCGAGGCGCTTGTTCAGCTCCTTGACCGCCTCGCTCGCCGCCTCCAGCCGCTGTTGGTCGAGGATCACCGCCTGATCGACGGCGAACGGCGCCAGCGGCAGCGCCACCCCGAGCAGGATCACCACCAGCGACGCCGCCCACCAGGGCGAGGGCCGGAGCGGGACCAGCTCGGCGAGGGGGAGCGCCAGGGCCTCGGCGCTGGCGCGCTCCAGGCACCGGCGCTGGGCTTCGGAGACGGATTCGCCGCGCTCCAGGCGGGTCAGGACGTCCTCGGCGGTGGTGTAGAGCGCCCCGGCGTCCTGGCGCAGATCGACGACCTGCGCCGCGTCGCGGCGGCTGAAGCGGGTCGTCCACAGCGCGATCAACGCGGCGAGCGCGGTGACGGCGAGGCCGATCGCCCCGATCACCGCGGGCGACTGGAGCGCCCCCGCCGGGATCGGGACAAAGAGGCCGATCAGGAGGAACGCCCCGACGAGCGCCGCGCCGACCGCCATCACCTTGTGGGCCTGGACGAGACCACGGCGGAGGCTGAGGCGGCGGCGCCACCCTTCCATGGCGCGCAGGATCTGTGAGGTGTCGGGCTCCATAGCAACCTCCCGTGAGGACGCCTCAACCTAGAGCATCCACGCCGCGGTTTGAAGGGCTCGGCGCGTGAAAGGGCAACCCGAGCAGGGCCGCCCTTATGCCACACGCGCCGGAAACGTTGCCGTTCCGACCGACTCCGCCTATGCTGGCGCCGCCGACCGTGATCGGACCCTCGCAGGAGCAGGACCATGCTCTCGGACATCCGAGCGATCTACCGCCAGACCCTCAAAAAGCGCGAGCACCCCTGGATCGTCTACCTGACGCGCCCCTTCGCCGCGGTGGTGGTGTACGCCCTGAGCGGCACCCGGGTGACGCCCAATCAGGTGACCCTGAGCGCCTTCCTGACCTCGCTCGTGGGCGCGGGCGTGATGCTGGGGTGGACCACCTGGCCGGGGCTGATCGTCGCGGTGCTGATCTACCAGCTCGCCTACGTGCTCGACTGCGCCGACGGCCAGCTCGCGCGCCACCGGGGGGTCTCGTCCAAGGCGGGTCACCTGCTCGACTTCATGATGGACGAGCTCAAGGCCAAGATCCTCTACGGCGCCGTCGCCATACGCCTGTACCGGGTCCACGACGACCCGCTCTACCTGATCGTCGGCGTCGGCGGCGTGGCGCTGATCTCCATGGCGCTGAGCCTGACCACCTTCACGCGGCGCCCCGAGTACCTGGAGGCGACCGCCCCGCCCAGCCGCGAGGCCGGGGCGGACGCCCCCGCGGCCGCCCCGCCCGCTCGCCCGTCGCCGCTGCGGCGCGCGGTGGGCCTCGTCGAGTGGGTGGCGCAGCAGATGATGAACTACCCGACCTACATCGTCATCCTGGCGTTCCTGAACGCCGTCGAGGTCTACTTCTGGATGTACCTGGGGGTCTACTTCGTCTACACCGCCCGCATGTTCCTGGTCATCACCTTGAAGCTGGGGCGCCCCGCGCCCCGAGCCGAGCCCTGAGCCGGGTCCGCGCGCAGCACCTCACAAGGACTCGTGTCGAGTCAGCATCACCAACCGGAGCAACCACACATGCATGCGATCATACTCGCCGCCGGGCGCGGCAGCCGCCTCGGCGATCTGACGGACGACACCCCCAAGTGCCAGATGGTGGTCGGCGGGCGGACCCTCCTCGACCGCCCGATCGAGGCCTACCGCGCCCACGGCGTCACCGACATCGCCGTCGTCCGCGGCTACCTGGCCGACCACATCACGCCGCCAGGCGTGGTCACGTTCGACAACCCGGCGTGGGAGACCACCGGGCTGCTCTACTCGCTGTTCTGCGCCGAGCCCGCGATGGAGGGTGGCTTCTTCATCTCCTACGGCGACACGACCTTCGACCCGTCCTACGTGGGGCTCATCCTCGACGCGTTGGCTGACGGGCACCCCATGGCGGGGATCGTCGACACGGCCTGGGAGGAGGTCTACGAGGGGCGCGACTGGCACCCGCCCGAGCAGGCCGAGAACGCCCTCATCGACGCCAACGGCGACATGACCGACGTCGGCAAGCGGGTGCCCGGGGACGGCTCGCTGGGCGAGTTCATCGGGCTGCTCGGGGTGAGCGCCGAGGCCGCCGAGGCGTGGCGCGCCGCCTACCGCGAGCTGGTCGAGCGGATCGGGCTCGACGGCGAGTGGGGGCAGCTCGGCGCGGTCCGCAAGGCGTACAGCTCGGACCTGCTCCAGCTCCTCATCGACCAGGGGCACAAGGCCTGGGCCGTGCAGGTCCAGGGCGGTTGGCGCGAGATCGACACGCCCGAGGACCTGGCGCTGGCGCAGGACGCCGTGACCTGGTGACGCCAGGGCGCCACGATCACACGTTGCGGATCAGCTTGCCCAGCTCCTTGTACTCCTGGAAGGCGGCGGCCTCGAGGTGCTCGACGTTGATGGGGTCGCCTCGCTCGGCCGCGGTGTAGGCGGCGCGGAGGACGACGTTCTTGATGGAGCCGCCGGTCAGCTCGAAGTGCTCGGCGAGGTAGCTCAGGTCGTCGTCGTCGAAATCCCGCGGGGCGCTGTCGGGGATGAGGCGCTGCCAGATCTGGTAGCGCAGGTGGTCGTCGGGGAACGGGAAGTCGAGCTTGTAGTTGAGGCGCCGCTCAAAGGCGTCGTCGATGGCCGCGTCGAGGTTGGTGGTCAGGACGACGACCCCCTCAAAGCGCTCCATCTCCTGCAAGAGGAGGTTGACCTCCATGTTGCTGTAGCGATCGGTCGAGGAGCTGACCTCGACGCGCTTGGTGAAGATGGAGTCGGCCTCATCAAAGAGCAGGATCGCGCCCGCGACCTCCGCCTCTCGGAAGGCTTTTTCGAGGTTCTGCTCCGTCTCCCCGATGTACTTGCTCACGATACGCGGGATCGAGACGCGGTACAGCGGCAGCGCCAGCTCACCGGCGATGATCTCGGCGGTGAGCGTCTTGCCCGTGCCACTCGTCCCCCGAAACAGCATCGAGAGCCCTCGCCCGGTGATGAGCCGCTCACCAAAGCCCCACTCCTCGAAGATCCGCCTGCGGTTGCGCACCGCCGAGAGGATCGAGCGGATGGTGAGCATCATCTCCTCGGGGAGGACGAGGTCGTCGAGCCGAAGGTGGGTGACGGAGCGGACGGCGAGCTGCGCCAGGTGGTGCTGGCGCCTCGCCTCGCTGGCGTCTTCGATGTCCTTCGGCTCAACGACCGGCGCGTCGGGGTCACGGGCCAGCGCGCGCGCCGAGGCCAGGCGCGCCGCCAGGTCGATCTGACCGCCGTTGAAGTCGTACTGCTCCGCGACGAACGGCAGCTCGACCTCCTCGGAGAGCGGCACCTCGGTGGACAAGGCGCGCCTCCAGATGATCTCCCGGTGCGCGGGCGGCGGCGTGTCGAGGGCGAGCCGAAGCAGCACCCGGCGGTGAACCATGGGATCGACCATGTTCTCCAGCGAGGTCGCCAGGAGGATCGGCGCGGTAGCAGCGTCGAGCGCGTCGAGCAGGAAGGGCAGGTCACGGTTGCCCTGGAGCCGGGTGCCAAAGAGCAGCTCGCAGTGATCGAAGAACATCAGCGCGTTGGCGCTGGAGGCTTCGTGGATCAGCTGCACCAGCGCCTCACGGCCTCGGGCGAGCTGGACGCTGAGGGCGTTGGCGTCGATGGTCATCAAGGAGAGGCCAAGGTGATGGGCGCAGGCCTCGGCGGTGAGGGTCTTGCCGGTGCCGCTGGCGCCGCTCAGGAGGATGAGCGCCGCGCCTGGCCCACAGCGCTCATGGAGCGCGGCGTGGGCGTCGAGGACGCTCGTGAGGCGCGAGGCGTCCAGCTCCGGCAGGAGCGCGTCGTCCATCCCGCGGCGCGGCGTCGAGAGGATCGCGTAATCACCGACGGCGCGGACCGTGGTGTCGCCGTAGAGGAGCAGGCGCTGGATCCGCTCGGAGATGCGCACCTCGCTGGCCAGCCGCGAGGGGTTCATCGCCGGGGAGTTGAGGTGGATGAGCCCCTGGGTGAGGAGCGGCGCGTCGGGCTCAAAGCGCCTCAACGCCTCAAGCCGGGCGCGGAAGCCCACCGTGAGGAGGCCGAGCACCAGATCCACGGTCGGGTGGGTCGTGGCGAAGGCCCGCTGCAACGACGCCATGAGCTGACCGAAGCGCCGATCGAGCGACGCGGCGAGCGACAGGAGGAGGATGTCCTCGTCGAGGATGTCCAGCCCGAAGCGCTCGCTCAAGCGAGCCAGCGGCGTGTCCGCCTCGCGCAAGGGGGCGATCCGGGCGTGGTGGGCCTCCAGGCGGGCGTGGTGCCCCTGGCGACCGTCCGCGGTGACGTCGAGGGAGTCGGCGATGGCGTTGGCGACCGCGACGACGAGGGCGCGCAGCGACTCAATACGGGCGATCAGGTTGGCGAGCGCGTCTTCAGGGGGCATGGGTTCGCTCCCGGGCGTCGAGGTAGGGGGTGGCCACGAACGGATCGGCGACGACGAGCCCGACGCCGCTCAAATCGAGTTGCTCCGCGTGGTCAAGCTGGCGGAGCCCGGCCTGGCGAGCTTCGGGGAGATCCGGCCCGCCGATCAGGACACAGTCGAAGCGGTCAAGGGCCTTCGCCAGGACGTAGGCGCGCTGCGCCCCACCCCCTGGAGCCTCCGGGGGGTCGGAGGCGCCGGACAGCTCACGGAGGAGCGCGCCCGCGCCTCGGGCCAGCGTCCTCTGAAAGGAGCGCTCGCCCGCTCCCTGCCCATAGCCGTCCGGGCAGGTGGCCTCGATCACCAACGCCCCTCCCGGGCGCACGCACGGGGAGGGGTGCAGCGCCAGGTAGGTCAGCGCCCGAGAGGCCTGGTAGAAGTTGAGCGCCTTGACCTCCGGGACACCGATGAGGGCAAAGTCGAACGGCTCGCGCACCGGGACCATGAGTCGCTCCCGGGCATGCAGGGCCGCCTCACGGAAGGTCTGGAGCGGCTCGCCCTCGAACAACCCCACGAACCCCTCACCGTCCGGCGAGGGGACGAGCGCGATCGCCCAAGTCGGCGCGGAGTCGGCGCGCGCTGTGGCGTTGAGGACGTCACGGAAAGGGTTGCCGTCGATGTTGCCGATCGCGACCCCTTCGTCGCGCAGCAGCTTCAGGCTGTGGATCCGGCCAATGGTCGAGGTCGCGCCGCAGCCGATGGATAACCCCTTATAACCACCTGAAAACCCTGCATATTGATGCGGCTCCACGAGGCCCACCGTGACCACCCGGTCGGTCGCGCCGCCGCGCGACCGGCTCATCACGTGTCGGTTGAGGGGGAGGCCAGCCCGCTCGGTCGCCGCGGCGTCGTGAAACGACCACGTCGCCGCGAGGGTGTCGCGGAAGGGCTCCAACGCCTCGGCGAGGTCCCGGGTGAAGTCGAGGCCGGAGGGGGCGTGGAGGCCCAGCCCGACGAGCACGTGCACGTTGAGCGGTCGATTCAGCGTGGTCAGGCGAGAGAGGAGCGGCGGGAGGAGCTGGCCGGGCGGGAGCGGTCGGGTGTCGTCGGGGATGATCAGGGTGACGTGGAGGGGCGCCTCGGGGGCCTGCCGAAGCCACTCCAACAACCCGCCGTCGCCCAAACGGTCCAGCGGGATCCGCGCGGTGACGGCGGCGGCGCTGAGGTGGCGCAACGAGGCGCGCGCGAGATCGGGGGGCGAGGGTGACGGCACGGGGGCTCCTCTGCGACGGTTCAGTTGGAGTCGGGGCGAGGGAAGGAGAGCTGGAAGCAGCTCCCCACGCCGACCTCGCTGGAGACGTGGACCTGAGCGCGCTGTCGGGAGGCGAGCATCTGCACGATCGACAGCCCGATGCCCGAGCCGCCTCGCCCCTTTCGGGTGGAGAAGAAGGGCTCGAAGATGCGCTCGCGCTCATGCTCGGGGATCCCGCACCCTTCGTCGATCACCTCGGCGATCACCTGATCGCCCTCCCCGTAGGTCCTCAGCGTGAGGGCGCCGCTCGGGTTGCCCTCCATGGCGAAGGCGGCGTTGCGCAGGAGGTTGATGAAGATGTGTCGGACGTGACCGGGGCGAGCGACGATCCGATCGTCGTCGAGCCGCAGGTCGTAGACGATCGAGCGCGCGTGCATGATCGGCCCGGACATCGCGACGGCGTCGCGCATCAGCTCGTGGAGGCCGATCAGCTCGGCGCTGTCCTTGTCGACCTGGGCGAACGTGATCAGATCGCGCACCGACTGGTCCATGCGCTCGACGTCGGTGATGATCCGCTCCAGGCGTTCGCTGTCGCGGGTCTCAAAGAGGCTCCCGCGGTACTTGCTGAGCAGGTAGTCCGCGTAGCTGAGGATGGTGGTCATCGGGCTCTTGAGTTCATGAGCGAGCCCGGTCGCCAGCCGCCCCAGGGCGATCAGCCGCTGGGACTCGCCGAGGCGGTGCTCCAGCTCTCTGGGGAGCGCCGCCGTGGGCGACTCCGCCGGGGCGCTCAGCTCGGGCGCGCGGTAACACACGGCGGAGAAGCCGGTCACCCCGCCCGGGGTGCCGAGGTGGGAGAGGTGCATGGTGTAGGGCTCCTCGCCCAGCCTCACCCGGATGGTCTGCCCGCTCTTGGAGGCCATGACGCGGGCGGCGGCGTTCGTGAGCACCTGGCGGTCCTCGCGGGTCGTGAAGCCGAGCACGTCCTGGCCGATGACCTGAAGGTCGCCGGACGCGTCGCGCGCGACGGTGCGGCGGAACGCGCGGTTGGCGGCGCGGATCCGGCGCTCAGGGTCGCAGATGAGCACCAGCGCGTCGATCTCGTTGAGGAGCAGGTGGGAGCTGCTGACGTCGCGCTTGGACATCGACGCCGCGTGGCGCGCCAACGCCATGCACAGGTGCTGGGCGAACAGCAGCAGCATCTCACGCTCGGCGAGGGTCAGCTTCAGCTCGTCGCGCACCTCGATCTGGAGCAGCCCCATGGGCTCGCCGGTGGCGTCGAGCCGAAACCGGCAGCCGCGCACCGCGTCGGTGAGCAGCAAGGCGTCTTCCTGAAGCACCTCATCCTCGGTCGCCGCGAGGCGAGGGGTCGTCGGCGCGGGGTGCAGCTCGCCGCCGAACGGCCTCACGAAGGTTGAGGGCGCGGCGCCGTCGCGGTGGAGCTGCAACACCACCCCGACGTCACCCATCAGATCCACGAGGGTGGCGCAGAACAGGCTGAGGATCTCCTCCTCGGCGTGCAGAATGTCCACGCTGCGGTTGAGCGCGACCATCTGACGCATGAAGACGAGCGCCGTCGAGGCCAACGAGGGTGACTCAGTCATCACCCCCACCGCTGCTCAGGTCCACGATGTGGGTCTCTCCGAGGTAGGGCCGCGTCTTGTAGGTGTCGAGCTTCCCGATCTGGCGCACGATCCGCGCCATGCGGCGGATCTGCTCCAGCACCATGTCCGCCGCGGCGTGGTTGGGGTCGTCATCGGGCAGGCGCATCTTGAGCAGCTCGGCGTACCCGAGCGCGCTGGTGAGGGGCTGGTTCAGCTCGTGCGCGGCGGCGCCCGCCAGCTCCGCCGTGACGACCTGACGCCGCGCCCGCTCCAGCTCCTCGTTGGCCTGGGCGAGCTGCCGCTCCATCCGCTGCCGATCCCTCAGATCGCTGAACACCCCGACGGTCGCGGCCTCCACGCCGTCTTCGTAGAGGATGGCGCCCGACATGGACACCGGCACCCGCTGGCCGTAGCGATCCACCAGCTCGACCTCGGTCAAGGTGAGGCGCCCGACCCCGCCGTGATCCGGGCTGCGCAGCAGCTGCATCAACTCCCGGGCGCCGTCCTCGGGGTAGATCTCCCAGACCTTGAGCAGGCCGATGACGACGCGCGCGTCGTAGCCCAGCGCCTTCTCCGCGACCTTGTTGAAGACGATCACCGTCCCCGAGGTGTCCGCCGCCACGATGGCGTCCACCGACGAGTCGATCAGGTTGGCCAGGAAGTCCTTGGTGTGTTGCAGCTCGTTCAGGGCCACGTCCAGCCGCCAGCGCTCACGCTGAATCGCCTCGAACATCCGGGCGTTGCGGATCGCCACGGCGGCGACGTTCGCGGTCGCCTGAGCCATGCCGTAGCGCTCCTCCCCCAGCGGCGTGGCGCTGCGGAGGATCAAGACCCCGACGAGGTCGGACTCCACACGCATGGGGAACAGCGCCAGGGACTTCACGCCCCGCTCGGCGAGGTGGGCGCTGACCGACTCCATCAAGGCGGAGCTGGCGACGTCCTCGATCACCAACGGCCTGCGGGTGTCCAGCACCCGGCGGATCTCCGGGTAGTTGGCGATCTCAAGCGGGAAGTTCGACAGGTTGCGGTCATCGCTCGCGGCCACCAGGCGGCACATCGGGTACTCGCCGTCGGTGCTCGCGTCGAACTCCTCATCGCCGAGCAGCGCGATCGAGCACCGCTCGACGTCCAGGGTGCGCGAGGCGCCCGCGACCAGCTCCCCGAGCACGCGCTGCGTGTTGAGGCTGGAGTTGAGGGCGCTGCTCATGTCGAGGAGGAAGCTGGCCTCCTTCCGCTTGCGCTCCAGATCGAGGACCAGCTCTCGGGTCCTCAGCTGCGCGCGCACCCGGCTGTACAGCTCAGCCGGGCGGAAGGGCTTGCGGATCAGATCGGCGGCGCCCATGTCCAGCGCCTCCACCAGGATCTCCTCGCTGCCGTGGACGGTCAGGACGATCACCGGCACCGAGGAGAAGCTCGGCAGGCGCTGGAGGTGACGCATCAGCTCCAATCCGTCGAGGCCCGACATGTTGAGGTCGAGGATCAGGAGGTCCGCGGAGCGCCGCTCCGCGGCGTCGAGCAACGAGCGCGCCCGCGTGAACGCTTCGAGACGCCAGTCTTCATCGCCCAGCACCTCCTCCAGCAACGCGAGCGTGGCGGGTTCGTCGTCCACGACCCAGATGTCAAACGGCCTCTGCCTCATCTTCAGCCCAGTCACTCCCCACCGGGTAACGCGCCCAACCGGCGGCCATCGCGCTCTGGAGGATCACCTTGAGGGGTTGTCCGGTGGCGCTGGCCAGCGCGCGGGCCGACTCGTACTCCGGCGCCACGTTGCTCACCCGGCCTCCGACGCTCGCCACCTTGATCTGCACGTCGCCCCACGTCGTGTGGACCACAGCGCGGCCGCGGTGACTCTTGTAGCGATGGACCGTCGTGGTGCGCACCCCGATCGAGGTCCCCTCTTCCATGATGACCGTCATCAAGGTATCACGGGCTCCAGGCTCGCACAACGCCGACAGGGTCCACGCCGGTCGTCCCTTCTTCATCTGTATCGGGGTCCACCAGACATCGAGCGCTCCCGCCTCGAACAGGCGCTCCGCCAACCAGCCGCACAGCTCCCCGGTCGCGTCGTCCATGTTGGCCTCGATCACCACGTCGGAGCTGGTCACCCACCCGGTCGCCGAGGTCTGGTCCCGAGCCGCGCTCGACTCAAATGACATCGCGCGGACCATGTTCGGTCGGTCAGGGAGGCGGCGCGTCCCCGCACCGTGGCCGACCGCAACGAGCTTCCCAGCGGGGATCGGCCCGAAGCCGTCGGCGAGCGCCGCGATGATCCCCGCGCCCGTCGGGGTCACCAGCTCATAGGCCAGCTCGGTCCCCCGCACCTCGGCCCCTGCCAGGATCAACAGCGTCGCAGGCGCGGGAACCGGGATCCGACCATGCTGGCTGCGCGTAAAGCCTCGCCCCAGCGGCACCTCCGAGAAGGTGATCCGTGACGGGTTCAGGTGATCCACGCAGGCCGCCGCCGCCACGATGTCCACGACGCTGTCCAGCGCCCCGACCTCGTGGAACACGACGTCGTCAACCGCCATCCCGTGAACGCGGGCCTCCGCCGCCGCGATGCGCGCGAAGATGTCCACCGCGCGGCGACGCACGCCGTCTCGCAGCGGCGCGGCGTTCAACATCGCTCGGATGCCGCGCCAGCTCCCGTCGTGACCACCTGAGTGATGATGGGAGTGACCATGATCGTGGCCGTGGCCATGATCGTGGGCTGGCGCGTGGTCGTGGCTGTGGCCGTGATCGTGTTTGTGCTCGTGATCATGACCATGCTCGTGGGCAGGCGCGTGGTCATGGGAGTGACCGTGATCGTGCGTGTGCTCGTGCTCATGGCCATGCTCGTGACGATGGGTGTGGTCGTGCGCCTGGTCGTGTGCGTGATCGTGGCTGTGACCACCCTCAGGCGGAGCGTCCGCAGGACGACCGTCCACCAACACGTCGAACTTCAGCCCGGTGCAGGCCATGCCGCAGTCCACCGAGCGGGTCGCGATCTCCCACCCCTCCAGCGGGAGCGCCTCGAGCGCCTCCCGCACGACCGCGATCGGGACCCCCATGTCGAGCAGCGCGGCGACCGTCATGTCGCCAGCGAGTCCAGAGATCAGCTCCAGGTGCAGGTGCATCGTGCGCTCCAGGTTGAGGGCGGTGAAGGGCGCTCGGTTCAGCGCGCTCGGTTGATCTGAGCCGCGGCCGCCGCGGCGCCGTAGCCGTTGTCGATGTTGACGACGCTCAACCCGGGCGCGCAGCTGTTGAGCATGGTCAGCAGCGCCGAGAGGCCGCCGAAGTTGGCGCCGTAGCCCACGCTGCCCGGGCCCCCGATGCCCGGCCGATCCACGAGGCCCGCCATGACACCGGGCAGCGCCCCCTCCATGCCCGCGACGGCGATGATCACCTCCGCCTCCATGAGGCGATCGCGCTGATCGAGGAGCCTGTGGAGCCCCGCGACGCCAATGTCGGCGATCAGCGCCACGCGGTTGTTCATCATCTCGGCGGTGTTGGCCGCCTCCCGCGCCACAGGCAGATCGCTCGTGCCTGCGCAGGCGACGATCACCTCGCCGCGCCCCATGTCCTCAAAGGGGCGCGCCCGCAGCGCCAGCGTCCGAGCGACCGCGTCGTAGGTCCAGTCCGGCAGCTCGACCCCCTCGGCCTTGCGACGGGTGAGCAGGCTCAGCACCTCCTCCGCGGGCTCCGACGCCAGGCGCGTGACGAGCACGTTGCTGCCCCGCTGCGCCATCAGCTCCACGATCTGGGCGACCTGCTCCGAGGTCTTGCCCTCGCCGAACACCACCTCGGGCATCCCCGTGCGGATCTGCCGGTGGTGATCGATGCGGGCGAAGCCGATGTCCTCGTAGGGGAGCTTCTCCAACAGGGAGAGCGTTGAGTTGATGTCCCGCTGCCCTGTGGACAGCTCGGTCAGCAGCGCGCGGAGGTTGTTGCGATCCATGAACCAGGTGCCTCTGTCGAACGTCTCGGGCCGCCTACCAGCCCATCGCCGATGTTATGCATGCCACACGCCCCGAGGCGCAACAAGGCGCCGCAGCCGCCTCCCGACCTTCCACGAGAGCCACGACGCCCCCGCCGCGGCGCGCCCAAGCCAGCGCCCGGGCCCCTTCCTCAGGTCACGGGGGCACCCCGCCGACACCCTGATCGCGCGCCCCAGCACCGCCTCACCCGAGATCGGCGCGTCCGGGCGCCCGAGCGCGTCACCCTTCAGGAGCAGCTCCCCGCCAGGGCGCCGCGCGATCAACCGATGCAACACGAGCCGCCCCCCAACCCGCGCCAACACCACGTCCCCCGGCTCCAGGTGGCGCGGGCGAGGCTCCAGCTCGACCTCAGCGCCGGGCAGGATCGTGGGCAGCATGCTGGCGCCGTGGGCCCTCATCCGAGCGCGGTGACCGGCCTTGAGTAGATCGAGGAACAGCTCCTCATCGAGGGGGTCGCTCACAGGTCGGCCAGGTCCACTGGGGCCTGAGCCCGCTCGAACGCGACGCGGGTCGCGGTGGTGTCGCGGCAGGTCGTGGGGCTGACCCCGGTCGCGTCGCCCGTCTCGCGGTGGGCCTGACCCGGGCAGATGTTGCAGAATGAGAAGTTCTCGCAGCTCGTGCAGCCGCTGAATGAGCCCCGCGTCATGCCGCGGGCCCGTTGGAAGACCTCGGCGTGGTTCCAGATGTCGGCGATCGAGCGCTGGCGGAGGTCGCCGCAGGGCTCCTCCCACTCCAGGCAGGGGAACACCTGCCCCTCGGGGTCGATGTACATCGCCGCTCGCCCCGCGCTGCACGTCGGGACGTCGGGGCGCTTGTGGGGGAGGTCGGCGAGCACGCGGGCGTGGGGGTACTTGGTGAGCACCACGTCCGCCTTCGTGTCCAGGTCCAGGTTGAGGCTTCGCAGGTCGTGGCAGGCGCCGCTGAGCCCCTGAGGCGGGAGGTTGCCCGCGTCGGACCCCTGCGCCGCGCGGATCTGATGGTCGAGCGCGTAGGTGCAGTCGTACTTGGCGGCCAGGATCGGGATCTCCAGCTGCGCCCCCGGGTTCTGATCGAACACCGGGCACTTCATCTCGACCGGCACCTGACGCTCGCGGAGGAGGTGGATCGCCCGCAGCGAGCGATGCAGCGAGCCCGGGAGGCGCGTGATGGTGTCGTGCACGTCGGGGCGGCTGGAGTAGATGCTCACCCGCACCTGCCCGACGCCCATCTCGGCCAGCGCGTCGGCGACCGCCTCGTCGATGTGCCCCGCATGCGTGATCATGTGCACGAAGAAGCGCCGCTCACAGGCCGCCCGCAGGATCTCCAGCGCGTCGGGGCGCAGGAAGATGTCACCCCCCGAGAAGAGCACCATCATGGTGCCCAGCTCCTTGAGCGCGTCCAGCGCCTCGATCAGCTCGGCGGCCGTCAGCTCGTGCTTGACGCGCTCCTCCAGGTAGCAGTGGATGCAGGCCAGGTCGCAGCGGTAGGTCAGATCGATGTGGACCGTCAACGGGATGTGGTTGCGGGCCGCGTGGCGCGTCAGCTCGGTCCAGATATCGACGCTGGGCTGTGGAGAGGTCGCCATGGGTGTCCCGTGCTGTCTCGATGGCCCCGATGTGGTGAGGCTGCCGCTCGCGCACCACCACGAAAGGGCCTCTGGGTATATCATCGACTGGATCACTCCAGATCGCAAGCCCCAACCCTCAACAACCTGACCTTTGACCGCACTCCCCACATCGCCTACACCTGGTTCGACGCGATTCGTCGAGCCGAGCCCGCCCCACTCCGGGCGGCTCGCCACAACCCCAGGGTGCCCCATGTTCGAGCTTCACCAAAGCTCCAGCCCGGAGTGGCTGGAGGCCGTCATGATCGACTTCGACAGCTTCCTCCTCGACCACGCGGCCTGCGAGCGCAAGGCCTCCGCCACCGCGATGCTCTTCGTCGTGCGCTACCCCGACCGGGAGGCGCTCATCGCGCCCCTGATCGACGTCGCCCTGGAGGAGCTGGAGCACTTCAAGATGGTCTACGCGATCATCCAGGAGCGGGGGCTGACCCTCCAGCGCGACACCAAGGACCCCTACGTCAACGCCCTGCTCAAGCACGTCCGCACCGGCCGCGACGAGCGCCTGATGGATCGCCTCATCGTCGGCGCCGTGCTCGAAGCGCGCGGCTGCGAGCGGTTCGGCATGATCGCCGACGCCCTCCCACCCGGCCAGGTGAAGGAGTTCTACGTCGAGTTTACCCGCTCCGAGGCCCGCCACCACGGCCTATACCTCCGGCTCGCCCGCGAATACTTCGCCGACGACCTCGTCGAGGCGCGACACACCTGGTTCCTCGACCGCGAGGCGGAGATCGTCCGCGATCTCCCGCTTCGCGCCGCGCTCCACTGAGCGCCGCGGTGGCCTCGACCTTCGACAAGTACCTCGCCCGACACGCGGCCCCCGAAGCGGCGCTCGCCGAGGCGCTCCCTGGTGGCCCGTGGGGCGCGACCGCGGTCATGCCCGCGTACGACGAGGGCGACGCGCTCGCCCCGGCGCTCCGCAGCCTCACCGCCGCCTCACGCCCCCCGCACCCGACCTTGCTGATCCTCGTCCTCAACGCCACCGAGGACGCACCGCCCGAGGCGCTGCGCCGCAACGACGACACCCGCGGCCTCCTCCACGCCGCCGCCGCCCCGACGCTCACGCTTCCATCGCTCACCCTGCACGCCTGGGACGACCGGCTGCAGGTGCTCCTGATCGATCGCTCCTCACCTGGAGCCTTCCTCCCCCCTGGTGGCGGCGTCGGGCACGCCCGCCGCCTCGGCGCCGATCTGGCCGCCGCGCTCCACCACGCCGGTCGCGTCCAGACCCCCTGGATCTGGTCGCTCGACGCCGACGCCACGGTCCCCACCGACCTCCTCTCCCTCGGCGACGCCGCGCTCGCCCGCTCCCCCCGGTGCGCCGCGCTCGTCGCCCCCTTCGCCCACGTGTTCGCCGACGACCCCGCCCAGGCCGAGGCGGGGCGCCTCTACGACCTCTCGCTGCGCTATTACGTGCTGGGGCTCGCCTGGGCAGGCTCTCCCTGGGCCTACTGGACGCTGGGCAGCGCGCTGGCGTCGCGGGCGTCTGCCTACGCCGCGGTCCGCGGCTTCCCGCGGCGCACCGCCGGAGAGGACTTCTACCTCCTCGGAAAGCTCGCCAAGCAGGGGCCGCTCTACCGAGGACACGGCGCCCGGATCCAGATCCAGGCCCGAGTCTCGTCGCGCGTCCCCTTCGGGACAGGGCCTGCGATCCAGCGATGGTCCGAGCAGGACGCCGCCCGCGACCGCTTCCCCCTCTACGACCCCAGGTGCTTCATCGCGCTGCGGTGTTGGCTGGAGCACCTCCCCCTGCTCGCCCAGGGCGCCTCGGGCCTGCCCTCCCACCCCACGTGCCCCTGGCTCCCCGACGCGCTGGAGCGACTGGGCGCGCCGCGCCGGATCGAGCGCGCGCTGGCCGCGTCGCCCGACCCCCACGTCCGCCTGCGCCACCTCCACACCTGGTTTGACGCCTTCCAGACCCTCAAGCTGATCCACGCCTGCCGTGACCACCACTGCCCTTCGCCACGATGGTCCGAGGCGCTGCGCCGCGCCCCCTTCTGGCCCGACGCGACGCCGCACCCCGACCTGGCCAACGCCCAGCGGCGGGCCGTGGCGTTGGAGGGGCAGCTCGGAGCGGCGCTCCTCGGGTTGGGAGGGTGACAGGTCAGGTTTCAAACGGCGCGTAGGGATCGTCGCCGCGCCTCAAGTGCAGCCAGCCCACCTTCCCGGCGAGCGACTCCACCAGCTCCGCGGCCAACTCGAAGGTCCGCGCCGCCTCCTGACCGAAGGCGTTGAAGGCGATGACCTGCTCCATGAAGGGGACCAGCACGTCGAGCGGGTGCGCCGGGCTCCAGCGCGTCTCAGGGCTCTGCGCCAGGAGCGCGACCCCGGCCAGCGGGTAGGCTCGCCACGGGGCGACGTCGGCGGCGAGCTGACGCTCCCAGTTCCAGAAGGGGCTGGGCCAGGCGCTCCACCGCCCCTCGTCATCGCGGGTCAACAGGACGAACTCGTCGCTCAGCGCCAGCTCGCCTGGGGTGAGGCGAATCAGCGTGGACTTCCCCGTCCCGCTCGCAGCCGGAAAGCACCACGCCCGCCCCCCATGAACCGCGCACCCACAGTGGACGATCAGCCCATCGACCCCGCCCTGCGCCGCCAGCTCCAGCCACATCAACAGCCGGAGGCACTCCTCCATCACCGGCCCTTGCGGCGCCATCGCCGCGGTCACCGTTCGCGCAGGGCGATCCAGCTCGCCCCACAGATCGGTCCGGCGCAGCCGCCAGCGCGCCTCGGCCAGCGGAGTCGCCTCCAGGCTCGGCACCTGCTCTCCGTCACGGGGCCAATCGCCCCAGTCGGTGGTCAGGCGCAGCGTCAGCGGGATCAGGTCGGATGAAGCGGGAGATTCAGGAGAGGTGATAAAGGAGTCGAACCGGCGCTCGATGTCCCGGGCCGAGAGCCAGGGGCCCGCCTCGCCGCGCATGGTCGCGTCCACGAGGAAAGGCCCCAGCCTCCAGGAGGAGGCCAGGTCGAGCAGGGGGGGACGCGACATCAGCCGCCGTAGCCGCCGCAGTACCCCGGGACCGGACCGTTGCTGACGGTGTGGAAGACGTCGGACGAGTCGATGCGTGGCGGCTCGTATTGAAGCCGCTCGTCCTGCTCGCGCTCGGTGCGCTCGGCGCGGTCGCGCTGCGCGGTCGCTTGTGTGTCCTGTGTCGTGCTCATGGATGCTCCAGGTGGTGGCCCCTCAACCTGCCACGCCGGGGCGTGCCCGGCGCGACAGGAGAGAATATAGGCGCATCAGTAGAAGATCACAACCTCACGGGCGCCTGCGCGGCTGACAATGAAGTCCTCAAGGCCATCGTTGTTGATGTCCCCGATCCCCTCCACGTAGCGGCCCCAGTCGCTGGTCTCGGTGAGGCGGATGTTCGGCGGGTTGGCGAACGCCCCGTCGCCGGGGTTGAAGTAGACGACCATCTCATCGCGCGAGATACCACCCGCGAGCAGATCCAGATCGCCGTCGTCGTCCACGTCAGCCGTGGAGAGCGTCTCGCCGAACGCCCCCGCGCCTGAGCGCACCATGGTCACGAGCGGGGTCACCGCGAGCCCGTCGTCCATCGGGTAGACGCCGATCCCATCGGAGCTGTAGGCGCCCACGATCAAATCCGGGGTGCCGTCGCCGGTCACGTCCGCGCTCGCCAGCTCACCGCCAAAGTCCGTCCCCTGAAGGTCGAAGGTGACGATGTCGATGCTGTCCACGCCAGCCTGCAGGCCCGCCGAGAGGTCGGCGAACGCCCCCCCGTAGAAGACGCTCACCTCACCGCGATCGCTGTTGGCGCTCTGGGCGCCCACGGCGAGCTCGTTGAAGCCGTCGGCGGTGCCATCCAGCGCCGTCCCGACGTCCGCGATCCCCAGGACCTGATAGCCAAACTCGTCACCCGAGTCCGCGCCGATGATCCGCACCACGCTGTTGGTCACGTTGGTCGCGTTGTCCTCGCTGAGGTTGATCGTCGCGGGCCAGTCCTCCCGACCCAGCAACACGTAGGCCTCGCCGCTGCCTGACGCTCCCGTGGTGGCGCCGATCGCCAGATCGGCGATCCCCTCGGAGTCCACGTCGCTGAAGTTGCCCGCTGGACCCACGTCGATCCCGGCGCTGCTGGCCGCGACGCCGTTGATCTGCACGTCCGCCGCTCCCGAGATCTGGCCACCGTCCACGCCGAAGAAGATCAGCGCGCCGCCCGCGCCACCGCCCGCCAGCAGGCCGCCGACCGCGAAGTCGTCGATGCCGTCGCCGTTGACGTCCCCAACCGCGGAGGCCGCGAGCCCGGACAGCGAGAAGCCGCCGATGGCGATCGAGATCTCCTGGAGGGCCTCCGTCTCCCCGTCGGGCAGCGCCAGGCCGTCTCCGCCGTAGAGGATCCACATCCGCTGCGTGCCGGGGTGGGTCACGCCCACGTCGGGGAAGGTGTCGTTGTTGATGTCCCCCAGCCCGATCGTGCGCACGCCCCAGTTGGCGGGCGCCCCCGCGATGGTGAAGCGCGCCTCCTGCAGCTCCTGCACCACGGTGAAGTTGTCACCGATCGCCGAAGCGTTGCCCAGATCGTCCACGGCGCGCGCCGCCACGAACCAGGTCTTCGTCGTCGAGTTGGTCGCGGGCGTCCACGGCAGCGACTCCAGCTCCCAGGACTCCTCGTTGGAGGGGTCCACCGACGGCTCGACGGTTGTCAGCGCCGTCGCCTCGTCGATGTTCTCATCCGTCACCGGCTCGTCGTGGTAGAACAGCTCATAGAGGGTGACGCGCGCCCCACCGCCGCCGTCGTCGCCCGGAGCCGTCCAGGCCAGCGACGAGGTCCCGCGCCGCGCGTTCGTCTGCTCGCCGAGCAGATCCACCGCCGCGGGAGCGGTCACGTCCACCACGAAGTCCACGGTGGCCGTCGCCATGTTGCCCGCGCGGTCGGTCACCGTCACGGTGACCGTCTGCTCCCCTTCCGGGAAGGTCAGGTTGTTCAGCGACACCTGGCCGTTGGCGTTGACCGCCCGGTTCTGCACCACGGGGCCGCTCGTGCTGGAGTCCACGTCGAGCGTCCCGCCGACGCAGTCGTTGACCTCAAGCACCAGGTTGGTCTGCAACCCACCCAGCGCGCTCAGATCGTCCGCCGCGCCGAACTCCGCAGGATCGGCGCTCGGCGTCACGAACGACACGGTCGGCTCCACCACGTCCACCCGGACGGTGTAGGGCACGGTCGTCGTCTCGTCTCCCTCGGTGCTGATGATCCGCGCGAACACCGTCGAGGTGCTCGGGCTCGGCAGGCTCACCCCGGTGAACGTCACCACGCCCAGCGCATCGACCGTCGCCGTCGCGGCGACCGCGCTGTTGATCACCAGATCAACCTCCTGACCGCTGCACAGCGCCAGGTCATCGACGATCGCCTCGAAGTCCAGGTTCACGCCGTTGGCCGGGTTGTCGTCGTCGTCCTCGGCGATGATCACCGGCGAGGACTCGGGTGAGCTGAAGACGATACCGCAGCCATCGATGTCCACCGTCAGATCGACGATCGACGAGCGCCCCACGTTGCCGAGCGCGTCGGTGACCCGCGCCTCAAGCGAGCTCAGGCCGCGCACCAGCGTCACCGGCACGGTGACCGAGCCGCCCGCGCCGATGACCGCCGCGTCGCCGACCTCGGAGTCGTCGGTCGTGTTGATGATCTGGACGGCCGCCCCGATCTCATCGCTCTGGACCGTCACCGCGACCTGGAAGCCCGGGCGGAGGACGAACATCTCCTCCTCCTCCGTGAAGACGCTGTCGGTCGCGGGCGCGGTGATCGCGACCGTCGGAACCGCCGCGTCCACCTCGACGCCGATGGTCCGGGTGGTGAGGTTGCCCGCCGCGTCGCGCACCCGCATCGCCAGCGTGTAGGCGCCGTTGGGCAGGGTCAGGTCCATGAAGGTGGCCAGGCCACCCGCCGCCACGGTCGCGGTCCCCAGCGCGACGTCGTCGGGGTTCTGCGCGCCGGGCGCGTCCAGCGTGCCCACGACGCGGGCGAGGCTGACCTCGGCCCCGGTGGCGTTCGACGACGCGAGCAGCTGGAACTGCAGCCCCTCCGCGTTACCGTCCAGATCGTCCGCTGAGTTCAGCTGCTGCCCGTCGAACAGGTTGGCGAAGCCAAGCTGCGGGGGGGTGATGTCCACCGTGAACATCAGCGAGGGGCTCACGACCGGGTTGCCCGCCGTGTCCGAGGCGCTCACCGTCACGACGTGGGCCCCTTCGTCCAGGCGAACGGTCGCCGACGCGACGCCCTCGGCGTTCGTGTTCGCGTTGGCCAGCAGGCCGCCCGCGTTGTTGGAGTTCGTGCTGAAGAACCGCACCCGCGTGTTCTCGGGCACGCCCTCGATCTGCGCCTCCAGGCGACCGAAGAAGCCCGGGTTGGCGGGGCGCTCGTCCTCGGACTGCCCGACGAGCATGTCGGCCGGGTTGTCGTCGCTGGTCAGCTCCAGGCGCGCCACGGTCGGCGCCGTGGTGTCCACCGTGATGGTGATCTCCTCGCTCTCGACCCAGACCTCGTCGGGCTCAAAGAACGTCTCGGCGCGCAGCCGGGTGCTCCCCTCCGGGAGCACCACGTTGGTGAAGAAGCCGTTGGCGAGGCCCTCGGAGAGGACCACCTCGGCGATCCGGCGGAAGCCCGCGCCCTGGCACCCCGGCGCGTCGCCGGGGGCCGTGTCGCTGCACAGGTAGGCGGTGCTGCCGCCCAGCGCCTCCACGCCAATCACCGACACCGACGTCTCCAGCTCGGGCGTCATCGGGTTGTTGTCGTCCAGGCCGTTGAGCACGGTGACCGGATCGTTGGGCTCGACGAACGACAGGTTGAGCGGCGACGCGTCCACCCGAATGAGGACGCTGCGGCGACCGCTGTTGCCCGCCGCATCCTCGGTGCTCACGGTCAACACGATGTCGCCGTCCGGCATTGAGACCCGCGAGAAGAAGACCGACTGGTCCGCCAGCACGAAGTCCACGCACACGTCCACCTCACCGCTGTTGTCCGCCAGGCAGACCTCCTGCCCGTCCTCAAGCCCAACGACGTTGACGCGAACGTCCAGCTGAAGCCCGTCGGCCATGGGATCGTCGTCCTGGTTGATGCTGACGATGTCCCCGTCGCGGAGCGCGACGAAGGAGAGCGTCGGCGCCACCCGATCGACCTGGACGGTGATGGAGGCGTCGCCGACGTTGTCCGCGCGGTCGGTGACCGACGCCTCCAACGTGCACGAGGTCTGGTCCACCAGCGTCACCCGCCGGAACGCCGCCCGGCTGTTGTCCATCTGGCTGTCGTACATCACGGCCGGGCCATCACCGCACGTCACGGTCAGGGTCGCGGGCTGCCCATCGGCCACCCCCTCCGCCTCAATACTTACGTTGGTCTGGAACCCAGGAGCGCCGTCCACGTCGAGGTTGGACAGGTTCAGCGTCGCGCCGTCCGTCGGGGACACGAACACGACGTCCGGCGCCGTGGTGTCCACTGAGACCTCGATGCGCGGCGACGCGCCCACCCCGGTGCTGTCGGTGATCGTCGCCCAGATCGCGTTGACCTGATCGGCCAGCAGGGTCACCCCCTCGAAGCTCACCGTCGCCCCGGGCGCGGTGACCTGGGAGGTCTGCACCGGGGTCTCCTCGTCGTTGACGTAGAGCGCCAGCTCGCCGTCCTCGTCCAGCCCCTCGACCATGACGTCGACCGTGATGGTCGTCGAGGTCACCGCGGCGCCGTCCTCCGGAGCGACGATCGTCACCACCGGGCGATCGACGTCCACGGTCACCTCAAGGGTCGCGGAGGCTTCGTTGCCCGCCTGATCCGTGGTGGTCGCCGTGAGGGTCACCTGACCTGGGACCACCTGCAGCGCCTCGATGGTCGCCGCGCCGTCTTCGTCGAGCGTGGCGCACCGCTCCTGGCTCAGCCCCGTCGTGACGCACACCTCGTCGCCCGGGTTCGCGTCATCGACCGACACCGAGACGTCGATCTGGACGCCGTCGTCGAGGGTCCCGGTGGAGTCATCGGCCTCGGTCACGGTCGCGCCGTCGCCGCTCGGCGAGGTGAAGGCGACCACGGGAGGCGTGGTGTCGAGGATGACGTCGATGGCGTCGGTGGCGGAGAAGTCGTCCAGCGCAACGGTCAGGGTGTTGCTGCCTTCTTCCAGCGCGACGTCGGCGAAGCTCAAGCCGCCCGCCACCGCCTGCGCGGTGTAGTCCGCGTCGCCCACGGTCAGGGTCGCGCGCGCCGCAGGCGCGTTGGCGACCAGCGCCGTCACGTCCACGGGGGATTGCCCGACCACGCTGCCTTCGCTCGGGAAGGTGATCTCGACCGCCGCGACCGTCAGCACGACCGACACGTCGATGCCCGCGCTCAACACGGCCGGGGGACCCTCCACCTCCGCGCGGCAGACGTAGTTGCCCTCCGGCAAGGTGACCGGGACGTCGAACGCGCCGCCCGCCTCAGGCACCATCGCCACGCCGCGCTGGAAGAAGGCCTGCGCGCCCGAGCGGCGGCAGTTGATCGCGACCTCCGTCCCCACCGGGAACCCCTCGGCGGTGACCGTAAACAGCGTCTGGAGGCCCTGCGCGACCACGTCGAGGTCGTCCATCGGCCCCAACATCGCGCCCCCCTCGGGCGAGTCGATGGAGAGCGCCTGCTCCAGCAGCGACACATCGACCGTGATCGACGTCGAGGTCGCGTTGCCGCACGCGTCCGTCGCCGTCGCCGTCAACGTCACCTCGCCCTCGGTGTCGAGGACGACGTCGTCAAACCGCACGTCGCCGTTCCCATCCGGGTCCGCGGTCAGCTCATCGTTGTCGCCCACGAACAGGGTCACGGACGGCGACGCGCCGTCCGCCCCTTCCGTCGCAAGCTCCACGATGATGTTCAGGCCGTTGGAGAGGTCGCCGTCGCGATCGTCCTCGAAGTTGAGCGCCTGGCCGTCGGTCAGGCCCACGAAGCCGATCGCCGGCGCCTCGGTGTCCACGAGGTAGACCAGCTGCTCGCTCATGCCGCTCCGGTCCCCCTCGATCGCCGTCGCCTGGATGCGGTTCTCACCCTCATTCAGGGTCACGACCGTGGTGGCGGTGCCGCCCACGGCGGTCACCGCCCCGGTGGCCTGGCCGTTGACCAGCAGCTCCACCTGGGCGGCGTCGCAGTTCTGAAGCTCGACCGTGAACTCGCCCTGGTAGCCCGCCGTGTTCGGCTCGGCGTCGATGGAGGAGGCGTTGAAGTCACACGCGCCGCCTCCCAGCGGTGGCGGACTGATGGCGACGATCTCGCACTGAGGCGCCTCCAACGTCACGCTCACCGAGACCGTGTCGGTGAGCGGCTCGGACAGCCCCGGCCCCGACACGGTGACGCCGATGTTGACCGCCCCCTCGGGCAGCGTGACCCCCTGAAACGTGAACGACGACGCCAGCGCCGTCGTGCTCCCGGTCGCCACCTCCTCGCCGTTGACCTGCAGCGCGATGCTCTGACCGTCCGGCACGTCCGTCAACCCCACCCGGACGTCGGTCTGGAAGCCGATCATCTGCGTGTTGACGTCGTCCGCGTCGGTCAGGTTGGCGCCGTCGCTCGGCGAGGTGATCTCGACCGCGGCCAACGACGCGATGTTCAGGGTGACCCGGATCTCATCCTTGGCCAGCTCCTCACCCGCGGCGTCGAGCAGCTCCGCGCGGATCAGGTTGCTCCCCTCGTTGACCGTCAGGTCGGTCGTGGAGAGCTCACCCGCGCCGGTCACCTCCAGCGTCACGCTGTCGGAGGGCGTCGTGCTGTTCTCGTCGGGGAAGACGCTCAAGGACACCTCACCGGCGCCCGTGAAGCTCTTGACGTCCAGCGTGAACCGCGGCTGCACGCCCGCTTCGGCGCTGTTCTGGTCGTCGCTGCCCGACAACAGGCCGCCGTCCGCAGGCGACAGGAACTCGACCGACGGGTCGATCGTCGTCCCGCCTCCGTCGTCGTCGTCGCAGCTACACCCCGCCACCGTCGCGAGGTTCGCCAGAATCAGCAACGCCACCCACCTCCAGCCCATCGTCCATCTGCGCCAGGGAGAGGAGAGCTGTCGCTCTGGGATCGTGGAATGCTTGCGATTGTCCTTCATAAGTTCTCCTCAGGGGCCACCATCTCGTTGACACATGGAGCTTGGAGATGGGCGAGGGTTCCTCTTCAATCCATCAGCCAAGGGAAGTATCGGAACGGGGGCGACGGAGCCAAAACAAAACCTCCGCCGCTCGACCGAACCCAGCCTGAACACACAAAGCGCGCTCCGCCTTCGCGACAGCGCACCCCCCGCGAGGGCTCACACCAGGATGAGCCCCTTGTCGATCGCATCTTTGAGAAAGGCCTGAATGTCTTCGCGCGCACGCTCTTCGTCCACCACGAAGCGCTTCGCCACAACCCCCACCAGCTCATCCAGAGTCGCACCGCCCCCTTCACAGGCGCGCCACACCTCGGCCCCCACCTGATTCAGGCGGTGGATCCGTGACGTCCTTGGCGTAATGACAGCGGTGATGCCCCCAACTTCGCGGGCTGGGATGGTTGGGTTTTGTCGATAGCGTCGCCGCTCGACCATGCTGTGGCTCGTGTTGACTATGGCCCCGAAACATCAAGGGCTCTCCTCCAACACCATCGGCGACCAGACCGACGGCTTGAGGGAGATGTGCGCACAACAGGCGCTTGACACACACAAGGCCCCACCCACACGGTGTTCATACAGCAGGCCTTGCACACCCTTCTAAAGCCATATCAAAGCACGTCAGCCCAGCCGACGCAACATTACCTGATACGGCGCGCCGTCACCGGCGCTCACCGCCGCGCCCAGGCGCGGCGGCGCGTCGCCACCTCGGCGCAACGCCGGGGCGCTCATCGACGCCTGCTCACCACGACCCAGGCCCCAAGAAGCAGCCCCAGCCACGCCACCGCCGACCCACCGGGCGGAGGGGGCGTCTGCGCGCACCCGCACCCACCCTTCCCCCCCGTCGTGGACGGCGGTGAGGCCTGCGCGGGGGCGAGCGCCCCTTCCACCTCCTTGATCGCCTGAGGCGGCAGGCGCATCAGGTGAGCGAGGTCGCTGGGCTGGGTGTAGTGGGGCTGCAACGCCACCCCCTCCTGAATGAGCTTGCGACCCTCCGCCGCTTGACCTTGCGAGACGCGGACCAACCCCTGATAGGTCAACAAGAAGGAGCGCACCGACGTCTGATCGCCGCCCATCGCCTCCAGGCGGCTCCACGCCTCGTCCAGGCGCCCCACCTCGCGCAGCGCCTCCGCCTCCGCCATCTCCAGGTAGGTCTGCCCCTTCGCGGTGTCGCGCGCCTTGCTCAAGAGCGGCAGCGCCGCTTTGGCGTCCCCCTTGAACAGCTCGACCATCCCGAACGCGTAGAGGAGGTGCGCGGCGTCGTTGCCGCGGCTCGGCTCCAGCACCTTGAGCGCCTCGGCGGTGGCGGGCGGGGTCTTGAGGAGGTGGCCCAGCGCGAGCTGTGAGGTGGCGAACGCGTCGCCCGGGCGCTGCTCCAGCAGCTTCGCGTACAACGCCTGACCCTTGTCCAGCTCCCCGAGCGCGTAATACACCGCCGCCAGGTTGAAGCGCCCCGACGCCCCCTTCGAGACCGTCTCGACGTAGCGCTCCAGCAGCGGGCGCGCCTTGCCGTACGCGTTGCGGCTGATGTACAGCACCCCGAGGTTGTTGAGCGCCGTCCGGTTCTCAGGCTCCACCTCCAACGCCTTGAGGTAGTCCGCCTCCGCCTTCTCCAGATCACCCTTGCTGTGCAGCTGCGCCCGCTGGACCCACAGCGACGCCTCCCCAGGGAGGCTCTTCACCCCCTTGTCGAGCGCCTTGATCGCCTCCTCCTGCTCCTTCTGGGCTTGATGGAAGGCCGACAGCTGCAGGTAGGGGCGCGCCGTCTTCGCGGGCCTGTCCACCAGCTCGTTGAGCAGCTTCCTCGCCTCCTCCAGACGCTCCGTGCGCTCGTACAGGATCGCCAGGTTGACCAACCCCTGCTCGTAGCCCGGCTCCTTCTCCTGAACCTCCTTGAGCAGCTTCTCGGCCTCCTCGTACTTCTTCTGCAGGATCAGCCGCGCCCCCTCGCGCGCCTTCTCCAGCAGCTCCGGGGGCAGCTCCTCCGCCTCGACGACGCTCGACCCCGACGTCCCCTCGGGAGGATCCGCGATGGCGGGCGACGCCGCGCCCACGCACAGGCCAACGAGCAGAACCAGCAGGATTGAACGCATGGACACCTCCGTCTCAACCATGTTCGTCGGGCGCTCCTTATAGCCCGGCTTGGCACCTTCACACAACCAGCGCCCCACGCCCCGCCGCGGTTGACACCCCCGTGCACCTTCGCCCACCCTGAGAGCGCGGCGTTGGGACGTGGATGACCCCCGAGGCATGATCAACGAACTGCTCCACAAGCGACTGATATTCGTCACCGGCAAGGGCGGGGTGGGCAAGAGCACGCTGGTCGCCTGCCTCGCGCTGCTGATCCATCAGCAGACCGAGCGCCGGGTGCTCGCCTGTGAGGCCGGCCCCTGCTCGGCGCTCGGCCCCCTGCTCGGGCTCGGCGCCCCACTCGGCCACGCGCCCGTCCGCTCGCCGAGCGGCCTCGCCGCGAGCAACGTCGATCCCGACCGCGCCCTCATGGGCATCACCCAGCGCTTCCTGCGCTCTCCTACCATCGCCCGCGCCACGGTGTCCAACCCCTTCACCCAGCTCTTCTTCAAGACCGCCCCGTTCGTCTCCGAGCTGGCCACCCTCCTCCACCTGAGGCAGCTGCTCCACCCCACCGAGGGCGACTGGGACACCGTCGTCTTCGACCTCCCCTCCACCGGACACGCCACCTCGTTCTTGACCGCGCCCTCGACCGCCCACGGGCTCCTCCGGGTCGGCGGGCTGGCCCAGCTGACCCAACGCCTCGACGAGGCGCTCCGCGACCCCGAGCACACCTCCATCGTCCTCGTCACGCGCCCCGAGCCGCTCCCGATCCTGGAGACCGTCACGCTCCACGCACAGCTCACGCAAGCCCTCGGCCCCACCCTCCACCACGTGTTCATCAACATGGTTCACCCCAACCCCCTGGGCGACGCCGAGCGCGACGCCCTCAACCGCCTCACCGCGCGCGCCAGCGGAGACGACCTCCCCCCGGCGCTGACCCGACTCATCGAGGGCGGCGTCCGCGGGGTGAGCCAGCGCGACCAGGAGCAGCGCCAGATCGCGCGCCTCAAGGCCGCGCTCCCCTCGCTGCAACAGACCGCGCTCCCCTACCTGTTCAACGCGCGTTCTGACCCCGACCTCGTCACCCACCTGACCGACGTCCTCACCAACGCGCTTGACGCCCAACGCCGGGCGCCGTATTGAACTCACCCCCCAGGCTCGCGCTATGATCTTGCCAACGTGCTCGCCCAGGGGATGATTCGGGCCAGCCGCTCGTGTTGGTACAACACGCAACCATCCGCCACTGCGCGCCAGGTGTCGGGTTGACGATGGGCGCCTCATGCATGCCAGACCCCACAACCCAATCGCCGACGCGCTGGCCACCGGGCGCCTGATGATCTGCTGCGGCCCTGGCGGCGTTGGCAAGACGACCGCCGCCGCCGCGCTCGGCCTCCACGCCGCGCTCTCCGGCCGCCGCGTCCTCGTCATGACCATCGACCCCGCCCGGCGACTCGCCGACGCCATGGGGCTCAGCGCCGCACGCCTCGGGAGCACCCCGAGCCCTGTCGCCATCGACGCCGTCGCGCCGGGCGCGACCCCCGCACCGGGGGGCGAGCTGTGGGCCATGATGCTCGACGCCCGGCAGACCTTCGAGGCGCTCATCACCACCCTGACCCCCGACTCCGCGACCGCCGAGCGCATCGTCCAGAACCGCGCCTACCGCGCCACCACCCACGCGATGACCGGCCTCCAGCACTACATGGCCGTGGACCGCCTCTGCGAGCTGGTGGAGAGCGATCGCTACGACCTCATCGTCCTCGACACCCCGCCCACCCGCAGCGCCTTGAACTTCCTGGCGGCGCCCGGGCTCATCACCCGCTTCTTCGATCGGGGCGTGCTGCGGTGGTTCACCCCCGCCCCGGCTCGGCGAGGGCTCCTCGGTCGCCTGTTCAACCCCGGCCCGCTCGTCCACGGCCTCCTCTCTCGTGCCCTCGGTGAGCAGTTCGCCACCGACCTCGGCGACTTCCTCGCCGACATCCAGAGCGCCGCCGAGCCATTCAAGGCGCGCGGCCAGAAGGTCGACCGCCTCCTGCGCGCCCCGGAGACCTCCTTCCTGATCATCACCGGGCCCGATCCCCAGCGCGTCCGCGAGGCCCTCTACCTCAACGACCGCCTCAAGGAGCTGGAGCGCGCCGCCACCGCCTTCGTCGTCAACCGCGTCTCACCCGACCTCCACCACGAGTCCCTCGACACCCTCGCGCGGCTCAGCCCCGACGAGTTCGAGGAGGCGATCGAGGCCCTCGGCCTCAACGGCGACGCCGAGACGCTCCGCCACCTCCTCAAGGAGCTGGAGCGCTACTGTGATGAGCTGACCCGGAGCGCCGACCGCGACCGCCGCGCCGTCCAGCAGCTGATCGAGGCGGTCGGGCGCCACCTGACCCGGCTCGTCCCCTCGTTGGACGACACCGCCCACCCCACCCAGCACCTCATGGGCATCGCGCGTCACCTCACCGCCTGACCCCACGTCACCGATCGAGCTGCTCAAGGATGTTGTAGAACATCCGCCGTGAGATCCCCAGCAGCTCAGCGGCCCGGCTCTTGTTGCCCCCCGTCGCCTCAAGCGCGCGGAGCGCCATCTGCGCCCGCACCTTCCAAAGCGCGTCGTTCAGATCCCCGCCCTCGTAATCGAGCGAGACCTTCCAGCTCGGCGTCCCGTCCGGCTGAAACACCACGTCCCTCACCCCATCGGCCCGCCCGCGAGGGTCATCACGCCCATCGGGGCGCTCCGGCTCGGGGGCCGCTTCACGGACGGGCGGCGGCCCCTCCTCTCCGCTCGATTCAGCGAGGTGCGGGAGGGTCGTCCCTGGAGGCCAGCCCGGAGGCGGCCACCCCGCTGGGGGCTGGGGCCACCCGCCCGCTTGAGGCCAGCTCGGAGGCGCCCCACCCTGAGGGGCCACCCCCTGGGATGCTCCCCAGGGCTGGGAGGGGGGCCAACCCGGCTGGGGCCAGCCCCACCCGGGCCAGGGCCCATAGGGCGACCACCCCCACGGGGCGCTGGGGTACGGCGAGGCGCCGTACCCTGGCGATGGCTGAGGCCACCCTCCTGGCATGGGTGAGCCGCCGCCCATCACGGGTGACTCCACAGGGGTCGGCGGCTGCACCTGGCGCCCCGCCGTGGAGCGGAAGGCGTCCAGGGTCAGCGCGCCCCCCTGCGAGAAGATCATCGCCTGCTCCATGTTGTTGCGCAGCTGACGGATGTTCCCTGGCCACGCCTCCCCCTCCAGCTGCTTGAGCAGCTCGGGCGACGGCGGCGGCGTGGTCAGCTTGTGCTTGTCGATGAACAGGTTGTAGAAGTAGAGCACCAGCCCGGGGATGTCCTCGCGGCGCTCGCGCAGCGCGGGCAACCTCAGACTCACCACGCTCAAGCGGTAGAACAGATCCTCGCGGAAGCTCCCCTCCTGCACCCGACGCTGCAGATCCCAGTGGGTCGCGGCGATGAACCGCACGTCCACCTCCCGCTCGCGGCCGTCGCCCAGCCGACGCACCACCCCCTCCTCAAGCACCCGCAGCAGCTTCGCCTGCGCCGCCAGCGGCAGATCGCCGATCTCGTCGAGGAACAGCGTCCCCCCGTTCGCCCGCTCGAACAGCCCGCTGCGATCCTGGATCGCCCCGGTGAAGGCCCCCCGCGCCGCGCCGAACAGCTCCGCCTCGATCAGCGACTCCGGCAGCGCCGCGCAGTTGAGCGCCACGAACTGCTGCTGCGCCCGCTCCGACGCCTCGTGCAGCCCCTTCGCAAGCAGATCCTTGCCCGTCCCCGTCTCCCCCTGGATCAACACCGGCATCGTCGTGGGGGCCACCTTCTCCGCCGCCGTCAGGACGCTCAGCAGCGCGTCCGCCTCGCCCAGGATCCGCGGGAAGGTCTCCGAGACCGAGCGGATCGCCTCCTTGTGTTGCACGCTCTGCACCACCGCCCCGAGCTGATCGCCGAGCATCGACAGCAGCTCCAGATCCGACTGCGTGAACTGCTGCCCCTCCTTGCTGTCCAGGTAGACCAGGCCGCTGATCCGCGCCTCATGGCGCAGCGGGATCACCAGGATGCTCCGCGTCCCGAGATCCACGATCGAGCCGCTCTGCGAGAAGCGCCGATCCTCAAACGCGTTGGCGCTGATGACCGGCCTGCCTTCTTGCAACACCCGTCGAATCACCGTCTGGCTCGTGCGAGAGCGCCGGGTCAGATCCTGACTCCCGAAGCCACGCACCTGGGCGACTCGGAACGCCCACGCCTCCGGCTCCACCTCCGACGGCCAGTCGCGCTCCAGCACGAACAGCGCCTCCTCCCGCGCCTCCTCCTGATCCTGATCCTCGCTGAGCGCCCAGGGCTCGATGTGGAAGATGATCCCGCGATCCGCGCCCGTAAACCCTGTGATGTCGTCCAACGCCTGCCCGAGCATCGCGTCCAGGTTTTGATAGGAGCTGCTCTGGAGCGCGCGCACGATGCCCAGGAGCTGCCGCATGTCCTTGAAGAGGCTGTCCCGCTCGGTCCAGCTGCTCGACTCCAGCGCCGCCTGCGCGATCATGGCGCGGCGCTGGTTGCGCAGGTACCCCTCGCGGTACGCCTCGGGCATGTCCGCCAGCCACTGCTCCAGGTACTCGTTCGCCTGGGCAAGGTACTGACGCGCGTCCAACAGCCGCCCTCGCGCCTGCGCGAGCCGACCGCGGAGGTAGAGGACGGTGGGCTTCTGGTCGGTGAGGCTGTGCTTGTTCACCAGCACCTCAAGGCGCTTGAGCCACTGCTCCGCTTCATCCAGCTCGCGCAGCTCAAGCATCCCCATGACGACGCTCCGGTGCAGCCGAACCGACGGCGCGGGCTGGTTGTCCGAGTCGAACAGCTCCAGGCCGTGCTTGGCCTGCTCCACCGCCGTCCAGGGCTGCCCCTCCCCAAGGGACAGCTCGCTGGCGCTGATCGCGAACCAGGCCTGCGTCCCCGCCACCAACGACTCCACGTCGAACTGCTCCAGCGTCTTCGCCAGCGCCCGCCGCGCCTCCTCCACGTCGCCCCAGCACAGCCGCGCCGAGACGTAGTTCAGCTCCACCACCCAATCGGGCGCGACGTCCGCCGTCAGCTGGTCGTACAGCTCCTGGACCCGCTCCACGAGCCCGAACTCACCGTAGTGGAACAGCAGGCTCCGACCGGAGCGGTGGATCGCGTCCTGATCACCGGAGCTGATCGCGATCCGGTACGCCTCCTCGATCGCCACCATGCCCGCGTAGGGCTTCCCCGAGCGGCTCTGGATGTCGGCCATCGTCCGCAGCAGCAGCGCCTGCAACGACGCGTAGCCCTGCGCCGTCACGATCCGCACCGCCCGCTCCACCTGGTAGCGGGCCACCTCCAGCTCCTGGCGGAGCGTCAACAGCCGCGCCAGGTTGGAGAGCGCCTGGACCGCCGCCTGAGGCACGCGCGTCGTGTCGCCGTGCCGCATGCTCGCCGCCAGCTCATACCCCTGCAGCGCGCGCTCGTGCTCCTCCTCCACCTCCAGCAGCGCCGCCCGGAGGTTGAGCAGCGACGCGCGCTCACTCATCTTCATGTGCTGAAGCAGCTCGGGCTTCATCGAGAACTGGTCCACCGCGACCAACAGATCGCCTCGCCGCGACGTGTTCCACAGGATCCCCGCCAACGTCCGAAACACGATCAGCCACGGCGACACCATCCGGGTCCCCAGCAGGCGCTCGATGAGCAGCCAGGCGCGGTGCAGCGCCACCCCGTGTCTCTTGTCCCCCAGGCTCGCGCGCACCATGAACGCCAGGACGCTCGCCTCGTCCTCGGTCAACGACCCCGGGGACGTCGCGTCTCCCGGGATCCTCCTCAAGAACAAGGACCAGTCGCGCTCCAGCATCTCGTCGCGCGTCCTCTCCTCGTGGAACGCGTCCACGAAGCCCCGCTCCAGCCCCTCCTGAGCGCACCAGCGCTCCAGCAGCTCTCGCCCCAGCGCCTCCGTGTCCGGGTACCGATCGGTGTCTCGGCTGATCACCAGCTGGAGCAGCAGCAGCCGCTCACGCGCATGCCCGAGCGCCTCCTCCGTGAACGCGTCCGGTTGCTCCTCCGGCGAGGGCTGCTGCCGCGTCAACCGCGTCAGGGGCTTGAGGCGAGGCGGCTCATCGGCCGCTCGCACCTCACCCAACCGCTCGATCGCCTCCAGACACCAGACCACCGCCTGGCTCGCCGCCTCGTACCGCTGCGCGGGCACATACCCCTGCGCGATCTCCTGCCCCTCGCGCAGCAGGGCGTCCCACTGCTCCGCGCGGTGCAACCACCGCAGCACGTCCAGCGGCTCCACCTCGTCGGGGCGCTCCTGACGGATGGACACCAGGAGCTGCGCGACGCGGTAGGCGATCTCCTGACGCACCGCCTCGCTCTCGACGAACGGCAGCCGCCGCGCGGCGGCGCGGGTCGAGGCCAGCCCGACCCGATAGCGCGGGTTGGTCACCGTCACGTCCTGCGCGACCCGCTCCAGGAGACCGTCGCCCACAAGCGCCCTCAACAACCCGGGCGTCACGCGGTGCTCCGGGAGCAGCCGCGCCAGCTCCTCCTGGTTCAACGGTCGCTCCACCACCACCAGCGTCCCGAGCACCGCGCGCGCCGCTGACCCCTGCTGCTCCAGCCGCTCGCTCAGCAGCCGCTCCAGCCCGTCCTGCTCCTCCAACACCTCCAGCGAGGGCGTGCGCCCGTTGCGCCAGGCCTCGATCAAGTACTGGACCAGCTCGACGAGGCGCGCCGGGAGCCCCCCCGTCGCCTTCAAGACAGGCTCGATCCGCCGCGGGCGAGCGTCAGGTGGGAGGTTGTCGTGCAGGAACCGCTCCACCTCGGCGGAGTGGAACGGCTCCAGGCGGAGCGTGCGGGGTTGCCGCTCAAACACCTCCTCCCACCCCTCCTCCCGAAAGTCGCCCGGGCTGCTGGAGGACACCACCACCACCGCGAGCCGACTCCGCTCCTCCGCCGCCCTCAGCCCATCGGCCTTGAAGTAGCGGGCCATCGCCACCAGCGTCTGCAAGGACGGGTGATCGGGCGTCAACCCATGCACCACCACGACCGTCGGCTGGCGCCGCGACGCCTGAAACACGTGGTCGAGCAGCCGACGGCGACGCGCCTCCTGCCCCCCCGTCTGAGCGTCGAGCGCCCCTCCGTGGAGCGCGATCTCGTCCAGCAGCTCCGTGCGCCGCTCCACCGCGTCCGGGTGCGCGATCAAGAACTGCCGCGCCACGTCCTCCAGCATCGTGTCGGTCTCCACCCCGCCGACCTCGTGCTCCAGGAACGCGACCCCGTGGTCCCGCAGTTCCGCGTGGACGACGCTCAACAAGCGCCGACGCCCCACCCCCTCCGGCCCCCAGAGCCACATCACCGGCTTGAGCCCGTCGCCCTGAGCCTTCCGCCCCAGCGCCCAGCTCACCATCCGCTGCACCTGCCGCGCCCGGCCCACAAACGCCCCGGACGACACCTCCGCTTGCAGCGGCGCCCACGCCCCGAGGCTCTCCGGGAGCGCCTCCAACGTCTGACGACGCACCTCAAGGTCGCGGCTCATCAACCCCCGGATCACCACCTCAAGCGACCTCGCCGCCGCGACCTCGCCCGCCTCCAGGGGCGGAGCCCAACGCGGCGACGGGATCACCGGGGCGTCGTTGAGGATCCGGGTCACCAGCTCGTCGTGGGCGTCGTCGCTGCGCGATCTGGAGGAGAGCGCCTCCTCGCCGCCCTCCATGAAGGGCGGGTGTCCGTACAGCAGGTGGTAGAGCGTCGCGCCCAACGCATAGCTGTCGGACGCCCGCCCCGGCGCCTGACCCAACAGCACCTCCGGGGCGATGTAATAGGAGGTCCCCCTCACACCCCGAAGCTCACGCTCGGGTCGAAAGATGAGCCCGAAGTCGATCAGCGTCGCCTCGACCTCCTCCCCTTCGCCGCGGATCAGGAGGTTGTGCGGCTTGAGATCCCCGTGGCAGTAACCGCTGCGATGCAACAGCCCGACTGTCTCGGCCAGCAGGCGCCCCAGCCGCGCCACGGCGCTGGGCTCCAACCGCCCCGCCAGCCGCTCACCCGACTCACCGAGCACGTACTCCTTCGTGTAATAGGCGCGCGAGGTCTCGGCGTCGGTCCCCCAATCCAACAGGTTGGGCAGCGCCGGGTGCTTCAAGCGGGTCAACAGGTGGAACGACTCGCGCTGCTCGGACAACTCCCCGTCGCTCGGCGACTCCCACAAGCGCTTGAGGACCACCCGCGAGCGCCTCAACCGATCGTAGGCCAGGTGCACCACCCCGCCCGAGCCACGACCCAGCTCACGGAGCAGCTCGTAGCGCCCTCGCATGACCAGCTCGGGCTGCTTGGAGACGACCTCGCGCCGTCTTGAAAGCTCGCTCATTCTGCGCCCCCCTGCGAAAAATTACGACATCGTGGGACGTTCTGTCAGAGCATCCTACACATCCTACATAAAGCTACAGACTCGCCTGAATGAGCACAGTGTCGTGCCGCAGGCAACAACCATTCACCCTTCGCCTTATCACACGGCGACTGCCCAGGGTACCCAACATGAAAGCGCTCCGCTCTTCCATCTTCGCACTGACGCTCGCTGTAGCCACCCTCGCCGCGCTCACCGGATCGAGCGAAGCGAACGCCGCCGACCACATCGACCTCCACGCCAAGTTCTGGAGCGCGGCCAACACCGGCTACGACGGGCAGATGACCGACATCGACGTCGTCTTCCTCGACGACGAAGGGAAGGTCGTTGACGCCTTCTCGGCCTACGCGGACGCCTTCTCCGATGGGGGTGAGTACACCACCGCCTTCTACGCCAGCTACACAGCGTGGGTGCTCGCCACGGGCGGCGCCTCCACCCTGTTGGTCTCCAGCAACGAGCTGACCGAGGAGTACGGCGTCGTCGAAGACGTCAACAAGAAGAGCTACTTCCTCACGGACAACATCGGCAACTCCTGGGGCGGCATCTGGGACTCCGACGCGGGCGGGAACGAGCCCAAGTGGTGAACCGAACTCAACGAACTCACACGCAGGAGCATGTCATGTCGAGCACCGACCTTGGAAGCATCGAGCCCGAATGGAATCAAGACCTGGGCAGCGTCGAGCCCCAGTGGAAGACCCGCTGAGACCACAGCCTCGGGAGGCGACGCCCCGCGCCCCTCCCCACCACGTTGAACACACCAGGCGCCTGACCCCACTTCAGACGCCCCCATCGCCCCGCACCAGGCACGCCGCGTCGCGTCAACACCTTGACACGTCCGCCATGCCCCAGAAGCGAGCCACCACGGCGCGGGAGCGAACCCCCCCTCGGGCAGAGGGGTCCACCCCACCCAACCCGTACAGGCTTCAAGCCACACCTCACGCGCCGCGGCCCAAGCGACCCACCGCGCGGGCCGCACAGACCTCCACCGCGCGCCCTTCTCGCCGTCAGCGGCGCGGTGATGTCGGAGCGAACCAACAGCGGCCTCCTCTCACGGCCCCTCACGGCCCTGGCACGTTGAGAGGTCGCTCCACCCAACGGAGAGGCCGCGCGGTGATCTGTGCGTTGGTGCACCCCTCCTCCGAGGCTCAGCGCGACGCTGACGTGTTGGAAGACCGGCGGCCTCTCAACCAGGCTTTGACCTGAGGGGGATCCCATCGGACGGACCGTGACCGTGTCACGACCCGGGCAGAGGGGTGCGCTGACCCAACAGGGGCCGAAGGGTGACCAACGCGTCGGCGTCGCGGTTGTGCGGGGCGGGCGTCGTCCGCTCTCATCCCATGAGCGGGGAACCCCTGATGTCATCGATCGGTGGAGGCTGCGCACGATCCATTGAGCGCCGCCGAAGGCGGATCCTGTCAGGAGGTGGCAGACCGGACATGAACGCCTGGGCGCGCGCTCCAACGGCGCCTGCTCGCCTGCGCCGAACCCGCCGCAGCCGGAAGGGCAACCCGCGCCGCCTCCGAACACGAACCCGACGCAGCACACACTGGCCGAGACGCAGACACAGCGCGATCACGCGGCGACGCAGCCGCTCCAGATCCTCCCAGTGCTCGCTCGGCAGCCCGTTCGGATCATCAAAGCGCCTCCTGAGCCGCTCCCCTGTGCCACAGGGGTGGCCCAGGAAGACGTTGAGGAGCGCCCGCGCCTCCCCTGGCATCGAACGCACGCTCGCCGCCAGCTCAGCCTCGTGGCGGCGGTGCCAGCGCGCGACGTGTCCCTCAACGCACCACCACGACGTCATGAGCCTCACGAGGGCCGCGTGGTGCTCCGGCTCGAGGCCCAGCGGCGCGATGAGCCCGCAGACCACCTCCTCGCTGCAGGCGCGCAGCTTCCCCCGAAACAGCTTGAGCATGACCTTCACCGCGCCCCTCACCAGGTCACCACGCCCGAGGGCGCGCAACGCCAGGTGCAGCGTCGGCTCGGTGATCCAGGTCTCGCACACCCACAGGTGGGCGCGCTCCAGGCGCTTCTGCATCGCCTCGACCGTGACCCCTCGGGCGCGCGCCAGCTCAGCGGCGGTCAGGTCGTGGCGCAGGTGCAGCTTGAGCAGCAGCGCGCCCTGCGCGCGCCGAGGCTGCTCCATCAACATCTCGATCGCGGACAGCGCGGCGTCATCGGGATCGAGGTGGCGCACCGCCGCGACCTCATCCAACCGCCCCACCGGCTCCTTGAGCGCGCCTGGCGGGAGCGCCTCCTCCTCCACGAAGATCTCACGGTGACGCCGCTGCTTGCGCGCTTCGTTGCTCAGGTTGTTGATCGCGACGCTGCGCACGTAGGCCTTGAGGGGGTCGGCGCTGTTGAGCGGCTCAGGCTCGAACCGCCCCTGACGAATCACCTCCAGGAGGTGTCGGATCGCCGCGTTGATCGCGTCCGAGGCGGCGTCGCGATCCAGGCTCAGCGCGGCCGCGCGGCGCTCCACGATCGGCGTCAGCTCCTCCCACAACGAGGACCACAGTCGCCCAGCCGCCGCCTTGTCACCGCGGCGCGCCCGCGCCGCCCACCAGCGGCGCTCCAGGCCGATCGCGAACGCCTCGACCACAGCCTCCAGGGGTGAGCTGCGGAGGTAGCGCTCGCCGTGCTGCATCCAGAACGCGAGCAGCTCGACGCGATCGATGTCTCCGCGCGGCGCCTCGGACAACAGCTCCCTCAGCCGCCTCCCATGCCCCACGAGCGCCAGCAGCGCCACCTCGTCTCCCGCCAGCGCTTCACGCACAGCGCCCGCGTCGCCGGACCACCCGGCGCCACTCTCCCAGGGGACGCGCGCCGCGAGCGCCGCGGCGTGTTGGAGGGACTCCGCCCGAGCCCTCAGGTGCCCTTCCCAGGCCCCCTCACCGCGAACCTGGAGGATGTGGGCGCGCCATATACCAAGAGGACACAATCCTGGACAGATCATCCGTGTTGACGAAACACCGTATGGTTCCAGGAGCGGTTCGGTGGTGGGGTGTTCGGAGGCAAGCGTAGGGTATTCGCGAGAGACTGCCAAAGGCTACCTCTGCGTGGGGCAGGATCCAGGTTTATCGTTCAACCAAACCAGGCACGCGTCAGCGCACGAGGATCACTCCGTATACGATCACAGCATAAACATCAACCGCATCGAACCCTTGCGGAGGCCAGCGCCCCCGCCCTCAGGGGTTCAGCTGATAGCGCCCCAGGAGCTGCACGAGCCCCAGGTACTGGTGAATGAGACACTCCGAGAGGGTCCTCCCCGCGGTGTGGACGCCCCGCACAGCGGCCGTCCCGAAGGTGACGCCGAGCAGCTCCATCGCCTCGACCGTCAGGGCGAGCCCCTTGTGTTGGGCGTCGAGGCGCTCCGGCCCCGGACTGGCGCTCATGATACGACCCAGCATCCACACCGCCTGGCAGCGCAGGAGGGTGTCCTCGGCGACCTGGGCGAGCACCCGCGCGCGCTGGCAGTACTCGGCCCCCTGGAGCAGCATGGTGCGACGTTGTTCGGGCGAGCCCTCGCCCTGCTCGGCCATCATCAGGTGACCGCGGGCGAGGCCGATCAGGGTGGACGCGAGCATCAAGCGAGCGGGCCCGTCGGGGTGCTCCGCGAGTTGAACGCGGAGCATCGCCTGGGCGCGCCGCAGGGAGACGAGCGCGTCGGCGGGATCACCGTCGGCGCACTCCGCGAGGACGAGGCGCGCCAGGCCGTGCAGCATGAGCGCGCAGGGCAGGTGCGCCTGCTCCTCCTCGGAGCTGTCGGCGATCGCGTGGGACGACAGCTCCTGGGCGCGACGCGCGTAATCCGCTCGGAGCGCCGGGCTCTCCTCGATCAGCAGGTACAGCTCCGCGCTGAGGATCGCCTCCAACGCGCTGTGGGGGCCACCTGAGACCACGGTCAGCAAGCTCCGCGCGTAGTCCTCCGCCTGTCGCTCGCCTGTGGTGAGCCACTGGATGTGGTTGGCCATCCACTCCACCCGGATCTGCGCGCACAGCGCCTGGTCCTCGGCGACCTGATAGGCGTGGGAGAGGGCGAGGTGCACGCCCATGAACACCGAGGGATCCAGGCGCTGTGCGTTGGCCCGGCGACTGGTGCGAGCGCGCGCCAACGCCAGCCGCGCCAACTCCGGCCGCCGTCGCCAGCGCTCGGACACCAGCGCCCAGAGCCCCGAGAGGGTTTGATCGAGCCAGAGATCACTCCGGGCGATCCCCTCCTCACGTAGGCGCGCCGCGGCTGACTCGATCGCGTCGAGCAGCTCCCCGAAGCACCCCACCTGTTCATCGTGCTCGACCGCGATCTCGGCCCACCGGGGCAGCAGCGCGATCGACCGGAGGTTGAGCGCCACGCCCGACCCCTCCTCCGCGTAGAACAGGATCATCTCGCGCAGCCCCGACAGCAGCTTCGCCCGCTGGTTCGGGCGGCTGAGCGAGGCGACGCGCGACAGCATCCACTCGAACCGGCCCGGGTTCGGGCCTTCGACGCGAGCCTTCTCCGTGGGCTCGGCCAACCAGGCGCCTCGCAGGAGGTTGAGTTGCCCGGGCTCCACCGCCAACGCGACCGACTCCGGGTCGGAGCGCTCGATCGCGGTCAGCTCCTTGAGGCTGCGGACCACGAGCCGATCCTTCCCCGAGCACAGCCCCATGCGAAGCACCAGGCCCTGGAACGACGCCGCGAGCCCGTAGCGCCGCTGCCCCTGCCAGGCGCTCACGGCGTCGAACAGGCACTCGGTCAACGCCCGGCTGGAGCACCACTCCTCGACGTCCTGCGTCTCCCAGACGCGCGCGAACGCCTGAACCGGGGTCAACGCCCCGGACACCACCCGAGTCGCCAGATCACCCAGCCACTTCAGCCTCCAGGCCACCATCTGGAGGCTCGCCAGCTTCATGGTCGCAGCGCTCATCAGCTCGACCCCTCCCGAGAGATCTCCGCCCCTCAGGACATGCGCGCCCAGGACCTCCCTGGCCTGATCGCGCTCCCCGTCCCCCGCCCGGGCCGTCTTGATCCGAGCGTCCGACCAGGTGACGCGCTCCCGCGAGGGCGTCACGCTGTGCATGAGTGTCATCATTGAGCTTGGTAAGGCCGTCATAACCACCTCGTCGGTTGGTCCGCTCAAATTGCTTAGGAAGATCCGTGCCATGATCCCCACCACACCCCAATACAAGACCCCACCCCCTCCAGCAGGGGGGGCGAGCGCCCCACTCCGACGTAGACCCCCTCCTCCGATGCCACCTCATGAACACACCACTGTAAATCAAAATCATCACCACACGTGCACCATGTAAATTTTAATACACGACACCTGTAAACACGTGAACCAAAGCGCACAACCCTACCTCGGCGAGGCTCGCCGCACAGGCGCACAGCTTCCTCCTTGCCACCCCTTCAGGACGATGGCAGAGTGAGCCCACGCCTCCAGACATCACCGATGGACGGCGCAGACGACGTACGGAGGAGGACACCGATGAGCGCAGCAACGACCGACGCCCACACCTGGCCCGAGCTGTGGAAGGACTTGCAGATCGTCGCCCTCGACGTCGAAACCACCGGTTTCGACGCCGAGGAGGAGCGGGTCATCGAGATCGGCCTGGTCACCTTCTCCGGGGAGCGGGTAGTCGAGCGGTGGGGCACGCTGCTCAACCCGGGCAAGCCCATCCCCCCTGAGGTGCAGACCCTGACCGGGATCACCGACGAGGACGTCGCGCACGCCCCGGTCTTCGCCGACATCGCCCAGGAGCTGTCCGAGCGCCTCCACAAGACGGGGCTGTGCGCCTACAACCTGCACTTCGACCGGAAGTTCATCGACACCGAACTCAAGCGCTGCGACCTCGCCTGGCCCATCGACGCCCCGACCTTCGACCCCCTCATCTTCGCCAAGGAGCTTCAGAAGGAGCACCGCAAGCACCCGCTGGGCAAGGTGGCCGAGCGGCTCGGGCTCACCCTGGAGAACGCTCACCGCGCCACCGACGACGCCGAGGTCGCCGGGCGCATCCTCTACGCGTTCGCCACGCAGCTCCCGACGAAGCTGACCGACGTCCTCGTCCTCCAGGCGCAGTGGGAGCAGATGCAGGCCCGCGCCGAGGCCGTCTGGAAGGGGCGCCGCTCCGCAGACGACGGCCCCTCCGCGGCGCTCCAGGCGGTCTCCATGCTCGGCGCCTCCTCCGTCGGCCTCGGCCCCGCCTACATCTACGGCGAGGAGCTGGACCCGCTCCGCGCGATCTACATGAGCGTGCCGGAGGTCAGCAGGTGACCGAGCGGGTCTCGCCCATCCCCCTGGAGGCCCTCCCTCGCACGACCCGGCGCACCGCGCGCCTGAAGCGGGCGTTGCGCGGCTGGCTCGCGCTCCTGCGGCGAGATGCGCTCACGCAAGCGCTCCAGCTGACCCCGAACCTCTCACTGCGGCTCGACCTCGACCCCTCCGCGGCGCGCCTGCTCGCCTCACCGCCGGAGCCCCCGCCCGGGTGGGTCGGGCGAGTGCGCGTTGGAGACGCCGCGCTCCTGATCGTCCTCGATCCGGCCACCGCGCTCGCCCTGACCGATCACCTCCTGAACGACCCCCACGCCGACGAGCGGCCCGCGCGGCCGCTGAGCCCCCTTGAGCACGGGCTGCTCACCGCGACGCTCGCGGCCCTCCTGGCCCGCGCCCGCCTGCCGCAGGCGTGTGTGTTCGAGCCCGCCGCCGCGAGCGCCCCCAGGTGGCGCGGCGAGACGCTCGTGGCGCCGCTTCAGGTCGTCCTCCCTCAGCACCGCGGCGTCGCCCAGATCATCGCCCCGCTCACCCTCCTCAAGCACCTTGAGGAGGTCGCGCTCACACCCAACCCGCCCGCGCGCCTGGAGGCGCTGCCCATCCCGCTGCGCGTCGAGCGCCTGCGGGTGCCGCTCCGCGCGGCTGAGCTTCACCGCCTTGAGCCGGGCGCGCTGCTCCTGACCCGCGAGCCGCCCTCACGAGCTGTCTGGCTCGCGTCCGCGGGCGCGCGCCTCTGGCGCGGCCATCACCTCGCGGACGGGCGGCTCGCCCTCGATCACCCTGTCCCCCGGGCGTTCGCCCGACCCCTCACCGCTCGGAGATCCCCCGTGACCGCTCCACCGAACACCCCGTCCACCGATGACCCCCTCGCGACGCTGCCCGTGGAGGTGGTCGTCGAAGCCGGGAGGCTCTCGATCGCGTTGAACGACCTCGCCGCGCTCGCGCCAGGCGACGTCCTCACGACCGAGGCGCCTCTCACCCAGCCGGTGGAGCTGACCGTAGGCGGTCGCCTCATCGCCCGCGGTGAGCTGGTGAACGTCGAGGGGCTCCTCGGCGTGCGCGTCACCGAAACGCACCTCGGCGACATGACGCCTGAGCCGTGAAAGCCGGGATTCTGTCCCAAACGGTGTTCGTGTGTTATCTCTCTGGACAGGCCCGGCGACGATCGCTCGGACAGCACGGCGGCGACATCATGCATCGGCTCCCCACCCCGCTTCGCACATGGCACCCAGGCGCGGCGCTCATCGCGCTCGTGGCGACGGCCACGCTCTGCGCCTGCAGCGCCGTGCAGCTCGTCGGGAGCGATGACGGGTTCAGCTATCTGGAGATCAGCTGCACCCCTCCAGACGCCTCGATCTACGTCAACGAGCGTTACCTCGGCGAGGTGAACCGCTGGCGGGGCGGCGTCGTGCCGCTCAAGCCGGGCGAGTATCGGGTGGAGCTGCAACGCGACGGCTACTACCCCTACCAGCTCGACCTGACGCTCAAGCCAGGCCGAATGGCGCGCCTGGAGCTGGACATGATCCAGGAGGTGAGCGAGCTGGACGATGACGACGACGATGACACCCCAACGCCGTGAACCCGCATGACCGATCCCATCACCAACGCCCTGCGCCGCAACTCCAGGCTCCGTGAGCTGATCGACGATCTGGACGTCATCGAACTCAAGCTCACCCCGGACGGATCGATCCACGCGCGTCGCCAGGGCGACCGCCGCGCGCAGCAGCTGATCGTCGAGCGGGAGACGCTCGCGCAGCTGTTCCAGGCGATCGACGACGTGCACAACAACGCCCAGCGCCCCGTCGTGGTCGAGGCGGGGGCGTTCCGCTGGATCAAGCTCGACGACCACCTGAGCCGCGGGGAGGCGCTGTTCGGGCTTCGGGTCCGCCCCGAGCGCGTGACCACGTCGGAGCTGGTCCGCGAGGGGTTCATCACGCGCCAGGGCATCCGGCTCATCGAGGGCGCGCTCCGCTCCGAGCGAGGGGTCGTCATCGCGGGCCCGCCGCGCTCGGGGAAGACGCGCCTGCTGACCAGCCTGCTGAGCCGCCTCCGCGCCAGCGACGGCCACGTGATCGTCCTGGAGGGCCACATCGAGCTGGACCTCGAAGGGCTCGACGTGACCTCGCTGCGTCGCTCGACCCTCCCGACCGCGCCGCCCCACCGCCAGGTCTTCGCCGACCTGGTGCAGCGCGCCGACATCCTCGTCGCGGATCAGCTCACCCCTCAGGATGATTGGAGCTGGATCGCCCCGCGCCACCCCACCCAGGAGCGCCCTCAGAGCCTGCTGCTGGCGTTGCGCGCCGACTCGGCTGAGGGCGCGCTCGCTCAACTCATCGACATGGCCGCCTCCGACGACGGCGAGGCTCGTCTGAGCGACGCGGGCCTGGACCTCCTCGTGCTCTGTGGGCACGACGAGGGTGGGCAGCCGATCGTCCAGGGGCTGCTGCACATCCCCGACGGCCCGCTGCGGCGCGAGCTTCCGGTCTCGCTCCGTTCCGCGCTCGACCCTGCGCCTGAGCGCGATCCCTCGCCCGCGCCGACGCGGCGAGCCACCGAGGAGCGAGCCGAGGAAGACCCACCCCTCGCCGACGCGACCGATGCGCCTGCCTCGCCCCATCGCGATCACCTCAACGCGAGCACGGATAACACCGAGCCCCCGCCCTCCCAAGCCCTGACGCCTGAGACGCCCGAGGCCACACCCACCACGCGAGCCCGGGACGAAGCGACCCCTGCCCCTCCGCAGCGCCCCTCGCCCGAGGAGGAGGCACCAGCCGCCGCTGCGCAGGACGCCGAGCGCGAAGCCCTCGCCGAAGCCGAAGCCGCCGCCCTCCCGTCTGCGGACGACGCGCAGGAGGAGCCCGCCGCAACGGCCGCAGCCGAGGCGACCCCCGACGAGACGCCTTCTCCTCCTCGCAAGACGCCCTCTTATGAGAACGCTTCCCATGAGAGCGCCTCGGACGAGGTCGCCCAGGTCGAGGCGACGGACGACAAGGCGGAGGCACTCACAGCCCCACCTGCGCTCCCCAAGGCACCCCTGGGGCCAAGCCAGGACGTCATCGGGCGCCTCCAGCGGCGCCTCCAGCAGACCGAGCGCCTGGAGGTGGACAAGCTCCAGTCGCCGCTCCAGAGCACCGCGCTGATGAGCGTGGACCAGCTCCGGGCGGGCTCCGCGGCGGTGTCAGGAGGCGACAGCGCACAAGATCCGCCAGACGACGCGCAGAAGGACAGCGCGCAGGATCTGCCAGACGACGCGCAGAAGACCAGGGGGCGCTCCCGACGCGCGCCCACGCGCCCCATGGAGGTGTTCACCCCGAAAGAGCCCGGCGCGAGTCCGATCCGTGAGGTGGCCGACGGTGAGCCACCACCACCTGAGGAGTCACAGGAGCAGGAGGCGGCCTCACAGGATCAGGACACCTCCTCCAGCCGCCTCTCGTCGCTGCGGCTGACCGCGATCCGCCCCGGGCGCCGCAGGCTGTCGGGGACGCTCGAGCGCAAGAAGCCCGACGAGCCCGAACCGGAGCCAGCCGACACAGCCCCTCCGTCACCACGCGCCAGCCGCAGCAACAGCCGCGCCTTCTCCCGCGTCCTCGAACGCCCGTCGCGCAGCCGCGACGCCGCCGAGGCCCCGGAGACCCCCTCGCCCGAAGAGGCGCCCCCGCCTGACGAGGAAGACCAGGAGAAGCAGGACAACCGCGCCAACGCCTGGGCGATGCGCCGCAAGGTCTACACAGGCAACGAAGACCCGCCCCCGGCGCGGATCCCGACCGGCCAGGTGAGGCTCCCCGCAGATGAAGACGCCACGACGATCATGCGCGACAGCCGCAAGCTCGCCGCGGCGGGGCTCACGGCGCGAGACGACGACGTCGAAGACCTCGACGATGAGCTGGACGATCTCTTTCTGGAGGAGGATGACTCGACGGACGTCGCCCTCGACGCCGACTCCACCACCGAGATGACCCGGGACATGATGAACCGCGCCCTCCCCCGCTACCAGGAGCTGGGCGATTACGACAAGACGTTGCCCCGCGGGCCTCGGCGCAAGAAGTGACGCGGCGTCACCTGAGCGAAGACAGCGCTACAGCGGGCGCCACATCACCCCGGCGGAGGCCGAGGTGAACCGATCGCGGTTGACCGCCTCGGTGATGTCGTCGCGGCGCGTGCTCTCGCCGAGGAAGGTCGTCTTGTGTGAGTCGAGGTTGAGCTTGAGGTAGATCTCCAGCTCCTCGGTCAACCCGAACGCCCCGCCCAGCTCGGCGCCGAGCCAGGTCGCGGCGTCCTGCTCGCCGCTGCTCAGCTCGCCCTGTGAGAGCGACCCCAGCAGCACCACGCCGCCGTCGCCCCACAGCCTCACAGGGCCAAGCGGGACGCTCCCCAACACGCCGAGGCGCAGCCCGGTGTAGGTGTTGGGCAGGAACAGCGAGATGGTCGTCTCCTGAATGTCAAAGCGGTGCCACAGCGCCCCGAGCGACGCCCCCACCCGGGGGGCCTGCGCGCTGGTTCCGAACAGCCAGCGCCCGAGCACCGCGGCGTGGATCCGCTGGGTCGAGTTCTTCAGCTCCGCCTCCGCGTCGTCAAACTGAGCGACGATCGGCAGCCCCTGGCCATACGCGTAATCGACCGACACGCCCAGCTCGTCGAAGATCCAGTACCTCGCCCCGACCTCCGCGCCAAAGAGCGTCGTGCTGGTCTCGTAGACGTTGAGGAGCTGATCGGTGGAGTTGGAGTCGAAGCTCTGGGACGCGAACTGCGCCATCCCGCCGATGCGCAGGCGCAGGCGAGGGTGGGCTGAGGGGGCGGACATCGCCTCCTCCTCCTCGGCGATCATCATCGCCTCCTCATCCCCCGCCCCTTCGCGGCGGTCGCCCTCAAAGACGGCGTCCGCGCGCATCACCTCGTCCACGCGGAGCCACCCGAGGTCACCCCCGACCTTGACCCGCAACCAGCGCCCATCTTCGGAGCGCTCGTCCACCTCGAAGGTCTCTCCCTGGAAGACGCGCTTGATGCTCAGGTAGCCCTCCGCGGGGCCCGCCTTGATGTCGGCGTACTCGGCGACCACGGTCACCATCCTGGCGTCCTTGCCACGCCGCTCCCCGAAGCCCGCCAGCCCAGGGCGCTCATCGGGGCGGCGCACGATGGCCCGCAGCACCCACCCGGTCCCTCGGGGGAGCTGGACCCGGATCCAGTCGTCGCGCTCGCTCACGACCTTGAGTCGCTCCCCCGCCTCAACCCGCAGCACCACCCGGCTGCTGTCGTCCGGCTCGGCGAAGACCAGGCCATCGATCGCGACGGTGACGGTGTCCGTGTCCTGAGCCGCGACGCTCCGCGGCGTCGCCAGCGTCACCAGCGGGGCGAGCAGGCAGAGCAGCACCGTCAGGTGTGCAGGTAGGCTTCGCGGCGACATGGGTCCTCCTGGGGTCACCTCAGCGACGACCCACGGCCTGGTAGAGCGCGTCGCGCATCGGCTCGACCGGCGCGGGGCGCTGCGTCCACAACTCAAAGGCCCGGGTCCCCTGGTAGAGGAGCATATCCAGACCATCCACGGCGCTGAGCCCCAGCCGCCGCGCCACCGCGACCATGGGGGTCTGTGTCGCGCTGTAACAGATGTCCACCACGTCGAGCGCGGACGGCCACTGCGCCCAGGGGAGCCGCTCCCAGACGCGCCGCGCCTGCTCAAACGCCTCGCTGCCGGGCTCTGCGCCAACCCCGAGGCTCGTGGTGTGCACGATCAGCTCCGGCGCGACGGAGGGGCTCAGCGCGTCCAACGCGATCGCCTCACAGGTCACCTCACGCAACCCCTCGGCGAGCGACGCGAGCAACGCCTCAGCCCGCTGCGGCGAGCGGTTCGCGACCACGATCGAGGTCACCCCGGAGCGCGCCAACGCCGCGACCACCGCCCGAGACGCCCCACCCGCCCCGAGGATCAGCGCCCGCCCCCACTGTCGGGAGGAGTCCAGCCCCTCCATCAAGCGCAGGAACCCGAACACGTCGGTGTTGTAGCCCACCAACCGCCCGTCCCGCGGGACGACCGTGTTGACCGCCCCGACGAGCCTGGCGTCCGGCCCCAGCTCATCGACGAGCCCCGCGACCGCCTCCTTGTGGGGCACGGTGACGTTGGCGCCTCGCACCGCGCGCCCCTCCCGGAGCAGGTCGAGGACCTCAGGGAGCGCCTCGGCTGTGACGGGGCGAAGCGTGTACTCCCAGGGGAGTTCGTGGTGGCGGAAGCCGACGTTTTGAAAAGAGGGGCTCAGCGAGTGCTTGACTGGCATGCCGAGCAGCCAGACCTGGGGGCGTGTGGGGTCGGGGGGCATGGGGCGACTCAGGCCTCCTCCTCCTCACCAACCTCACGTAGTTTCTCAAGAAGTTCGTCACGCGTCGCGAGGCCGCTGTCGATCAGCAGGTCCATCATGACCTGAACCAGGCGGCGCTCGTGGTCGAGGCGCTCTTCGAGGTGGTTGAGCTTGAACTGGAGGGAGTCCACGACCTGAAGGAGGTCTTCAAACGCCTCGTCGTTGATCTGGGCGTCGAGCGCCTCGACCGGAGCGCCGATGCGGGCATCGTCACCAAAGCCGATGGGCTGCAAGCCGCTGCCCGAGCCACCAAAGGCGCCAGGCAGGCGCTGAGGGGGCGGGGTCAGCTCACCCCGGCCAAACCGGCGCACGGGGCGCGACTCGGGCTCGGGGGGGAGCTGCATCATGCCGCTGCGCAGCTCCTGGGCGAAGTCGGTCATCTCATCGGTGAGCACGAGCGGGGGCAGCGTCGAGGCCCCGGAGTCGGGGGTGACGGCGGCGCCGGACACCTCGCCGAGCGACGTCGCGCCGCTCCCGCTGGGGCCTGACGCGCCGGGCAGCTCACCGAAGTAGTAGTAGTTGATCGCCTGCGACAGCGCGGTCCGCTCGGTCACGTAGGGCTGCGGCTCCCACCCGGAGCGGCGCCGGATGTAATCGAGCGCGTCGAGGCTGCGCGCGGGGTCGAAGACCGCCACCTGGATCTTACGCCCCTGGCGATCGATCGCCAGAGGGAGGATCTGGTTCTTGCGCGCGTAGTTGCTGTCCAACACCTCCAGCGCGGCGTCCTCGGGGAGCTGATCGTTCAGATCCACCAGCGGATACCGGTAGAAGGACGCGAGCCCCTGCGACGCGTCGCGCTCCGACATCATCTGGAGCTGCAGGAAGACATCGACGATGTCCCCCCCCGTCTGCTGTTGGTGGTTGATCGCCGCACGGACCTGGCCCTGATCGACGATGCCCAGTTGATAGAAGTGTTCGAGAAGGCGCTTGTTCATCCTTATCGCGGCTCAGTTGTGGCATGTCACAAGGTATATTGAAACCCAACCCAGGACAATAGAGGCAACCACATTACTTTCAGATACACACCCGCGACCCAGCGAGGGCCACCGTGACCGCCCGAGATATACCGGACTGTGGTTGGCTACAAGGATAAAAAGTGCTAAGAGCCACCAGTGATGTTGGGACCCTTGAGCCCGACGCCCCTCACTGCCGCCATCAGATGCCCATGACCGCCCACCTCCAGGAACTGCTCGCCGACGTCGCTCGCGACGCGCCCAGGCCGCTGGTCACCATCGGCAACTTCGACGGGGTCCACCTCGGGCACCGCACCATCCTCGACGCGCTCTGTGAGCACGCCGAGCGCTTGGGCGCGCCCACCGTCGCGCTCACCTTCGAGCCTCACCCGGTCGTCTTCTTCAAGAAGGCGCCCGTCGCGACCTTCCGCATCACCTCCCCGGCGCACAAGCTCGACCTCCTGGCCCAGGCCGGGATCACGCGCCCGGTCGCCATCCCCTTCGACCGACGGCTCGCCTCCATGGCGCCGGAGGACTTCGTCGACGACGTCCTCCACAAATGCCTCGGGGCGCGGCGGGTGCGGGTCGGGTACGACTTCAACTTCGGAAAGGGGCGCTCCGGCGGCCCCGAGGACCTCAAGCGCTACGCCCGCGAGCGCGGCATCGTCACCGACGTGCACCCCGCCGTGGAGCAGGGCGAGAGCGTGATCTCCTCCACCCGCATCCGTCAGGCGCTCGCGGGCGGCGAGCTGAAGACCGCCAACGCGCTGCTGGGGAGGCCGCACGCGCTGCGCGGCGAGGTGATCACCGGCGACCGACGCGGCGGCGCGCTGGGCTTCCCGACCGCCAACATCTCGCCCGACGCCGGGATGATGCTCAAGCACGGCGTCTACGTCACGCGGGTGAAGCTGCTCGACGACCCCGACGCCTCACCGCTCCCCGCGGTCACCAACGTGGGCGTCAAGCCCACCTTCCACACCGACCCCGACCGACCGGCCAACGCCGAGTCCTTCATCCTCGCTGGACTCTCGGGAGGGGCCGATCTGTACGAGCGGGAGATCGAGGTGGAGCTGCTGGAGCTGCTCCGACCGGAGCAGCGGTTTGACTCGGTGGACGCGCTCAAGGCGCAGATCACCCGCGACGTCGCCCAGGCCCGAGCGTTTCACGCGCGGAGCTGAACGCGCCACCTCACGGCGCGTCACACCACAACAACACACCACATCACGACACGCCTCACGACGCGCCGTCCGATGCGTCATGGGACGCGTCCATCTCGATGGCGTCGGCGTCCGTCTCGTAGTACTGACCGTACTGGCGGTAGTAGCGGTAGTAATACTGCCCGTAGGTGCGGCTGTCGAGGTCGACGTTGTTGAGGACCGCGCCGAGCAGCGGGGCGTTGACCGCCTTGAGCTTGTTGAGGGCTCGCCGCACGATGTCCTTCGAGGTCCGCCCCCCCTGCACGACGAAGATCACGCCATCGACCAGGTTGGAGAGGATCATCGAGTCGGTCACCGCGATGGTGGGGGGCGAGTCGAAGATGACCCGATCGTAGCGGGCGGCGAAGTTGCGGAGGATCTCCAGGAAGCGCTCGGTGTGCATCAGCTCGGCGGGGTTCGGCGGGATCGGGCCACACGCGATCATGTCGAGGTTGGGCACGTCGGTCTTCTGGATCGCCTCCTCGTACGTCGCCTCACCGAGCAGCAGCGACGACAGCCCGACCTTGTTGTGGGTCTTGAAGACCTTGTGGAGGCGAGGGCGGCGCATGTCGGTGTCCACGAGGAGAATGCGGGTGTTGGACTGGGACATCGCGGTGGCGATGTTGGCCGCCGTGGTGGTCTTGCCCTCAAGCGGGCCTGCGCTGGTGATGAGGATCCGGTCGAGGTTGTTGTCGGGCGACATGAAGAGGATGTTGGTCCGGACGGTCCGACAGCACTCGGCCAGCGTGGACTTGGGGTAGTAGTGGACGTACAGCTCGCTGTCGAACCCGGCGTCCGGGTTGACCCCCATCGCGCCGGGGTTGGAGTCGAACTTCATGCGCGGCACCATGCCCAGGAAGGTGATCCCCAGGTAGCCCTCGACGTCCTCCTGGCTCTTGACGGTGTTGTCGAGCATCTCCAGCAGGAACGCCACCCCGAGGCCGAGCACGAGGCCGAGCACGAGGCCGAGCGCGAGGTTGAGCGGCACCCGAGGCAGCACGGGCGACTCGGGCACGAGCGCCTTGTCGAGGACCCGGATGTTGTTGTCCTTGAGCAGGCGCGACAGGTCGGTCTCCTTGAGGCGGCGCAGGACCAGCTCGTAGAGGCGTGAGTTGTTCTTCTGCTCGCGGACGAGCTGGGAGTACTCCAGCTCCTTCTGGTTCACCTCAAACGCCTCCCGCTTGGCCTTCTCCAGCTCCAGCTCCAGCCCGGTCTCGGAGCGGGTGGTCACAGCGAGGCGGTTCTCGTGGGCCTTGAGGATGGTGGCGATCTCGCGGTTGAGCTCCTTCTCGATCGTCTTGAGCTGGGAGCGGACCGCGATCAGCTCCGGGTGGTCGTCGAGGTAGCGCTCCGACAGCTCGCCCTCGGTCTCGCGGAGCTTGGTCAGCGAGGCCTTGAGCTGCTGGACCAGCGGGTTGGAGATGACGCGCTCGCTGGCCGCCTGGGTCAGGTCGCCGCGGCGCATCTGGCGCACGAGGTCGGCCTCGGCGCCCATCCGAATGCGCTCACCGCGGATCTCGTTGAGCTGACGGTTCAGCTCGATCAGGCGCTGGCTGATGATGTTCTGGCGGTCTTCGAGCGACGTGGAGAGGATGTTGTTGCGCACCTTGAAGTCGTAGAGGGCCTTGTCGGACGCCTCCAGCTTCTCCTTGACGTCCTTGTACTGGCTGGTCAACCAGTTGTAGGCGCCGTAGGTGGACTCCATCTTGCGCTCGACGTTGAGCTGCCGGTAGACGTCCGCCATCTCGTTGGCCAGCTTCGCGGCCAGCTTCGGGTCGGTGTGGGTGATGGCGATGGTGACGATCCGGGTCTCCCGGGCGGGCTCCACCTCGGTGATCGACATCAGCCGCTCGACAGGGTCGGCCTCCTTGAGGCGCTCCTTGAGCTCCTCGTCCTTGACCTTGTCGAGGCCGAGGAAGACGAGGTCGTCCGCCAGGCCGAGGCGCTCGACCACCTTGGTGGCCAGCGAGCGGCTCTTGATGATTCGGTACTGGGTCTGGAAGAACTGGGAGGAGTTCCAGAAGTCCGCCTTGGAGAACTCCACGACCGGCTGGACCTCGCTGCCGAGGACCTGCGCGTTGGCCATGTCGATGATCAGCGACGCCCGCGCCTCGTACTTCTTGGGGAGCTGGAAGGTGTAGGCGGCCACGAGCGCGAACACGGCGATGGTGACCAGCACCACGAGCCAGATCCGCTTGAGGATCACCTCCCAGTACTCGCGCAGGGGGATGAGCCCCTCTTCCGGGGCGTCGAGGCCTGGCGGCAGGGGTTGGATGTTGTGTTCCTTGGACATGGGGCTCACCGCTCGTCAGTAGATCGACTCCGGGACATAGAGGATGTCCCCGGGCACGAGCTGGAGGTTCTCGACCTCCCCTTCGATGATCGCGTCGATGGGGACGCGCACGCGGACCTTCTGACCGTCGAGCCTGCGCACGATGGTCGTCTTGTTCTCCGAGGCGCGCTCGGAGAAGCCCCCGGCGAGCGTCACGGCCTGAACGACGGTCATGTTGTCATCGAAGCGGAACGTCCCGGGGCGCTTGACCTCCCCAAAGACGTAGATCTTCTTGCTGTTGAACTCCAGCACAGAGCAGCTGACCGAAGGTCGCCGCAAGTACCCCTCGCGCAGCGCGCGGGTCAGCTCGTCTTCGACCCCAGAGCAGGTCATGCCATCCACCTGGAGCTTCCCGGTGAGCGGGAAGTTGATGGTCCCCGACGGCGAGATCACGAACTCGCCGCCGAGCCCCTCCTCGCCGTAGACGCGGATCGCGATGCGGTCGCCCGCGCCGAGGGTGTTCGCGCTCGGAGGCGCGTCACCGGTGGGCTCAAGCAGGCGCACGTAGTTGGGATCCACGCTCGTGACGCACCCCGAGAAGGCGACGCACATCGCCCCCAGGAGTCCCCACCGCAGCAGTGTATGACTCGAAACGCTCATAACGCAGGTCACAAAGACGGAGTGTGACGGCGCGCCACCTGTGGCCCCGGGCGCGCCCTGGCTGTTGGTGTCGGGTCGAGAGGCCCGCGGCGGTTCACCGTTCACCGCGGCCTGCCCGACGCGACGTCGCGTCAGGGGTGGCTCACCACTCAACCCCTGTGGTCAAGTACGCTTCGTGCTTGACGAATCGACCCGGGGAGAACAGATCGCCCTGGCCCGTGATCGAGAAGAAGTCGGTGTCGTTGACGGTGAGCTGGTAACGCCCCCCGACACGCCAGATATCGAACACCCGAAAGGTCCCCTCCGCCTCGGCGCCGTAGAGCGGATCAACACGCTCGTACGGGTCGGGGTTGGAGTTGCCGTAGCGCCTGGCCGGTGCGCCCTCCTCCATGACATCGCCGAGGAGGATGGGGTTGGCGACCGGCGCGAACTGGCGGAGCGTGTAGGTGCCTTCGAGGCGGAGGTTGAAGATGCCGCCGATCAAATGGTTGTAGCGGGCGAAGACCCTGTGGAAGGTCGCGTAGTTGCCAAACGACGAGTCCTCGAAGTTGCGGTGGTAGCCCAACCGAAACTGGCTCGTCGGGCCGATCTCGTAGCCCGCCTCCGCGCGCCCGATGAGCCCGGAGAAGCTCGGGCCGTCCTCGTAGAAGCTGTTGCCGTAGCCGATCATGGCGGTCGCGGAGATCCGCGTGAAGATGAGGCCGTTGAGGCCACCTTCGACGCGAAGCGGCGAGGAGTTGATGTTGGCGAGCGAGTCCTCGGGGATGTTGTCGTTGACGGTGTCGCGGGTGCTCTGCTCGTAGTTGATGAAGCGCTGCGAGGCGACCAGCACGAAGGCGGTCTTGGGGAGGAACTTCCACTTGCCCTGCGCGCCGAGGCGGACGATGTTGTGGTCGAGGTCGTCCACGATCCCGTTGCGGACCACGGCGTAGGAGCCTTCGAGGTCCAGGGTGAGCAGCTTGCCGCCAGGCTGGATCTTGAGGATCCCGCCCGCCTCGTTGGAGAAGCGGTTGAAGGTGGCTGAGCTGAACGTGTTGGGCGCCTCGTTGGTGCGGCGGAAGTAGTCAAACACCCCGACCGCGACAGACCCGTTGGGGTTGAACAGCAGCGTCCCGCGACCGAACGCGGTCACGCCGCTCTGGTTCTGGATCGCCTGCTCCTCGGCGAACAGCTCCGAGTAGGTGAGGCCGACCTCCAGGTCGAGTTGGGCCTTCTTGGGGCGAGGGGTCTCGACGCCGAGCTTGATGACGCCGTTGAGCTTGGTGGCGTTGGAGGGGTTTTCGCTGTCGTCCTCAAAGAAGACGTTGGAGTCGTACCCACCTTCGATGAAGAGCCCGGGGTGAAGTTGCAGCTGGCCGACGTAGAGCCCTCGGGGGAGCGGCTCATCCTCAGCGGCCACCCCGACGTCCTGGGCCTGCGCCTGCCCGCTCGCCACCGCGCACAGCGCCGCGACGAGGGTCACCACCAACCAGCGCGGGGAGGTTGGTGGCGAGGGCTGCTGTTCATCCTGGGGTTCTTGCGACATTCCTACGCCCAAGTTGGGGTTCAAGGCGTTGACCAAAGGCCGCTGCTGCTGACGCCCTCAATCGCGCTCACGCACGCGCCTTCATCTTCTTTAGATGGTATGCACCACCCGAAGCCATACTCTACTGGAACGGCGTTGCCTCAGGCAACTTGAATAAAACCTCGATCTCCTCCAGCAGGATGGTGGGATCGATCTCGGGGATGTCCTCGTCGATGTCGAACTTCACGTCCGTCTGGCCCGAGTAGCGCAACACCTCGCCGGCGCACGACTGCGCCTCGACGCCGAGGTTGGACACCTTGCTGCCCGCGATCACGACCAGCGCGTACTGGTGCTCAGCGGTCGCGCGGTCGTCCCGGGCGAGCGCCTCCTTGAGCTTGACCTCGGACTGCTCGCTGACCTTGAGGAACCCCTTGACGGCCGCCAGCTTGTCTCGGATGCAGTTGAGCTTGAGGATGTCCTTCTCCTCATCGCGCGTCGCCTCCAACAGCTCGAGCGACCCACCGAGGGTGTTCTTCATCTTCTCGATCTCACCGCTGGCGCGGCTGAGCATGTCGCTGCCCGACATGTTCTTGGCCGACTCCAACAGCTGCTGCGGGTTGATGTTGTCCTGAGCCATCGCGGCAGGCGCCGCCAGGCTCACACACCCGAGCAGCGCCACGGCCACAGCGATCTTTTTCATCCACTCCATACCACGTTCCTCGCTCACCACAGCAGAGCACTCCTGGTTGTATCACGAGGGGTCACCCAGCACCAACAGGTCGAAGTCCTTTGCCTGGGAATCCCCTTCTAGCCGGACACACCCACCGTGTCAATCCGATCTCCACCCCAACGCCGGGGCCCAACGTATACAAGCAAGAATCGGACCGCGATGGCGTCACCCCAAATCATTCTCGAACGGCCTCACCACCGCGGCTGCGCCTTGCCATATCGGGCTCCCCATCAGGTTCAATGCGCCGCGCCGCGCCTGGATGCGCTCGTCGCAGGGTTGCGCTGTGACAACTTTTCACACCCCCACTGTGAAGCCCCGTTAACACCCCACGTCGCCCTCCACAAACGCAAGCAACCCCTGGACCACGGTTGTCGGGTCCAGGGGTTGCGCGTTGCGATCCCAGCCAGTCAGGCGCTCATGGCGTCAATTTCCTGGCGCGAAGACAAACGACTTGCTCACCGACACGCTGCCGCCCTCCGGCTTGGGGAAGCGCCAGCCGCGGATACGACTCGCGACGCAGCTCCCGACGGCGGCCGACGACAGCGTGCTGTTGGCCACCGAGGAGGAGGTGACGCTCCCCCCCGTGCCGATGGTGAACCGCACCGTGATCTTGCCCTTGAGGTTCGGGTTCTTCTTCAGCTCGCGCTCATAGCAGCTGACCAGCGCGCCGCGCCGCCGGTTGATGACCGCCGACACCGCGTTGCGATCCACGATGCCGCTGCCGACGACCGCCGTCGCGCCCCGCAGGCTCACCCGCGCCTTGACCTTCGGGCCCTCGCGCTTGCTGCCGGTGTCCACGCCCTTCTTCGCCGCCGCCGCGCCCTTGACGCCGAGGTCGCCGATCCCGGTCTTGGAGCCGGTCCCGGTCGCCTTCGCCGAAGCCGCGCGGCGCAGGCCGCTGCGCTCCACGTCGGAGGACGCCGTCGAAACGCCCGTCGAGCCCGCGAACGCGTTCTCAAGGCTCTTGCGATCCGCGCCCCCGGTCAACGAGTCCACGAGGCTGGGCTGGCCCTCGCCGCCCAACGTCCCGATCGTCCGGAGGATCGTCTTGTTCTCGACCGTCTTGGCCAGCGCCCGCTTGCGCTCGGCCATCTTCGCGGCCTTCCGATCGGGGTCGGCGACCCGGGCGACGCGCTTCTGGGGCTTGGGCTTGGGTTGCTCCTTCACCTCCTCGGGCTCGCCCTCGCCGTCCACGACCTCGTCCTTCTTCTCCTCCTCTTCGAACTTGTCCTCTTCCTCCTCCTTGACCTGAGGCGCCAGCACCTGGACGAAGCGATCCGGGATCGCGCCGACGTCGCGCGGCTCGGGCCAGTCCGTGTTCTCAACCCAGAACACGGCGCCGCCCTGCACCAGGGCCGAGATCATGAGGATGATCGCGAAGTTCCAGTCGATGTCGCGCACAAACCCGCCGCGCATCGACGCAGGCAGCTGGGGCTTGGGCTTCGGCGGCGGCGGCACCACGAACTGGAAGAGGACCGTCACCTCGCCGAGCACGACCTTGCCACGGGACTTGTTGTTGAGCTTGACTTGATGGAAGTCGCCCTGCGCCTTCGCCTTGCCGCTCTTGCGAAGGCTCGACATGTCATGAACACCATCTCCGAGCGAGACCCGCCCGCTCATCTTGGGGGTGAAGTTCAGGACGTAGTCGTCCCCCTTGAGGTCAAAGAGGGTGAACGACTTCGGTATATCCGCGACCGGCACACAAAACGTCTGCTTCGGGGTCTGACCGATCGAGACGGGCTGTCGCTTGCGGAACAGGCGCTCCTCGATCGGACGACCGTTCTGGATGATACCAACGCGCAGGACCTTCGGGCCTGTCTTGCGCGCCGCTGCTCCCTTTGCTGTGGACATAACGCTCTACCCTCGTATTCGGATGATCGCCTTCGGCGATGAATTCGCTCGGCTGAGTGATCTCATCGGCACATCAGGACCCCACCTTGACTGCAGGTGCCTGGCTCAACGTGATGTGCTCGATTGGAAGGCTCTCCGCATGGCCCTCCCCAGTCTATATGTGAGACGAAGCGCCTCGAATTTTCTGACACAAAAACAAACGAGGGCCGGACAACCTTGCCCAGCCCTCGTCAGATGCGTTCACGAGCCCCGCTGCGCGGGGCCTCTGTCGCGGGAGAGGCTCAACCGCCCCCACCGCCGTTCTTCTGGGTGGCCTTCATGATCTCAGCGTCGCGGCCGAACTTGACCACCGCGAACTTGAACTTCGACAGCTGGGCCTGCCCCGCGGTGTACATCACCTCGGCGACGAGGCGGTAGGGGATGGTGCGGTCGGCGACGACCGTGACCACGCCGTCGAACTCCAGCTTACGCAGCGCGGCCATCTGGCGGTGTCGGCTGACCTCCTCCGTCAGCTGATCGAACAGCGGCTGGATGTAGAAGCTGTTCTCACCCTTCTTCTGGCTCTTATCGACCTTCCCGTCCTTGACCGCGACGACCGTCTTGTCACCCACGATGATCGACTTGCGGGTGATGGTGATCTGCATCGTGTCCTGAGGGGACAGCTCGGTGGTCGAGTAGGGGATGACGATGTCCGCGCCGCCCTTGACCTGGATGGGGTTGGACCCATACGAGTCGATGAGGAACACCAGGATGATGGTCATCATGTCCATCATCGAGTTGATGTTCAGGCCCCCGCCGCCTTCGTCGCGGCGGGCGAGGCGCTTGTTGCGCTTGGCCTCCCGGGCGCGCTGGGCGAGGATCCGCGCTTCTTCTTCATCAGAGAAGCCAGATGGCTTGTTGTTGTCGGCCATGGCGTTGTCTTCCTCCTCAGCTCAGCTCAGTTGGCGACCGCCAGGGCGACGTCGCTGAACAGCTCGGCGTAGGGGGCATCTCCAGCGCTGGTCTCCTTGTAGGTGGCCAGCTGGAACTTCTCGTCCGTGTCGAAGGTGCCGTTCTCGTTGGGGGACTCGAGCTTGTAGCGCACGGTGTCCATGGTCTTGACGATCATCTCGAACGGGACGTTCGGGCTCGCCGTGAGGTTGACGAGTTTCTCGTCGGGGAACTTCTGCTTCATCTCGATGAGCGTGTTGTAGAGGCGTCGCCAGTCGTAGGCCTCGATCGCCTCCTGAAGCTTGTCATCGGACTGCTGGATGAAGACCCGGTTGGCGTCGTTCGGCGCCGAGTCGTACTTCCCGCGCAGCGACTTGACCTCACTGAGGATGGCCGCGACGTCCTTGCCCTTCTTGGTGCAGATGGCCACGTCCGGGTTGTCGCAGCCGGACAGCGGCGACAGCTTGCCGTCGGAGGTGAGCAGCGAGAACCCGCTGACCGATACGCCGATCGTCAGGTTCAGCTTCTTCTCCTCGTCCGGGTTGGGCTGCTCGTTCGCAGGACCCACCGAGAGCTTGGGCGCTGACACGTTGATCACACCCATCTGCTCAAACACAACGGAGAGCAGCAGCAGGGGGATCAGGATCATGACGAGGTTCATGATCGGAGCCAGGTTCAGCTCGACTTCTTCATCTTCTTGACGTCTACGGGCCATAGGTCCGCCTCTTGTCCTCACTGTTGACCCGCCCTCGCCCAATCGGGCGAAACCAGGGTCATGGTGGTCGCTGCGAGATCGCCCCTTGAACGAGAGGCGAAGCCATCAGGTAATCGTCCTTTCGCGCGTGGCGGCGCGTGACCGCCACATGACAAGAGCCCGCGAAGGATACCCCCGCCCCCCCTCACCTGCGTCGCGCAGGTGAGGGCGACGCGGAGCAGATTACTTCTCGAGGGGGTTGACCCCGCCCTTGCCACGGCTGACCAGCAGGTTCTCGAGCTTGACCGAGTACTGATCGATCTCGTCGATGATCTTCTTGGTCATACCCGACAGGAACAGGTGGGCGACCATGCAGGGGATGGCGACGATCAGACCGAACGCCGTCGTGTTCATCGCGAGCGCGATACCCTGCGACAGCAGCTCCTGCCGCGTGTCGGGGGTCGCGCTCTTGAGCGCCTCGAACGCCTCGATCAGACCGATGATGGTACCGAGCAGACCGAGCAGCGTCGCGACGTTCGCGAGCGCCTGCAGCGAGCCAACCCGCTTCATGATCTGCGGCACCACCTCCAGGGTGGCCTCCTCGACCGCGTTCTGAATCTCCACCTCGCCCTTGTTCGCCCGGGTCAGACCGGCCTTGATCACCTTCGGCAGCGCCGCCGACGGCGCCGCGTTGCACAACTTGATCGCTCGATCAATGTTGTTGGCCATTACCAGCTTCTGGATCTGGGCCATGAACGCGTGGGCGTTGATGTTGTACTTGAAGAACAGGAAGATAAACCGCTCAATGATGATCCCGATCGCGATGATCGACACCACCAGGATGACGTACATCCACCCGCCACCCTGCCTGAACGCCTCGGCAATTCCGCTCATGTTGGACTTCCTCCTTCTCTGGCCTCTGTCGAAAGGCTGCTAGTCGTGTGCTGTCTGTGCGCTGTCAGGATCGCGTGACACACCGCACCCACCCCCGGTGGGTGGGCTTCCTCTTTGGTTTCATTTCAGGTCTGAACTGGCTCTTCCAGCGCCGACCTCCCCAGGCGACCATGACCCCGTCTTCTTGAACAGGGACCCGGGTCACTGCCTGGGCGTATCCTCCGCTTCGTTACCGATGCGTCGGGGCTGAGCCGATCCGCGAGACGCGTTGCGGCGGGAGTCTCGTATAACATATCTGTAACGGGCTTTAAAGAACTTTTCGGCCCGCTCGACATGCCATCGAGCCCCAACCACAAAGGTCACTCAGAAGGGCTCCTCTCGAACCGACTTGACCAGCTCCGGGATGAACGTCTCCTTCGGATCGAGCCGCTTGTAGTTCAGGCTCGCGTGCTGAAGGATGTAGAACGCCTCGGGCTTCTGCACGCGCCCCTTGATGACGTCCTCGTCCAACTCAATCACCTTCGGCTGGCGCCGGTCCTGGGCGGTGGCCGCCGTGGCGCTGCCCATCAGCAGCCCCATCGCCGTCACCGTCATCAACCACCTGCCCAACCTGTTGTGTCTGGAGTGCATCATGTCTGCCATCCGTTCCGCCCTGGGAGTCATCAACGACCCCCAGCGTCTGCTGTGCCGCGGCACCACAAACCAGGAACGCCTCATCCATGGCAGGCGGCATCTTAACCGATCAATTCGGCGCTGCCAACCCTGTGAGGCCCCCTGATCCACGGTTCCGATCACTTGTCTTCGTCCATCGGCGCCTCTTCGAAGCCGTCGTCGCCTCCGTCCTCGAATCCATCGTCGCCGCCGTCCTCGAAGCCCTCCTCGCCGCCGTCGTCAAACCCGTCATCGGGGTTCTCCTCGGCCTCCTTGAGCATCTGGCGCTCCATCTCCTCGCGCTTGCGCTCCAGCTCGATCTTCTTCTTCGCCTCTTCGATGTAGGCGTCCGCCGGATCCTCGCGGGGCAGCGACGCCTTCATCTCCGCCTTGTAGCGGTTGAAGTTGTCGATCGCCAGCTGGTACTGCTCCTTGCGATCGCGCCCGTCGAACTGAGCGTCCAGGTAGAGCACGCCAAGGTTGAAGTAGGCCGGCGCGAAGTCCGTCGCGATCCGCGTCGCGTCCAGGAACGCCTTCTCGGCCGAAGACCACGACTTCTGACCCTTGTAGGCGTTGCCCAGGTTCAGGTGCGCCTCCTTGAACTTCGGGAACGTCCCGATCGCCTCGGTGAAGTGCACGATCGCGTTCTCATAATCGCGCGCCTTGTGGTACAGCACCCCCAGGTTGTTTCGCGCCTCCGCGAAGTCCGGGCGCAGGTTCACCGCGCTGCGGAACGCCCCGATCGCCGCGCCGTCGCGCTCCTGGATCATGTACACCGACCCCAGCCGGTAATGCACCTCGGCCTTCAGGTAGGGCTCCGGGTTGCCCTTGAGCACCTGCTTCAGGATGTCCTCGGCCAGCTCGTACTTGCCCAGGCTGGTGTAGGCCCCTGCCATCGCCACCATCGCCCGGGTGTTCGTCTCGTCGGCGCGCAGCACCTGCTTGGCGTCCCGGATCACCTCCTCAAAGCGCCTGCTGTGCAGCAACACCAGCAGCTTCGCCTCCACCAGATCCTGGTTGTCCGGCCGCGCGGTGATGTAGCGATCCGCCGTCCTCAGCGCCCCCGACACGTCCCCGTCCCGCAGGTAGAGCCGCACCAGGCTCACCAGCGCCGGGGCCAGCTCCGGATCCCGCCGCAGCGCCTCCTCGAAGTGACCCCTCGCCTCCTGCGATCGCCCCTGGCGATCGACCAGGATCCCGAGGTTGTAGCTGGCCAACGGCCCGGCGTCCGAGTCATCGACCAGATCCTTGAGCTGATCCTCGGCGCCCGCCAGATCGCCGCGGTCCATGTCCGAGATCGCCGCCGACAGCGCGCTGCGCGACGCCGCCGACACCTGGCGCTTCGGCGCCGTCTTCGGCCGATCCGGCACCGAGCGGTCCACCTCGAACGAGGCCTCGTCGTCGGTGTCCATCCCCGGGCCATCCTCCGCTCCTGCCACGGGCTGCGTCAGATCCTCGTCCGGCGTGATCTGCGTCCCGGCGCACCCCGAGAGCCACGACACCAGCGCGAGCAGCGCCACGGCGCGCCACGCTGCGCCCCGGATCGACGCGCTGAGCTTGCTCCTGTCCTCGTTGGCCTGGTTCATGTCATCCTCCACTGCGCGCTTCGACGCTCCGAGCGCCTGGGCAGGGTCCATCGCCCCGCTCGCCGACTCCCACGTCCGTCAGCGCGCCAGTACACCAGTGACGCGCCGCTCCACAGAATCCAACAGGGTTTTTTGCCCAATCGCCGCTCAACCTACTTGTCACCCGTCTCGAAGCCGTCATCATCGACGTCGCCTCCAGGGGTGTCGGCGCCGCCGCCATCTTCAGAGGGGCTCGACAGGTCGCTCAGCGGCGGGCGAGGGGTCACCAGCGTGGTCTTGTACTCGCGCTTCTCCTCGTGGAACAGCGGGTACTCGGCAGGCTTGTACTTGTTCAGCTCGGCGAGGATCTTCTTGGTCCACTCGTTGACGATCTTCTCCTCGCGCGCCTTGGTGATCGCCTTCTCGTACGCCGCCACCGCCTGGTCCTCCAGCGGGATCGCCAGATCCTCAAGCTGGATGCGGTACATGTCGTACTCCTCGCTACCCTCCTCGAACGGGACCTCGGCGTCGTAGAGCGTCTGGGCGAAGCGCTGGAGGATGTTGGCCGACCGGTAGCCCGCGGCCATGGTCCACTCCAGGTTCTTGTACTCGTAGACCTGCTCGTACTTCGGTCGAAGCTCCTTGGCGCCGTCGAACTTCGCCTTGAGCGCCCGCTCCTGGTTCTTGAGGTTGCCCTTGAGCTGGATCCGATCCCACGTCTCGAACTCGTACTCGGTCATGTAGAAGCGCGCACGCGCCGCGTACTGCGCCTCGAACGAGCCCGGGGCGATGCCGCGGACGGTGTGCTCGCGCAGGATCGCCTCAAAGGTCCGGCGGGCGTTCTTCTGGTCGCGGGCGGTCTTCTGGTAGTAGGTCGCGATCTTGTCGAGCCCCTCCATGACCTGCCGGTTGTAGGCGCTGTTGTTGCCGTAGCGCGCCCGGAAGTCGTTGTGGGTCGAGATCATCATGTTGTAGTCGCCCATCTTCTCGTAGACGAGCACCGCCTGGTAGAGGCACTCGGCGGCCTCCTTCGAGTCGGGGAACTCCTGGGAGAACTCCTTGTAGACCTTCGCCGCCTTGCCGTAGTCCTGGAGGTTCTCCAGCAGCACGGCGGCCCGCAGCAGCGCCCCCTCACGGTCCTCGCTCTGCGTGTACTTGTCGGACAGGAGCCGGTAGCTGCTGACCGCCTTCTCGAAGTCAAAGAAGCGCTCGGCGTTGTAGGCGACCCGGAACAGCGCCTTGGGCGCCAGCTCGCTGTCGGGGTACTCGCGGAAGACCCGCTCGTAGAGCTTCATCGCCGACTCGTAGCGCTTGACCTTCTCGTAGGCCACGGCGGCGTTGTTCAGCGCCTTGTCGGCGTACTGGTTCTTGGGGTCGGAGTTGACCAGCGCCACGTACGCCTCGGCCGCCTCCTCGTACTTGCCCCCGTCGTCCAGCTCCTCGGCCTGCTTGAACATCGCCCCGAGCTTGAGCCGCTTGGCCTCCTCGCGGACCTCCGCCAACCGCCCGCTGGTGGCCAGATTCGGATCCTGGGAGATGCGATCCGCCCACAGCGCCATGTTCTCGTAGTCCTTGGCCTGGGCGTAGGACTCCAGGATCAGGGTCGCCGACAGCGCCGCGACCTCCTGGTTGTTGTAGGTGTTGATGATCTTCTCGAAGCGCTTGCGCGCCTCATCCAGGTGGTTGAAGTCGTAATAGACCTTGGCCACCTGGAACTCCAGCTTGCCGGGCAGGTCCGGGGCCTTCTCGCTGGTCAGCCCCAGCTCCACGTAGCGCTCGCGCGACGCATTGAGGTCCTGGACCAGCTCCGGGATCGGCTCCGGCTCGGTCACCGAGGCGGTCTCCTGGCCTCGCCCGTCCGGCTCCTCCCCACCGTCGCTGTCCGACTCGGCGGTCGTCTGCTCTTTGAGCGACCCCTGGGGCATCGCCTTGTCGGGCAGCTGACCGAGCCGCACGAGGCCGATGATGTGGTTCTCGTAGGCCTTGATGCCGTTGAACGCGGCGGGCTCGCGGAACTCGTTCTCACCGACGTTCATCTCCCGCACGTTGGCGTACGCCTTCGCGGCGTCGAGCAGCTGCAGCGAGTAGAACAGGCACTCCGCCTGGTAGTAGGTCCACTTGTAGCTCTCTTTGTCGTGCGGGTACTTCTTGAGGTACTCCGAGTAGGCCCCGGCCGCCGTCGCGAACATCTCGGTGGCCTTCTTCTCCAGCTCCTTGTCGCTGCGGTTGATCGCCTCCTCGGCGGTCTTCTGCGCCTGCTCGTGGTACCACGTCGCCGACTCGATCAGGTTGTCGCGCGCCAGCGAGTCGGCGAAGGCGAGCGCCTCGACGTTGCCCTCCTTCTCCTGGTGCACGTACCACTCCGAGCCCGGCCCGTAGTCCACGCCCGTCTTGCGGCGCTCCTCGAACGCCTCGTCGAAGCGGCGCAGCCTCAACAGCGCGATGATCAGCTTGTCGTGGACCTTCGGGTTCTCGGGATCGAGCGGGTTGCGCTGCAACGACAGCTTGTAGGTCTCGATCGCCTGATCGTAGCGGGTGTTGTCGAAGAAGATGTCGCCCAGCCGCGCGAGCACCTCCGGCTCAAACCTGTCCTCGCCCTGGAGGTGCTTCTGGACGCGGGGCATCCCGAAGTCGTCGTCCGGCACCCCGTCCCCGTTCCAGTCCTCCTCGGCGAGGCTGATGGCGAGGTACTGGATCGCCTCCTCGCGAAGCTCGGAGCCGCTGCGGCCGGTCTCCTCCTCCTTCTTGTCCGCGTAGCGCACCAGCGACTTGAAGGAGCCGATCGCCTCATCGAAGCGGTCGGCGCGGTAGTAGGCCCAGGCCAGCTTGTAGAGCGCCTTGTCGTAGAAGGTGTTCTCGGGGTAGTTGAGCGCGTTGGAGTAGGCCGCGATCGCCTTGTCCAGTTCGTTGAAGTCGAAGTGGTACTCGCCGATCCGCACCCAGGACTCCGGGACAAACTTGGAGTCGGGGCGAACCCGGATCAGATCGACGAAGGCCTGGCGCGCCTCGGCGTCCTGCCCCATCCGCACGTGGCAGAAGCCCAACAGGTAGTAGGCGCCGTCGACGTAGCGGTAGTCGGGGAAGTCGGTGATGAGGCGCTGAAAGAGCGCCACCGACCGATCGTAGTTGCGCTCCGGCGGCTGGGGCGGATCGGCGATCCGGCCCATGTCGTAGAGCTCCTGCTGCTCCTGGAAGTTCTCGTCGGCGACGAGGTAGTCGTCGTTCGCCTTCTCGAAGAACAGCTCGGCCAGCCGGTAGATGACGTCCGGCGTGTAGACCTTGTTGTTGGGGTACTTGCGCAGGAACTCCTCAAGCGCCGCGATGGCGTCCAGGCGACGGTCGCGCTCCAGCACTTCGAGCGAGCGGATCTCCTTGTCGTAGACCTCCTCGATCTCGCCGCGCTTGCGGTTGTACTCCGACTCGACGATCGCGTTGACCTCTTCGCGGTAGTTCTCGATCTCCTTCTGGTAGCGCAGGTAGACCTGGTTGAACCGCTCGAACTCATCCGCGGGGCCACCGCCCGGCCCGGGGGCCACAGGCGGCTCGGGGTCGCGGGCGGGCGAGTCCGCGAGCGTGTCGTCGCCGCCCTCCCCCTCCGTCTGCCCGGTGGTGCTGCCCTCGGCGTCGGCGTCGGCGTCCGCCTCCTCTCCGGCCTCATCGGCGTCGCCGTCCTCCGGCGCGTCATCCCCCGGGGCCTCCTCCGCGGGCGCGCCCGCCTTGACCGGCTGGTCGCCCGGGGGCGTGTCCTGGGCCATCACCTGGGCGGGGCCGAGGGTGACGCCGGTGACAATCAGCAGCACCGCGAGCCAACGGCGAGGGCGGCTGGAAGGGGCGTGTTCCGGGGTGAGCTTCGCGTTCATGATCAATTCTCCCGGCGAACGTCTTCAAAGACCTTATCGAGCTTCTTGAGGTCGTTCCCCTTGAGTTCGAAGAGCTCCTTGATGCGGTTGCTGCGGTCTTCCTTGCGCTTCCAGGCGACGTCGATGACGCCCACGTCCGCCTTGAGGATCAGCGCGTCGAACTTCTCCTCGACGCGGCGGAAGTTGCTCAGCGCGACGTCGCCCGCGAGCGACGCCGAGCGGCCCGTGTAGGACTCCAGCTCGTTCGTGTAGGCGATCACCCGGACCTTCTCACGGTCCACCTCGGCGCGGATCTCGGCGACCTTCGCGTTGACGATCGTGTCGAGCCTGGAGAAGTAGGTCTCCAGCTGCCCCTCCACCGACTGACACCGGGTGAGGATGGCGTCGATCTTCTGGGTCTGGGCGCGCTGGTTGGCGTTCAGGCGCCCGCGCTGCTCCTTGAGGGCCTGCTGCTCGCGCTTGAGGGCGGCCTTGTAGGCGGCCTTGACCTCCACCTCGCGCTCGGCGATCTCGTCGTTGATGCCGGTCTGCGCCTTGGCGCGGCGCACGATGCGGCGCAGCCGTGAGCGCTCCTCCTCCAGCTCCTCGATCAGCTCCTGCTGCTTGGCCATCCCTTCGCGCACGGCGGCCTCCTCGTCCGGGGTGATGTCCTTGGACTCGGCCTTCACGTCCTGAATCCACTTGTTCATCGCCACGAGCTGGGCGCGCATGGAGTCGATCTCGTAGCCGATCTTGAACAGCTGGATCTCCAGATCGTTGTAGCGCTGCTTGACCGCCTTCTCACGGTCCTTGAGCTGCGCGCGGCTGTTCGGGATCGTGTTGTAGACCTTCTGGAGGCGCAGGCGCTCCTCACGGGCGGCCTTGTAGCTGCCGTCGGCCCCGGAGAGCATCTCCCCCTCCATGTCCACCAGCTCTCGCCGCACCCCGATGATCGCTGACTCCAGCTCCAGCCCTCGCCCCCAGCCCTCCTTGAGCTCGGGGAAGATGTCGACCTTGCTGCGGCTGTTGATGGCGTCCTCCAGCTCAGCGATGATCTCGGTCGACTCCTGGATGTCGCGACGCGTCACTTCGAGGTCGCGGGCGACCCCGAGGGTCTTGGCCATCTTGGGGTCGTCGGCGATCCACGCCTCGACGATCCCGGGGAGGTTGATCTGGTTGACCGCGCCCACGTCGCGCCCCACCAGGGCGTCGAAGTAGGCGGTGGCGCCGTCGCGGCGCTTGATCACCTCGCCCAGGCGCGCCTTGACCGGCTCGTAGGTGTCGATCACCTCCTGGTAGGCGCTCACCGCGTCGCTGTACTCCCCGAGGCGGAGCTGGAGGTCACCGCGCATCAGCTGCGCCTCCGGGATCAAGGCGTTGTCGGGCTCCAGCAGCAGCAGGATGTCGAGGTTGCGCTGGGCGCTCTTGAGCTCCTCGGCCTTGATGTAGGTCCAGGTCATCTCGAAGAGGGAGCGCGCGAAGTGCGTGCTCTGCCTCGGGATCTCCTGGTACTCGGAGATCGCGCGCTGGTAATCCTCCATCTCGTAGTAGACGCGGCCGAGCGCCAGCCGCGACAGCTCCGCCAGCTCGGGGTTGGTCTCGCGGGAGCGCTCCAGCACCCGCTCGAACTGCCCGATCGCCCCGTTGAAGCGCCCCTCCGCCTTGCGCTCGGTCGCCTGCCTCGCCTGGATCACCCCGACGAAGTATTGCGCTTGCAGGTAGAGGCCGCTGTTGTCATCAGGGACGTCGCGGAACACGGCGACCGCCTCATCGAAGCGCTCGCGGAAGAAGAGGCTCTTGCCGTAGATGTAGATCAGCTCGGGGGACGCCCCCCGAGCGCGCGCGTCCTGGTAGAGGCGCTCGACGTCGTCGTAGTCCTCGGTCTGGATGGCGACCTCGATGAGGCGCCGGACCGTGTCCTGGTAGTAGCTCCCGGCGCCGATCGTCAGCAGGTCGGTGAAGTGCCGCCGGGCGCCGACGTAGTTGTTGTTCAGGTACAGGCTGTCGCCCAGGTAGAAGAGCGAGTCGCGGTGCGCCGGGGTCCCTCGGATGTCGTCGCGGTAGACGAGGTCCATGAAGATGATCGACGCCCGCGTGTAGTCCTTGAGCAGGTAGAAGACCCGCCCGTCGTTGATCCGCGTCTCGACCTCGTAGCTCTGCTCCAGCAGGCTGGGGTCGATGTAGCGGCTCTCCAGCCCCTTGAGCTCCCGAGAGAGCCGATCGACCTCCTGTTGGAAGTCGTCGAGGCGAGCCTGAGACGAAGCTGGCGCGGCCCCGATCGATACCACAGCCGCCATCAGGAGCAGCAGCGCCGCTTTGTTCACAGTGGACATCATACCTTTCCTATTCGTGCATACGCGGTGCGCAGGGTCAGGGCGAGACGGATCGGCGCGTCGGGGCTCAGTTGTTGCTGGCCGAGCCGCCCGAGACCTCCTCGGCGGCGTCATCCTCCGTGAACTCGATCTCGTAGCGCACGTCGGGGCGCTCCTCCAACGCGGTGGTGATGTTGCCCTTCTCGTAGGCCACGATCTTCACCTCGGTGGTCTTGCCCTCCTCGGCGGTGAAGGTGTAGCTGGAGCGGATCGTGAACTTGTAGCCCTTGAGGTAGCTGAAGACCCCGTACCCGCTGCCGCGGTAGACGAACATGACGGAGATGTTGTGGTTGCCAGGGACGATCGCGCCGTTGAAGATCTCGAACTCCTCCTTGTCGGCGAGGTCACCGTCCTGGTCACGCTTGTTGTAGATCTGGTTGCCGTCGAGGCTGTAGATCGCCTGAACCAGCTCAAAGGCGTTGCCCATCTCGTTGCTGTGGACCAGGCGCGCCTGGGAGCCCGAGATGGAGCCGCGCAGCACCGTCTCCTTGAGGAGCACCAGGCGGCTCTTGGAGCGGAAGACCTTCTCCTTGAAGTCGTTGACCTTCTCCTCCAGCTCCTTGACCCGGAGGTCGTAGGTCGCCTCGCCGCTGGTCGCGCCGGGCTCCTCCGTGGTCGCCTCGCCCTCGGGCTCGGTCGCCTCGGGCTCGACCTTCTCGGTGGTCGTCTCGGTCGCGCCGGGGTCCGGGCCCGTCACCTTGCGCGGGCCGTCCTGGGCCTGCGCGACGGTCGCGACGAGCATCATCAAGACCAGCGCCACCCCCAGCGTCCATTGCCGGAGCAGGGTCATTCTGAGGCGATCATTCCGCATGGTCATCATTCCTTACACTCTGGTTCGCGGTATGCCTTGGGGCGCCCTGTCTCGTGCAGGGGCGCAGGCCCACCCGTTGTCATCACGTCACCCCACAGGTTTCTGGTCTATACACCGCGGCACCGCCGGGCGCAACCGGCCGCCTCCACCTGCTTGAGCGTCCGGGCCCCACAGACGCACACCAACACCATCAGACGCGTGAGGCGCCCGAAGCTGACACGCCTTCTTGCGCGCCACCCTCCAGAGGCCGTCTCTGGATGATGACCACGATCTCCGCCAGGCGCAAACTCAAACCTGCCGTTCCGGGGCGCCTTCGCCCGCTTCAGCCCCACCCACCCCCTGCGCGAGGAGCAGCGCGAGGTGCAGACAGAGGGCCTCGTCGCCCACACGAGCCGACGCGTCGATGCCCAGCCGCCCTCTGAAGTATTCGGCTGCCTGGCTGAAGAGTCGTAACCGAACCTCCAGCGGGAGCCTCTCTCGCCGGGTCGCCAGCTCCAACAGGAGGGCGCGCTCCGCGGCAGGCAGCTCCGCGACGAGCTGACCGCGGTCCACAGGCAGGTGCACCCCTCGCAGCCCCTCGGGGATGAGCGCGACCACCGCGCTCGGCGGGCGCTCCCGAACCACGATCGTCCCCGCCACCCAATCCCCGACGCGCCCCTGGTCGTGGCTGCTCAGGATCGCCGCGCCGCCGACCAGGTAGATGAGCGGCAACCCGTCGAGGACCCGCAGCAGGTTCCGCACCGCCGACTGGGCCAGGGTCACCGGCGCACCGCCGCGCCCCATCACCCGGATCCCGAGCGCCCGCTTGCCCAACGACTGCCCACCCGCGCGCCACTCCATCACCACGAAGTAACCCCAGCTGATCGCCGCGTAGAGCGCCACCCCGAGCGCAGCGGCCACCCCGCCAGCCAGCGGGGCGAGCCGCGCGACCACGAGCCCCATCGCGCCCAGCAGGGCCATGATCACGACCATGTCCACCAGCCAGGCCAGGAGCCGCCGCGCCGCCCCAGCCAGTTCCAGCTCCAGCGTCACCCCCTCCGGGCTCTGGATCACGATGGGCGGGCCGATGAGGCCCCGCCCCACCCCACCCATGGGGTCGCTCATGGCTCCCTCCGCCCAGCGCGTGTGATGAACAGGCCCAGCGCGACCGCCATCGTCGCCGCGAAGCCGAGCTTCGCGGCGTAGGAGAGCCGCGGCGGGTGCATCTGCGAGATCGTGCCCTCGATCACCCCCGCGACCACGAGCAGCGCCATCGTCCCCAGCACGAGCCGCGCCGCCGCGACCGACTCCACCCTCAGCCGATCGCGGCGCGTCCTCCGCCCGGGCGCCCACAGCGCGCGCGAGAGCATGAAGCCCGCCCCACCCGCGATGAAGACGCTCAACAGCTCGGGGACCCCGTGCGGGAGGATCCAGGCGTAGAAGAAGGTCGCGACCCCGTCGAGGTGGTAGTGGGCCGCCAGCGCGCCCAACAGCACGCCGTTCGACACGAGCACCACCGCGGTCCCGACCCCGAAGGTCAGCCCCAGCGCGAAGGCCAGGAAGGTCACCTGGATGTTGTGGGTGAACAGGTAGCTGGAGAAGAACGCCTGATCCTCCACCGTCAGCCCGCCGCCCGCCGCCATGCGGGCCTCCAGCTCGGCCACCCGATCGCTCGGGTCGACGTGGAGGTGCTGCTGAGGCAGCAGGTACGCCCCAGCCTCCGCGTCCGCGAAGACCGCCACCGCGCCCAGCAGCGCCCCACCGACGAACAGCGCCGCCGCCAGCCCGATCAGGCGCGCCTCGGCCCGGATCAACGCCGGGTAGGCGCGCGTCAGGAACCGCCACAGCCGCCCCCACGCCACCTTGCGGGTGGCGTGGATCGCGCCATACGCCCGGCCCACGAGCCCGTTCAGGTAATCGAGCAGCGCCGGGTTGAGCGTCATCGTCCGAGCGAGGACCAGATCGCCGCCCACCTCGCGGTACAGGCGCACCAGCTCCCGCCCCTCCGCCGCGCTCAGCCCGGCGAGCCCCTCCGCGTCCACCTGGACGAGCAGCTCCTCCAACCGCTCCCAGCGCGGCTGGCCTCGGGCGATCCACCGCTTCAGCTCCATCGCCCCCTCCTCACAGCGCGCGCCGACGCTTCAGCTCAACATACGCGTTGAGCGCCTCGACCGTCACCGCCTCGGGAGAGCGATCGACCACGTGCGCGCCGAGCTGCACCAGCTCCCGCTTGAGGGCCTCGCGCTCGCGCCACCGCTCCGTCGCGGCGACGCGTCGGTAGACCGCCTCCGGGTCGGACGGGATGGCGGCCCGAGCGGCCTCCAGCGCTTCATCGCGGAGCGTCACGCACAGCGGCAGGTGGCGCGCGCGCAGGAGCCGGACGACCTCCACCACGGGGCGCGACTCCACCTCATCGTGGATGTCGGTCAACACCACCATGAGGCTCCTCCTCCGCACGCGGGACATGAGCCAGGGGCCGACCTCGCGGGGCTCCACCGGGCACAGGCGAGGCTGGACGTGGGTGAGCGCCTCCAGGAGGCGGCGGCGCTGCGGCGCGCCGCGTCGGGGGGGGAGCCAGGCGTGGACCGCGTCGGAGAAGACCAGGAGGCCGACGCGATCGTCGGCCTCCAGCGCCGCGCTCCCCAGGAGCAGCGCCACGTGGATCGCGTGATCCAGTCGGGTCACCTCCCCCACCCGCGCGGCGGAGCGCCGCCCGGCGTCCACGCACAGGATCACGTCCTGACTCCGCTCCGCCTCCCTGGCCCGGACGATCGGTCGCCGCCGCCGGGCCGTCGCCTTCCAATCGACGTCGCGGTAGCCGTCCCCTTGCGTGTAGTCCCTCAAGGAGGCGAACTCGACCCCCTCCCCCTCCCGTCGCACCCGCTTGAGCCCCAGCAGCGCCAGATCCCTGAACCGAGACGCCAACCCCAGCTGGCGCGCGCCGAGAACATTGGGGACGACCTGCACCATCTCCTCCCCGTCGCCCCTCGCCGCGGCGGTCGCCAGCCCCAGCCCGCTCTCGACCCGGACGTGCAGATCGCCGAACGCGCAGTCGCCGCGACGCAGCGGGCGCACCGTGTAGCTCACCTCCAACCGCTCCGCTGCTCCCAGCGTCAGGCCCGGCCCCATCGCCCTCGGCGCGTCGGGCGTTCCACCCCGACCGCCGACGCCCACCGCGAGCCTGGGTGCCTGAGGCGACCCCAACGTGACGGCGTCGTCGGTCCCCAGATCGGCTCCTGTGACAACACACCCGGCTGGGGCGCTGTCACGGACCCAGACGCGCGCGGCCAGGGCGCCGCGGTTCTCCAAGGTCAGCTTCACCGGGTTGTCCACCCCCACCGACAGCCGCGAGCGCACGCTGCGCTCCAGCCGCAGCCGCACGCCGCGGCGCAAGCGCAAGTAATCCACGACCATCCCAACCAGGAGCGCCCCGTCAACCGCCGCGACCCACACGAGCACCCACCGCCACACCGGCGCCAGCGCCAGCAGCAACGCCGCGAGCCCCAGGCACACCAGCAGGCGACGGCCTGGCAGGCACCGCCAGCGGGTCAGGTTGATGGACCGGGCGCTCATCAGCGCGGCACCTCCACCTCGGCCAGGAGACGCTCGATCACGTCGTCCGCCGTCACCCCATCGATCTCGACCTCGGGCTGGAGAACGACGCGGTGGCGCAGCACCGGTCGGGCCATGAACTTGACGTCGTCCGGCGTCACGAAGCCTCGCCCCCTCAACCCGGCGACCGCCTTCGCGCACACCAGCAGGTTGATCGACGCCCGCGGCCCCGCCCCGTAGAGGAGCCACCCCGACGCGCGCGTGGCGTGAACGAGCTGGCGCACGTAGCGGAGGAGCGACGGCTCGACGCCGACCCGAACCACCAGCTCCCGCGCGGCCTCGATCCGCGCCGCGTCGAGCGCCGCCTCCACACCCGCCGACTGGAGGTCGTGCGCGTCGAAGCCGCCGTGGACCCGCTCCAGGATCCGATCCTCCTCGGCGGCGGTCGGGTAGGGGACGTGGAGCTTGAGCAGGAAGCGATCGAGCTGCGCCTCCGGCAACGGGTAGGTCCCTTCGCTCTCGATCGGGTTCTGGGTGGCGCACACCATGAAGAGTGACCCGAGCGGGTGATGCTCGCCGTCGATGGAGACCTGCCGCTCCTCCATCGCTTGCAGGAGCGCCGCCTGGGTGCGGGCCGGAGCGCGGTTGATCTCGTCCGCGAGGCACAGCTCCGTGAAGATCGGGCCCTTCACCAGGTGAAAGCGCTGCTGCTCCAGGTCGAAGACCTGCGTGCCGAGGATGTCGGCGGGCATCAGATCCGGGGTGAACTGGATCCGATCGCTGCGCGCCGCGACGACCCGCGCCAGCGCCTTGACCATCAGCGTCTTGGCGACCCCGGGGACCCCCTCCAGCAGCACGTGACCTCGGACGAGGAGCGCGATCAGGAGGTGCTCCAGGATCGCCTCCTGACCGACGATCACCTTGCCGAGCTGCGCCAACGCCGCCTCCCGAACAGCCGCGAGCCGTCCCAGCGCGTCGTCGTCGAGGGGGTTGTGTGTGTGTTCGGACATCAGCCCTCCTTGAAGTCGTGTGGCGCCGCGCCGCGCTGATCCAGCTGCGCGACCCACCGCGTGATTGAACTGGCGACGTCCACCAGCGGCTCCGCTTCGCGAGGCGCCTGGACGCGGCGCCGCAACATGGCCAGGCGCTCGGCGGCCGCCGGGGCGAGGGTCGCCTCCAGGTCACGGCCCCGAGGCGGCGCGTAGCGGCGGCGCAGCGCGCGCTCCAGCTCGTCCATCAACACGCCAAGCGCATGCTCCTCGTGACCACCGTGATGGTAGACGCGGGCGAGCGTCTGAAACCCCCCATCCTCCGGCGGCGAGAGCGGCGTGGGCAGCGGCTCGCCAAACCGCCGCCCGAACCGCCACCCACACAACAACCCCAGGAGCGCGAGCTGCGCCACGACGACCCAGCGGCCGCTGCGACGGAGGTACCCGGCCAGGTTCCGCCGATGGACGAAGCCGTGGTGGAACTCGTCGATGAACAGCGGGCGCCCAGGCTCCCGATCGAGCAGCAGCGCGATCCAGAGCCCGTTGTCCGCCCGAGACAGCCCCAGGTTGCTCGCCACAAACGGCGACCCCACCCAGATCAGCCGCCCCTCACCCACCTCCACCTCGGCGGCGACGTCCCGCCTCACCCCGCCCCGCTCCACAACCAGGAGCGGCGTGTAGCGGCCCTCGTCGCCGAGAGGCTCCCAGCGCCCCAGCGCCGCGCCCCGCTCCACCTCCCCCCGCGACACGCCGCGCAGCAGCCTGTGGCCTCCCGAGGCGGGCGACGCCTCCTCGGTGGGAGGGGGCCACACTGTCGAGGGCGCGGCGCGGCTGCGTGCCCCAGGGGCCGCCTCCGGGGCTTCTCCTGCGAGGAAGATCCCTGTTCGGGACAGGAGGCGCGTGGGCTGTCGGGTGAAGAGGATGAGGGTGTTGCCCTCCTTGATCCAGGCGAGCAGCGCCTCGGCCTCCTCGGGCGAGAAGGGATCGGGGTCGAGCAGGGAGGCGACGAGCGAGGTGGAGGCGTCCGGGCGAGGGGCCACCGCGATGAGCGTCCCGCGATCGGGGGGCGAGGCGAGGTTGTGTTGGAGGCGGGGGGGTGGGCGCCCGAGGCGCTCGGCGAGCAGCGCCACCCCGCGGGCTCCATCTGCGGCGGCGCTGTGGGAGGCGTAGCGCCCGGCGAAGGAGGCGCGGTGCGAGGCGGCGGCGACCAGCAAGCCGACAAACACCACGGCGATCAACGCCGCCGCGAGGAGCAGCGCGGCGCGTTCGGTCTGGAGGCGGCTGTCGGTCACGCGACCCCCTGGGCGTCGGTGGGCGCGCTCAGGCGCCGCGCCAGCGCCTCGACCCGCGCGTAGCGATCATCAGGCACGGGGTGGGCGCCGTACCAGGCCCACTCGACGAGGAGGAGCAGCTCGCGGAACGCCTCCACGTCGACGTGTGGGGTCATGCTGAGTTGCTGGAGCAGCTCGCCGTTGGTGAGCGAGGGCTCATAGCGCAGACGCCCATCGTGGTGGAGCTGGGCCACCGAGGACAGATAGAGCGCGCGCGCCGCGCCGCGGCGATCGCCCTGGGCGGCGAGCCGCTGTGCGAGGGAGCGCCAGGCGTCCGGTGAAGCGAGCGGCGCGCTGTCGGTCAGCCGATCGGGTGAGTCGTTGTCCTGGGCAGGGGCGGGGCTCGGGCGGGTCAGGTGGCGCGCGGCCACCCAGGCGAGGGCGAGGAGCGTCAGCAGCCCGGCGAGGGCGATCACGCCTTGTACGACCTCCGGGGCGACGATCGCCCGGGGCAGCCCCGTCACGCTCTCGAAGGGGTCGCGGGGGGCCGCGGCGTCATCGCCGCGCAGCTCGTCGAAGCCGGGGCGATCTCCGAGCAGGTTCACCGGGTTGCCCCGGTCGATGGGCGGCGCGTCCAGGCCGCGCAGCTCCGGGCCGCTCAAGACCGCCTCGACCTCGGCCCGGAGCGCGGCGGGGGTTCGCTCCTGGGCGCCAGCCGCGGCGCAGGAGATGAGGGTCGCGAGGACGATCAGCGCGCTTGAGGCGAGGCGACGGCGATCACCTTCGCGGGGGCGGCGCTGGGGGGAGGCGAGCGGGCGAGCGTGTGTCAGGGCGGAGAGCCGCGCGTCGAGGTCGATCGCGTCATGGGCGACGCGGTCGTTGAGCCAGCTCAGAGTCGCCGTGAGCTGGGCGATCGGCTCCACCAGCCAGGCCGCCAGGCCGATCAGCGCGAAGAAGGCCAGGCGGTGCTCGGGAGAGACGAAGCGCGACCAGACGGCCACGTTCACGTCAAGGAGGGCGCCGAGGACGTAGAGCCCCAGCGAGGCGCCCGCCGCGAGGTTGAGCGTGAGGAGCGCGAGGGCGATCGCGAAGAAGGCGCTGGGGGCGACGGAGGCCAGAAACGCGCGCGGTCGCCCGGCGACGACGCCTTCGAGGCAGGCTCGCGGCGTCGTGAGCCAGGTGCTCACCGAGGCGACGAGCGTGATCGGGATCCCGAGCGTGACGAGGAGCGCGATGAGGATCCCTCGCGCGGAGGGCGCCAACGCCGGATCAAGCTGGAGCGCCACCGACAGCAGCGCGATCGGGGCGAGCCAGACCGTGGCGACCCGCAGCCACCCGGCGATCACCAGCGCGAGCGCGTGATCCGCGGCGCGGCGCAGCAGCTGGAGGGGGGAGAGCGCGTCGTGAGGGCGACGCTCCCAGGTCGCCGAGAGGGGGGCCTGGCCGAGGTGGGTGATCCCGGCGAGCGCCAACGCCCCGTGACACAGCGCGCGCCAGGCGAGCAGCCCCGGGGCGAGCAGCGCGGCCACCAGCAGGAGGCCGTCCCAGGCGCGGGAGGTGGCGAAGATCAGGGTGGCGTCCCGAAGGACCTCAAGGCCTATGAGGAGGAGCAGCGGCGGACCAAGGGACAGCGCCGAGATCCCCCAGTAGAGCAGCGGATCGCGCCGCGCCAGGTGCAGCGCCGCGTCGATCAGCTCCACCGGGGAGCGCGGCCGGGCGTTCAGCGCGGCCTCGTGGATCAGCGCGCTCCTGGGCTGGGGGTCGGACATCGGGTCACCACAGGAGGAGGGTGTAGAGCGTCACGTAGACCTCCAGGGCGATGACGAAAAACAACGCTGCGGCGAGCGCGATTCGACGCACCTCGCCGCGGTCGCCCTCCGCGGCGGCCCTGGAGAGGGACGCGACGCAGCTCGGGCAGTGGTTCACGCCCCGGATCCGGGTCGTGCAGGCGCTGCACACGACGGCGCCGCACGACACACAAACCCCTGTCCCCGTTCGTGTAGGGTGGACCTGGCAGCGCGTGGATGGTATGGAGGCTGTCTCGACCGTGCTCATGGTTGCGAAATCTCGCGGCGCGGGTATGCTCGGGCCAGGACACCGACGCCGGTGTACGGTAACAAAGCCGAGGTGCGCTCGCCAGATCCCACGAGCGCGCTCAGAAGCACAGACCTGAACACGTTCCATCATGATCTACACCTCTTCGCGTTCCATTCGCCGCATCATCGGCCGCATCTCCAAAGGCGAGCCCGTCATTGCCTCATTTGAGCGCCTTTGCAAGCGCGAGCGCGTCAAGGCCGGGTCGCTCCGAGCCATCGGGCTCCTTCAAGGCGTCAAGCTGCAGACCTACGAGAGCGATCGGGTGGGCTACCAGACCAGCCTGGAGGCCGAGGCGATGTTTGAGGTCCTCGCGCTTGAGGGCAACATCTCGATGCTCGGCGACCAGGTGGTCTTGAACTGCTACGCGCACCTTGGGGCGCACCACTTCGGTCAGTGGCAGACCTTCGGGGGCCGACTCGCTGAGGCGGAAGCCTACAGCATCGAGTTCGTCATGGAGGTCTACGAGGACGTCGAGCTGAAGCGTCGCTACGACGAGCGCATCAAGCTGCCGGTCTGGAACAAGCTGGAGCGCAACAAGTACGACACGCCCGAAGGGCCGATCAGCCGCCCGCGCTCGACGGGGCCTGTGTTTGATCCGAGCGCCCCGAAGCCAGCGGAGGTGGAGGAGGCGCCCGAGGCGACGGAGGAGGCCCCTGCCCTAGCCCCTACCCCCGCGCCCGCCCCACCGCCTGCGCCAGTCTCCAGCGGCCCGCGCACGTCGGCGTTCTCCAGCGACGGCGCGGTGGTTGTGGGCCAGGCGTCCGCGCCTCAGGTCGTGCGCCGCCCGACGCGCCCCACGCGGCAGAGCAACCCGGCCGCGCCGATCCCGGCCCCGAAGGTCGAGGAGAAGGAGGCGCCCGCGGCCTCCTCACGGGAGAGCAAGCCGAAGATCAAGCGCAAGAGCAGCGCCGCCTCATGGGCGGACGCGGTCAGCGCCTCCCAGACGGTGCAGGCGAAGTCCCCGGCGCCCGCCCCGGCGGTCGTCGCGCGCAACCGCTCGGTGGTCGAGGAGTGGCGCGACACCCCCGAGCTGAAGACCGGCGACATGCTCAACCACCCCCACTTCGGGCGCTGCCGGATCATCTTCGTCGAAGAGGACGATTACGTGAAGATCCGCACCCGGCGCGGCAAGGTCGTCGATATCAAGCTGGAGGTGTGTGAGATCACCCTCAGCGAAGAGAAGGACGAGTACAACGTCTTCGACTGCGAGATCATCCCCGCCTGACGCCTGCACCCCCGAGCCCGTACCATGCTGAGCGGCAAGAACATCCTGCTGGGGATTTCGGGCGGCATCGCCGCCTACAAAGGCCCCATGATCGTCCGCGAGCTGGTCCGCGCTGGCGCCACCGTGCGCGTCGTGCTGACGCGGGGCGCGACGCAGTTCGTGGCGCCGCTCGCGCTCCAGGCCGTCTCCCACGCCCCGGTCGGGGTGGATCTGTTCGACCCGGCCTACGAGGAGCAGATCGGCCACATCGAGCTGGCCCGCTGGCCCGACGCGATCCTGATCGCGCCCGCGACCGCCCACCTGATCGGGCGCGCCGCGCACGGCCTCTGCGACGACCTGCTGACGACGGTGCTGTGCGCCACCACCGCGCCTGTCGTGGTCGCGCCCGCCATGAACACCCAGATGCTCGCCAACCCGGCGGTGCAGGACAACATCGCGCGCCTGCGTGACCGGCTGGGCTACCAGATCGTCACCCCCGACTCCGGCGAGCTGGCCTGCCAGGAGGTGGGCGCGGGCCGGATGCCCGACCCGCCGATCCTGCTCGAAGCGGTCGCGCGCGCGCTCGCCACCCCGCTGCTCCAGGGTCGGCGCGTGCTGGTGACCGCAGGCCCGACCATCGAGCCGATCGACCCGGTGCGGTTCATCTCCAACCGCTCCTCAGGCAAGATGGGCTTCGCCATCGCCCGGCTCGCGGCGCGCCTGGGCGCGGCGCAGGTCACCCTGATCGCGGGGCCCTCGTCCGTGGAGACCCCTCCCGGGGTCGCGCGGGTCAACGTCGAGTCGGCGGCGCAGATGCACCAGGCGGTCTTCGATCGGGTGCTCGACCCCCACGAGGGGTCGCGCCCCCACGTCGTCGTCAAGGCGGCGGCGGTCGCCGACTGGACGCCGCAGCAGGCCGCCGAGCACAAGCTCAAGAAGCAGCAGGCCGACGAGCAGATGGCGCTGCCCATGCGGCGCACCCGGGACATCCTCAAGGAGTTGGGGCAGCTCGACGACCACGAGCGCCCCTTCCTGATCGGCTTCGCCGCCGAGACCCGGAACGTGGAGGAGTACGCCGCGGGCAAGCTCCTCTCCAAGCGCGCGGACATGATCGTGGGCAACATCGTGCTCGGCCCCGAGTCGGCGTTTGGCGCCGATCGGTCCAGCGTGGTCTTCTTCGATCGCGACGGCCGCCAACAGGAGCACGGGCCCGCCGCCAAGGAGGAGCTGGCCGCGGCGCTGTGGTCCTTCGCCGCGCAGAGCCCCCGCTGGGGCGCTCCGTGACGCCGCTGAGGGCCATCAGCGGCCCACCACCCCCTGCGCTCGAACTGAACGTATGACAGCGGCACCCCTCTTCGTCTATAACAGGTGGTGACATGGGCCGCATCAGCGCCCGGGCTCAAGGATCGAGACCATCGCTGACCCTCAGGGACGCCCCCTGACGGTCACGCGCCCCACTCCAGGAGGAGTCTGGCGATGACCCAACCCCTCACAGACGCGCAACGCAAACATGAGCTGGGCCTGCTCGCCCGCTCGCTCCGCCAGTACCTCGTCTGGCAACGCGAGCTTGGGGCGGACGGCGCCCCGCGACCCTCCGCCGAGGAGCTGGCTCAGCACGCGGCGCGGGTCCGCGCCGCGGAGCGACGCGCCTTTGAGCAGGAGATGGGCACAGACGAGCCAGACACCCCAGCGGCGGCGCCTGCCGCCGAGCAGCCGCCTGCCCCCAGGCAGGCGCCGCCGAGGTCGCCCGATAACCCCAGGGAGGCGCTCCGCCGCGCGGCGGAGGCGCTCACCGAGGACACCTCCTCCAACACATCCGAGAAGCGGGGCAACATCTACCGCTTCAACAACCTGATGCAGAGCAGCGCGTCGGCCAACCGGCGCCCCAAACGCCCCGCCGCCCCAGAGGGGGGCGCGACGCACCGCCTGAGCGAGGTCCAGCGTGAGCTGGACGGGTGCTCCCGGTGCGCGCTGTGCCGGGGTCGCCGCAACATCGTGTTTGGCGCGGGAGGCCCGTCGCCGAGGCTGATGTTCATCGGCGCCGCACCCGGGGTCAACGAAGACCGCCAGGGGCGCCCCTTCGTCGGCAAGGCGGGGCAGCTGTTGAGCCGGATGGTCAAGGCGATGACCCTCGACCGCAAGGAGGTCTACGTCTGCCACGCGGTCAAGTGCCGCCCGCCGGGCAACCGCGCGCCGCGCGCCGAGGAGCTGGACACCTGCCGCCCCGTGCTGGAGCAGCAGCTTGAGATCATCCAGCCCGAGGTCGTGGTGACGCTCGGCGAGGTGGCGGCGCGGAGCCTCTTGAAGGTGCCTCAGCCGCTGTCGAAGCTTCAGGGAGAGTGGCAGGTGTGGACGAGCAGCGGCGGAGCGCGTGTGCGGGTCATGCCCACGCTGCACCCGGATCACCTGCTGCGTCACCCGGAGGACAAGGGGCTGGCCTGGCAACACCTCCAGAAGGTGATGGCCGTGATGAACCTCAAGGGTTAGCCTTGTCCGGGCGTTGGGGCATGCTCTTGCGCAGCTCCTCCAGCTCACGGGGCGTCAGGACCACCGCGAACGACTTGAGGATCTCCTTGATGTCGGGCTCTTTGGCCTTGTAGGCCTCTTTGTGGACGTAGAACATGGTCAGCACCGGGCGGTTGACGACGTTCATGACCGTCATCAGCAGCTCCACCGGACGCCCCGAGGGCTGCATCGTCCCGGCGCCCGCGCGGTACTCGACCGGGATCGCGCCCTGGAGGGAGTTCCAGGGCTCGCTGAACTCGGCGCCGGTGATCACGACCATCTTGTCCAGCTCGGCGAGCGCCTGCGGCACCTCCTGAGGCTTGTCGAGCAGCACCGTGATCATCAGGACGCGGTGATCGTCGGAGGTGATGGTGTAGATCCCCTGGGCCTCGCGGACCGACCAGCTCTTTGGGACCGCGAAGCGAAAGCGCCGCTCTTTGATGAGGATCTCGCGCTGGTGCGGCTTGAGCTTGACGACCTCGCCCCGAGCCTTCGGAGGGGTGTCCTGGGCGACGCTCGGGGCGCTGAGGCTGACGCCGAGGAGCAGCGCCACGAGGGCGAGCCCCGCGTGAAAACCTGAAAATCCGACCTGGCCCTTCATATTCGCTCCCCTCTTCCGTTACACTGGGCGCGGCCCAACTGCACGACGACCTCGCCCGCATGCGCTGGAGCAGACCATAGAACCCAGCCCTGTCGGCGTCAACAACGTCAACGACCACGATGATCGACCGAGATCCTGTCACCGAGCCCGCGGGAGATATGACCGCGGCGCAGGTGCTCATCGACGCTCTGACCTGGATGGATCATGGCGGCGATGAGCGCCGGGACGCGCTGCTCGACACGATGCTGCGCTGGAAGGGGCGACGGCTCCGAGACGCGCTCGGCGGCTCCAGCCTCCGGCAGCTGGAGCGCCGCGTCGAGCAGCTCCACGGCACCCCCTCGCGGGAGCGGCTGGAGCGCCTGACGCTCTCGGCCGGGATGCTCCTCAACGGAGACGACCTGGAGCGCTTCCTGGACATGTGGGGCGAGCTGCCGCCGCCCGCGCTTGAAGCGCTCGGGCCGCTGGTGAGGCTCCTGCCGCAGCGCCAGGACCGCAAGCTGTCGCCCGCCGGGCACACCCTCCTGATGATGCGCGAGGAGCTGCCCGAGGAGCCGGAGCGCGTCACCGCGGACGGCGCCCTCGCGGAGCACCTCTACCGGGTCGCGATCCTCAACCGCCCCATCATCGCGAGCCTCCGAGGCTGGTTCAAGCGCCACGCAGCCTACCGCAGCCCTGCTCGCCATCGGGTCGCGCAGTCTGCGGCGCTCGCGGGGCACTGGGACGTCGTGGCGGCGTTCTTCGAGGCGGGCTCGCCCCAGAGCCAGCCCGACACGGTCGCCGACTCGGAGCTGGCGAGCTTTTTGTACGAACGCGCGCGGGAATACCCGGGGGTCGTCGCGCGCTTGACCCGGACCGCGGCGACGCGCCCCGACCAGGACAACGGGTTCATGCGGGCCTGGTGCTCGACCGTCGCGTCGGGCTTGTCCGAAGATCCCGACCCGGAGGCGCGCCAGGCGCTCGTCGACGCGCTCGCCCAACCAGGCGTGGACCCGACCTGGACGTCTGCGTTGGCCACCCGGCTCGCTGCGGCGCAGCCTGCGCGCGACCCCACGAGCGCCACGCGCGCTGAAGACAACGACGATGCCCATGACCCTGCGTGACCCCATGAGCTTGAGAGCCCACCCCATACGAACGACCCGAGCCGCGACGCTCAGCGCCGCGCTGCTCGTTGGCCTGCTGCTCGCCACCGGCTGCGCGAGCCCGCCTCCGCCCAAGCCGCCCCCCGCGCCTGCGCCAGAACCCGCCGCCGACCCCGATCCGCCGATCGGGACCACCCCGACGAAGTCGTCCAGAGGTCAGATCGTCGCGGTGGACACCAACGACGCGTCCTATCAGAAAGGGGAGGCGCTGGAGCGCGCGGCGCAGCGCTATGGAGAGGAAGTGGAGGAGCTGTTCGCCCAGAACCAGGCGGCGATCAACCAGTGCTACCTCAAGGAGCTCAAGAAGAACCCGTCGCTCGGTGGGCAGATCATCGTGCAGCTCCTCGTGCTCCCTGGCGGTAAGCTTGAGGGCGAGCCGGTGTTCGCGAGCAACACCCTCAACAACGCCAAGGTCGAGCGGTGCATCGCCGGGATCCTCACCCAGATGAGCTACCCCGAGCCCTACAACGACGAGTACGCCGAGATCGAACGGCTCCTGAGGTTCGGAGCGTTCTAGGAGCTAGCCCGCGTCGGGGGCGTCAGGGGCCACGTCGTCCACAACGTCGTCCACAACATCATCGGCGACGTCGTCCACGGCATCATCGGTGACGTCGTCCACAGCGTCGTCGCTCACGTCGGGGTCAGCGTCCGGCGTGGCGTCATCCATGGCGCTGTCCGCCGAGGTGTCCTCCTCAGCGTCGAGCGGCTCGGCGTCCATTGACTCGGCGTCGGCGTTGCCAGCGTCCCCCTGCTCGGCGTCCACGCCGACGTCCATCAGGAACTCCTCACCGTCGTCGCCCGGAGGGATGGGCTCGCAGAAGAAGCCGCACTCGTTCTGGGGGTTGAGGCGAACCCGGAAGCCATCGGGGCACTCGCGGACGCAGGAGGCTCCGGCGTCAGCTTGATCGTCGGACATCGGGACGCACCGGTAGCCACAGCGCGCGGACGAGTCGACCACTTCGGAGAACCCAGCCGCGCAGGGCTCGCATTGGATGGTGCTGTTGGAGCGGCCTGAGCCGCTGGTCTGGTTGGACGCGGTGACGTCACCGCCCTCCTCATCCCCACCACAACCGGCGGCCATCAACGCCGTCGCCAGCACCACGCTCCAGGTTGTCGTTCGCATCATCATCGCCCTACTCCATATGTTGAAAACGGCCCCTACATTAACCAGGCGAGGCCAAAAATCAACCCGCCGCCAACGGCAGGCGCCGTTGGCGGGGTCAGGTGTGTGGCGAAGTGGGGGGTCGAGGTGAGGCGCGGAGGGATTACTGGGCGAGGGCGCCCTGGTAGATCCAATCCTTGATCTGGGTGTAGACGGGGTCGTTGGCGCCCTGGCGGTAGATCCCGCCGCGATCGGCGTGGTTGTTGTTGAGAGGCGCCATGAGGATGCGCGAGTCCTCGTAGTTGTCGAGGCCGAGGCGCACCCGGGGGTTGCGGGCGATGCTCTCGAAGTTCTGACGGAGCACTGCCTCGTCGCGCTGCCCGGGGAGGAAGGTGAAGCCACCGGCGCCCGTCTGGTGGCAGGCGCCGTTGGCGGCGTTGCCGCAGCCGGTCTGCTCCAGGCCAGGGACGACCACGTTGCGGAAGGTGTCGTTGAAGAGGACCTCGTAGTCGTACTGGGGAGGCTCCTGGCCGCCGCCGACGAGCCCGGCGCCGCCCTCGGGGGTGAGCTTGATGGTCGCGGCCTCGTAGCCGACGCCGCCCTGGATGAGGCGGGCGAAGAAAGCCCAGGAGCCGTCGAGGTTGAGCACCTTGAACATGATCCGGTTGAGGCCGCCGCGCAGCTGAATGGGGACGACGTCGGTGTCCGGCTCGGCGGCGCGCTCCCCGGCGTAGGTGTGCACCAGCTCCATGGGGCCGTCCATGTTGCCGACCCAGACCTTGACGGAGTCGTCGCTGCCGATGCCGAGGTCGAGGGTGACGTCGCCGTTGACCCAGACGTAGGTCATGGCGTAGGCGACCTTGTTCGCGGTGTCGCCGCCGAAGTAGCCCGCGAGCCGGATCCGGTCGCCGTCGCTGAGGATCGCCTCGGCGGCCGGGTAGTTGGGATCGGCGGTCTGCCCATAGTTGAGGACGAGGTTGGCCTCGTCGGGTAGGTAGGGGAGGTCGTTGTTACCAGGCGCGGCCTCGATGGGGCCGAGCACGACCCACTCACGCAGGAAGCCGTCGTTGGGGCGCAGCCCTTCGAGCCAGCGGGTGAGCGCCTCGTAGTAGATCGCCCCAGGCCCCTCAGGGGAGAGGTTGTTGCCGCCCGGGTGAGGCACGCCACCGAACTCGGTGCTCAATGGGTAGAGCAGGAGCGCGGACTGGAGCGGATCGGCGCGGTTGACGAAGTTGGAGGCCGAGTTGAAGTTGTATGCGTAGTGCGCGGGCTCGTTGGGGAAGGCGAGCAGGCTGAAGTCGCTGCCGTTGCCCGGGGGCAGGCCGGTGTTGGTGTTGCCGTGGCAGCTGAGGCTGGCGCAGGTCGTGATGAGGTCGTTGGCCTCACCGAGGGCCTCGGGGTTGGAGAAGATCTCCTGCACCCGCAGCGAGAAGTAGACCGGGTCGAGGTGGGTGTAGCCACGCGCCTCCAGGATCCAGTCGAGAATGGTGAGGTAGGCGAGGTCGCGCTCGTCGTCGAACTGGATCCCGCCCGGGTGATCGATGCCACGACCGCGGGTGAGCAGCGTGGACTGGGTCGGGTTGTCGAGGTTGATGAACGCGGCGACCGAGGCGTAGTTCTCCAGCATCTGCTCGCTGCCGTCGGCGGGGGCGTCCCACAGGAAGAGGCGGCCGGCGCCCGTGGGCTGGCCACCCTCCAGGTTGCCGTGGCAGACCGACGAGGCGCAGTTGTACTGGGTGCCGGCGTTGAGCAGCGGCATGATCTCATCTTCAAAGCGTTGCAGCTCGTAGATGCGGGGGTCATCCTGGCCTTCGTTGCGCTGATCCGCAGGCAGCGAGGCGCGGGCGGCGACGATCCAGTCGCGGAGCGCCGTCCAGGTCGCGTCGCCCTCGCTGAACTGCATCCCGCCGGTGTGGTTGACGCCGCTGGGCTTGGAGAGGAGCAGCGACTGGTCGATGCTGCCGAAGTCGTAGAAGCGCGGGTCGGTGACCGCGTAGAAGTTGCGCTTCATCGCCTCGGAGTTGGCCGCGGGGTTGGGGGTCAGCACCAGCTTGACGTTGGTGCGGACGCCGTGACAGGAGGTCGCGTTGCTGCACGCGAACTGGGGGTCATCAAAGAGCGGCTGGATGGTGGTCTGAAAGACGTTGAAGTCAAACGGGCTGGTGCTGACCGGGGGCAGCGGGCGCTCGTTGCCGTTGGCCGGGTCCGGCGTGGGGCTGTTCTGCCCCTGGGAGGCGTCGAGGAACTGCTTGGCCTGGGTCAGGAAGCCGAGCACCGCCTGGTAGTTGGGGTCGGTGGTCTGCTCCCACTTGATCGGGGAGTGAGCGGTGCCGCCCGCCTCGACCGGAAGGGGCTCGGTGAGGATCAAGGAGGAGGCGACGTCTTCCCAGTTGACCTTGGTCTTGACCGAGCAGAGGTTCTGGAAGAACTCCTCGCTGCGGAACTCAGGCTCGGGGTGAAGGGCGAGCCCTCCAGCGGCGCTGGCGGGCGCGTGGCAGCCCGACGCGGCGCAGCCGAGGTTGTCGAAGATCGGCTGCACGGTCGAGTTGTAGACGGTGACGTCAAACGGGTAGCCCGGGAAGGGCTCGGCGGCGCCTGTCTCGCAGGAGAAGCCCAGGTTGGGGTTCACCTCGGGGTCACCGACGTCCGGCGTGGTGTCGCCGGTGGTGCTGCCTGAGGTCATCCCCCCGTTGGAGGAGGTGCCGCCATCTTCGGGCTCACCGAAGGTGGTGGTGCCGCCACAGGCCGCGAGGGCGCCGAGGCTGACAAAGAGGACAAACCAGCGTGTGGTGGGGTTCGACATGGATCGCTGCTCCATACAAGCGTTTCGTCGATGGCTCGACGCCGCCAGCCGCTTGGGCTGGCCGCCCTCATCCCAGCCGCCATCGATGGAGCCGGGATCAGAGACCTGAGTCGGCCCGGTCAGGCCCATGGGGCCGACTCAGGTGAGCGTCACGCGCGGGGCGGTGTCACGAGCGACGGCGGATCAGGAGGGCCAGCCCGAGCAGGAGCGTGGCGGCGAGGCCCGAGTTGGGGGCGCCCGGCGTCACGGAGCAGCCGCCGCTGGAGACCTCGCTGCCGCCCTCGTCGCCGCCCTCGGAGGAGGCGCCGTCGTCTTGGCTGTTGGGGGTGCCGCCGCCGGAGCCGGAGCCACCGGAGCCGCCACCACTCGGGAGCCCGGCGCACACGGAGGGATCCTGGTCACGGTTGGGGATCGAGGGGCAGTTGTCGATGTCGTTGGGCACGCCGTCGTAGTCGGTGTCGTTGTTCACCGGGGTGCCGGTCTCGGGGATCTCCTCGCCGTAGTCACAGAAGTCACCGATACCGTTGTTATCGGAGTCCGCCTGGTTCGGGTTGGGGATCGAGGGGCAGTTGTCGATGTCGTTGGAGATGCCGTCCCGATCGGTGTCGGGGATGGTCTGGGTGCGCTGGGTGCAGAGGTCACCGACGCCGTCCAGGTCGCCATCGAGCTGATCGAAGTTGGGGACGTTGGGGCAGTTGTCGCAGATGTCGCCCACGCCATCGCCGTCGGCGTCGGCCTGCATGGCGCCCGGGTTGGAGACCGAGGGGCAGTTGTCGATGCCGTCTTCGACGCCGTCGTTGTCGAAGTCGAGGATATTGTTGACCGGGCAGATCTCCACGGTCATCTCGTTGAGCGGGTGCCCGCCCTCCTCGGTGTAGTGGCGGTAGTAGTTGGCGTACGCCGTCCCGTTGACCACGACCGCCTCGGCGGTGTTGATCCAGGTCTTGCGCATGTAGGTGGTCTGGTAGCCTTCCATCTCGAACCGCACCGCGCAGGCGTGGTTCTGATCCTGGTAGCTGCAGTAGAGGACGTTGTCCTGGTTCTGCCCGGCGAGGTAGGCGTAGCCGTTCTCGTCGGTGTAGTCGTACAGCTCCTCATCGCCGTCGAGCTGGGCCCCGATGAACCCGTGCACCAGGACACCTTCCATCGGCGCCTGGGTCTCGCAGTCAACGACGCGTACGCCGAGCTGCATGTTGGCCATCGCGGTGCCACCCATCAACAGCACCATCCCACCGCCGATCCCGGCGACCATCAACCGATTCAACCGCTTCATAACGCTCCTCCCATGTACACAACGTCAACCGACAGTGACCACCACACGTTGACGCGATGGCGCTCGCTCTCAAAGGGCTCCTGGAGAGCGGGCCGGGCCACACCCGGTAGCCTGGGCTCATAGACACTCACCCTGCTTTAATGCAAAATCCAGTCCAGCCCCGCAAAAACTGTTGCAACAGCCTTCTCATCGGGCTCAAGCCTCTCTCCACCGTCATGAGACAGCGCAGGGTGTGACTTTTTGTCACACCCCCGAGGCCCGATCAGGGCGCGATCCCCGCACCCGACCGGAGCCCGAGCGCCGCACAAAAGCACATCGACCCCGTGTTCATCGAACTCGACGCGTTATTTAACGCGGTCGCGGCGAGGTGAGGCACGCGAGCACCTGTCATCCTGAACCAGATCGGGTCCGCCTCGATGGGCACGGGATCCAAGCCATGGGAACAGTTGACCCCACCGGGGCTGGCCGCCAGGGTGGGGCCTGATGTACCCAGCCTGAGGCGCGCTGTGTCGCGTGGAGCGTGTCGAGAGGTGATGGGGGGGCTTGAGCGGAGCGCGGGGGGAGGGAGGGGCGTTACTTCTTCTTCGTGCTCTTGGCGTCCTTGTCGTCGCCCTTGTCTGCTTCACCGCCGCCGCCGAGCTTGAAGCCGTACGCCTCATCGACGTCCAGGCCCCAGGAGCCCTTCTTGACGTGGGTGACGATCACGACCACCTGGGCCGAGTCGCTGGACCAGTAGGCGTCGCTGATCTTCGCCGAGGCGAACCCAGCGTCTCCGGTGGGCTTGCGGCGGATGGAACCAAGGACGACGGAGGTCTTTCCGTTGGAGAGCAGGATGTTGAACAGCGAGCCGTCCTCGCGGCCGCTCAAGCGCCACCCGTTCGGGGCGTCGAGCCCCTGGGTCTTCTTGAAGGACTCGTAGTCGAACGACCAGTTGGCGAACTGCTCGGTCTCCAGGATGTTGCGCGCGGAGCTCTCAGGCGCGCTGACCGAGAGGACCGACGTGGGCTTGGTGACCTCGTGGATCTCCAGGCGGTTCCCGCGGTCCTCATCGATGGTGTAGATGAGGTAGGTCTCGGGGTTGCGCGCCGACCAGCCGAGGAAGCGCACCCGCACGATCTGATCGTGATCGGCCAGCACAGGCTGGCTGAACCCGAGCAGGAGCGCGACGCCGAGGGTCGCCAGGAGCGCGAGCTGCGCCATGAGGGTCTGGGGTTTGGACAGTTGCATCATCGCGGTCGCCTCACTGTAGGACGAACTTGCGCGAAACCTGAATCGGGGCGCCGGAGAACTTCGGAAACCGCCACCGGCCCATGTGGGAGCGCAGACAGGTCCCGAACACCGTGTTGGCCACGCTCTGGTCGATCGTGACGTTGCTCACCGTACCACTGTTCTGGATGGTGACAACAACCTTCACCTTGCCGGTCGCCAGTGGCACGCCCGCGCGCTTGAGGTGACGCTCCAGGCACTGACTCGCGGAGCGGCGCACGTTCTTGAACCCTTTCTGAAGATCATCTCGGCTGAGCGCGCTGGGCAACGACGCTGGAGCCTCGGTGGTGCGCTCGGCGCGCTCGACCTTCTCGACCTTCTCGACCTGACGCGCGGAGCGCATGACGTTCGCGAAGGTGCTGTCGTCGGAGCCGGAGACGGAGGGCTTCTCGTCCTCCTTGAGTCGCGCGACCGCGCCGGTGTCGTTCTTGGGCTCGCGGAGCTTGATGCCGCTCGTGCCGCCCTTGGTGCCCTTCTCGTCCTGGTTCGCCCGGGCGGCGCTGGCCGCCGAGAGCCCCTTGTCGAACGCGTCGGAGCCCCCCGTCGCGCCGCGGATGTCAGGCATGCGCATCCGGGTGGGGTCGTTGGCCTTCACCCCCGCCGCGCCCTTGTCGGTCGCCGCGCCCTTGTTATCCGCCGCCGCGGGAGGGGCCTTGGCCGCCGAGTCGCTTTCTGCGGGGGTCTTCGCGCCCGTCTTCGCCGCCACACCCGCCGCCTCCTCGGCGCCGTTCTCCTCGGCCACTTCATCGTCTCCACCCTCTTCCGGGTCGAGCTGCTCCTCGCCGAGATCCATCTCAGCGGCCTCGTCGTCCTTCGGAGCGCTGTCACCGCCGGGCTGCTCATCCGAGCCGGGCGCCTCACCTGGCTCGGCCGCCGGGTCGCTGTCCCCCTGGGCCGCGGCTTCGTCCGGCGCCCCGTCGGCCCCGGCGTTGGCCACCGCAGACGCGTTGGGGTCGCTGGGGGCGTCCGCCGTGTCTGTGGAGCTGTTCGTCGACATGAAGTAGCCCGCGCCCACCACGACAACGAGGAGCACCACGATCGCGATGGCGATGAGCCCCCCGTTCCCCTTCTTCTCGGTCGCCCCGGGCGGCATCGGCGAGGGGATGGGATCCTCGGGTGGGGCCATCGCCTCGGGGGAGATGAGCGGCTCAGGCAACGGCCTGGGCTCGCTCGCTTGAGGCGCCGCGGCGACCTCCGAGGGCGCTTCGACCGCTTCTTCGACTTCAGACGCCTCGTCGGGCTCACCTGGCGACGCGTCTGCGACCAGCGGCGCCGAGACCTCCTCCGCCTCGTCCACCGCCTCCGACGCCTCGGCGACGTCCACCGGCTCCGCCTCGGCCTCCTCGGGCTCCTCCGCCTCCGCGGTGACTGCCTCCTCAGGGACAGGCTCAAGCTCCGAAGCGGCCTCGGCGTCCACCGCCTCCGCTTCGGACTCCGCCGTCTCGGACTCGGTTGTCTCGGGCTCGACTGCCTCAGGCTCAGCCTCAGGCGCCGTCGCGGGAGAGAGATCACGCAGGTGCGCGAGGGCGCTCGCGACCACCGCGGAGGCGTCCACCCCAGCGACCGTGGGGTCCTCCTCGCCGATCGAGGCCTGCCCGTCATCAAACACCTGCTTCGCCGCGGTCGCGGGCGCGACGTCGTCAGCCTGCGCGGCGACCTCGTCGGAGGCGTCAGCCTGCGCGGCGGCCTCGTCGGGGGCGTCTGCCTCGGCAGGGGCTTCGACGGCGGGGTCCGCCTCCGCCTCCACCTCCGTGGGTTGGCGGCGGTCGAGCACCTCAGGCGGCGTGGACTGTACGCGGGTCGCTTCGTCCGCAAACGCCCCCTGCTCCGCCTCGACTTCAGGCGCCGCGGGAGAAGGGGCGGCCTTCTCCTCGGGGCGATCGGGGCTTGGGACCGCGGCGACGCCCTGGGACTTCTGCCGGAGCTGCCGAAGCCGCTCTTTGAGGGACAGCTGCGGGGCCTTGTCGGACTCTCGCGCGGACAGGCGCTCGCGCAACATGCGCAGGCGGTCGGAGGTCGAGACGTCGGCGGTGGCCGAGATCGAGCTGAGCCGCGACCCGGACGTCCCCTTGAGGCCGGTGGGCCGCTTGAACTTGTCGGCGAGGGACGACGGCGCGGCTGAGGCGGCAGGTTCGGCTGAGGTGGCGGCTGGCTCGGGTTGGGCCGCTCGCGGCTCCGGCGAGCTGGCGGCGCCCCCGAGGAGCGCTGTAGACGGCGACGCGCCCGGCTCACGCGCGTCGACGATGGGCTTGCTGTCGAGGCCACCGGGCGGTCCGAGCGCGGTGGTCGGCTCTCCCGTGCCTCGCCCGGGAGGTCCGAGCGCGGTCCTGGGTCCCCCGAGGGGATCCTTTCGGGCCTCCTTGACCGCGCGCGCCTGCTCGACCGCCGCCTCGACGTCAATCGCCTGAAGCGCCATGGTGGGCCGCGCTGGCTTGCGGACCATCCCGCTGGCGAAGAACTGCGAGAACTCCGAGCGCTCAATCGCCGGGACCCAGCTCGTGAAGGACTCGTTCCAGACGTAGGCCTCATCGCCGAGCTGACCGTTGGCGAACATCCCCTGGAGCGCCTCCAGGGAGAACGGCCCGTAGGTCCGCCCCGCCATCGCGTAGAACCACTCCACGGCGGGCTTGGGGGTCGCCACCGCCGCGGCGGGCGAAGCGGGCGCCACGGGGGCGGCGGCCGCGGCGGGCGCAGCTGCAGCGGGCGCCGAAGCGGCGACGGCCTCGACCGGGCGCGTGGGCTCACGCACGACGATCACGTGACTGCACCGCTTGCAGCGGATCCTCAGGATCTTGCCTCGGACCTTGTCGTCGCCGATCAAGTACTTTGCGTTGCAGTTGTCGCAATAGAACTTCATGCGCTGCCTCAGCTGGAACGTCGAAGCCTTGAGGCGGAGAGCACCTGCTCTCGTCGCTCAGTGCGGAGAATCGCCTCTTTAACGCTTCACCTGAGACGTTCTGGCACATGGTGAGCCTCAGAAAGCCTCGGGCGAGACACCTCCTGGGGAACCCGGCCTGGCGCCTCCGTGATTCCTTTGAACCACAGCTCACGTCGCGTAGGTAGGTCGAGTGGTCCTGTGCCCAAAGAGGTTTTCAGGCGCAGAGACCTTACCACGCCACCCCCACCGTCCACAAGAATACGACGTCCGCGCCCACGACCAAGCCCTCGCTGCCGAGCCACGGGAGGGTTGACCCACGGATGGCTGGATTCCTCACCCCCAAAGCCTTACTATGTCCTCGACGCAGGTATCCGCCAACACAGCTCGTCACTTCAGGGAACACCATGGCTGTGCTCGAGCAGGCCCTCGACATTCTGGACAACGTGGCCGAGTCCATCGACCCCGATGGGCGCTACCGCCGCGAGAAGCTGCTGGCGATGGTCGCCTACGCGGTGTCGGCGCTGCTCACGCTCGTCTTCGCCTTCTCGGGCGGCGGCGGGGGCGTCAGCAACAACCTCGGCGCCCACATCGAGCGCAACGTCGTCCCGGTCACCAACGAGCAGTGGTTCCTCATACAGAACCGCAGCTCCTCCGACTGGAACGGCCTGACCATGCAGCTCAACGGCGCGTACACCTTCGTCGCTCCCAAGCCGCTGCCGGCCAACAGCAGCGATCGGTTCCTGGTCAAGGACTTCGTCTACAACAACTATATACCCCACACCCCGAGGGTCGGCGGCTGGAAGTCGCTCTCCCCCACCCCACCCCCCGGCGCCTTCGCCCCGCGCGATCTCGTCCCGAAGACCCTGACGATCACCACCGACGGCGGCGAGTTCACGGCGCTGTTCGACGGCGCCCTGCCGCTTGAGCCCAAAGGGGACAAAGAGACCAAAGAGGAGTGAGGCGCGGCGGGTGTGCTAGGACTGCTGTGAGCCGCCGATGCGCTGGACGCGCTGCGCGAGGCTGGAGTCGCGGGCCGCGAGCGCCATCTCAAGGTGACGGCGCGCCAGCTCGGCGGAGCAGGCGGGCTGGGACTCGCCCAGGATCGCGGAGACGAAGTTGCGGATGGAGCGCTCGAAGCCCTTCTCCCAGGACCCGTCCAGCTCGTTGAACGAGAACACCCGACCGTCCCGGTACATCTCAAGCGGCGCCCGCGAGCTCATCTGACCCGGCGACAGCCGCACCCACAGCATGCCGCGGGTCCCGGTCAGCTCCAGCGAGGTCTCGGTCGGGTAGGTCTCGCTCTTGATGTACATCTCGGGCGAGTAGGTCAGCTCCAGGCTCCCCATGCAGCCGCGCCCGTGGCGCCACATCATGGTCGCCGGCGCGTCCACGTAATAGCCCGGGTAGATCTCCGTGCGCCCAATCCATGCCTGGATCAACTCCAGGCGCCCCAACATAAAGCTCGCCGCCACCAGCGCCCCATAGGTGGAGTCGAACAGGAAGGGGCCCCCACCGCTCTTTTGAGGGTCGAAGCGCCACAGCCAGCTCTCGGGGCGGATCGACCACCCGCCCTCCGGGGCGCCCACGCAGATCTTGATCCGCACCCCCACCGGGTCACCCACCTCGCCGCCCTCCAGGTAACCGCGCGCTTCGCGCAGCGGCGCGTGGAAGAAGAGCGGCTCCGCCACCTCCGCGACCAGGTTGCGGCGGCGCGCCTCACCGATGATCTGATCGGCCTCGGCCAGCGTCAGCGCGATCGGGCGCGCGACGTGGACGTGCTTCCCGGCCCGCAGCGCCTCCATGACGCACGACGCGTGCATGTAGTTGGGCGTCAGGATCGACACCGCGTGGATCGCCGGGTCGCGGAGCAGATCCTTGTAGCTCAGGTAGTAGTCCTGAGCCTTCCACTTGAGCGCGTGCTCGATCGCGACGTCTTCGCGCTCATCACAGACCGCTCGGATCTCGGCGCGCTCGTCTTCTTCGTAGCCCTTCGCATGCAAGCTGGCGATCTGCCCCGCTCCAACGATAGCAACCTGAACCCTGGTCATGAGCTTCCCCTTTCGGCAACGCACAAGCCCGATTCGGGCCGCCCCTTGGATTGTGGCCAGTGCAGTCGATCAGGGTGCCATCATGCCCCAGACGATCGCGCGCATCAAGCAAAGTACGCCACGACGGTCACGCGCGACCCAACGGGAGCCGAATCGTCACCACACACCCCTGCTGTCGCCCAGGGCTGACGATGGACATCGAGGCGCCGTGCGCCTGGAGCAGCGCGTCGCTCAGCGTCAGCCCAACCCCCGCCGTTCGAGCGTCGGGGTCCCCGCGGAAGAAGGGCTCACGGACCCGCCCCAGCGCCTCGGGCGCGATCCCCCGCCCGGTGTCCCGCACGACGATGAGGACCGCGTCCGAGGCGTCCGTCAAGCGAGCCTCCAGCCGAACCCGGCCCTGCGCGGTGTAACGGATGGCGTTCTCAACCAGCAACCCGATCGCCCTCGTCAGCCGCTCGGCGTCCATATGAAGCGAGAGCCCCTCGGGCACCCCGTCCTCATCCACCTCGAACACCAGCCCCCGACGCTCGGCCCGCTCCCGAAACCGCTCCTCCACGCCGTCCAGCACCGAGGACAACAGCACCTCCGAGACGTTGAGCTTCAAGCGGCGCTGCTCCAGGCGCGTGAAGTCCAGCAGCGTCTCCAGCCGCTCGGCCAGCTCCCGCGAGTTGCGCAGCGCCACCCGCAGCCCGCTCCGCTGCTCGCCGGTCAGCGGCCCGAGGACCTCCTGGAGGGTCATGTCCACGTAACCCTGGATCGTCACCATCGACGAGCGCAGGTCGTGGCTGGTGACGTTCATCAGGTGCGCGCGCTCCTGCGCGCGCTGCTCGTGCCGCTCCACCTGACTCAGCGCCAGGCGCGCCGCCCTCGCCTGCAGCGCCGCGAGGAGCCGCGCGCGCTCGGGCTCCTTGGCCAGGTCGATCAGCCCCTCCAACCCACGCGTCGCCGCCTCGTAACCCGCTCGGGCCACCCCACCCTCAGGCAGGCTCCCGTCCACGAAGGCGTCCAGCCAAGCGCGCGCCGGAGCGTCCTGAAGATCGCGGCGAAGCTCGGCGACCTGATGTGGGTGATGTTTGAGGAAGGTGTCGAGGAGCGATTCGCGCTGGTCCTTGAGATCGGCGAGGGATGTCATGGCTCCTCCAAGATCAGCGGCAGGTCACGGGCTCCCCAACGATGGCATCTCCAACCGGGTGGGGATCTCTTCGGGGTCGGGGAGCGCTTCGAGCGCTTCGGTGTCCACCTCGCCCGCCTCGTCACCGTCCCCCAGGGCTTCAACGCTCACCTTCTGGGCGTCGAGGCGGGCGGCCTCCGCGCGCCGCTGCGCCTCCAGCGTCTGCGTGAGCCCGTGGGCGCGCATGTAGCTGTCGGCCTTGAGCGCCAGGCTGTGCTCGGGGAACCGCTCGATGAGGGAGCCCCAGGTCTCCACCGCCTTGCCCACGTCGCTCAGCTGCAGGTACGCCTTGCCGAGCAGAAACAGCGCCTCCTGATCAAAGCCCAGCCCGGGGAAGCGATTCACCAGCTCGTTGAGCCGCCGCGCCGCGGCGCGGGGCTCCTCGCGCTTGATGTAGAAGGTCGCGACGTAGAACTCGTGGTCCGCCAGCCGCTGACGCACCGTCTTGAGCTTCTCGGCGGCGTCCTCGGCGTACTGGCTGTTCGGATGCAGCTCCAGAAAGCGCTGAAGCTCCTTCTCCGCCTCCTCGGTGCTCGCCAGATCCTTCTCGTAGGCAGGCGGCATGAAGAACCAGTCCCCCGGCAGCTGCTCGTAGTAGGCCAGCCCCGAGCGGTACCGGGCGTAGGGGACGTCCGGGTGGGTCGGGTGGCTCTGCACGAAGCGGCGGTAGGCCTCGATCGCCTCGGGCATCTTGTCCTGATCGAAGTAGACGTCGCCGATGCGCAGCGACGCCAGCGCGGCGTACTTGCTGTAGAAGAACTTGGTGCGCACGAAGTTGAAGCGCTTGAGCGCCTCCAGGTAATCGGAGCTCTCGAAGCGGTCCATCGCCTCTTCGTAGGCGTACTTGGCCTGACCGGCGTAATCGCCCTCGGCTGGCTTCGGTCGCGAGGCGCAGCCCGCCGCGACCCCGGCGAGCGCCATCATCAGCGCGGCCCACCACACAAGGAGCCGCCGCGCCCTGGGGCCTCGCCCCCTCGCCTGGCTCTCATCAACCTTCTGCATCCACACTCCTCCATGCACCTTCAGACTCGCGTCCTCCTGGCACGCTCAACGGCGCACACTAGCAAGCCTGGGAACGTCCCGTCAATCGGGGTTGATTCCATATCACCCCACCTCGCCCCTCGGAACACAAAAGTTCAAGCCCTCCCCCCCCCCCGCCGATAAACAACAGCCCGGTTTTCAGGGCGCTCGATCCTCCAAGGAGGTCACCATGCGACAACACCCTGTTTTCATATCGCTGTGTGTGGTTTCAGCGATCTGCGCCCTCCCCTGCGGGGCCCTCATGGCCGAGGAGGTCGGCGAAGGCTCTCCGTTCGAGCTTCGCAAGCTCACCGAGCCCGACGTCACCCAGGTGATCGTCAGCGACACCTCCGAGATGCTCTACAAGGGGCTGCCGCTGTTCACCGCGAGCGCCCTGACCGACGGTCGGCTCTGGAGCACCTGGGGGAGCGATCACCCCGAGGGGGCGTGGATCGAGATCCGCTTCTCCACGGTGCGCTACGTGACCCGGATGCAGCTCATGCCGATCGCCAACGACTCCCGGCTTGAGCGCACCCGCCGCATCCGACGTCTGACGATCACCTGGGACGGCGGCTCGGCGACGTACACCCTCACCGACGCGCAGGCGCTGACGACGTTGGACTTCCCCCAGGCGCTGATCACCTCGCGCGTCCGCCTCACCGTCGAGGACACCTGGGGTCGCTCGGGGCCGTTGGCGCTCGGTGAGCTGATGGTGTTCGAGCCGAGCGACATCTTCGCCCTCAAGCCCGAGCTGCGACAGGAGATCCAGACCCAGATCGAGGCGCTCCGCGATCGGACCCGCCGCGATGAGGCGATCGCTCGCCTGGAGGCGATCGGCAACCCGGCCATCACCTGGCTGACGCTCGCCCTCGCCGACACAGACGCCGCCACGAGGGCCGGGGCGGCCCGCGCGCTCATCGGCACCCGGGCGACGAACGCGTTGGAGCCAGTCGCCGAGGCGCTCACCGCGACCTTCAAGACAGACGGCGCCTGGAGAGACCCAGATGAGGTCGAGTTCATTCAAGCCGGGCTGCGCTACCTGTCCCGGATGCGCGCCACGCGCGGCGCGGAGATCGCCATCCAGCTGTACCACCACCCCGCGTGGCGCGACGCGATCGGCCCCGCCGTGGTCGGGAGCCTCGCCGCGACAGGTCACCCCGACGGGCTCGCGACCCTTGAGGACGCGATGCTCCGCGGTCCGGAGTGGGCGCTCGCGGCCATGCCCGGGTTCGCGCACCTTGGGGAGCTGGGCGCCAGGACCCTCAACCGGCTCGCCTTCAACCGCTCCCCGCAGGTTCGCCTCCACGTCGCCCAGGCCGTCCAGTTCTGGAGCGACCACGAGGTGATGCCCTCCATCCGAACGCTCTCGCGCGACCCCAGCCCCGCGGTGAGGGCCCAGCTGCTCCGCAGCCTCGGCGTCGCGCGGCATGCGCAAGGGGAGCCGTTCGTGCTCGGCGGCACCCGCGACAGCGACGCGACGGTTCGGCTCGCCGCCGCCGAGGCGCTCTCGTCGTGGCGCAGCGACACCACGCTGACGACCCTCAAGGAGCTGGCCAACGACGACAACGCCCGCATCCGGCTGGCTTCGGTGCGCGCGCTCGGGCGCCAGGGCGAGGGCGCGCTGGAGACGCTGGTGTCGCTGCTGGACGATCAAGGCTCCGCGGACGTGGTCGCGGAAGCCGAGCGCATGCTGCGCCGCGTGGGCCACGATCAGGCCGACGCGCTCCTGCCGCTCCTGGAGGAGCGCCTTCAGGACCGCAACCCGAAGCAGGGGCAACGCGCCGCGCACCTGATGGCGGCCTGTGGCCCGGCGGGCGTTGAGAAGTTGATGACGATCATGGAGGAGCACGAGAACACGCTGCCGTCGTTCTTCGCCCACCGCGCGCTGAAGGCGAACTCAAGCGACGCGGTCGCGGCGATCCACGCCCACCTGGCCCAGCGCCCGAGCACGACCTACGGTGACACGCTGCTCAAGCAGTACGTCCAGATCCTCGCCGCGAGCGGGGATCCCGACGTCGTGGCGACGCTGGCGCGCCTGTCGTCCGACCCGCGCGCAGGGCTGCGGGCGGAGGTGATGCGGGCGATGCACCACTTCAACACTCTGGAGTCGCGCCGCGTCGTGGTCCGTGGCTTGAGCGATCGGGCGACCGACGTCCGCGAGCAGGCCGCGATGGCCGCCGGGGTGCTGCGCATTCGCCGCGCCGTGCCCCACCTGATCGCCCTGATCGAGCGCGAGGACAGCGCGATGCTCCGCGCCATCAAGTCTCTGGGCCAGATTCGCGACGAGCGCGCCCTGGGCGTGCTCCACGGGCTCCTGACCCACGAGCGCTCAACGGTACGGCAGTACGCCTGTGACGCGCTGGGCGAGCTGGGGCGCTCGGAGTCGTTGGCGCTGCTCATCGAGCTGCTTGAAGATCAGGATGAGGTGGTGCGCGACAAGGCGATCCGCGCGGTTGAGCGGATCCATTGACGGCGGCCCCGCGTCACCCACCCGCGTGGGTCGCGGGGCGCGGCCTCAGTAGTCGTCGTAATCGGCGTCGACGTCGCTGTAGCCGTCGTGCTCAAGCACGACGTCGATCGCCTTCGGGTACTTCTTGCCGTCGTTGCCGCCGTACTTGAAGGAGACCGGCAGGACGTCGCCCGGGATGTAGGCGGGCAGCTGCACGCGGAGTTCATCGTCGGCGACGTTGGCGATGTGGAAGAAGAACTTCTGATCCTGCCCCGTCTCGATGAAGCCGAAGCCCTTGTCGGTGAAGTAGGCGATGATGTTGCCCGACATGTCCTGGCCGATGCGCGCGGCGTCGTCCTGGCTGTCGCGCTTGAGGCGGCGGACGTTCTCCTCGATGTCGAAGAAGTGGAACGTGCAGTCCTCGAAGATCCGCAGGCCGACGCACTTGTAGCTGCTGTAGCGGCGGTCGAACAGGAACGACATGCAGGCCGAGATGGCGACCGGGATCGCCCCTGTGCCGAGCGTGCGCTCGTTGGCCTCCACGTAGATGCTCTTGTGGACGACGCCGCGGCGCGCCCCCTCCAGGAACCGCTCCTGGAGGGTGAGGTCGTCGTTGGTGAGCGTGATCATCACCCCGAGGTTGACGTGCGCGTGCACGTCCTTGATCCGGGTGATGATCAGGTTGAGCATGTAGAGCTTGTGGTAGTCCGCGTCGTAGTCGACGCGGAAACCCATCTCTTCGAGCGTCTCGCGCATCATCGCGGCGAGGCGGGCCTCGCGATCTTCGTGGGAAGCGGTTGTGTGAGCGGGGGACGCAGCGGTTGGGGAGCTGTGCTCCAGATCGGGATGGGTTTGCTCAAGAACGGCCATGTGTCAATACCTCCAGAACCACGCCATTACCATCAGCGCATCGTGTGGTGGCATCGGGTCAACCGATCGACCCTCTCCCCCGCAGCGCATCCATCAAGTCGCAGCGGGTGACGCCTCACGTCTGGAGCGTGCATACGAGCGCGGTCGGGGCTCAACAGAAAACAACATCGACCGCTCGCCCATGAACCCAGCATGTTCCAGGTGAGAGATACCACCATCTTGCGATATCATCAGGTCATCCACCCGATGTCAAGCCCTTCCGCGGCGACCGTCAGCGGCGAGCCCCTCGCCGTCGCCGCCGCTCAGCAGGGCGCGAAAGAAGAACCACCGATCCCCGAGGCGACGGCTGAGCGCTGACAGCTCCTCGGGGGTTGTCTGGTGCTGCTCGCAGTAGGTCGCCACGCGCGCGTTCAGGCGCGCGGCGCGCGCGTGGCTGGCCCACTTCAACGTGGTGAGCCCGACGAGCAGCGCCCCCACCGCCACCAGCGCCAGTTGGAGCGACGAGGCCCCCTCGACCGCGGCGCGCAGCGCCAGCGGCGCGGCGACACACCCGACGAGGATCACGACCCCGCCGAACCCGTGCAGGCGCATGAAGGCGTCGTGCACCTCCTGCATCAGCTCCACGTGCGGGAGCCCCTCCGCGCCGAGGAGCTCCTTCTCGATGTCGTTCAGCTCGGGGGTCACCACTCGAAACACCGTCCCTGGGCCAACGGGTGAACATCCAACGATGGGGCGCAGCGCGGCGCCGCGCTGCGGCATACTCAACCCAACGGGCCGGGCGAGGAGGTTGTTCCCCGACCGACATCGGTGTACAGGAACAGACACCGGCCTGCCCCCGTTACCAGGGGGAGGTCCCGCGCGGAGTTGCAGTTGCCAGCCGGGCCTCTTCTGCGTAAGGTCAAGAACCCCTGGACCCGACCTGTGGGTCTTCCACGTTTTCGAGGGCGACATCGCGTGAACGAAGCCTACGAATTCCTCTCCAAGGCCGGGATCATCATGATCCCGATCCTCCTGTGCAGCATCGTCGGCCTGGCGCTCTTTATGGAGCGCCTCTGGGCGCTGCAGCGCACCCACGTCATCCCGAGCCGCTTCATCCAGGTGGTCTCCGATCTGGTCCGCAAGCGCCAGTTTGAGCGCGCCCAGGCACTGTGCGAGGGCAACGACTCGTCCATCGCCGCCGTCCTGGCCGCGGGGCTGCGCTACGCGGGCCGCGATCGGGCCACCATCAAGGAGATCATGGAGGAGGCGGGGCAGCGCGAGGCGGCCTCGCTGGAGCGCGGGGTCGGGGTGCTCGGCTCGATCGCCAACCTCGCGCCGCTGCTGGGGCTGCTGGGCACGGTCACCGGCATGATCAAGGTCTTCCAGCAGGTCGTCAACCAGGTGGGGTCGGCGGGCGGCGGCCAGGTCAACGCGGGCGCGCTCGCCAACGGGATCTGGGAGGCGCTGCTGTCGACCGCCGCCGGGCTCACCGTCGCCATCCCGGCGTTCGTGATGTACAAGTACCTCACCAGCCGGGTCGATCAGCTCCTCGTCGAGATGGAGGAGCGCAGCCTGGAGCTGGCCGACGCCATGGTGGCGCTCGACAAGCTGCCCACCCCCCGCATCAGCGCCGAGCAGCTCGGCTCGCCGAGCGACAGCGACGAGGGCGACGACGCCGCCCCCGCAGAGGGGAGCCGAGGCCCGTCGCACTCCGACGCCACGATCACCAGCGAACAGAGCAGGCCATGAACTTTCGTCAAACACGCGGCCGCGCCCGTGAAGAGGTTCGCCTGGAGCTGACCCCGCTCATCGACGTCGTCTTCCTGCTCCTGCTCTTCTTCCTGATCACGACGACCTTCGTGCGCGAGTCCCACAGGCAGCTGCCCCTCGACCTGCCCAGCGCGGGATCAGGTCAGCCTGCCGCGGAGTCTCAACGCGTCGTCGTCTTCGTCTCCGCGGACGGCTCTCTTCAGCTGGAGGACGAGCTGGTTCGCAAATCGGAGGTTCCCGAACGGCTCCAGAGGTTATATAGTGAGGAGCCAGACATTCAGCTCCTCATCAAGGGAGACAAGACCACGTCCTATGGCCACATCACCGACATCATCGACATGGCCAAGCAGACAGGCTTCGAACGGGTCAACCTCGTGGTCAAGCCCAGGTGAGGCGAGAGATGAGGCGAGAGTCTCTCACACCCCCTCCCTTTTGGGGGGGATGTGCGTTATGATGGAGCGATGGTGGTGTGAGGGTCGAAGATGACCCGACATGGATGAACTGTTCTGAACCGTGTCCTGACCTGACTCAATGGAGAAGCGCGCATGTCGTCACGGAAGCCCAAAGCGACCCGAATGTCCGTGATCGAACTCTCGGACGAGGGCAGCCGCGATCACAATGAAGATCGTGGGCTCGCCCTGTCAGGACGATCGCAGCACCTGCTGGCCGTCTGTGACGGGATGGGTGGCCACGCCGCCGGCGAGGTCGCCAGCGGCCTGGCGGTCGCGACGTTCGCCAAGTTGTTCGCGAACGACTACAGCCCCGAGTCACCCGCCGCCGGGGACTTCCTCGAACAGGCGATCAACGCAGCCAACCAGGCGATCCGCATGGACGCCAAGGAGAACCCCTCCCGCGAAGGGATGGGCTCCACCTGCGTCGTCGGGCTCGTCCGTGGTCGTAAGCTCTCCATCGGTCACGTGGGCGACAGCCGCGCCTACCTCGTCCGCGGCGGGGGCATCCGACAGCTCACCCGCGACCACTCCTTCGTTGAGGAGATGGTCCGCGCGGGCATGATCACCCCCCACGAGACCCACACCAACCCCCAGCGCAACGTCATCCTTCAGTCCCTCGGCTGCAACGACAACATCAACATCGACGTCAACGAGAACACCGTCAACCTCAAGGTCGGTGACTACGTCCTGCTCTGCTCCGATGGCCTCACCGCCGTCGTCGCCGACCAGGAGATCGCCGAGACCGTCGAGCGTCTCGCTGAGCCCGACCTGATCGCCAAGGACCTGGTCGACCTCACCAACCGCCGCGGCGCGCCTGACAACGTCACCGTCGTCATCGGTCGCTTTGACGGCGACCTCATCGAGGGGCCGCCCATCGCCATCATGTGCGAGGACGACACCTCCATCGACCTCTACCGCCTCATCCTCCAGCGCGAGGGCTACCGGATCCAGGTCCACGACTGCAACACCGTCGACTTCGACTTCCAGAGCAGCGAGATCCCCGCCCTCGTCATCATCGAGCACGAGGACCCCAAGGTCACCCTGAGCCTCTGCCGCGACCTCAGCAACAAGGCCGACTTCAAGAAGACACCCATCATCGTCGTCACCGACGGCCAGATCCCAGCCCCTCAGGCCAAGGGATCCGGCGCCGCGGATGTCCTCCACTCCAAGGCCCTCCTCGCTGAGCTGCTCCCCAAGATCCATGAGCTGATCAACAGCAACAGCCCCAAGGTCTACATCCTCGAAGAGGAGCCGGACGCCGCCAAGGCGGTCGGGCAGTCGCTCTCGCAGGCCAACCTCACGGTCCGCACCTTCAACACCGAGCACGACCTCCACGACGCCATCGAGCGCAACGCCCCCCACCTGCTCATCGTCCACATGGGCGCCTCCCCTGGCCTCGAGCGCATCTGCCGACGCCTCAAGACCACCGCCTCCATCCAGAACGCCCCCATCGTCCTCACCGCCGAGGGCGCCGTCGCCAACCCCCGCGAGGCCTACCTCCTCGGCGCTGACTACTACCTCCCCAACGTCTCCGACCTCCTCAACCTCACCCAGATGCTCCTCGCCAAGGCCCGCTGACTCCCCCCAAAGCCTCAACCGCGCGCAACTCCCCCACCCCACCCGACATAGTTCACCTTGCAACGCGCGAGCGAGAGGCGCTCGCCGCGGAACACCCCTCCTGCGCCTGGCACACCCCCCAGGCCTCGACGCCGAGGCGAGCATGTCCCTGTCCACCGATGATCACGTGCGCGTCACCGCCTGCAACCAGGCCCCCACGCGCCCCGACGGCGAGTTCGTCCTCTACTGGATGATCGCCCATCGGCGCGCCCGCTGGAACTTCAGCCTCGACCGCGCCGTCGCCTGGAGCCGGGAATTGAACAAGCCGCTGGTCGTCCTGGAGGCGCTGCGCACCGGCTACCGCTGGGCCAGCGATCGGATCCACCGCTTCATCATCGACGGCATGCGCGACAACAGCGCCGCCTTCGCCTCAACCCCCGCCCTCTACCACCCCTACGTCGAACCCAAGGCCGACCACGGCCAGGGGCTGCTCGCCGCGCTCGCCTCGCGCGCCTGCGTCGTGGTCACCGACGACTTCCCCTGCTTCTTCCTCCCCCGCATGGTGAGCGCCGCGGCCGACGCCCTCTCCGTACGGCTTGAGCAGGTGGACGCCAACGGCGTCTACCCCATGCGCGCCACCGACCGCCTCTTCAACCGCGCCGTCGACCTGCGGCGCCACCTTCAGAAGACCATCCACCCCTACCTCACCGAGTTCCCCAGGGCGGATCCCTTCGACGCAGAGCTGCCCCGGCTCGACGCCCTCCCGAGCGACATCACCGAGCGCTGGCCTCGCGCCTCCGAGGCCCTGCTCGCCGGGAAGGAGTCCCTCGACAGCCTCCCGATCGACCACAGCGTCCCCCCCGTCCCCGATCGCCCAGGCGGCTCCCGGCGCGCCGCCGAGATCCTCGATCGCTTCTTCGATGACCGCCTGGTCCACTACGCCGACGGGACCCGCGACCTGATGGATCGACCCCACAGCGCGCTGTCCCCCTACCTGCACTTAGGCCACATCTCCGCGCATGAGATCTTCCACCGCGTCGTAGAGCGCGAGCGGTGGACCCCCGATGACCTCTCGACCGACACCCCGCGGGGCAAACGCGAGGGGTGGTGGGGCATGAGCGCTGAGGCCGAGTCCTTCCTCGACGAGCTGATCACCTGGCGCGAGATCGGCTACAACCGCTGCTGTCACCAGGCCAACTACGCCGACTTCGACGCGTTGCCGGACTGGGCGCTCAAGACCCTCGACGATCACCGCGACGACCCGCGCCCCACCACCTACACGCTGGAGCAGTTCGAGCAGGCCCAGACCCACGACCGCCTGTGGAACGCCGCCCAGACGGAGCTTAAGCAGTTCGGCTCGATCCACTCCTACGTCCGCATGCTTTGGGGCAAGAAGGTGCTCCACTGGACCGAGCGCCCCGAAGACGCGCTGAAGATCCTGATCGAGCTCAACAACAAATACGCCCTCGACGGGCGAAACCCGAACTCCTACAGCGGGATCATGTGGTGCTTCGGCCGCTTTGACCGCGCCTGGGGGCCAGAGCGGGAGATCTTCGGCAAGGTCCGCTACATGACCTCCGACAGCACCGCGCGCAAGTTCAAGGTCACCGAATACCAGCGCACCTACCGCCCCGACGCCGCGCAGGGCTCGCTCTTTGGCTGACAACGGAACACACAAGGGAGGCTTCATGCCCAGGGTTGATTACAAGAGCACGATTCAAGCGCCCGCGGCGGAGCTGTTCGCGTGGCACAGCCGCCCCGGCGCCTTCGAGCGCCTCGTCCCCCCCTGGGACAACATCGAGGTGATCGATCGCCAGGGCACGATCACCGACGGCAGCCGCTTGACGATGCGCGTCAAGCAGGGGCCGATCGGGATCACCTGGGTCGCCGAGCACAGCGACTACGTCGAAGGCGAGCAGTTTCGCGATGAGCAGGTCCGGGGGCCGTTCGCCGAGTGGATCCACACCCACCGCTTCACCCCAGAGGGCGAGTCCGCCAGCGTGCTCCACGACGCGCTCCGCTACGAGCTGCCGCTGGCCCCCGTCAGCAGCGCGCTGATGGGCTGGTACTTCCGCGACATGCTCGATCGCATGTTCGCGTTCCGCCACACCCGCACCCAGAACGACCTCACGCGCCACGCGCGAGCCGCCGACCGTGGCCCGCTCACGGTCGCCATCAGCGGCGCCTCCGGCATGGTCGGATCGCAGCTGTCGGCCTTCCTCACCACGGGCGGGCACACGGTCCGCCCCATGGTCCGCTCCCAGGCGACCGCCGACGCGATCCCCTGGAAGCCCTCCCAGGGCGTCCTCGACCCGCGCCACATGGAGGGCCTCGACGCCGTCGTCCACCTGGCGGGGGCCAACATCGGCCGCCGCTGGACCCCGTCCATCAAGGAGGCGATCAAGAACAGCCGCGTCAACGGCACCCGGCTGCTCTGCGAGACCCTGGCCCAGCTCGACCGCAAGCCCCGGGTGCTCGTCTCCGCCAGCGCCATCGGCTACTACGGCGACCGCGGCGACGCCCCCCTCACCGAGGAGAGCGCGCCCGGCGACGGCTTCCTCGCCGAGGTCTGCCAGGCCTGGGAGGAGGCGACCGCGCCTGCCCGCGAGGCGGGCATACGGGTCGTCAACCTTCGCATCGGCGTCGTCATGACCGCGCTCGGTGGCGCGCTGGAGCAGCAGCTGCTGCCGTTCAAGATGGGGCTGGGCGGGCCGGTGGGTTCGGGGCGCCAGGTCCAGAGCTGGATCGCGCTGGACGACCTGATCGGCGCCATCCACCACGCGCTCATCACCGACTCGCTGGAGGGGCCGGTCAACGCCGTCTCGCCCAACCCGATGCCTCAGGCGCAGGTCGCCCGGGTGCTCGGCCGCGTGCTCTCGCGGCCAGCCTTCATGCCGCTGCCCGCGCCCGCGGTCAAGCTCATGTTCGGCGAGATGGGTGAGGAGCTGCTCTTGAGCGGCGCGCGCGTCATGCCCGAGGCGCTGACCGCCAGCGGCTTCGAGTACCTCTTCCCAGAGCTGGAGGAGGCGCTTCGCTTCGAGCTGGGTCGGTAGCGATCAGGTGAACCCGTTGCCGACGTTGAGCTTGTTGCGCCCCCCGTCGCGCCCGATCGACCACCCGGGCGCGCGCGGCGCGGGCTGCGCGCCCGGCGCCTTGGCGCGCTGCGCTTTGGCGTGGAGGGTGACGTTGGCCGCCGTCCCGCCGAGGGGCGCCGCGCCCTCCGAGGTCTGCCCGAGCAGCCCGAGCAGCTCCGGCTGCCCCTCCAGCGCGCTCACTGCGGTGGGGCGGAACGCGCCGAGCCAGGCCGAGAGCTTCTGACGCGCGGGGGCCAGCCAGGCCTCGGCCTGCTCCAGGTCCTCGTCGCGCTCGGGGCGGATGACCCCCTCGGCGAGCCTCAGGAGCTTGCCGCGGAGGGCGTTCCCACGCTGAAGGAGATCCTGCACCGAGCGCGACGAGCAGAGCTGCTCACGGAGCGCCGCATCCTGACGAACGCGCCCGATGAAGCGAGCGGCCTGCGCCAACACCGCCACGGTGTGGTTGTCGAGGTGGATGTCCGCGCCGAGCAGCGTGTCCAGCTCATCGCCGTCCACCACCTTCCCCGCCCGGAAGCGCGCCGTCTGGAGCCAGATCTCCAGCTCAGTGGCGGCCGTGTGCATGAGGTGTATGACGGTCTTGTTGTGCTGAAGCTCCCCCGTGATCCGGGCGACGTGACCCGACACCTCCTCGACGAGGGACTCGGCGTCGTGGTGCTGGCTGTCGGAGTAGCCGCCGCGCTTGAGGGCCGCGAGCGCCTCGTCGTGGTGGTCGAGGGTCTCGACGATCAGCGCCGCCTCCGCCAACAAGCTGAATGTGGTTCCCTTCATGATCGTGCCTCACGCGGTGCGCTGTGGTTCAGGTCAGGGGCCCGGAGCCCCCGTGTCGCGGTATAGCACACCTGCTGCGGCGCTCCAAGACGGCTCACCCCTCGCGCCGACGGCGTCCGACGAGCACGAGCGCAGCGCCCAGGCACCACCACCAGGGCCAGGCTCGCCCTGGCGCCGCGACCTCGCACCCGCACCCGTCGTCGGCGTCCCCGGTCATGACCTCCGTGGTCGCGTCACCGACGCCGCCACCATCGCCGCTGGCGTCCGCGGCGCCCTCGCCCGTGTCATCCCCCCCAGACGTCGCGGTGTCCGCTCCGCCCCCCGTGTCCGCGCCAGTGTCCGCGCCCACGTCATCGCCCGAGTCGATGCACCCGGAGCGATCGGGCTGGGGGATCGCCTCCCGCTCGATCGGGACGAGGTCGTCCTGGTCACCGCACAGGACGGTGCCGGACTGAACGACGCGGCCGTAGATGTCCTGCGCGACCATCATGAAGCACCAGGGCGCCGGGTCGTCGGGGCGCATGACGAGCGCGATCGTGTCGCGCTCGTCGCCGCGGAAGACGAGGTCAGGCTCCGGACCGGGCTCGGCGTCCGCGTCGTCGAGCGCATACAAGAGATAGTTGACCGTCTGGTAACCGTACTCATCCTCGACAGGCCGCCAGGTGAGGCGGACCTTCGGGCGGTACTCCCAATCCACGGTCCAGCACCACTGACACGACGGGCTGCACGGGCACTGCTCCTCGGGCGCCTCACAGCACGCCTGCACCGCCTGGGCATGCTCGGTGACCTCCAGCGTCTGCAACCCGGAGAAGGCTGGCGGCGCCTCATCGAGGCCGTCTCCGGTCGTGAACGCGTAGCTCTCCTCGTAGTCCCCGGTCCCATCCTCAAAGAGGGAGTTCCGCAGCGTCACCCGGAGCGTGTAGGTGATCCCCTCGGCCAGGAGGCGATCGGCGACAAACCGCGCCTCACGGCTGATCCGATCGATGACGAGCTGTCCCTCGACCACCTCATCACCGTCTCGGGTCAGCTCAAGCGACACCGTCTCACGGACCGTCTCCTCGTCGGGCCAGGAGGCGGCGCTCGTGTAGCCCTCGACGTATTGCAGCCGCACCGCGACGGCGCCGTTGACCGGCGCCGCCGACTCCCCGGCGAACACCACGTCATCGACAAACCACCCCGTGAACGGCGGCTCACACGCCTGCGCGCGCTCCGCGGCCCCCACCAGCCCCATCACCCCCAGCGCGGACGCCGTGAGGCAACACGCCAGCCACCGACCTCCCCACCCCAGCCGCTCTGTACGCTCTCTCACGGTCACCTCGTCGTCAGGGGGCGCCTGAGCTGACACCCGTATCGTGCATCGTCACTCGGAACCCACTTCATGATACGAACCACGCCGCTCGATCGCCTCAGCGCCCCAAACGGGGCTTCACCCCGAGCCTCCTGCCGGGTATGATGGTCCGCGCTCGTCATCCTAGCACACACGCTGGCGTGACAGCGCGGTCAGCAGCCTCACCCCTTTGAAACAGGCGCCCGACGGTGGCCTGCCTGGGGGCACCGTCAACCTCAACGACGCCCGCACATGCCCAGCTCTCCTCACACTCGCCCCTCCCGGGCCGCCCCCTGCGTGGCGTGGCTCATCGCGCTGTTGGGGCTCATGGGCGCACCGGCCCAGGCGCAGGACGTCGGCCTGGACGTCAGCCCGGGGAGGCTGCTCCTGGAGGACGACGCGCGCCGCGCCGTGCACACCCTCTCCACGCACGGCCCCACGGGCGGCATGGTGGTCGACATCGCCTACGGCCCCGGGGAGCCCCCGACGGTCTACGCGCTGACCGAGACTGGCCTCTTCGCCTACGATCGGAAGCAGCGCTTCTGGGAGCGCACCCCCGTGCTCGCCCCCGCGGACGTCACCACCCCGCCCGTCCCGATGCGGGTCGACATGGCGCACCTCATCGGCGAGCGCGAGCTCTACCCGCCCATGAGCGTGGAGCTGCTCATGGGCGAGCGGTACGCCTACCTGATGTCCGAGCGGGGGTTCATCTACCGCGCCCCGCTCGACGGAGGCCCCTGGAAGTCGATCTCACCGTCGCGCGACACGAGCAGCGGCGCCCTCCCCTTCGAGGCCGCGTCGCGACTCTCGATCGCCCGCGGCCCCGCCCAGACCTCGCCGATCGCGCTGCTCCGCTCCGACCCGGAGCGCTCCCGGTCGCTTGAGCAGAGCCGCCTGTGGTGGGTCAAGCCGGGGACGGTGAGCTGGCAACGCGCCGACCTCTCCGGGCGGAGCGCGCTGATCCGGCAAAGCCGCGCGGGGTTCGGAGCGTCCTGGCGCTATGAAGGGCTGATGACCTCCATCGCCTTCGGCAGCGGGCGCTACCAGGTGCAGCGCTTCATCCGCTTGATCGAGGAGTCGAGCGGCCTCTCGTTCGACGAGCTGTCCTGGGCGACGCTGCTGGAGAGCAGCCCGGAGGAGGTCCGCGAAGGCTGCTGGGACGCCACCGGGATGATGGAGGTCCAGACCTGGGCCGGTGAGGGCGAGCCGCCCATGATGATCGCGATCGGCGCCCGCACCCTGTGCGTCTCGACCGACGGAGGCTTGAGCTTCAACGTCCGCGACAGCCACCTGGAGACGACGCGCCCCGGCGAGGTGATCAGCCACATGGCGTCCGCGACGGCGTTCCCGCATCGCGACGCCCCAGCCGGGGTTCGGATCCTGGTGGGGACCCAGGCGCTGCTCAACATCGCCGGGCCGCAGACCCGCGCAGACGGCGGGCGGCTGTTCAAGTCCGACGACGCGGGGAGCACCTGGACCGACGTCACGCCAGACATCGACGCGGCGGGCGGGTTCGTCGATCTGGAGAGCTACGCCTTCGGCTCGGGCGACGGCGCCGAGGTCTGGCTCTTGACCGAGCGGCGCGGCGCCTACCTGAGCACCTCCGGCTCGCTCGGCTTCGATCAGGCCAACGTGGCGCTCGCCGCCCAGCCCATCCACAGCATGGCGACCGACCCGACCAGCCAGGACACGGTCATGGCGGTCGGACCCGCCGGGGTGTTCACGAGCAGCGGGGCGCTCTGGATCCAGAACTCCTACCTGCCGACGCGCTCCATCGGCGTCGTGCCCGCCACACCCGAGGATCGGGGCCAGATCTGGACCGGGAGCTACTGGGGCCACGTCATCATCCGTGGCCAGCAGACCGGACCGGAGGCCGAGGAGCTGCCCATACCGGATCCGACCGATCCGATGCGGCGAGCGGTCGACATCAAGGCGACCTTCGGGCAGCTGAAGCGCCCCATCCCGGTCTCGCGGCCTCAGCGCCCGGTCTCCATCGTGGCGCCGGTCGATCTGGTCGAACACGAGGGGAAGCTGACCGACCGGGGCTACGCGCTGGTGGACGGAGAGGGCGTCTTCTACCGAGGCGAGCAGGGGTGGGCGAGGGTGGCGCTGCCGATGACCCCCCCGATCCGGGTGGTGGCGATGCTCGGCGTGCCGCTCCAGGACGGGCCGCCCGGGCTGATGCTCCTGCTTCACAGCGAGCTGGGCAGCGACGCGGGCGGCGAGGCGTGGATGTTCGCCGAGCCTCGGGGGTGGCGCCGCGTGGCGCTGCCGCCCGGCGTCATCCCTGAGACGGCGGCCCGCGTCGGCGATCGGATCTGGATCGCGAGCACGAACCAGCGCCTCCAGGCGCTCGACGTGGAGGGCCGTCAGCTCAAGCTCGGGCCGGAGATGGAGCTGGAGATCACCTGCCACGCGCTGTCCTCAACCCCGCGCGACGGGCTGGCGTGCGTGGCGATCGGCGAGCCTCAGACCGCAGGGGGCGGCCCGCTGGACGCGGAGCGGTTCCGGCCGCTGGCCCGCGTGCTGACGCTGCCGTCGTCGGTGCTCTCCGGGTCGCTGCCTCCATCGAGCGGCGTGCGCGCGGTCCCCTACCTCGCGCGGAACCCGACCGGGCGGCCGTTCCCGCCGCCTCACGCGCTCACGTGGACACGCAACGCGGTCGGCGATCACCTCTGGCTCTCCACCGGGATCGACACCTACGCCCCGCTCCGGGCCATCTTCAACCAGGAGACCCCGGAACCTCCCGAGGACGAGGAGGGGCCTCCGTGGGGGTGGATCATCGCCGCGCTGATCGGGGCGGTGGGAATTTCCGGGGTCTGGATCCTTCTCAAGCGACGTCGCGTGCATACATAAAGAGGGTATCCGTCCAATCGCTCTTGAAGTGAGGGCCCGGGACGCGATATGACTTCGCGCAAGCGAAGCGCCGTCTGTTCCAGGCCCTCATCACAACCCGATGGCCTCACCCGGCGGCACACTGAATTCTGACTCAGTTTTCATTCTGAACGGTTCGACTCCGAACGTGACGGGGTCCAACCTACACCACGCGAACAGGGAGTCACCATGATCGATCGCATTCGCAAAGCCGCTGTCCTCGGGGCAGGCGTCATGGGGTCGGGGATCGCAGCACACCTCGCCAACGCTGGTATCCCCTGCCTGATGCTCGATATCATCCCCCCCAACCCGGAGGAGGGGGTGGACACGTCGGACCCGAAGTTCCGCAACCGGTTCACGCTGGGGGCGCTGGAAAAGCTCAAGAAGAGCAAGCCCGCGGCGCTGTTCACCACCAAGGACCTGGAGCTGATCGAGATCGGCAACATCACCGACGATCTGCACAAGATCGCGGACTGCGACTGGGTCGTGGAGGTGGCGCCTGAGAACATGGCGATCAAGCAGGACCTGTTCACGAAGATCGAGAAGCACCGGCGGGCCGGGTCGATCATCAGCTCCAACACCTCGGGGCTGTCGATCGCCGGTATGCTGGAGGGGCGGAGCGACGACTTCCGCAAGCACTTCCTGGTGACGCACTTCTTCAACCCGGTCCGCTACATGAAGCTCCTGGAGCTGGTCCCGGGCGACGAGACCGAGGCGTGGGTCATGGACCTCCTGGCGAGCTTCGGCAGCGAGGTGCTCGGCAAGGGGATCGTCTACGGCAAGGACACGACGAACTTCATCGCCAACCGCATCGGCGTCTACGGCATGATGAAGACCCTTGAGGAGATGCGCGCGGGCGGCTACACGGTCACCGAGGTGGACAAGATCTTCGGCCCGGCCACCGGTCGCCCGAAGTCGGCGGTGTTCCGCACGGCGGACCTGGTCGGCCTCGACACCTTCACCCACGTCGCCAAGAACTGCTACGACACCCTCACCGACGACCCCGAGCGCGACGTCTTCAAGTCGCCCGACTTCCTCAACACCATGGTCGAGAACCGCTGGCTCGGCGGCAAGACCGGGCAGGGCTTCTACAAGAAGACCAAGGTGAACGGCAAGCGGGCGATCCTCGCGCTCAACCTCGACACCATGGAGTACGAGGAGCAGGACAGGCCCCGCTTCGCCAGCCTCGGCGCGGCGAAGAAGGTCCGCGACGTGGCCAAGCGCGTCAAGACCGTCCTCGACGGCGACGACCGCGCCTCGGAGCTGGCCCGCAAGGTCACCTACGCGTCCCTCGCCTACTCGGCCCAGTGCCTCGGGGAGATCGCCGACGACGTCGTGAACATCGACCGCGCCATGCGCTGGGGCTTCAACTGGGATCTCGGCCCCTTCGAGACCTGGGACGGCCTCGGGGTCGCCGACGCCGCCTCCAAGATGAAGGAGGCGGGCATCGACGTCCCCGGCTGGGTCGTCGAGATGCTGGAGACCGGCCACGACAGCTTCTACAGCGCCACCGAGGGCGGCGAGCCCACCTACTACGACGTCGAGTCGAAGGGCTACAAGCCGGTCCCCCGCGGCGAGAAGCAGTACTCGCTCGGCTACCTCAAGCAGACCCAGGCCGCCAACAAGGTCCTCGGCAACGACAGCGCCACCCTGTGGGACATCGGCGACGGGATCCTCTGCTTCGAGATGCACAGCGCCCTCAACCCCGACCTCAATCCCATCGACGACGCGCTGGCCACGATCGCCTCCCAGGCCCTCGACGAGCTGGAGAGCAACTACAAGGGCCTCGTCCTCTACCACGACGGCGAGCGCGCCTTCTCCGCGGGCGCCAACCTCGTCCTGGTCGGCATGTACTCCGCCCAGAAGCAGTGGGACAAGCTGCGCGAGATGGTCACCGGCTTCCAGCAGCTCAACCAGCGCCTGCGCTACAGCAGCAAGCCGGTCGTGGTCGCCCCCAGCGGCCTCGCCCTCGGCGGCGGCGCCGAGCTGGTCCTCGCCGGGAACGCCGTCGAGGCCTGGGCGGAGCTGTACATCGGCCTCGTTGAGGTTGGCGTCGGCCTCATCCCTGGCGGCGCGGGCAACCTCAACCTGCTCAAGCGCTGGTACACCCCCAGGCTCTCCACCAACCGCGACTTCGACCCCACCCCGTTCATCAAGAACGTCTTCATGAGCATCGGCATGGGTCAGGTCGCCGAGGGCGCCGTCAAGGCCCGCGAGGCGGGCTTCCTGCGCGACACCGACGGGATCACCCTCAACCGTGACCACCTGCTCCACGCCGCCAAGCAGCGGGCCCTCGGCATGTACAACGCCGGGTTCACCCCGCCGCGCCCGTCCAAGTTCCGCCTGCCCGGGCCCAACGGGTTCGCCACCATCGACATGCTCCTGTGGAGCATGATGCAGGACAACCAGATCAGCGCGCACGACCGCCTCATCGGCTCCAAGCTCGCCAGCGTCCTCACCGGCGGGCAGACCTCGCTCAACAACCTCGTCACCGAGGACCACCTGCTCGAACTCGAGTGCGAGGCGTTCATCAGCCTGTGCGGTGAGCCCAAGACCCAGGAGCGCATGCAGTACATGGTCATGAACAACAAGCCGCTGCGCAACTGATCGCCCTCTGCCAGGAACTCAAGCCCGCGCCTCGCCACGAGGCGCGGGCCACACACATACGGAGTCAGACATGACCCACGAAGTTGTTATCGTCGACGCCATTCGCACCGCGTTCACCCGCGCCCACAAGGGCTCCTTCCGCAACACCCGCCCCGACACCCTCGGCGCCGAGGTGATCAAGGCGATCATGGAGCGCAACCCGGGCGTGGACCCGGCGGAGATCGAGGACGTGGTGATGGGCTGCGCCATGCCCGAGGCCGAGCAGGGCATGAACGTCGCCCGCATCAGCTCCCTCATGGCCGGCCTGCCCGCCTCCGTCCCCGGCATGACCGTCAACCGCTTCTGCTCCAGCGGCGTCCAGACCATCGCCATCGCCGCCGACCGGATCGCCAACGGCGGCATCGACGCCGCGCTCGCGGGCGGCACCGAGACCATGAGCCTGATCCCGATGGGCGGCAACAAGCCCTCGGCCAACCCCCAGCTCATGGTCGACTACCCCGAGACCTACACCCCCATGGGCACCACCGCGGAGAACGTCGCGGCCCGCTTCGAGGTCTCCCGCGAGGACCAGGACGCCTTCGCCGCCGAGTCCCAACGCCGCGCCATCGAGGCCTGGGAGAAGAACCTGTTCGCCGACGAGATCGTCCCCGTCGAGACCGTCGTCTACGGCGACGGCGGCGCCCAGGAGATCACCGTCACCCGCGACGAGTGCCCCCGCCCCGGCACCACCGTCGACAAGCTCGCCAAGCTCCGCCCGGCCTTCAACCCCAAGGGGACCGTCACCGCCGGTAACGCCAGCCCCCTGACGGACGGCGCCTCCGTCGCGCTGGTCACCAGCAAGGAGTTCGCCGAGGCCCACGACCTGGAGCCCCTCGGCTACTTCCGCACCTACGCCGTCGCGGGCGTGGACCCGGACATCATGGGCACCGGCCCCGTCCCCGCGGTCCGCAAGCTCCTCGAAAAGGCCAACCTCACCGTCGAGGACATCGACGTCGTGGAGCTCAACGAGGCGTTCGCCAGCCAGGCCCTCTACTGCATCCGTGAGCTGGGCCTCGACCCCGCCAAGGTCAACCCCAACGGCGGCGCCATCGCCCTCGGCCACCCGCTCGGCACCACCGGCGCCCGCCTCGTCGCCACCGCCCTGCGCCAGCTCAAGCGCACCGGCGGCCGCTACGCCATCGTCACGATGTGCATCGGCGGCGGCATGGGCTTCGCCGCCCTGCTCGAAGCGGCCTGATCACCGCCCGACCGAGCACCTGAGAGCTGTCCCAGGCTCTCACGATGAGGCCCCTCTCGCGCTCGCGAGAGGGGCCTCGTCGCGTCGCGCCACCTCCAGCTTGACGCCGTATCTCCCCGACACATATGCTCTCCTTCAATCTCAGAGGGGTCGCCTCCCGCGGACCCCTCCGCATCCAGCACCCCCGGCTCAGGACGATTCATGCGAAGCCTCACCCGCAAGGTGACCCTCGATATTGGCGGTGAACGCCTCAGCCTCCGCACCGACCGCGATGAAGCGAGCCTCAACGCGCTCGCCGAGGAGGTCACCGCCCGCGTCGACGCGCTCCGCGAGGCGGCGCCCCACATCCCCATACAGCAGGTCTACCTGCTCGTCGCGCTCCAGTTCGCCGAGGATCTGCGCGAGGAGCAGATCAACCTCGCCGACCTCCAGCAGGAGCTGAGCTCGCGCACCAGCCGGATCGTCAACATGCTCGACGCTGAGCTGCGCTCATCGTCCTGACGACATGGACGAGGCACCACCCGACCAGCCCCCCAGCACCGCCGCCAAGGCCCGGCTGCGCGCCAGCCTCCGCGCCCAGCGCGCCGACCCCGACCGCGACGCCGTGGCGCGCGCGAGCGCCCGGGTGTGCCTCCAGCTCGCGACGCTGCCCGAGTTCACCGCCGCGACCACCGTCGGCCTCTACTGGCCCACGCGCGGCGAGCTGGATCCCAACGGCGTCGTGGATCTCCCGGCGGCCCGAGGGGTCCGGTTTGCCTGGCCCCACTCCAACCCGACCGCGCGAAGCATGCGCTTCCACCTCGCCCCTGCGGGGCTTCAGCCACAACCCGGCCAACCCGCCGCGCGAGACGCGATCGCCAGGACGATGATCGCGGGCGCATATGGTATCCTTGAGCCGTCTGGCGCCGAGATCGCCCCGGAGCAGCTCGACCTGATCGTCCTGCCCGGGCTCGGCTTCGACCGTCAGGGGCGGCGGCTGGGATACGGCGGCGGCTTCTACGACCGATTCCTCGCGCGCGTCGGCGCGCGGGTCTTTACCGTGGGCGTCGGGTTCGACAGCCAGCTCCTGGAGCGGCTCCCGACCGACCCACACGATCAACCCGTCCACACGGTGGTCACCCCCTCGGAGCTGGTCCGCGTCGACCGCGCCGCGCGAGGTGGCCCCTGATGCAGTAAGGAGAAGGACCTTGACACCATACATCGCAGCGCTCTTTGCGCTCCTGATCGGGGCCGTCGTCGGCTACCTGATCGGCGAGCGCAAGGCGCGTGAGACCAACCGCACCGAGCGCGAAGAGGCCGAGCGCGAGGCCAAGGTGATCCTGGATGAGGCCCGCAACGAGAGCGCCGCCCTCAAGGCGAAGGCCGAGGGCGAGGCGAAGGCCGAGGCCAAGGCGATCGTCCAGGACGCCCGCGAGACCGCCGAGAAGGACACCCAGGCTCGCCGCAACGAGCTTCAGAAGGTCGAGGATCGCCTCTCGGACCCGCGAGGAGAAGCTCAACAAGAAGGAGGAGGCGCTCGACAAGCGCGAGGCCAACCTCGACAAGCGCGCCTCCACCTACGATCAGCGCGACCAGGAGCTGAGCCGCCGCGACGAGAAGATCAAGGCGCGCGACCAGAAGCTCGACAACCTCGAAAAAGACCTCACCGAGAAGCTCGACAAGGTCGAGAGCGACATCAGCCGCGTCGCTCGGATGAGCCAGGACGAGGCCAAGCAGAACATCATCGAGCGCATGACCGGCGAGGCCAAGGTCGAGGCCGCGCGCATGATCAAGAACATTGAGGAGGAGGCGATCGCCGAGGCCGACCGCCGCGCCAAGAAGGTGATCGGCATCGCCATACAGCGTTACGCCGGTGAGTACGTCACCGAGCAGTGCGTCTCGGTCGTGCAGCTGCCCACCGACGAGATGAAGGGGCGGATCATCGGCCGCGAGGGCCGCAACATCCGCGCCCTGGAGGCCGCGACGGGCATCAACCTGATCATCGACGACACCCCCGAGGCGGTGATCCTCTCCGGCTTCGACCCGGTGCGCCGCGAGGTGGCGCGGATCGCGCTGGAGCGCCTGATCGCCGACGGCCGGATCCACCCGAGCCGGATCGAGGAGGTGGTCCAGAAGACCTCGCAGGAGGTCGATCAGATCATCAAGGAGGCGGGCGAGCAGGCGGCCTTCGAGCTGGGCCTGCACGGCATCCACGGCGAGCTGCTCAAGCTCATCGGGCGGCTCCGCTACCGGACGAGCTACGGGCAGAACATGTGGGGCCACTCCATCGAGGTCGGCTTCCTGTGCGGCATGATGGCCAGCGAGCTGGGGCTCAACGTCAAGAAGGCACGCCGCGCCGGGCTCCTGCACGACATCGGCAAGGCGCTCACCCACGAGATGGAGGGCAGCCACGCCCTGATCGGCGGCGACTTCTGCAAGAAGTACGGCGAGGATCCCATCGTGGTGAACGCGGTGGCGGCGCACCACGAGGACGTGCCGCCAAAGTCGGTCTACGCCCACCTCGTCATGGCCGGCGACGCCCTCTCAGGCGCCCGCCCCGGCGCCCGCCGCGAGGTGCTCCAGAACTACGTCCAGCGCCTTGAGGACCTAGAGCGCATCTCCAGCAACTTCGACGGCGTGGAGAAGTCCTACGCCATCCAGGCCGGGCGCGAGATCCGCGTCATGGTCGAGCACGGCCGCGTCTCCGACGAGCAGGCCCACATGCTCAGCAAGGACATCGCCCGCAAGATCGAGGAGGAGCTGGTCTACCCCGGTCAGATCAAGGTCTGCGTGATCCGCGAGACCCGCGCCGTGGACTTCGCGCGCTGAGCCGCGACGCCCAGGCGCAAACGCAGAAGGCCCCTGGCGACTCGCCAGGGGCCTTCTGCGTTTGAACTCGGGGTTCAGGGCCCGGATCAGTTCTCGATGAAGCTCTTGAGCTGCTTGGAGCGGCTCGGGTGGCGCAGCTTGCGCAGCGCCTTGGCCTCGATCTGGCGGATCCTCTCGCGGGTGACGTCGAAGTCCTGACCGACCTCCTCAAGGGTGTGATCCGACTTCTCGCCGATGCCAAAGCGCATCCGCAGCACCTTCTCCTCGCGGGGGGTGAGGGTGGCGAGCACCTTGCGGGTCTGGACCGAGAGGTTGTGGTCGATGACCGCGTCCGAGGGGTTGACGGCGCTCTTGTCCTCGATGAAGTCGCCCAGGTGGCTGTCCTCCTCCTCACCGATGGGGGTCTCGAGGCTGATGGGCTCCTTGGCGATCTTGAGGACCTTGCGGACCTTCTCGACCGGCAGCTCCATCTTCTCGGCGATCTCCTCGGGGGTGGGCTCGCGGCCCAGCTCCTGCACGAGGTAGCGGCTGGTGCGGATGAGCTTGTTGATCGTCTCGATCATGTGCACCGGGATACGGATGGTGCGGGCCTGGTCGGCGATGGCGCGGGTGATCGCCTGCCGGATCCACCAGGTGGCGTAGGTCGAGAACTTGTAGCCGCGGCGGTACTCGAACTTATCGACGGCCTTCATGAGGCCGATGTTGCCCTCCTGGATGAGGTCCAGGAACTGGAGGCCGCGGTTGGTGTACTTCTTCGCGATGCTGACCACGAGGCGGAGGTTGGCCTCGACCAGCTCGGCCTTGGCGCGCTCGCTGATCTTCTCGCCCTTGATGATCGACTGGTGGAGCTTGCGCAGATCGTCGAGCGAGAGGTTGGACTCCAGCTCGATCTTGCGGATCTGCCGACGGCACTGGCGCATCTCGTTCTCGATGCTGAACAGGCGCTCGCGGCTCATCCGGCGGATCCGGTTCTCGCGGCAGAGGGTGCTGTAGGCGTCGGGGTCCTTGCGCGTCCCGCGCACGACCTGCTTGACGGTCTTGTAGCTGTTGCCAGCCTTGCGCTCGAGCTTCTTGATGTCGTTCTCGGCGCGGTCCACGCGCTGGACCATGTTCTTGATCTTCGACACCATCTTGTCCGTCTCTTTTTTGGTGAGACGGATCGACTTCATGTGGTCGAAGAGGTCGCTGCGGTTGGCCTTGATCTGCTCGTGCAGCTTCTTGCGCTCGACCACCGGCATGCCGCGGGTGGTGATGATCTGCTCGGTGAGCTGGCGGTTCTGCCGCTCCAGCTCCTTGATCGCGCTGATGGTCTCGAGCAGCACCTCGGTGCGCTGCTCGGTGGTGTCCTCCGGCTCGACCTTGTCTTCCTTGTCGTTCTTCTTCTTGGCGTGGGACTCGGGGGCCCGGAGGATGTCCTTGAGCTTGACCTTGTTGTTCCGCAGCCGCTCACCGAGGATGATGATCTCCCGAACGCCGATCGACGAGCTGAGGACCACGTCGAGGACCATCAGCTCGCCCAGCTCGATGCGCTTGGCGATCTCCACCTCGCCTTCGCGCGTCAGGAGGCTGACCGAGCCCATCTTGCGCAGGTACATGCGCACGGGGTCGTTGGTCTTGCCGTAGCCGTCATCAAAGTCGCTGCCCTTGGACTTCTTCTTGCGGCTCGACCGGTTCGACGAGCGCCCTTCGCTCTCATCGCCGTCGCCGTCGCCAGACTGGTCACGCACGTCGATGTCATGATCGCGAAGCATCTCGATCACGTCTTCCAGGGCGTCACCCGAGTTGTACTCAGGCGGCAGGGCGTTGTTGACCTCTTCGTAGGTCAGGTAGCCCTGCTCACGACCCCGGTCGATGAGCTTCTGGATCTCTACTGTACTTTGATGATCGGTCATCAACCTCTCCTTAGAACATCACCATCATGACGAGCGCGCACAAGCCAGACACGCCAACATCGAAGCGCAAGCGTCGGCTCGACAGGGCGCGACCCGCGTAGGGCCACGCGCGCAGGGTGCAAGCGCCCTGGATGCGTGGCGAAGCGCGCGATACCACACCCCACCTCCAGAACACCAGGGCGAGCCGCCCCTTCACCCCGTCGCGCGTTGACGCTTACGCTGATACTGCAAGTCGAGCTCCCTGCGGAGCTTGATCGTCTCCTGGCGGCGGATCAGGGCGTCCATCTCCTCCTGACTGCCAGGGACCACACTCCTCTCGATTTCGAGCAGCGCCCGCTCCTCCTGTTCGAGCCACCCCAGCTGGAGGGTGATCACGATCTCGGAGTAGGTCCGCTCGATGGTCTCGTCGTTGTAGGGCCGTTCGGCGCACAACAAGGCCGAGACCTGACTGAACAGATCGGGGTCGCCGTGCTCCTGGCTGAACTCCTCGGCGAGCCGCGCGTACTCGGGCGGCCGCTCGGTCTCCAGGTGCTGGGCATAGACCCGCTCGATGAGGACGACGAGCCGTTCATCGCTCAGAAGACGACAGCCGTTCTCATCCACAAATTCCACCAACCGCCCCGGCAGGTCACTCAAGACCTGAAGGAGCCTGGCCTCTGCGATCGGCAGCGGCTTCGGCTGCACCCTCAGCTCGGGGGCGCTCAGGAACTCCGGCAGCGGCGCGTCATGACGCGCGCTCTCCTGCGGCTCCTGCCCCGCCTCGGGGCGTCGGGGCGCCTCCGGCCTCGCCTCAGGGCGTCGCGGCGCGGGATCCTGCCCCATCGCCGCGGCCACCTGCTGACGGCGCGCCTGCCGCTCGCGGCGCTCCTGCTCCCGCAACCGCTCGGGGTGCTTGAGGTAGCCACCGAGCTGCTTGAGCGGGATCTCCAGCCGCCGCGACACCTCCTGGGCGTAATGACGCCAGGCGATCTCCTCGGTGACGTGCTCCAGCAGCTCACCCGCCTCGGACAGCGCCTGCACCCGCACCTCGATCGGCGCGCCCTCGACGCGGCCCATGACCTCGTCCAGCGCGTAGGCCACGATCGGCCGCGCCTGCCCCAACGCGCGCTCCCAGGCCTCCATTCCCCGACCGCGCACGAAGCTGTCCGGGTCCTCGCCGGGGGGCATCTCCACGACCCGCGCGTCGAAGCCCTGCCGGACCAGCGCGGGCAGCGACTTGATCACCGCCGCGCGCCCGGCGTCGTCGCCGTCGAAGGCGACGAACACGTGCTTGCTGTAGCGCGACAGCAGCTTCACCTGGCGCTCCGTCAGCGCGGTCCCCATCGGGCTCACCGCGTTGCGGATCCCCTGCGCATGCAAGGCGATGACGTCGAAGTTGCCCTCGACCAGCACCGCATGACCCGCGCTCCGGATCCCCTGCTTGGTCGCCGCCAGCCCGTACAGCTCGCTGCCCTTGCGGTAGAAGCGCGTCTCGGGCGAGTTGATGTACTTCGCCCCCGCCTTCTCGTCGTCGTCGAACACGCGACGGCCGCCAAAGGCCAGCGTCTTGCCCCAGATGTCGATCACCGGGAACATGACCCGCCCCCGGAACCGATCGTAGAACCCCGACCGACCGCCGCGGATCGCCAACCCGGCCCGCTCGACCAGCTCGGCGTTGATCTTGCGGGTGCCGAGGTAGCTCAACACCTCGGTCCAGGCGTTCGGCGCGTACCCGAGGCCAAAGGCTCGCGCGGTCTCCTCGTCGATCCCGCGCTCCGCCAGGTAATCGCGCCCCACCGGGTCCTCACCCTGCCACAGCTGGCGCTCGTACCAACGCCTCGCCGTCTCCAGGATGTCATGGTAGAGCGCCCTCGCCTGCGCCTTGCGGCGCGCCGCCTCCGACTCCTCGTCGCTCGTCTCCGGCACGTCCACGCCGACGCGCTTGGCCAGGTGCTGCACCGCCTCCGGGAAGGACCAGCCCTCGATCTTCATCAAGAATGTGAAGATGTTACCACCCTCACCGCACCCGAAGCACTTGAAGAACCCTTGCGCCGGGTTGACGTTGAAGCTCGGCGTCTTCTCGCTGTGAAAGGGGCAACAGGCCTTGTAGTTGGCGCCCGCCTTCTTGAGCTGCACGTAGTCTCCGACGACCTGCAGCATGTCAGCGCGATCGCGGATTTCGTTGATGATGTCTTCGGGGATTCGACCCATGCCAGGCTCCCAACCGACGGCACCTCACGAGGAGGGTTCGGCGAAGTGGCTGTGCAACGTGTCATCGGGAATCGGAGCGTTCGATCACAAGAAGGGCGGAGCAACACCCCCCAGAGTCGAACCGCAGTACACTAATGCTTCACCAACCCGTCTGTCAAGCCTTTTGTATACACCATCGTACATCAGGCGACGTCGGGCGTCGTCACGGAGGCGAGGTGGGCTCCTCTTGGTTGGCCCCCTCGGTGGGGCCGTCGGGGTCGGGCGCCTCATCCTCGGGGGGCTCCGCGGCCCCCTCTGGAGCCTCATCAGGCACCTCGTCCGCGCCGCCTGCGCCGAGCGCGGGCGCCCCATCATCAACCGAGGGCGCCTCACCCTCACCAGGCTCACCTTCACCGGGCGCGTCCCCACCAGGCTCGTCCCCACCGGGCTCATCAGGATCCAGCTCATCCGACTCGGGCGCGGGTGAGTCGGAGCTGACCGGAGGCTCCACGGCGGACCCTCCAGCCTGATCGCTCGCCTCGCGCACCGCCTCATCGACGGCCTCGCGGGCGCTCCGACGTGGCTCGCGGACCCCTGCCCCTGGCGGAGAGCCGGGGCTCGACCCGGTCGCGTCGGCATGCTCGATCGGATCGGGGGTCACGGGGGCTGTTGGTGTGGTGGGTGGGGTGTTGGAGCGGACCGGCTTGAGGCTGGTCATGATCCGATTGAAGATCTCGCTGTACGCCTCGCTGCGCTCCTCCTCCGCGTAGAGCGTCACGATGACCGATCGACCGGACATGTCGAGGATGAGCGTGCTGAAGTGCACCTCCGGCCCCTTGTTTGTGATCCGCCCCGTCCCATCAAACACCAACCCCTTGAGCTCACCGCGCTGCCAGGCGATCGGGTTTCGACCGCTGAACTTCACCCCATCAAGGGGGACGAGGATGTTGATCTCGTCGGCGAAGGACTCGGGAGAGCGCTCAATCTGTGGGGCGATGATGACCAGCGCCGCGTCTTCAAGGACAGGCAGCGCGGTCAGGATGGCCGAATCTTTGATGGGGGTCGTCCGCGGATCCACCTCCGGCTCCTGGACAGAGCCGTGCGAACCGCCATGGTGCTCTTGTTCACCGTGCGAGTCATCGGAGGCGTGGTGGTCGCTCATCTCGATGGACTTCGGCTCTTGACTGTCAAGGCGGTACGTGATGGACCAACTGGCTGGTACGGAGAAGGACAACCCGGCCGCCTCAAACGTGTGAGACTGCCAATCATCCGATCCACAACAACCAGTTGCCCAACCTCCTACGGCCACAACCGTCAGAAGCGCGATGCACGACAGGTAGGCTGTCCGAACACGCGATCTCGGGAGCATGGATCCAGGCATGCTGATGGACGCCTCGAGACCCGCGGGGCCTCTTGGGCGAAACCTCGCTCGAGGCCAACCAAGACAGCGTAATACTCGGTGTGGCCCTACCTTAAGATGACTGCAAACTAACACAAGAGTCGCCCCAGCGCAATAACGCTCCCCCGCTGAACGGGAATCACCCTCCTCATCGGGCACGCTCAGGCGTTGTACTTGAGCTCGAACACGTTCAGATCACGCGCAAAGTGCGCTTGCGGGAACACCTCGCGCACCTTCTTCGCGAACCCCTCGATCCGCGTGTACTTCTGCGAGATGTGCGTGATGATCAACTCGCGCACTCCAGCATCACGCGCTGTGCGCGCGGCGTCAAGCATCGTCGAGTGTCCTCGCGCATGCGCCAGCTTCTCCTCGCCGGGACCATACGTCCCCTCGTGGATCAACAGATCCGCGCCCCCCGCGAGCCTCACCGCGCCATCGCACGGCTGCGTGTCGCAGCAATACGCCAACGCCAACCCCGGACGCGCCGGACCCAACACGTCCTCCGGCTGGATCTGCTCGCCCCCCTCCAACGTCACCGCCTCGCCGCGCTGCAAGCGGCCGAACATCGGACCCGCGGGCACACCCAGCGCCCTCGCCTGCTCCAGGTTGAACTTCCCCGGCCGCGGCGGCTCGAACATGCGGTACCCCCAACACGGCACCCGGTGGCGCAACCGCTCCGTCGCGATCGCGTACCCGTTGCCTTCGTAGACCACCCCCGGCTCCGTCACCTCGATCAGGTTCAACCCATACCCCACGCCCAGGATGTTCAACCGACTCAGCGTCTGGAGGTACTGCTTCAACCCCTTCGGGCCAATCACCGTCAGCGGCTCGGTCCGCTGGTTGAGCTGCAACGTGCCCAACAACCCCGGCAGCCCGTTGATGTGATCGCCGTGGAAGTGGGTGATGCAGATCACCTGGATCACCCCCGGCCTCAACTGCGAGCGGGCGATCTGGGTCTGGGTCCCCTCCCCGCAATCAAACAACACCAGCTCACCCTCGCGGAACACCGCCGTGCATGAGACGTTGCGCTCAGGCGTCGGCTTCCCCGACCCTGTACCCAGTGTATGGACTGTGATCATGCTCTCCGCTCTCTCTCGCTGCCACACCTCGACCTCAGGTGGTGAGCCTTCACCCTGGCCAAGAAGCTACAATGGGAGCCCTGAGCGTCAAGCGACGCCCCAAGGCTCCCACTGTCTTAGTCACGCCTGCACCACAGGCGCAACCCGTCTCCTCATCTCAACACACCGTCACGGGCTCAGGCACGCGCCGATCCCCCGCTGAATCTGCACACACTCCGTGTCAGGCACGTCAGCACACTCCGACCCTCTGTTGCAGAAATGCGTGCAGATATTATTTACCCCACCTCCCTGGAACACCCAGCAGAAGTCTGCGGATTCCACACAATCATCGCTGCTGTCGCAAACACCTCCAAGCTCAACAGCGCCGTTCCCCTCGAAGTTGAGGCAAGCGCCCGCTTCATCGGAGCACTCAATACGAAGCGGGCTCGTGCCATTGCAGACAGACGCGTCATCTCGACAGTCTTCCACCTCTCCGATCAAGTTGAGGCTGTAGGTCGTCTCCTGAGGTCCTTCGTTTGTTGGAAAATGGTTGACCCGCAGGAAATAGCGACCTGCCGCCAGATAGCGACCGCTCACCTCTTCCGGGTTCTCGTCCGATGTGATGCTCTGGTCCACGAGGCGGCCCGACCCATCGTACAGGTAGATGTCCATGTCGGCCCCGGACGTGAACGACAAGCTGACACCCAACAGCTGGCTGTCCTCGGTCAGCTCCACCACGTACCAGTCCTCGTCATCAGGGCAGCTCATCAAGCCCGCGTACTCAGCCTCTCCGTCCGACAGCTCCAACAGCGCCGCCCGACCCGACGACCCGTTCTGGCCATCGTCCGGCGCCTCACCGACCCCACACGTGTGAGACTGGTAGGTGTCGTAATCGAGGCACAACGCCCCGCGCTGCGTCTCGTCGCTGTGAACGCAGGCGTCCGTCGGGCGACAGTCTCCGTCGAGCGCACAGGCGCGCGACTCACACCGACCCAGCTCACCACAGAAGAAGGAGAAGGAGCAGTCGAAGTCATCCTCGCACGGGTTGACGCAGATCGACGTCCCCCGGAACCGATCGATCTCCAGGCAGTAGGAGTCCTCCCCCAACCCCGCGGCGCAGTCCCGGTCCTCCTCACACAGCACCGTGCAGAGGTTGTCCCCCGAGCCCTGCGTCCCCTCGTAACACCCGGCGGCCAGCTCATCGCAGTCCGAGTCGTCGTCGCACGGCTCGCCCAACCCCTGGCGCCCATCTCCGGCGATCCCCTCACAGGCCCCCGCGTCGTCGCAGAACTCACGACCGCTGACCCCGACGCAGTCCAGATCGCTCTCGCACAGCTCATCGAAGCGCGTGAGGCGCATCGAGTAGGTCGTCGGCTCGGCCTCCTCGAGTTGATCCACCAGGACGATGTAGGTCCCCAGATCCAGGAACCGCGCCATCAACACCCGCTCACCGTCCACCGGCTCCGACGCGTTGGCGATGAACTGACCGTCCACGTCAAAGAGGAACAGATCCACCTCGTCCCCCGTGAGCGTGATCTCCAACGAGGAGGGCTCGCCCAGGTTGATCGCATAATAATCTGTATCATCAGGGCAGATCGACAGATCGACGAGCAGCTGGTTGTCGCTGGTCGTCAAGTCGATCTCGGTGGCCTGTGAGATCGACTCGTTCGGCTCGTACCCCTCGTCGATCCCACAGGAGATCTCCTGAGCGCCGTTGCAGTAACCGCCGCGCAGGAAGCAGGAGCGACCCTCGGGGCAGTCCGCGTCGCCGTCGCAGGCGACCTTGATGAATATGCTGTACTGGTTCTGGGCGAACTCAAAGCTGGTCATCTCGACGAGGTAGGTGCCATCCTCCTCCACCTCAAAGGTGATGAACTCGGACTGGTTCGGCGAAGTGGAGTCGGCGAGCGCGCTCTCACGGTCGCGGGCCTGACCGGCGCGGTAGAGGTAGAGATCCAGATCGCCGAACTCAGCCTCGAACTCCGCGTAGACGAAGATCGTCTGCCCGGCGGTCGCCTCGAAGCTGAACCAGTCGCTCGTGCCAGGGCAGACGTAGAGCCCCTCCTGAAGAAAGTCGGTGCCTGCCTCGTGGGCGTCAGCGGCGTCCTGGTTGGGCGCCAGCCCGTCCTCCAGGCCACACGTCTCCGGGTCGCGGGTGTCCGCGGTCGCGCCCGTGTCCTCTTCGATGACCGGCAGGTCCGGCGCGACGCTCGTGTCTTCGGCTGGAGAGGTCTGCGTGTCGGGTGTCGCCGTGTCAGCGGCCACCCCGGTGTCCGCTCCGGTGTCGCTGTCCACGGCGCCCTGCGAGACGTTGGTGTCCTCGCCACCGCACCCCACCCCGCAGAGCAGCACGAACCCCAGCGCGAGCCACGCGCGGGCTGCTGTGGTGGCTGAACTGTTCATATCTCAGGCTCCATATGCTCTTGTGTGTTGTTCTCTCATCCCCATACCACCGCCCCGCACGCCAGAGCACCTCGGGCGCTGAGTGAGGCGAAGACCTCGCCTCAACACGAGCTGGTGTTGGGTGGTGTGTTAGGAAACTACCAACACGACCCGACTTCAAGCTGATGCAAATATCAGGCCGCCACACAGGGGACAAGCCCCCTCAACCCAAACCATCGCCTCCATCAACGCTTGCCCGCAAAACCATCAAGCAAAATACAGCGAAGGCAAAAGCCAATTGTATCCCCAGCGAAACGTCCGCTTCGTTGAACCCGACCCGCCCCTGCCTCACCATGATATGAACTCGTGTTGGTCTGAGCCCCCCTCCTGTCGGCCTCCAGAACCATCCTGCACAACCATGGTCAATCTATTCACACCAGATAAAACAATAAACCATGTATACACAACAGGTCATCCTGTGTTCAACCGGAGCGAGCCGACGTCCCCCTCATCGTTTGCCCTATACAAAGCACACAGCAGGAGGTATCACCTCGACCCACGGCGTGCCGCAGGAGACACTCCGCAACCAACCCACGCACACAGGCCATGAGCCACACCTTCACATTCCACTACTCCGCCGGACCGGGTGGGCCTCGGGTGATGGCCATCGTCGATCTGGAAGCCTCGTGCGGCACCTGCGGATACACGGAAATCCAACGCTTCTACCACGGCCTCCCCTACCACCCGCTGACGTTGCCTCGCTTCAAACAGCACATCCAGGCGTCCCCTGACCTGCTCGGCTACGACTGCTCCAACTGCGGCGACCCGGTCACCCCGACCCACACGACGCGAGGCGCCTGGACCTTCGGCTTCCCTGACGGCGAGGGGATCATTCAGGCCTTCTTCACGTGTCGTTTCGGTGAGCCGGAGGGGCTCCATTACGTCCTCGACCCCCGCACCACGTTGGACCCCCAGGCGCTCCCGATCTGGGGCCGAGACGACGTGGCTCGACGCAGCGAGAAGTTGGAGCGGCTCGACGACGACGCGATCTTTGAGCGGTTCGGTCGGGTCTTCACCGTCAAGCACGCCTGGCGCCTGCTGTGGGAGGAGCACCAGGGCTCAGGTGAGCTGGTCATGGAGGAGGCGGCGCCCGGGTGCTGGCTGCTCATGGGTGATGACCGCGCGGACGCGCTCGCGTGGGCCCGAGGTGAGCTTGGGGACACGTTCGACCGCCTGCTCGCCGCCGAGATCAATGCCCCACCCGAGCGGCTCACGCGCGCGCTGCCTGGCCCCATCCCAGGCCGCTACATACAGTGGATGCAGCAGGAGGCGAGCCGCGCCATCGACGCAGGCACCTGCTGCGCGATCGCGCTGCTGGACCCCACCGTCGCGCTCAAGCGCCTGAGCGCGACGCTGCGCCGCGGACGGCTGACCTTCGAACTCGATGAAGACGAGCACGGGGGTCCGCTCCTGCGGGAGATAACGACGCCGCGCGGCGACACCCATCCACAAGAAATCCTTGTATCCCATGTATTGAAGTATGCCGCGCACACCGGCATGACCCCGGGCGACGCGGCCCGCTACGCCGCCGAGGTCCTGATCGGGGAGCTGATGGGTCTGGAAGTCAGGTAGCCTTCGCCAACCTCACCATAAAAACAGAGATACTGCGTTTTGTTGTGCGATTCAGCCTAGAATCATGAGATCATTTCGATGCACCAGGGCGTCGATGATCTTGTAGCCCAGCTCGGCCTCGATGGCGTCGCTCTGCAGACCGACGATCCGCTGCGCGTCCACCGAGGGGTAGGCGACGAGGCCACGGGCGAACGGCTGCCCCTCGTCGGTGACGAGTTCGACGACGTCGCCCTCCGTGAAGTCGCCCTCCACCGCGCGGACGCCGCTGGGGAGCAGGGACTTGCCGCGCTCACAGACCGCTCGGACCGCGCCCGGATCGCAGACCAACCGCCCGGCGGGCTGAACCCCGAGGCCGATCCAGGCCTTGCGGGCGTCCAGCTTGTCCGCGTCCCGATCGGGCATGAAGCGGGTCCCGACCCCCTGACGCCCCGCGAGCACGTCGGCGACGACGTTGGGTTGCTTGCCGGGGGCGATGACGGTCTGGATGCCCACCCGCGCGGCGATCCGCGCGGCGAGCAGCTTCGTCCGCATGCCGCCGCTGCCGTCGCGGGTCGCGCTGTGGATGTCGCCCACCATGTCGTCGAGCGAGGCGTCCATGGCGCGGACCACGTCAAAGCGCCGCGCGTCGGGGTCGATCTGGGGGTTCGCCGAGTAGAGGCCGTCGATGTCGGAGAGCAGAACGAGGAGATCCGAACCTGTCATGGTGGCGACGAGGGCCGCGAGCTGATCGTTGTCGCCGAAGCGGATCTCGTCCGTCGCGACGGTGTCGTTCTCGTTGATGATCGGGAGGGCGCCGAAGTTGTGCACCGCGGTGAGGGTGTTGCGGGCGTTGAGGTAGCGCTGCCGGTTGTTGAAGTCGTCGCGCGTCAGGAGCAGCTGCGCGACGTGGATGTCGTAGTGGCTGAACTCCGAGTCGTAGAGCTGGATCAGGCGCGACTGCCCGAAGGCCGCCAGCGCCTGGAGGATGGGGATGTTCCGCTCACCGGTCGGCCGCTTCGCGAGGCCGAGCTGACGGCGACCGGCGGCGACCGCGCCGCTCGTCACCACGACGAGCTGGTGCCCCTCATGGACGACCGCCGCCAGCTCATCCACCAAGCGACAGAACGCCCCTCGGTCGAGGTTGCTGCCATCTCGCATCAACACGGCTGAGCCGATCTTGACGACGACCTTCATGCTCTCTCCATATCATCGCAGCGCACGGGCGCGTCCCACGCTCGCGTCAACCCGGGTCCAGGCGAGACAGGCCGAGCTGCTCTTTGAGGATCTGCTCGATGTCCCGGTAGGGGCGATCGCGCCGCACCGACGCGACCTCCTCCGGGGCATCCACGGACAGCGGTTCGGTCGCGGGCGACACCTGCTCGTCCACGTCCACGCGAACGACCCAGGTGCGGGCCTCATCACCGACCAGGAGCCGCCCCGAGACCGACCGACGCCCCCAACCGAGCGTCCCGCGGCTCAAGGTCACCTCCGCCAGCGACAGCGTACTGCGCTCCAGGATGCGGTACAACCAGCCGTCGTCCGCCGAGGTCAGGCCGCAGCTCAAGGCGCTCCCCTCGCGGCCCTGCTCGGCCGTGTAGACGCGCTTGAGCGGCTCATCTTCGCTGAGGGTCCACCCCTGACGCGCGACCGCGATCATCGCCGGGACGGCGTCCATCGCCCGATCCAGCACCGCGGCGTGGGTGCCGTGGTGCGCCTTGTGGGACACAAACGGGAGGTTGTGCTCCTTGACGTAGAGGCGCCCCCCGACCAGGCGCTCCTCACGCCGCTGCGCCCCCTGACGCCCGCTGGGGTCGTCGAACGTCGCCTCGATGACCACCTGCACGTCGCCGTCGGCGTCGCGGCGCACGGTGCGCTCCTCGACGAGGCGCGCGAACGGGGTCGTGTGACCGTCGAGCAGCACCTCGGCCTCGACGGTGATCGACGCCTGGAACGGGCCCTGGGGCAGCCCACCGCAGTGGGGGTGGCCGCGGCGCTCCAACCGACGGGTGATCGCCACCGCCCGGTCGCTCACCTCAAGCCCCCTCAGCACCCCCACCCGACCGCCCGCCGTGGCGCGGTGGCGCTGCACGATCCGCTCCTGCGCCGCGTCCACGTCCGCCTTGTCGCAACCGGCCAGCGCCGCCAACATCGCGACGAGGCACACGACCAACAGCGCGGCGCGCCGCCTCGGCGCTGGGCGCGTCGCTGGACAGGCTCCTGGGTGTGTGCCGTCACGCATGGGGTGTCTGCTCCTGTCTGCTGCCACCGGGCGGTGCGTCTCACCGGCCCGAACTCTCCACCTTGAGAGATAGACCCTTGACGGGGCGCTGTCGACTTTACCATCATCGCGTGTGGAGCCTACGAAACAGCGACCCCAGCTCAGGCGGACCCCATGCGACACATTGCCATCTGGATCACGCTCATCGGCCTGTTGACGGCCTGCGGAGGCCCGCCGCCCGCCGCGCGGCCCACCGCGCCGGTCAAGCCGAGCGGCCCGCCGAGCTGGGTCGAGGGCGAGTTCCCTTCGGAGGAGGCCTTCTTCGGCCACGGCGAGGCCCCCATCACGGATCAAGGCCCGAAGGTCGCCCAGGAGGCGGCCTTGGCGGGTGGGGTGACCAACATCGAGCTGGAGATGAAGCTGCTGGTCAAGGCGCTCAAGGACGACTACGAGGAGGTCGTCGCGGTGGACCCGGAGGCCTACGACCTGTACAAGATGCACGACGACATCGATCAGGCCGCCGTCGCCGCGCTTCAAGAAGCCGCGGTCGTGGACACCTGGACCGACAAGAGCCGCAGCCCGGCCGTGATGCACGTCCTCGTCAAGCTCCCGGTCCAGACCTACTACGCGACCCTGTTCGCGTCGATCCCCGACGACCCCCGCAAGCGCATCAAGAACTACGAACACACCTTCACCCGCGCCGTCATGGAGAGCCTCCGACGCTATTGACACGCGGCGCCTGGGTGACCACCTCCAGCCCAGCGGGAATCGCGCGCTCGGTTGAGACGTCTCTGGTTGGGACGCCCTGGGTGAAGAGACGGCGCAGAGACGGTTGACGATATGGCCAAGAACAAGACCAGCCCCCTGCTGGATGACACCGGACAGCGGATCAACGTCGCGGTGAGGATCCCCTGCACCGAAGCCGAGGGTCCCGGCAAGCGCTTCGCCCTCTGGGTTCAGGGCTGCCCGAAGCGCTGCCCCGGGTGCTGCAACCCCGAGATGCTCGTCTTCGAGGATCGGGACTGGGTGGACGTCGATCTGCTCGCCGAGGAGATCGCCCTCGCGCACGTGAACGAAGGGATCGAAGGGGTGACCTTCCTCGGCGGCGAGCCGTTCGCGCAGGCCCCGGCGCTCGCCGCGCTCGCGCGCCGCGTCCGCGCCCACGGGCTGACCGTGATGATCTTCAGCGGTCACACGCTCGCCGACCTCAAGGACCAGGCCGACGCCGAGCTGCCGGGCGTCGGCGACCTGCTCGCCCAGGTCGACCTGCTGGTGGACGGCGAGTTCGAGCGAGACAGCCTCGACCACGAGCGGCGCTGGATCGGCTCGACCAACCAGACCATTCACGCCCTCACCGACCACTACACCGAATTGGCCAGCGACTGGGACACCTCGCCCAACACGCTTGAGATTCGCCTGATCGACGGCCAACTGATGGTCAACGGCTCCCCGTTCCTCATGGACAAGCTGGGCCGCGTCCGCAAGATCTTTTGAGCGCGCCTTTTCATCCGTCACTCGAAGCCCTACGATTCATCGGGTGTGAGCAGGAGCGCACCTGGAGTAACCCAACGCTGAGTTCAAGTGTCATGACCAACCTACTACACCGCGTCGCGTGGTTGCTCGCGATCGGTCTGTTTGGCGCCATACTGGCGACATCCTCCCCCGCGAGCGCGACGATCGTCCTCAAGCTGGACACCGCCGCGATGAGCGACACGGCGTCCTCCATTGTCATGGGGCGCGTGGAGGCCACGCGCTCGTATTGGGAGCGCGGGCGGATCGTCACCGAGATCGACCTGCGCGTCGCGCTGCCCATCAAGGGACTTCAGGAGACCGGCGCGGTGGTGACCGTCCGACAGTTTGGCGGCCGCGTCGATGAGCTGGCTCAGCTCGTGCCCGGCACGCCTCAATTCAGCGTGGGCGAGCAGGCGCTCGTCTTCCTTGAGACGGTCGCCGAGGACCTGCCGCCGGTCGTCGTCGGGATGGCCCAGGGCAAGTACCACCTCGCGGTTGGCCCCGACGAGCGCCTGTGGGCGGTGCGCAACCTCGACAACCTGTCGCTCGCGGTGTTCGAGGAGACCGCCTCCGGCGAGCGCATGATGCGCCTGATCGACGCGTCCGCGGTCGCCGAGTCCAACGCCCTGCCGCTGGCCGTGCTGCTGAGCGAGGTCGCCCACGACCTCAAGCGCAGCGCGCGGCCCATCCCCGACGCGCTCCGAGAGCGGCTCGACGCCGACCTCAACCCCTCGGGCCATGACTTCACCACAGACTTCAAGGCCCTCGGGCCGCGCCTCGATCGCGCCCAGGAGGTGACCCCATGAGACACCCCACGCCCTACCTCCCCGCAGCCGCGCTCCTGGCGATCGCGATCGCCGCGCCCTCCTCGACCGCCCTCGCCTACAAGCAGACGATGACCTGCAATGAGTCCGGCATCTACGCCTGCGAGGCCGGAGAGACCGCGCTGCCCGTCTACTGGCCCCAGCGCTGCATCGTCTACCACATCAACGAGAGCGGCACGAGCGACACCGACAACGACGCCGCCTTCGAGGCGATCCAGCAGAGCTTCGCGCAGTGGTCCGAGCCCAGCTGCACCAACCTTGAGGTGAGCTTCGGCGGCTTCACCAACGAGGACGAGGTCCGCTACAACCAGAGCAACCCCAGCAGCAACGTCAACGTCGTCGTCTTCCGCGACGACATCTGGCCCCACTCCAGCGGCGTCCTCGCCCTGACCAGCGTCACCTTCCAGCCCCGGACCGGCGAGATCTTCGACGCCGACATCGAACTCAACACCGCCGAGTACCGCTTCTCCACCACCGACAACCGCCTTCGAGTCGGCATCGACGTCGCCAACACCGTCACCCACGAGGCCGGTCACTTCTTTGGCCTCGACCACAGCAGCGTCCGCGAATCGACCATGTACGCCACCGCGCCGTCCGGTGAGACCAGCAAGCGCGACCTCCACGAAGACGACATCGAGGGGATCTGCGCCATCTACAGCGCCGACACCTCCTCCTCCGACGACAGCTGCGCGGGCGCCCCCGTCGGGTACTTCGAGAAGCCCCTCAACACGTCCATCTCAAGCGGCAACACCAGCTCGTCCGGCGTGTGCAGCACCACCGCCGTCTCCTCCCGAACCCCCTCACCGCTCCACGCGCTCGCCTCAATCGGGCTGCTCGCCCTCGCCGCGATCACCATCCGGCGCCGCTGAACGCTCCTCACCAGGCTCACCAGCCCCCTGCCTCCCCTCGACAGGCTTCTTGTCGTCCTCTTGAGCGCTTTCTGCGCCAGGTGTGTCTTCACCTGCGTTTTCTGATGCGTTTTCACCGTGAATCGTGTCTTTCCGTTGAGTTGCCTCTTCTGCGTTCATCGCGTCTTGATTGTCGCCCTCGGCGGGTCGTCCGTTCGAAGGCTCATCAAAGAGCCCATCGCCCGACTTCGGCGGAGCGTCGGGGCGCTTCAAGGCGTCTCGAACACCCGACAGCGTCTCGGAGACCTTCTTGAGCGAGGGCTGGGGCTGAGTCGCCTCAGCCTCCTCCTCGGGCTGCTCCTTGTCATCACCCCACAGCCCGCCGCCCTCCTCTTTCGCATCGCCCTCCTCTGCCCAGAGCCCCCCATCCGCCTCGTCCGGTTCGATCTTCTCAGGCTCGGGCTCAGGCACCTCCCCCGGGCGCGGGTGGTGGTAATGGGTGTTGTTCTTGATGAGGTGAGCGAGCAACGCGAGGAGGCTGCGGGTCTCCTTCGGGGTGCCGCGCGCCTCAAGGTAGACGACCTGATCGCCGTCTCGCCTGGCCTGAATCCGCTGGATCAAGCCGCGGTAGGGCCCGACGCGGATCATCAACATGTCCGTCAACGCCTTCTGGACGCCTGGCCACTCCGTCATGAAGCCTTCAGCCTCCTCCTTGGAGCTAAAGCTGAGAGAAGCACGGATCAAGGGGCTGCGATCATCATGCAGCGCGACGCTGACCCCCGCGGGCATGGGCAGGCGCGCGGCGACGCCGGTCCCGTAGGTGCCCGCGACCAGACGCACCTCAGCGACCACCGCCGCGGGGAGCGCCCCCCGCGCCGTGTCGATGGGCGGAGGCATGGGCGGAAAGAAACGACCCGAGCGTCGCCGCGCCGCGAACCAGGGGAGCTGCTCGCGTCGAGACAGCGCGACCACCCCCTTCGCCGGTATGACAAACACCCTCGGGTCATCCCCGCGCCGCGCCCACCACACCGCGTCGGGCTGTGCGATCTCCACCCCTCCCTCGGACGGCGTCCAGGTCAACGGCTCACCGGCGATCCGATCCAGCTCCTCCCGAAGCTGCTCGGGTTGGCGCACCTCACCCAGGAGCAGCGTCTGGGAGATCTGCCGGGGGTTGGTGGTGGCGACCAGGAACCGATCGTAGGCCTCCATCGGGTCCTGACCCCGAGAGCCCATCACCCGGTGGTAGTCGGGGTAGCTCTTGAGGAGCGCGGCGATCTCGGCGCGGTAGGGCGAGTTGCGCGCGCGTCTCATGTCAACGATGGCGCTCACGACGGCGTTCCCTGGCGCGATGGAGCGCACGCTGGGGATGTCGCGGACCTCAAAGGGGACCTCACCCACATACACGGGCGCGGGGGCGTCACCCAGGCGGCGGTTCGGGTCGGGGTCGGGGCGCGCAGGAGGCTGGGGAGGCTTCGTCGCCTTGTCCTTCGGGGCCTTCACCGGCTTCGGCTTCTTCTTGCGGGCGGGCTTCTTGACGGCCACCGCGACGGGCTTCTCAGGCGGCTTTGGTGGAGGCTCGGGTGGTGGGGGCGGCTCGGCCCCGACCAGCTCCTGGGGGCCGACCATCTCGGGCGGCGGCTTGGGCGGCGGCGGCGAGGTGCCCAGATCCATCAGCGTCGCGCCGTCGCGGACGTCGATGGCGATCTTGAAGGAGCTTGAGGGGGTCGGGTTGATGATCTGGGACGAGCCCCAAAGGGCGACGTGGACGAGCACCGACACCAGGACCGCGACCAGGACGCGGGCGCCTGAGAGGTGGCTGCGGTCGATGGGGTTGTGCTCGGCGTGATCCACGTGCTGCTTGTCCTGCGCGCTCCGGGCGAAGGGGACAACGCGCCTGGAGGTACGCCGAGTCAACGCAGTGGTGGTGGGGAGTCATTCCAGGTCAGGGGCGTCACAGCGAGGGCGGCGCCGGGATGAGGACGTCGCGCGGCTTGGAGCCGTCGCTCGGGCCAACGATGCCGTCCTCCTCCATGTGATCCACGATCCGCGCGGCGCGGTTGTAGCCAATCCGGAGCTTGCGTTGCAACATGGAGATGGAGGCCTGGCGCTCGGTCGTGACGATCTCGATGGCCCGATCGTAGTGCTCGTCGCGATCCTCGCTGGACTCGCCGTCGCCGTCGCCGTCACTGGAGTCACCGAAGGTGAGGATCGACTCGTCGTACTGGGGCTGCCCCTGGGACTTGAGGAAGTCAACGATCCGATCGATCTCGGTCTCGGAGACGTAGGCGCCGTGGACGCGCTGCTGCTGGGACGTCCCTGGCGGAAGGAACAGCATATCACCTCGCCCGAGGAGGTGCTCCGCGCCGTTGCTGTCGAGGATGGTCCGGCTGTCGGTGCGCTGCGCGACGCGGAGCGCGATCCGGGTGGGGAAGTTGGCCTTGATCAGGCCGGTGATGACATCGACGCTGGGGCGCTGGGTGGCGAGGATGAGGTGGATCCCGGCGGCGCGGGCCTTCTGCGCGAGGCGAGCGACGCAGGTCTCGACGTCCTTGGAGGCGACCATCATGAGGTCGGCGAACTCATCAATAATGCAAACAATGTAGGGTAGCTTGGTGAACTTGGGCACCCCGTCGCTGTCCAGCTCCATCCTCTGGACCGCCTCCGAATCGGTGCGGCCCGCGGCGAGATCGGCCTCCACCTCCTTGGTGAGGGCTGCGACGCGCTTGTTGTAGCTCTGTATATTGCGAACACCGAGATCGGCGAGGAGCTGGTAACGGTTCTCCATCTCCTCGACCGCCCAGTTGAGGGCGATGGCAGCCTTCTTGGGGTCGGTGACCACGGGCAGGAGGAGGTGAGGGATGTCAGCGTAGATGCTGAACTCCAACATCTTGGGATCGACGAGGATCAGCCGGACATCTTCGGGAGAGAAGCGAAAGAGGAGGCTGACGATCATGGTGTTGACGGCGACGGACTTACCGGAGCCGGTCGCGCCCGCGACGAGGAGGTGAGGCATCTTGGCGAGGTCGGCGTGCACGGGGCCGCCGGCGGTGTTCTTGCCGAGGGCGATGGGCATGCGGGCGCGGGCGTTCTGGAACTTGTCGTGGGCGATGATCTCCTTGAGGTAGACGGTCTCGCGGGTGTCGTTCGGGACCTCGATGCCGACCACGCCCTTGCCCGGGATGGGGGCGATGATGCGAACAGACATGGCGGCGAGGGCCATGGCGAGGTCATCGGAGAGGTTGGCGATCTTGCTGATCTTGACGCCTGGGGCGGGGCTGAACTCGAACATGGTGATGACCGGCCCAGGGCAGATCTCGACCACCTTGCCTTCGACGCCGAACTCTCCGAGGGTTTTTTCGAGCTGCATGGCCATCAGGCGCAGCTTCTCGTGATCGACCTCGAACTCGACGCGATCGTCGATGTCGAGGAAGGAGAGCGGCGGGAGTTCAAAGTCGCCGTGTCCGAGCTTGGCGAGCTTGGTGGGGGCCTTGTCGAGGTTCTTGCGCAGCTCACGGGCGGAGCGGTGCTCCTCGGACTCGACGATCTGAGGCCCGATCGCCGCGGGGTCCTTACGGGACTTGCGGGCTCCGGAGCGCCTGGAGGTTTTGGCGGCGTCGTCCGCGGTGGCGGCGGTGGCCGCCGGGAGATCGGAGGCGGAGGGCTTCGGGGCGGTGACCTCGGCGTTGTCGAGGTCGCGCTCAAGCGCGCCCCAGTCGAGTTTGGGCTCGTTGGGATCGTCGATGGGGATGTCGAGGGCGACGGGCGGGGGGCTGTCCGGGGTGGCCTTGACGGGCGGATCTTCGGACTTGACGGGGATGTCCCGCTCGGGGGCGACGACCTTGGGGAGGCTCTTGCGCGAGGAGGTCTTCTTCTTTTTGGAGGCCTTGCCGCTGGAGCGGGAGGACGAGCGCTCGGCGCGCGCCTCGTCGCGGACGGCCTGCTTGGAGAGGAAGCGCTCCATCCTGGCGCGGGCGAGCGCGCTGACCTCGTCGTCATCGATGGCCCAGGACTCGGGCTCGATGTTGGCCTGGGCTTCGCGCACCTGGCGACGGAACTCACGCTCGGCCTTGTATCGGACGATCATGGAGCGGAACACGCCCCCGATCTGACGACCGATCCAGCGGAGGATGTTGCCGAGCGACATGTCGGTGACGAGCATGAGGGCGAGCAGCCCGATGCAGACGGAGAGGATGTAGGTGCCCACGGTGCCGATGAGGCCCACGAACATCTTCCCGAGGAGATCGCCGACGAGGCCCCCGGCGCTGTGCCCGAGGACCAGCTCTCCGGCGAAGATCAGGTGGCTGAGCACCGCGCCGGCGAAGACAAAGAGCCCGTAGCCGACGAACTCGGAGGGCTTGAGCTCCGGGCGCTGCCCCACGAGCATGAAGCCTCCGAGGAGGAAGACCACCGCCACGAAGAAGAAGGAGCCGACGCCGAAGATGTAGAGCAGGATGTCGGCGGTGTAGGCGCCCATCGGACCGATCAGGTTCTGGACCGGCCCGGAGGCGTCGATGTCGGCGGTGGAGAAGCTGATCAGCGACAGCAGCAGCCCGACCGACAGCGCCAGCAGGATCAGCCCGGTGATCTCACCGCCGCGCCTTAAGCTGCGGGCCGCTTTTGGATCAATGGGAGGTGTCTTCGCCTTGGACTTGCTGTTGCGCGAGGACCTTCGGGACCGCCGCGGGCTCTTCGTGCCAGCGGCGACGCTTTCGTTGCTCGTAACAGATTTTGCCATGACTTACGGTGGGTTGGTGTCCATGTCGCGATGTAGGACAAACACAGTGACTGCCCTATAATGGATGCACTATGCCTCACATCGACGGCCCCGCAAGTTATTTACCAGACGCTGCTCATCCGTCAGGCACCTTGAAATAAGAATAGCGCCACAACAGAAGCATAGAAATACCCACCTTAATGGATATACACACCATGTCTGACGCGTTTAAGGCTTGAGACCGGTTTACACTCCATCAATCCATTCAAATGAAAACCAGAACCGTTCCCGGTTCAGGCGCTCGAACCCGATGCTCCGATAGAGGAGCGCCGCCGGGGTGTTGCCCTGGTAGGCCTCCAGATCGATGCCCTTGATGCCGTTGAACTCCGCCCAGTCCAGCAGCTCCTCGACCAGTAGGCGGCCGATGCGGCGGCGGCGCCAATCGTGTGACACAAACAGGTTCTCGATCCAGAGGGCGCGCCCGGCGTACTTGACGCTGAAGGTGATGCTGGCGAGCACGATGCCCACCGCCTGCTCGCCCGGGCCGGGCCGGGCGACCCGACAGAAGCAGGTCGCGCCGCCGTCCTCCAGCACCAGATCGGAGAGCTCCAGCAGCTCCTCCGCCGTCCGGCTGACGCCCAGATCCTTCATGTCCTGGGCGAGCAGGGTCGCGATCGTCTCCCGGTCCGAGGGCTGGGGGGGTTCAAAGATGAATGTCTCGCTCATGGCTCCTCCTCACGGTGCGGCACGCCTCATCCAACTCGGGACAGCCTCTCTATGATAACCGTCCTCCCAGGTCTGGAGGAAGCGTACCCCACCACGGCAGGATCTTCACACCGTGGTGAGAACAACACACCCCACCCCAGATCGAAACCTCACCGACCCCCGTTTCTTCTGTAAGGTGAACGCCGCCGCGGCGTTCACCCCCTGTGAAACCGGCAGGTGTGTCCCGGCACGGAGATCCGTGGCACACGCCTTGCATATACGACAACTGGGCTGTTCATACGACCCGCCCAACGAAACGATGGTCACGCTCCTGGTGTGAGGCCCAGCAACCCCGAGGGGTTGGGCGCGAGCGGTCAACGCTTGCGTTTGCAGGTGGAAATCCCCACTCTGCATGCAGGCTTGGACGACGACGCACCGAGCGGCTCGCACCGAGCCGGGAGTTGGACACAGCGACGCGCGGGAACACACGTTCGATAAGGGTAGCGGAGGAAACAGAAGTATGGTGACGCGAAACCCCTTGATGCCGACCTGGTCAAAGGTCGGCCTGGCGCTGTTGCTCGGATCCCTCCTGAGCGGCTGCATGTTCATGCTCGACGAGTCGGAGGAGTGCTGCGACGAGTGGGGCTGCTATGAGTGCGACGCCTATTACGGCGACGGGTACCCCGACAGCTCAGACTACTGCACCGAGGACTGGGAGTGTGGTCCGGGCTGCCGATGCATCGACGGCCGATGTGAAGAGATGGACGGCGTGGACCACGACGGTGACCCGGTCACCTCGGGCGACGCCTGCAGCGCCGACACCGACTGCGGCGCCGGACAGAGCTGTGGCGACGACGGCGTCTGCGCCGCGGACATCGCGTGCTCGTCCAACTGGGATTGCCCTGGCGACTACCTCTGCAGCGACGACGGCGCCTGCTACGACCCGGAGCCGGACGCCGACTGCACCCTCAACGCCGACTGCGGCGCTGACGGCGTCTGCGTCGATGGCTCCTGCGTGGATCGCAACGACACCGGCGGCACCAACAACGGCACGACCGGCGGCACCACGGGTGGCACCACCGGCGGAACGTCGGGGGGCACCACCGGCGGCACCTCCGGTGGGACGACCGGCGGCACCACAGGTGGCACCACGGGCGACACGACCTGTAACACCACCGGCAACAACCAGGGGTGTGTCCTCAACAGCGACTGCGAGGGTGAGCAGATCTGCGTGGACGGCGCCTGCACCGAGCCCCAGAGCAGCGGCGACAGCTGCACCGCCAACGCCGACTGCGCCGACGGCGAGACCTGCCTCAACGGCGAGTGCGTGACCCCGGATCCGGACGTCGAGTGCACCTGCAACGCCGACTGCCTGCCGGGTCAGACCTGCATCGACGGCGCCTGCGCCGGTGAGCCGACCCCGTTCGATGACACGCGCTGCCAGTTCAACCACCAGTGCGACGATGGCCTGTGCGTCAACGGCGCCTGCATCGACGGATGCGCCGCCGACGCCGACTGCCCCCGCACCCAGGCCTGCGTCGAGGGGATCTGCCAGGACGACGCGGGCGGCGACGACTGCATCGTCAACCGCGACTGCGGCGCGGGCGTGTGCGTCAACGGCCACTGCCTCGATCGCTGCTGCGACGACGAGCAGTGCGGCGAAGACGACAGCTTCTACTGCGACCGCGGCATCTGCCGCCCGGACAGTCGCCCCAGCCCCCAGTGCCTGCGCAACGCCGACTGCTCCGCTGAGCAGACCTGCTTCGACGCCACCTGCCGCGACGCCTGTGTGGGCGACGCCGACTGCGGCGCCGGTGAGGCCTGCACCAGCGGCTTCTGCATCCCCAGCAACGAACTGAGCCCCGAGTGCGCCGCCGCCTCGGACTGCAGCGACGGCCTCGACTGCATCAACGGGATGTGCGGCGGCTGATCCTGACGCCCCCTCCAAACGCACAACGGGCGAGCCTGACTGTCAGGCTCGCCCGTTGCGCTTGGGGTGTTGTCGTAGGGAGGCGAGCGCCTCAGCGCCGCTCCGTCAGGAACGCCAGCGAGACGCCCAGTGACGTCTCCCCTCCCCTTCAACCCGTGTACGGGTTCTCCTCCTCCTCGGCGTGCCGCAGATCATCGATGCGGCGGCGGATGTCGCTGCGCAGCTCCGGGCCAGGCTTCGGAGCGAAGAGGACCCCGAGCAAGGCCCCGACCGCGATCCCCGCGCCGAAGATGCCCAGCGCGGGCAGGACGTAGTCGGTCGTGGGGTGCTTCTCTTGCAGGCCGAGTGAGTCCAGGATCTGGGCCTTGGTGAAGCGGTCGGAGACATCGTGGATACGTTCCTTGAGAGACATGAACGACTCCTCTTGGCTGGGTTGCGGGGCGCTCACTCCTTATCGGGGGAGGTGCCCTGGTTACGAAGTTGAGCGGCGACCAGTGGTAGGACGAAGGCCCGAGAGCCGATCCGCCACAGCCGCCGGGTGAACGGCGTGAAGAGCCCCCCGCCGAGCACGTAGCCGACGCCGATGGCGACGCCGAGCACGGCGTAGGGGTTGTCCTGGTAGAGCTTGCCGAGGTTGACCTGCTCGGAGGCGGTCTCGTAGAGCGCCTGGACGTCCTCCGCGACCTTCCTGGCGTCGCGCCCGAGGGTCTGGGTCTGATCGACGATCTCCCGCGCCGAGGACGATTTCTTGGTTTCAGTCATCGAAGCTGCTCCATGGTGGTGCGCCAGACCCGGCTCCGGGCCTGGACGCGTCGAGGCGACGGGCGCGTCAGCGCAGCCAGCGGCGCGCGGCGGCGCGTCCGACGACGTATCCGAACGCGACCGCGCCCGCGATGCTGATGACGGGTCGCTCCCGGATGAACTTGACGGCCTTGGCGTTGAGGTCGACCAGGGTCTCACGCAGCTCGGTCAGGCGCTCCTCAAGCTGCGCGATGGTGTCGCTCTCCGGCCCCCCCTCGCGCTTGATGAGGGCCTGGGACTCGGATCCCTCGGGGGCGCTCTGTGGCGATTGGTTCGGCTCCATACGCTCCTCCATGCGTTCGGTGTAATATACGCGGTCAACCCGGCCCGGGGTTCACAGGTAGGGCCGGGAGCCGATGACAAAGCCAACAAAGAAGGCGGTCCCGACCGCCTCCCAGGGGTGCTCGCGAACCCAGCCCTTCCAGTCGAGGCGCTCGGTGACCTCCTCGCGGAGATCCTGAAAGCTGTCGGTGATCTGGCGGCGCGACGCTTCAATCGAGCGCCTCAAGTCGACGACGGGGTCATCGTCCATCAGTTCAGGCTTCATGTCACTCCTCGGGCTGCTCCTCGGGCTGCTCCTCTGGCGCCTCAGCCGCGAGCTGCGCCTCCGCAGTGGCGGGGGGCAGCGTCTTGCCGGGCTGCGGCACCTCGGCGTCGCGCGTGGCGGCGATCTCCTTGAGCCACTTGCGATCCTTCTGAAACTCGCTGCGGTTGACCAAAAAGATCTGCTTGGCCTCCTCAAGGCGCTGCGCGCTGCGCCACGCGACCACCCCTCCGGCGATCAGGTGCACCAGGGCGAGCCCGGCGGTCGTCGCGGCCATGGCCCAGGGCCCTTGGATGAGGGCCCCCATGGCGAGCACGAGCGCGAGGTTGAGCAGGCAGTAGCCGATGACGAGGATCAACGCACAGAAGAACAGGATCCCGAACAGGATCCCGAACCGCTGAACATCGCGCATGACCTCGTGCCGCGCCAGCTCGATCCGCTTCGAGAACATCCCATAGAGGCCATCGGTCAACCCTTCGAGGGCCTTGATCAGGGAGTTGTTCTGCCTCGAACCCCCTCCTTTTGCCATGCCCGACCTCCCTTTGTCCAGACGCTTGGTCAAAAGCGCCGCCCTACTCTCCGGGGTTGTCCACCGCCAGCCGCTCGGTCCCCAGCCCGGTGACCCCCTTGCCGCCGCGGATCCGGTAGACCTGATAGAACCCATCGCAGTCGAAGTCGGCCCGCGCCGCCAGCGTGAACCGCTCCCCGTCGGCGTAGAACAGGTACTGATACGCCGTCGGCTCCTCAAAGCTCAACCCCAGCGCCTGCCAGGTCGGGTGCTTCGCCTCCTGGGGGGTCACCTGGACCGGGGCGCCGCAGGTCAACGCCGACGGCGTCCAGCCCGCTCGCGCGGGGAACCGCCCCTCGGCGTCCGCCTCGACCACCTCGACGAGCTTCGCCGCGGCGGCCTCAAGCACCTCCTCGGCGCGTTCGCCCTCCACGCTCCCGACAGGGACGTTGCGCTGATCATACCAGACCTTTCCGACCGCGCCAGCCCCGAGGAGGAGGGCGGTGATCAGGATGGCCTGGCCAATCTGCGAGGTGAACAACGACTTGATGAACTCCACGGCGCCCTTCTCCCAGCGAGGGTTCTATGAAAGAATGCCGAGCGTCGGGCTGGCCTGTCCACCCCCGAGCGGCTCCAACCGTCCCATCAATGCACAGATCACCTCCATGTCCAAGAGGCTGGACACACCAAACGCCTCGGAGGAGGCCATGACCACCCCCACACCCCCGTCGGCTCGCACGCTCCGGCTCCTCACCACCGCGCTCCTGCTCACGCTGCCGCTGCTCGCCTGCGAGGCCGAGTACCGCAACCGAGGCGAAGGCGGCGATCCATGCGCGACCGACGGCGACTGCGCCGCCGGGCTGAGCTGCGTCGCCTTCGTCTGCGCCGACGGCGACGGCACGTACGACGTCGGCGTCCGCCCCGACGCGCGCCCCGACGTCACCCCCGGCCCGGATCCCGGCCCCGACTTCGACGCCGGGCCAGGCCCGGACACCACCCCACCGCCCGACGCGGCGCTCGACACCAGCTCGCCGCCCGACGCCTCGCCGGACACAGGGGGAGGCGTCTGCGCCCCGATGGAGCGCCGCTGCAACGGCCCGCGCACCGAGCAGATCTGCCGCCCGGACGGCCTCGGCTTCGTGTCGCGGAGCTGCGACGAGGACGAGACCTGCGCCGAGGGCCGCTGCCGCGCCAACAACACCATGATCTGTGAGCCCGGGCTGGCCCGCTGTGACAACAACCAGATCGTCCGCTGCCGCGACGACGGCCTCGACTACGTCGTGGTCGCCGAGTGCGCCGACGACGAGGTCTGCGTCTCCGCCCGCTGCGAGCGGCGCGATCAGCCGCTGCCCGATCTGACCTTCGCCGAGTTCGACGTCCAGCTCGGCACCTACCGCCCCGGCGACCCCTTCGGGATCGAGGGTGAGTTGATCAACGTCGGCTCCGACATCGCGGAGGGGTTCACCTGCTCCCTCTGGCTGAGCGCCAACGGCCGCCTGGAGCCCAACCGGGACATCCTGCTGGACGTCGTCCCGGCGCCCTCGATCGAGCCGCTTCAGGGGTTCCCCTTCTCGCTCTCGACGCGGATCCCCGACAACACCCCGGCGGGCTCCTACCGGGCGATCGCGGCCTGCGACGTGTTGATGCCCACCGTCACGGAGATCAACGAGGACAACAACACGGCCACCTCCCGCGGCGCGATCACGGTCATCACCTCCGACGACGACCTCCCCGATCTGTACTGGGAGTTCGCCGACTTTGAGGCCGACACCGTTCAGACCGGCGAGGAGGTGTTCTTCTTCGCCTCCTTCGGCAACAGCGGCGCGAGCACCGGCCCGTTCGCGCTCCAGATCGCGCTCAGCCGGGAGCCCGACGGCGCCGGTGAGCGGTACGTGGTCTGGGAGGAGTTCCTTGGGGGGCTCGGCGGTGGTGAGGCGCAGGGGTTCGAGGGGCTCTTTCGCGTGCCGCCCGACATCGAGCCGGGGCCGTGGTTCGTGATCTTCGAGCTGGATCCCTTCAACACGATCGCCGAGTCCAACGAGCGCAACAACGCCTTCTCCATGCGCCCGCTGTTCGTCGACTCGATCGACGGCACGTGCGAGGACGACCTCGACCCCAACAGCCGCGGCGCGCCGCGGCTGCTCCGGGGCAGCGGCGAGTACGTCGATCTGGTGAGCTGCGTGCCGGAGAACGACTTCTACCTGGTCTGTCTGGAGCCCGAGCAGCGGTTGAGGCTGAGCCTGTTCTTCAACCACAACCTGGGCGACGTGGACGTCAACCTCATTGGTGAGGACGGGCAGACGATCAACGGCTCCTACGGGATCAACAACCAGGAGTACGTGGAGCACGTCGCCCGCCGCGAGGAGTGCCTCACCGTCGAGGTGTACGTGTGCTGCGGCGGCAACCGCAACACCTACAACATGGACCTGATCATCGAAGATCCCTGACGCGGATCGAAGCGCGCAAGAATGACAGGAGGCGAGCCCGGATCGGGCTCGCCTCCTGTCGTTCGGGGGTCGGCGGGGCTCAGAGCTGGATGGCGCCGTGCCCGTAGCGCCAGGCCTGGTAGGAGGTCGGGGCCATGAAGAGGACGAGGAAGATCAGGAAGAACTCCTGCAACACGAACGCCAGCAGGAGGATCGGGACCAGGGAGATGAGCCCGATGAGGCCGGAGAGCCGGGCGGCCTTGTCGGCCGTCTTCTTGCCGTAGAGGCGGAGCCCGTAATAGAGCGCCTGACCGCCATCGAGCGGGAAGATCGGGAAGAGGTTCATGATGGTCCAGCCGATGTTGACCATCACCATGCCCCAGACGAGGTGGTTGAGCACGTAGCCCAGGTCGAGCCCGATGACCCGCTGCACGATGAACAGGATCAGGAAGGGCAGGCCGAGGAGGAAGCCAAAGAGCGGCCCGGCCAGGGCGATGCGGATCCCGTCCTTGGGGCGACGGCGGCCGCGGCTGATGCACAGCCCCCCCATCCCCCACAGGAGGATCTGGCTGCGCCCGTAGCCGTACTTCTGGATGGCGACGGCGTGACCCAGCTCGTGTACAAGGATGCTGATGAACAGGATCGGCACCCAGGCCAGCGCGACGGCATGCTGGTTGGGGGTGTTGCCGAAGTTGGGCAGGACAAAAAACGCCGCGAGGACGAGGAAGGTGACGTGGACAAAGATCGGGAACCCCTTGAGGTCCATGATCTTGCGCGCCCCTTTCATCATATTCTGCATGGAAGACCACCTTGAGCAGTGGACGTGACGTCGGTTCTGTGGTCGCTCACCTGACCGGCAGGTGAAGCGCGTCGCCAGTGCATAGCGCACTCGGCGGCTGACTCCAAATGTGGTGCCAATGGGGACGGCGTCAACCTTGATCGCCGCCACCGATCAAACAGGCTGCGGTGAGCATTTCATCCGGGGCGCGGGCTTGCAAGAGCGGGGCGCCTGCGTTGATACTCGGCGCGGTCGCGGCCAAGACGGGATCGGAGCATGGACGGATACATCATCGAGGCGGCTCACACGATCAGCCCCTTTCAAGACCCGGTGAGCGCGTGTCGGGTGGAGGACCGCCCGCTGTCGGAGTGGGTCGAGCGCACGCTGCGCGACCTCGGCTGCGACGCGGTGCGCCCTGCTCCGAACACGATCCAGGGGCCCGCGCTGGTGATGACCGGCGATCTGTGGATCACGCGCGATCTGGCCACGGCGTTCCTCAAGGAGGCGCGCTCAAAGACGACCCCGACGGTGTTGGCGGCGCGCCAGGGGTTGATGACCTCCTACACGGAGGTGCTTCAGGATCTGGGCGAGTGCGACGTGGACGGCGAGGGCAGCCGGGTCTACCCGTTGGCCTGGGTGCCCGCGGGGGCGTCGCTGGAGGTGGGCGGCGGCGATCTGGCGCTGGAGTGGGAGGCGCTGGGGCTGACGCCGCTGGCGGTGGAGCTGGACGAAGATCCGATGGAGCTGCCGGTGCACCGGGTGTTCGCGGCGGAGCAGAAGCTGGTGTTGCCGTTCACGCACCGCTCGGCGGTGCGGATCGGGCACTGGATGCACGTGCTGCGGGCCAACCAGATGGCGCGGATCGGGTGGGGGGCGCGCCTGGTGCGGGTGGAGTGGCTCAAGCTGCTGTGGGCGGCGATGCGGGCGATGAGCTTCAACAAGTGGCGGGTGATGGCGAAGCTGACGACGCGGGGCGCGGGGTGCGACATCCACCCGACGGCGGTGGTCGAGGGGTCGGTGTTGGGCGACAACGTGACCGTGGGCGCGGGCGCGATCGTGCGCTTCTCCTGGTTGGGGGACGGGGCGAGGGTGTCGGACAGCAGCCACGTGCTCTACTCGGTGCTGGGCGCCGGGGCGTCTACGGCGCGCATGGGGATGCTCCAGAGCTGCGTGCTGTACCCGGGGGCGAACTCGGGGCACTACGGGTTGCAGCTCTGCGTGGTGGGCCGTGACACGTTCGTGGGGGGTGAGGTGGTGTTGGGGGACTTCAAGCCGGACGGGAACATCATGGTGATGCACCGCGGCGAGCTGAAGAACACCCACACCAACCTGCTGGGGTGCGCGGTGGGTCACGATTGCAGCGTCATGATGCGGGCGACGACCTACGCCGGGCGCGAGATCCCGAACGGGTACACGATCATCGGGCCGCCGCACGACATCATCACCAAGATCCCGGACGGGCTGCCGCGCGACGGGACGCCGCTGATCGCGGACGGCGGCGTGCTGGTGCCCTACAGCAAGGCGCGGCACAAGCGACGCGCGCCAGGGGAGGAGGGTTGATGCCTGGCTCACCGCTGGACGTGGGGGTGGTGGCGATCTCGGCGCTGCTGGCGCTGGTGAACCTGCTGTGGTTGCTGCTGTGGGTGGTGGCGTGGCGCGCGCTCGGCGACGCGCGCTACGTGCTGCGGGCCGAGCCGCCGCCCGCGGCGGGCGTTGGCTCCGGGCCACGGGTGTCGGTGATCATCCCGGCGCGCAACGAGGCGGGCTCGATCGGAAAGGCGGTGCGATCGGTGATGGCCCAGGACTGGCCGGAGCTGGAGCTGATCGTGATCGACGACAACTCCACGGACGGGACGGGGGAGGAGGCGACCGAGGCCGCGGGCGGCAGCGGGCGCTTCAAGCTGTTGACGGGGACGCCGCTGCCCGAGGGGTGGATGGGCAAGTGCTGGGCGCTGTGGCAGGCGCAGCGGCAGGCCACGGGTGAGGTGCTCCTGTTTGTGGACGCCGACGTGAAGCTGGCGCCCGAGACGGTCCGCTGCACGGTGCGGGCGCTGGAGGAGCGCGGGCTGGACCTGCTCAGCCTGTGGGGCGACTGGCTGGTGGGGTCGTTCTGGGAGCGGGTCGCGCAGCCGGTGGTGGGGGGGTTTGTGCGCGGCGCCCACCCGCTCGACCGGGTGAACGACCCGGAGCAGCCCGAGGTGTTCGCGAACGGGCAGTTCATCATGATGCCGCGGGCGAGCTACGACGCGTTTGGTGGGCACGAGGCGGTGCGCGGCGAGGTGCTGGAGGACGTCCGGCTGGCCCAGGCGGTGCGCGACGCGGGGTTGAAAGGGGGGCTGTTCCTGGCGCCGGAGCTGTTCGCGGTGCGGCTGTACACGTCGCTGCGGGATCTGTGGTTCGGGAGCGTGAAGAACTTCTACCACGGCATGAACCAGCGTCCGGGGGTGGCGCTGGCGGCGGCGGCGTTCATCTCGACGACGACCCTGCTGCCCTGGGCGACGCTGGCGACGGGGGCGGCGCTCTCCAGCCCGTGGTTGGTGGGGCTGTCGCTGGGGTGCGTGGTCCAGATGTTCATCTTTCGGTACATTCAGGATCGGCTGTTTCACATGAACCCCTGGTATGGGGTCACCCACCCGCTGGGCACGGCGATCCTGGTCGGGATCATCCTCCACAGCGCCTGGCGCGGGGTGCGCGGGGCCAAGACGTCGTGGAAGGGGCGCCCGGTTTGAGCGCCCACGAGATGGTGTATCCTGTCGTCTCGCTTCTTTATATGTACATCTAAACAGCACCAGCGTACGCTGACTCGAGACACCCTCACCTCACCCAACCAACCCCCTCAAGATCGACCTCAAACCATAAAACAAGCCCAACCCAGCGCGCGCTGGCACACCCGTTGCTCTATCCCTCCATCGAGCCTTGATGATTCGATCGTGGCTCCACACCACCCCCACAGGAGGGCGACGACCATGAGCCACACCACCACCCCCGAGCTGATCCCCACCGGCGAGGCGACCGCCATCCTCCCAGCCGCCAACCGCCGCGGCAAGCCCATCACGGTCATTGGCACCGAGGCGATCCGCGACACCTTCGGCGACGTGTGCCTGCAGCAGGCGCTCAACGCGCGCAGCGCCCCGGGCGTCTCCGATCTGGTCCTCAACCCCGACGCCCACTGCGGCTATGGGGCGCCGGTCGGGTGCGTCATGGTCTCCCCGAGCCACGTCTACCCCGGCCCGGTCGGCGTGGACATCAAGTGCTCCATGAGCCTGTTGCAGCTCGACCTGCCCGAGGAGGCGATCCGCGACCGCTCCGTGCGCCGCGCCCTGATCCAGGCGATCGAAGCGCGGACGCCCACCGGCATCGGCAAGGGGCAGCGGCACACCTCCCAGGGGCGACACATCAGCGACGCCCTCGGGCGCCAGGTCGCCGTTGAGGGCGCCTCGGCCGACGTGTGCCGTCAGCTCGGGATCCCGGTCGCGTGGGCCGAGCGCTGCGAGGACGCCTCCCACCGGGGGCACGACGGCACCACCGACAGCCTCGCCGCGCGCCTCGATCGCCTGATGGCGTCGGATCGGATGTCCCGGCTGGGGCGCAAGTTCGTTCAGCTCGGCTCCTACGGGGGCGGCAACCACTTCGGCGAGTGCGAGGTGGTCCGGGTCGGCGAGTCGGCGCGGGCGCAGGGCGCCGCCGAGGCGTTCGGGCTGCGTGATGGGCACGTCGCGTTCCTGTCCCACTGCGGCTCGCGCGGGTTCGGGTTTCAGTTGGCGCGCAACCAGTTCGCGGCGCTTCAGGATCGCTTTGAGGCGTGGAGCATCCCCTTCCCCGGTCAGGACAAGGAGCTGGTCTACGCGCCGCTCGGCACCCCCGAGGCGGACGCCTACATCGACGACATGTCGATGGGGGGCAACTTCGCGACCGTGAACCACCTGCTGATCAACGCGCTGGTGTTGGAGGCGTTCCAGGAGGTGATCCCAGGCGTGGAGGGTGGCCTGGTGTACTTCATCAGCCACAACATCGCCCGCCGTGAGGTGGTCGACAACCGCATGCAGTGGGTGCACCGCAAGGGAGCGACCCGCGCCTTCCCGGCCGGTCACTTCGCGCTCAAGGACACCCCCTTCCACGCGACCGGCCACCCGATCCTGCTGCCGGGCAACCCGCAGGCGGGGTCGGCGATCATGGTCGCCGAGCCGGGCGCCGAGAAGACCTGCTACAGCGTCAACCACGGCGCGGGGCGGGCGCTGGGGCGTCGCGCCGCGATCCGCAGCCTCGATCAGGGTGAGGTGGATCGGGGCCTGGAGGAGCGCGACATCCTGACCAACTGCCGCTTCTACCCGCGTGACGAGGCCCCGGCGGCCTACAAGGACTTCTCCGAGGTGCTCCGCTCGGTCGAGGCCGCCGAGCTGGCCACCACCGTCGCTCGCCTGGAGGCGCGCTTTGTCATCAAGGACGCCGACAAGAGCAACGGCGGCGCCGCGTGAGCCCCCCTCGCCAACCGGCGAGGTCGAACCATCGACCTCGCCGGGCCGCGGTGGCCCCTCCTGCCCATCCTCTGTTGGGGAATGAACTTGAATCTTGAGTGAACATCGCTCACAATCAAGCCTCCACGTGGTTCACGGTGAGGTGAAATATGGTCCCCAGAGTCTCTCGGATGGCCCGATTGAGGGTCTTGTGTATGGCGTTCACGCTCTGCGCCTTCGTGATGACGGGCTGCACCGACGACGCCCCGGACGGGGGGGGCGCAGCGACCTCCAACAACACAAGCGGCGCGGAGGACACCGGCGCGGCTGACACGGGGTCGGTGGACACCTCGGCCGCCGACACGGAGGCGCCCGACACGGCGACGGCGGACACGGAGGCGGACAGCGCGGAGGCGGACACGACCGAGGCGATGGACACGGCTGAGCCCGACACCACGCCGCCGGACCGGGACATGGACGGGGTGCCGGACGAGGACGACGACTTCCCGGACGACCCCGAGGAGAGCCGCGACAGCGACATGGACGGGGTCGGCGACAACGCCGACGCGTTCCCCTTCGATCCGCTCGACACGGTGGACAGCGACATGGACGGGGTCGGCGACAACCGCGACGCGTTCCCGAACGACCCGACCGAGACGATGGATCGGGACGGAGACGGGGTGGGCGACAACGCCGACGAGGACGACGACAACGACGGCCTCAGCGACGAGGAGGAGTCGATCCCGGGCGAGGACTGCGTGCTGAGCAACCCGCTGATCGACGACAGCGACGACGACGGGACGATCGACCCGGAGGACATCTACCCGCTCGACCCCTTCCCGGAGTTCCTGTTGAGGAGCAACGACGCGGGGAGCATCGATCTGTTCTTGAGCAACCGGGACGGGACGTTCCGCGAGGCGGTGCAGATCGGCGACCCGATCGCGCACGAGGGGCGGGCGCTGAACTACCGGGGGTTCGCGATCGGGGACTTCGACGGGAACGGCCGGATGGACTTCATCGCCCACTCGGAGCCGCTGGTCGAGGGGCAGCCGGAGCGCAACTTCTACTTCTTCGTCCGAGACGAGAAGGAGGACGAGTTCTACCAGGTGTTCATCGGCGTCACCGATCAGCTGATCACCGGGATCGTCACGGACGCGGACGGCGATTACGGCTACGACGTGGTGGCGTCGCGGCTGACGCGCGGGGCCAATAATTATCTGTCGCAGGGGCGGTTCGTCGCGTACCTGGGTCGAGGCTCGGAGCTGTCGACCTGTGTGTACAGCGACGACCCGATGGACCAGTGCTTCTTCCTGAGCGCCCCGGCGACGGACTTCACGAGCACGGTGAGCGGCGAGTGGCAGGCGCGGGTGGCGCGTCAGGCGGTGGGGTTCAACCCGAACAGCGATCGCTTCGACGATCTGACGGTGGCGGTCTATTCGAGCGGGGGCAACGCGGCGACGGACATCTACACCTTCTTCGGGGTGGGGGACGGGACCTACCAGGCGCCGGTGCTGCGGTTCACCCACAACGCGGCGCGCGACCAGGCGCCGGCGAACAGCGTCCTGTTCGCCGACTTCAACACCGACGGGATCGGAGACATCCTGCTGGGCTTTGACGACGACGGGGCGCCCGGGGCGGCGTGGACCTACCTCGGCGTGGGCGACGGCAGCTTCTCCAACACCCCGATCCTGGCGGTGGACGTCAACCCCACCGACGCGCGGGAGCAGGGCGGCGGCGAGAGCCTCGGGCGCGAAGGCAGCGGGCGGACGTTCGACTTCGACTTCGACGGCGCCCCCGACCTGCTGATCGGGGTGGATCACGTCGCCTACGCCGAGCCGGGGCAGACGCGCTTCTACCGGGGCAACGGCGACGGCACGTTCGGCCCCGAGTTCACGGTCATCGGCGAGGAGTCGCGGTTCTCCGGCAGCTTCGAGATCCCCCAGCGGCTGTGCTCGACCTACCGTCTGCTCGACGACGGCGATTGATCGCACGTCGCGGGAAGTCTTTCCCGAGGTTGTCCGTTGAGGGCGTGGGCGGGGTGATGGGCAGGGTGTCAAGAACACTTGTCATCGCCCGATGAGGTCTTAAACTTAGTTGCCTTCGGAGGGGGAAGGGCTTGACCGTGGTGGAAGAACCTGACACACCATGACACGGATGTCAGAGTCACGGCTGACACAACCCCAACTTCTTATCTCTTCGGTGTAGTGCTTCATATGTCCATAGAGACAATGCGTACAGAGGCCCCGCGAGGCCCAGCCCTCACCGCACATCCCACGCATCCGGCTGCAGATCTCTGCACCATGGCGCTCCTGGCCGAGTCGGGCGAGCTGTTGAGCAGCGACGCCACGTTCGCGCTGGCGGGCGACACGCAGGCGCGCCTGGCCTCGCTCGTCGGCGAGCGGCCAGAGGGCTACTGGGCCGGGCTGTTGCGGTGCGCGCAGGTGCTTGATCTTCTTGAGGAACGCGAGCGCCGTTGGTCGGTGATCGACCCGGACTCGGAGATGCTGGGCGCGACCCAGAGCGAGTGCTTCCCGGCGCTGATGGCGGTCTGGCTGAGCCAGGCCGACTGGCTGCTGGAGCTGCTCGGCGAGGAGCTTGAGGCGCCCCCGGCGCCCAACCCGATGATGAACATGGAGCTGCTGCGGTTCCTCGGGGTGTTCGAGGCGGGCGTCTGGTACCCCACCTCCAACCTGCACCTGATGGCGACCCGGGTGCTGGCGCGGCACCAGGTGGAGGGGCTCTCCGAGGAGTTCACCGGGCGCCTCCTGCGCCGCGTCTTCCTGCCCCTGGGGGCGTGCGAGATGAGCACGGACGGCGGCAGCTTCCGGGTCCAGCCCGGGCTCGCGATCCCGCCGTTGTCGCTCCTTGATCGCTCGCTCAAGTGCGATCTGGCCGAGCGCATCAAGCCGCGCTGCCGCGTAGACGCCTACCGGACCATGATCAGCCGCAAGCTCACCGCGAACACCGCCTGGACCCAGGTCAGCGAGGAGCTGGCGCGGTTTCGGGAGGAGCGCCGCGACCGCGAGGCGGGCGACGGGGGCTTGAGGGGGTTCCGCGACTTCAACCTCCGCGTCTCCACCTCCCCCCAGATCCCCTTCCGCGACTGCCTCTACCTGGCCCGCTTCGGGCGCCTGGTCCCCACCGAAGGGTGTGAGGGGACCTACGTCTTTGAGCTGGACCGCCAGACGCTGCGGTGCGACAAGCGCCAGGAGGAGCTGTCCGGCTTCCTCTCGCAGCGCTGCTGCCGCACCTCCCGCGCTCGGGTGACCGACCTGCTCGACGACGCCAAGGCCTGACATGGGCCTGCTGATCGACGCCATGAACGGCGAGCACGCGCCCGAGGCGCCCATCCGCGCCGCCGCCCTCCTGAGCCTGGACCGCGACCTCGATCTCTGCCTCGTGGGCGACGAGGCGGTCATCACTGAGCAGCTCTCCAGCCTCTCCCACGACCCCTCCACGTTGATGGTCCTCGACGCCGCGCCGGGCGACGATCCGGGCGCGGCGAGCCTGGATCGGGCGATGGAGCTGCTCCACGCCCCCGGCAACAGCGCCCTGATCACCGCCGCCGACGGCGCCGACGTCAGCCGCGCCGCGCGCCAGCGCCTGCCTCGGATCCCGGGCGTGCCCAGCGCCGCGCTGTGCGCGGTCTACCCGACGGCGCGACGACGCGGCGATCGCGGCGACCCCTTCAGCCTGATCCTGGACGTCGGGGCGTCTCAGGACGCGACCGCCGCCGACCTGATCGGCTTCGCCCACATGGGCAGCGCCTACGCGTCGCGCATCAGCGGCAACACGCGCCCCAAGATCGGGCTCATGGCCAGCCGCAGCGACCTCCAGCACGCGCCGGAGTCGGTCCGCGAGGCCGCGGCGCGCCTGAGGGAGGACAACGGGGTGGAGTTCATCGGCGGCGTCGGCGGCGTGGACATCGGGCGCGGCGCGGCGGACGTCGTCGTGTGCCAGGGCAGCACGGGCGCGGTGGTCATCGATCTGCTGCTCGGCGTCCCGGGGCTCGTTCAGGAGCTGATCCGCTCCACCCACGACCCGGGCCTGACCCAGCGCCTGACCATGAGCATGATCAAGCGCGAGCTGCGCGCGATCCGCTCCCTCACCGACTGGAAGGGGTACGGCGGCGCCCCGCTGCTCGGCTTTGAGCGCGCGGTCATCACGACCGATCCGGCGGGCAGCGTCGAGACCTTCCGAAACGCCATCCGGCTCGCCGCCAAGAGCATCCGCAAGGACATCATCGGCGCCATCCGAGCGCACTTCACCGACGCCTGATCAGCGCGGGCGCACGCGCTCGGTCATCCGAACCTGCTCGGGATCGCACGCCTCGCACGGGCAGATGCTGCGCAGCTCATCGAAGTCGTAGATGCCGGTGTCGTGCCCATCCGCCCAGAACAGCTTCATCCCGTAGTTCCCCACCGGCTCGGCGTTCTCCATCACCAGGGCGCGGCCGCTCACCTCCTGGAACTTCAGCTCGGCCGTGAAGTGCCCCTGGCAGCGGGCGCAGGGGCACCAGCCGCGGATGTAGGCGAGCGGGTAGGGGCTGACGTGGTCGTCGGACCAGGTGATGTACACCAGGCCCTCGTCCTGCTTGAGCTGCACCTCGGTGGGAAAAACATCGTCGCTCGACACGGAGACCTCCTGGGTTGAGTCCTGCCGCCAGATACGGCAGATATGCAATAGCCGGTCGCGCTGATGTGTTCCAAAGGGTTGGAACCACCTTGACGAACGGTGGGGGTGGTCACTACAAAAAACAGAGGCTGCTGTCACGTGACGTGACCACAACGACGCGATTCAGACGAGGGACGCAGGGAGCATGAGCGCAACGCCCAACGCAACGACCGCCCAGAGCGACCATCAGGGGTTGGAGTCCAACGGCGAGGTGCGCCTCTTTGAGGTTGGCCCTCGGGACGGGCTTCAGAACGAGAGCGTCCGGGTGCCGACCGACGCCAAGATCGACATGATCGAGCGGCTCGTGGACGCGGGCGTGCGCGACATCGAGATCGGCAGCTTCGTGCACCCGAAGTGGGTGCCGCAGATGGCCGACACCGCGCGCGTCGCCGCCGGGATCCGGCGCGTCCCCGGGGTGCGCTACTGGGCGCTCGTCCCCAACATGAAGGGGTTGGAGTTCGCCCTCAAGGCGGAGCTGTCCCACGTGGCGGTGTTCCTCTCCAGCTCCGAGAGCCACAACCTCAAGAACCTCAACCGCTCCATCTCGCAGTCGCTGGAGATCGTCGGGGAGGTGATCGCGGAGGCGGTGTCGCAGGGGCTGACGGTGCGCGGCTACATCTCAACGTCGTTCGGGTGCCCGTACGAGGGGGACGTGCCGTTCGACAACGTGATGCGGATCGCCCACACGCTGACCCAGCGGGGCTGCCGCTACATCTCCCTCGGCGACACCACGGGGATGGGCACCCCGCTCCAGATCCGCAAGGGCTGTCGCCGCGCGGTGGAGGAGCTGGGCGTCGATCACGTCGCGCTGCACCTGCACGACACGCGCGGGCTCGGGCTCGTGAACGCGCTCCAGGCGCTTGAGGTCGGGATGCGCAACTTCGACGCCTCGGTCGGCGGTATGGGCGGCTGCCCCTACGCCCCCGGCGCGGCGGGCAACCTCGGCACCGAGGATCTGCTCTACCTGCTGGAGTCGCTCGGCTACGAGACCGGGGTTGATCTGGAGCGGATCGTCGCCATCAGCCGCGACCTCCAGCTGGACCACGGCGTCACCCTGTCGAGCAAGTACTACCAGTACGCCGGGGCGCGGCTCTAAACCTACCGCGGCAAGCCCCCCTCGGGCTCGCGTGGCGCGCTGGGATCGCGCAGCGGCCTCCAGATGTACCCGACCACCAACCCCGACGCCGGGAGCGTCACGCGGGCTGCTACGTCCTCCAGCGGGCCACGGGCGCACTGCTCCAGCGCCTCGGACGCGTTTGGGCGGCGCAGCTCGGGCGGGGCGACCATGTAGTGTTGAAGCGATGGGCCGCGCACCAGCCTCGGGTGCAGCGCGACGAAGGTCAACACCGCCGCCCCACCCTGGCCATGAAACGCCTCCGGGTGGCGGGCGGCGCAGGCTTGCAGCGCCTCGCTCTCCCGAAGCGCGGTGGCGAGCGCGTTCAGGACCTTCGGGTCGGTGTCTTTGGGGAGCACGACCACCTGATGATCGCGCGGGTTGAGCGGCATGTCGCTCAGCGCGAGCGCGCCCGAGGCCGCCTCAGCGGACGTCGTGGCGGGCGAGGTCGTCTGCGGCGGGGTGGTCTGTGCCGAGGTCGAGGGGGCAGGCGGCGCCTGCTCCTGGTCGTTGCCCTTCGGGGCCGATCGAAAGCATGCGCCCATCAGCGCCAGACCACACACGCCCAGGACCACCGTCCTCATGACCACCCCCGCAACACCTCGACCACCCGACTCATGTCGGGCAGCTCCCGGTCGATGTCGTCTCCCCCCGGCGCGTCGACGTGGAGTCCACCGGGGCGCCGGATGCGCAGGGTGCGCCAGCCGAGGTCGCGGGGCGCGATGAAGTCCTTGTGGGGGTTGTCGGCCAGGTAGACGCAGCGCTCCGGGGGCACCCCGGTCGCGGCCTGCACCCGCCGATACGCCTCGGGGTGAGGCTTGCTCATCCCCTCACCCAGCTCCGCCGTGACCATGATCGGGTCGGCCCACCTCGCCACATCGAGCGCCTTGAGCTTCGCTCTCTGGCTTGAAGCGGGGCCGTCGGTGATGGCGGTGAACGCGGGCTCGATGAGGTCATCGGCCTGGAGCGCGTCGAGGCAGGCGCGGGCGTCAGGGAGGAGCGCGATGTCGGGGGCGTGGCGCCTGTAGACCCCGATGAGCTGACGGATCAGCTCGGAGGTGGGCTCGATGGACATCTCGTCGAGGACGAGGTTGAAGGTGTTGCCGCGGACGCCGCGCTCGAAGGCGCCCCAGGCGCGCTCCGAGAAGCCGGGGGCGCCGCGGTTGTCCGCGAGCCAGGCGCCGACCGCGGCGAAGCCGCTGCGGACGTAGTCGCGTTCGAGGTAGAGGGTGTCGTCGACGTCCAGCGTGATGCACCAGCGGATCATGTTCTCGGCTCCTCCTGCCCGACGCCAAACCCGATCTGCTCGCCGGGGACGAAGACCGCGTCGTCGTAGCGCAGCATGACGAGGCGGTCGGTCCAGGTGTCGGCGGCGGTGGAGGGCAGGCCGAGCAGGTCTTCGATGATCCACTGCGGGTAGCGGGCGCCCGCCTCGAAGGCCAGCGGGAAGCCGCCGCCAAAGCGCGGGTTGATCTCGATGATGTTCAGCTCGCCCGTCTCCGGGTCATGGAAGATCTGGACGTTGATGGTCCCGCGGGCGCCCGGCAACCGCCGCGCGACCTCCATCGCCAGCGCCTCGACAGGCTCAAGGCGCACGGCGACCCCCTTGCTCACCTCTCCGGCGCGCACCCGGAGGCGCCGACGAGGGACGGCGCACGGGACGGAGCCGTCGTGGCGGACGAGCATGCTGACGGTGTACTCGTTGCCGCGCGCCATGGACTGGACGATGTAGCCCTCCCGATCGGCGAGCCCCTGGAGCTGCGCCCGGGTGTGGACGACCTCGACGCCGATGGCCGAGCTGCCTCGGGTGGGCTTGGCGATCACCGGGAAGTCCGCCGCCGTCAGCTCATCGAGGGCGGCGGCGAGCGTAGTCTGGCGTACGGTGGGCAGCCCCTCGGCGGTCAGCCAGGCGTGGGTGGCGACCTTGTCGCCCGCGATCGCGATCGTCTCCGGGTCGGAGACGAGGACCGTGGTCCCGACGGCGGCGAACGCCTCTCGGTGGGCCGCGTACACCGGGAGCGCTGGGTCGATGGTCGGGATCACGAGCCGCACCCGCTCCGCCTCACAGATCTCCAGCACGCGCGGCACAAAGGACGGATCGGTGCAGCGCGGCACGATGAACCCCCGATCGGCGCGCTGGTACGCGGAGGAGGCGGGCGTCATGTCGATGGCGAGCAGCTCGCCCGGCCGCCCGAGCGCCTGCAGGGAGCGCCGAAACAGCTCCATGAGGGCCACGCGGCGCCCCGCTGAGGAGATCATGATGTGAAAGGGCTCGACCATGGGACCTCTCTGAGGAAAGCGCGTCAGGGCGCTGCGGGCTTCTGGGCCAACTTCTCAAGTTTTTCGAGCCTCAGCTCCTCAAACCAGTGGTCGAGGCGGCTCTGGTCGTAGAAGGACTTGTCCTGGGCGCGCACCACCACCTCGAAGCGGCCCGCGACCAGGGCGCGGATCCAGTTGTCTTCGACCTTCTCGGCCGGGTGCTTGCGGATCCGCGCGGGCATGGCGCGGAGGCGGTTGCGGCGCTCGGGCTCGTTGATCAGGTCGTCGATGGTGACGGTCAGCACGGGGCGCTTGGACTCGCGGATTGTCAGCCACGCGACCAGGTGGCCCGGGACCAGCGTGGTCTTGTGGCCCCAGGTGAACTCCGAGCTGCGCCCCAGGCGCGCCAGCGCCTCGCTCAGCTCCTCGGGGATCGCCAACGGCGAGCCGACCGCGTTGGTCTCCGGGAGCAGGTCGGCGCTGGAGGTCTCCGCCTCGGGGGTGACCTCCGGCGGGGCTTCGTCGGAGCACCCGCCGAGGATCAGCAGCGCGGACGTCAACAGGATCGGGATGAGGGGCGCGGTGTGCATGTCAGGCAGGCTTCTGCTCACTTGGAAGGCTCGACGCTCTTGATGATCTCACCGAAGACGGGGCTGCGCTGAGCGAAGACCGCCTCGGGGATGTAGGTCGCCACGAGGGTGTATTGTTCGTCCAGCTCCAGCAGGACGATCAAGAAGTACAGCTCGTCGTTGATGTCCGACGATCGCCCGCTCCCCTCACCGAACACGGCCCGCATCCCGTTGAGCGAGTCCTGCTCGCTCTGACGCGTGTACTTGACCTGCGTCATCGGGAAGACGTCATCCAGCCAGGCCAGCACGTCGGCGACCTCCTCCTGATCGGCGGCGCGAACGAACACAATCGCAGCGTCGTCGGCGGGAGGCCGAGGGAGCGCGAACAACATACCGTTGCGCTCCTCCGTGCGCCACCCCTCAGGGAGCTTGAAGCGCAGCTTGAGGTCATCGCGCTCGTGCCACGTCCACCCCGGCGCTCTGTCCTCAGCCGGGGCGGCGGGCTCCTGCTCGGGAGGCTCGATCTGCGGGGCGGGCGAGGTGATGGTGTCGGGCCACTCCGGGGGCTCGACCGGAGCGCAGGCCACCCCGAGCGTCGTGAGCGCGATGAGGCACCACCGCCACGGAGGAGTCAGGGATCGCTCGCCTGGCGCCATGCGCATGCTCACCTCAGGGCCGCTCAGTGGTCGATGAAGACGGTTCGGTAGGGACGGTGGTAGCGGAACCCGAGCGACTCGTAGAGGCGAATCGCGGGCGTGTTGCCTTCGTTGACGTAGAGGGCGACCGAGGAGAACACGCGGAGCAGGCGACGGCACAGGAGGCTCATCCCGCGGCGCGCGACGCCCTGGCGGCGCATGTCCGAGCGGGTGTAGACGCCGGACACCAGCACGCCGTGGCGGCCCATGCAGGAGATGTCGGCCTTGAAGACGACGCGGCGCCGGCTGTCCAACCAGACGAACGACCGCCCGTCGAGGATCCGCTGCCGCACCGTGAGCCGAAACGAGTCGGGGGCGACCGTGAGGGGGTCGATGTAGGTCTCTTCCAGGTGCATGGCCGCCGACGCCAGCGTCAGCTGCTCCAGATCCTGGAGGCTCGCCTTGTACAGCGGGGGCTCCTCGTCCGCGAGGCCCAGCTCATGCTCCAGCACGTAGTAGCGCTGCGCCCGGTTCAAGCGGGCGTCGCGCCCGAGCCCGTAGGCGCTCCAGAGGCTCGCCGCCGCCCGGCGCTGGCCGACGATGTGCGCCAGCGGCGCGCGGTGCGCCCGCAGGTGGTCGCCAAAGGCTCGCGCCGCTTCGTCATGATCCACGACCGGCATCGCGAGCTGGTGGGAGATGAGGCAGAGCCCGTGGACAGGCCGCCGCGGCTCGGCGGACTCCGCCACGACGACGTAGGACTCCGCGCCGCGTCGGGCGCCGTGTTGAAGCAGGACCTCGACGCGGGTTCTCACGAACAGGTTGGTCCAGGGATCCTCGTCCAGGTAGACGAAGAGCGCCTCGGCGTCACGGGAGGTCGCCTGGCGGAGGATGAAGCGGGGGGCTCCATCGAGGCGAATACGCGAGTTATTGAAGGCTGTCACGGACATAGCGCGAGGTCCGTCCAATGCGTTCAGGCCATCAGGGAGTTCAGTGTAGTGGGGTTGGGCGTCAACATCAAACCGAACCCGAGGCGAGTCGGACAAATCGCACCTCACGAGCGCTGCGGGGTTGTCGTTCAGTGGTACTCACGCGCGAAGTCAAACTCCATCCGACCCGTCCCGGTGACGACCCCGCTCTGGATCTGGAGCGGCCCGTCCATGCGGATCGACACGGGGCGGCCAGTCTTGACCTCGAAGGTGATCGGGCCGTTCAGCGTGGCCTGGGAGGTGGCGACCACGCCGTTGTTCTCCTCGCGGGAGGTGATGCCAAGCTCCGACGCGAAGACCGCGACCTGGACGCCGTTCACGCGCTGGAGGCGATCCAGGGTCATCGCGAACCGCTCAACGCGGATCGCGGTCCCCTCGACGCCGAACGCCTTCTCGGCGGCCTCCCTGGACAGCTCCAGGCGCTCGCCCACCGCGATCGCGCGCTTCGGCAGGATCGCCGTGAACTCGTCCGCCTCACCGAACGACGCGTGGTCGGCGCGCACCTCCTGCTCCTCCGCGTCGGAGACGCGCGCGTTGGAGCGGGAGCGGACGGTGAACGACCCCTTCCGGGTCTCCAGCAGGTAGCTGCCGCCCTCCAGCGGTGAGGTGTTCACGGCGTTGTCCTCGGGCGTCGTCGTCTCGACCTGCTTTCGCTTGTACGTCACCAGCACGCGGGTGGGTTGCCCCTTGCGCGTCGCCCGGATCGTGTACTTCCGAGACGAGCGCGCCTCCTCCACCACCTGCCCGCTCGGGATCGCCATGAAGAGCGACGCCTGGAGGGTCTTCGTGATCCGATCGGTCTGGGTGTAGCTGTCCCCCTTCGACCACCGCGGCACCTTGAGCCGCACCGAGTCCGTGTCGCTCAGGTGCTCCGACGTCGCCTCGCCGCCCGGCTCATCGTTGAAGTTCGTCGTGGCGACGAGCCCCAGCAGGGACAGCCCACCGCAGACGCCAAACAACACGACCAGCCCGACCGCCCCGCCGAGGATGAGCCACATCGTGCCGCGCCCGCCCTCCTGTCGGCCAGGCGCTCCGGGCGCTGGCGGCCCGGGCGCGACCGGCTCGGGCGTCGTGGGCCTGGGCGCGATCGGCTCGGGCGTGGTCGGCTCGGGTGTGGTGCGCCGAGGCGCGCTCGGAGCGGGCGAGTGGCCCGGTGAAGGCGCCAGGGGGCTGGGCTGAGCCTGCGCGAGCGCCGTCAGCGCGTCGCGCATGGCGTGGGCGTCGCGAAACCGCTCCTGGGGATCCAGACAGGTCGCGCGCCGGATCACCTCCCCCAGCGGCCCCGCGAGGAGCGGCTCGGGGACGTCGAGGTTGCCCTGCATGTGCGCCAGCAGGCACGGGTAGGTGTCGTCGAAGTCCACGACGGCCTTGCCGGTGAGCATCTCCACGAGGATCAGCCCCATCTGGTACACGTCGAACGAGGTGTCGATCGGCTCACCCTTGAGGTACTCAGGGGCGAGGTACTGGGGTGTACCGAGGAACTCGCCGGTCTTCGTGTGCCCGGGCTGATCGCCCGACTGGATGCGGGCGATGCCGTAGTCGGTGACGACCAGCGCCTCCTTGATCGGGTGGCCCGGGTGGACCAGGAACAGGTTGCTCGGCTTGAGATCCTTGTGGATGATGCCCCGCGCGTGCCCCTCGCCGAGGGCGTCGAGGCAGGGGATCAGCAGGGCCAGGGCGCGCTCGGGGCGGAGCGCGCCGTTGGTGCTCAGCTCGTGCTCCAGGGTGTGCCCCTCCAGCAGCTCCATGGCGATGTAGGGCTGCTGGGACGCCTCAATGAAGCCGTAGTCGTAGATCGACACGATGTTGGGGTGGTTGATCCCGGCGGCGATCTGCGCCTCCTGCTTGAAGCGCTCGTAGAAGCCAGGCGACTGCTCCACCCGGGTGTGGAGGAGCTTGAGGGCGAGCGAGCGGTTGAGGCCGACCTGGGTCGCGCGGTAGACCGTCGCGAAGCCGCCCGAGCCCAGCACGCGCTCCATGGTGAAGCGGCCCGCGATCAGAGACCCCTCGGCGAACGATTCGGTGTGTCGGGGTTGTGTGGTTGTGGGCGACATACCGTACAATCCATGGTGGGCGCTCGGTTCGAGCGAGCGGCGCGAACGCGCTCAAAGCGTAGGGCGCCCCCCCGCGGAGGTCAAGACAACGAGGAGCGCGCCGTGGCCAACTTCCTGACTCGCCTGTTCAAGCTGCTGTGGGACGGCACCGAGGAGCCCCCTCCCCGGTCGGCCCGGCAGCTCCCTCCGCCCGAGCCCTACCGGATCGGCGCCGCCCCTGAGCAACACCCCCCCGAGGCCGCGCCATTCCCGGAGGCGCCGCCCCCCGTCGCGCCCCCTGCCCCCGTCGCGCCCGCCCCTGAGCCGCTGCACAGCGCGCTGCTGGAGCTGATGCGCGCCGCGGCGGACGAGCGCTTCGCGCTGCCACCGCGCACCCGCGAAGCGCTGGAGCAAGCCGAGCGCGTCGAGCGCTCCGAACCCGACCACCCTCTGTCCCTGAAGGCCCCATGACCCAAGTCACCCTTCAACCCGCTCGCCCCGGTGACCTCCCCGACCTCGTGCGGTGGTTTGGCGCCCACGATCGCAACCCCACCGACCCCGAGTGGATCCAGCGCCTGCTCGCCAGCCTGGACGGGCAGGAGCGCCGCGGCTGGCTCGGACGCCGCGGCGAGGAGGTGATCGGCTTCGTCCACGGGCGCCGCCTCCAGCTCGGCCAGGAGGAGTATAGCTGGCCCGCCTGGTGCTGGTCGGGCTCCTACACGAGCAAGCGCGCCGAGGGCGATCTGTTGATGGAGCTGGCCGCGGCGCGACTTCGCGACGAGGTCGACGTCACGCTGGCGCTGTGCCGCTCATCGGAGCGCCCCGCGCGTCTGGATCCGATCGGCGACTGCGACGTCCTGACCCGCGCGCTGCAACCGCTGGCGGGGGCCAGCCACCCGCTCGGGCGGTTGGGGCGCGCCGTGACCGCCGCCCCCAACGCGCTGCTGAGCCGCGCCCGCGCCGCCATCCGTGAGGCCGCGCTGCCGTCGGGGCTGGAACCGGTCGAGCTGGCCCCGGGCAGCCACCACCTCCCCGAGCTGGTGGCGATGCTCCAGGCCTCCCACGCCGAATGCGTCGCCCCCCGATGGAGCGAGGCGCGCCTCCTCTCCTGGTGGAGGGCCGCCGAGCGCCCGCTGGTCCTCGGCGCCGCCCGTGGCCCCCGGCTCGTCGCCGCGGTCCTCGCCGAGATCGCCCCTCGCCCGAGCCACCTCCCGCGCGCCGGGCGCCTCCTGGAGGCGGTCCACGCTCCCAGCGGCGCGCCCGCCATCGACCTCCTGATGACGCGCGCGCGCCGCCTCTTGTTGGAGCAGGGCGCCAGGACGCTCCAACTGCTCAGCCTGGGCGACCCGCTGCTGGAGGCCCACGCCCGAGGCCAGGGCTTCACGTCGCGCGGCTCGGAGCGCTGGTGTGTCGCCGTCGAGGCGCCGCGTCAGCCGACCGCCGAGGCGCTCCACAGCCTGACCCGGTGGCGCGCGACCTTCGCCGACCTGGACCCCTTCACCGTCGTCACGCGAGCCACCTCATGACGTTGACCTTCGCCCACGACGCGCCCGACCACGACGGCTTCCTCCACGCCAGCCTGGAGTGGCTCGCGGGCATGCTCGGCGTCCCCATCCAGATCACGCCCGAACGCCCCACCGTGGACCTCTACTACGGCAACGACGACGCCCGCCCCTGCCGCCTGCGCGTCCCCCGCGTGGCCGACGGCTACGCCCCTGATCAGGTCCCGGGCCTGCCCGAAGGCGACGACGCGCCGCACGACGCCCCCTTCCCGTTCGACTGGTTCGAGGCGACGCGCCTCTGGTTGACCGACGCGGCGCACGATGGGCTTCCGGGGGACGCCTTCGACGTCCACGAGCGCCTCCTGCCCGAGCGCTCCCTCCAACACCGCCTCGGGCTGCTGGAGGTCCCGGTGGTCAACGCCTACACCGACCAGCTTCGGACGTGGCTGGAGGCGCGCGGCGCGCACCTCGGGCGCCCCTTCTACCTGCCCGAGGGCAAGCGGGCGGTGGTGATGCTCTCGCACGACGTGGACATGCCGATCGACCCGACCGACCCGCTCCACCCGCTGTGGTTGACGGCGCTGGCCGCGCGCAACGGCCGCGCGACGCGCGCGGCGCGGTTCGGGCTGGAGGTCGCCCGCGCGGCGTGGGCGATGGCTCGGGGGCGGCGCGACCGCCACGACGTGTTCGCCGAGGTGCTTGAGGCGGAGTGGCGCGCGGGGGTGCGCAGCACCTTCTTCTTCGCGGTGCGCTCCAGCGCGCATGCGAGGGCGCACACGCTGGACGTCCCCTACGACCTGTCGCGGCCTGTGTTTCGCCGCGCCTTCGCGCTGATCCGGGCCTACGGCGCCGAGGTCGGGCTTCACCTGAGCTACAACGCCCGCGCGAGCCACGCCCGGATGCGCCACGAGTTGGAGACGCTGCGGCGCCTCTCCGGGCGCGACGTCATTGGCAACCGCCACCACTTCTGGCACATGCGCCGCCCGTTCTGGCGGACGCTGGACGACCACGGTCGCGCCGGGCTCTCCTACGACAGCTCCATCGCCTTCAACGGGCGGCCCGGCTACCGGCTCGGCGTCGCCTGGCCCTTCCACCCCTGGAGCCCGCTCTCGAAGCGACGCGTCGAGAGCCTCCAGATCCCCTCCATGGCGATGGACGGAGCGTTCTTCTACAACACCGCGCCGGACGTGCCAGGGACGCTGGCGCGGCTGGAGGGGTTGTTGGCGACGCTGAAGCGGTATCAAGGCGTGGCCGCCATCGACTGGCACGTCCGGACCTCGTGGCCTGGGGCCGAGCGCTTCGCGCCGTGGGGCGAGGCGTACCTGGGGCTGTTGGAGCTGATCGCGGCCGACCCCGAGATCGAGGCGCTGCGCGGTGAGGAGATCCTGGAGCAGTCGCGCGCGGCGCCCGGCGTGATCGCCGCGCCGTGAGCCGCGCTCAGGCGCGGTGGTGACGGAGCCAGAGTTCGAGGACGAGGATGGTGTAGAGGAGGCGAGCGCGGCGCTTTCTCATGATGGAGCCGTCGATCAGCGCGTCGAGCGGCTCGTCGCGCAGCCACTGGCGCACCTCGGCGTTGCTCTGGCCGACGGTGTCCAGCAGCAACGGCCGCAGCGAGCCGCGCATCCAGCCGTCGAGGGAGACGCTCGGCGGGGCGGGCCAGCCGCCCGGCACGCTGTAGAGGTCCGCGAGCAGCGGGCGCTGGGCACGCAGCTCATCGGGGAGCGACGCGGCGAACTCGACGAGCGGGTGGTCCATCAGCGGCGCGCGCCCTTCGATCCCGGCCTGCATCGTGGCGACGTCGAGGTTCATCAACACGCCGCTCACCAGCGAGGTCCGTTGCTCGCCGCAGAGCTGGGTGTCGAGGTTGCCCAGCCCGAGCGGCAGGATCGTCCGCAGCCAGTCCTCGGTCGCGCGGAGCGGCTCGGCGCGCCACCAGGCGCGCTTGTCCTCCTCGGTGAAGAGCACGCTGGCCCAGGTCATGTACAGCTCCTCCGGGCGGCGGCCCACGCTGTCCACGAGGCGCCGCAGCTGACCGAGGCGGGTTCGCCGCCCTCGACGGCGGCGTCCCAGGAGCCGCGAGGCGGGCTGAAATAGCTCACCGGGCAACCACCGGAGCGGCTCGGTGGCCAGCAGCGCCCGGTCGAAGCCTCGCCCGCCCATCACCGCGTCGCCGCCCAGCCCCGTCAAGACCGCGCGCACGTGATCGCGGAGCAGGCGCGCGACGGCCAGCGAGCGCAGCGCGACCGGGTCGGCGTAGGGCTGACCGTAGCGCTCCACGAGCGTCATGATCTCGCGCCGCGGGTTGAGCTTCAGCCGCAGGATGGTGTCCTCGGGAGATCCCTCGGCGCCCAGCTCGCCGTCGACCACCCGGAAGGTCTGTAAGCCCGGGCGGGTGTAGCGCGACGCCTCCTGCGCCACCGCCGCGACGTGCGGCTCGGAGGAGAGGACCATGCCCAGCGGCGAGTCGCCGCGCATCCGCAGGCGGACGGAGTCCACCAGCAGCTCGCGGAGCTGCTCCAGCGCGTCGGCGCGGGTCACCCGCAGCTTCGGCTTGAAGGCCAGGTCCCAGTAGCGCTCCTCGCGGCACCGCTGGCCGTCGTAGCACACCCAGGAGGCCGCGGGTACGGCATGCACCCCGTGGTAGATGGTCTCGGGCTGGGGGATGAACCCCAGCGACAGGTAATCGTAGAGCGCCTCGTGGCGCAGCGACCAGCCGTGGCTCGGCTCCGCGCCACGAGCCAACGCCCGGAGGCCGTCCAGCTCGGAGGCGAGCAGGACGCCGCCGTCCCGGGTCCGGGTGATGAACAGCGGCTTCTGACCGAGGCGGTCACGGGCGGCGAACAGCTTGCGCTGACGCGCGTCCCAGATCATGAAGGCGAACATGCCCCGGAGGTGCTCGCACATCTCCGGGCCGTGCTCCTCCCAGAGGTGGACCAGGAGCTCGGTGTCGGACGAGGTCGCGATGCGGTGCCCCGCGCGCTTGAGGTCGGGGATCAGCTCGCGGGTGTTGTAGATCTCACCGTCGAGGACCGCCGCGACGGTGCCGTCTTCGTTGAAGAGGGGCTGGTGGCCCCGCTCATGATCGACGATCGACAGGCGCTGGGCGCCGATGAAGGCGCGTTGATCGCGGTGGAGGCCGACGCTGTCCGGGCCGCGGTGGGCGAGCGCGGCGAACGCCGCGTCGAAGGTCGCCGGTGACAGCGACGACGATGACCATCCTCCAATGAGTCCAGACATGCTCGACCGGGTTTCAGCGCGCGACGAGGCCCCGAGCAGGGGAGCGCGGCGGGTTCATGCGTTGTCCTGGTACCAGGCGATGGTGCGGCGCAGCCCCTCCTGGAAGTCGACGCTGGGGGCGTAGCCGAGCACCTCGCGGGCAAGCTCGATGTTGGCCAGCGAGTGCTTGATGTCGCCCGCGCGCTCGGCGACGTGGTTGGGCGCGACCGACGTGCCCAGGGCCGCGTTGATGTCGGCGATGACCTGGTTGACGCTGATGCGCTCGCCGCAGGCGATGTTGAGCACCTCCCCGTGGGTCGCCTCGGCCTCGATCGCCAGGAGGTTCGCGTGGATGACGTTCTCGATGAAGGTGAAGTCGCGGGTCTGCTCCCCGTCGCCATAGATGGTGGGGGCGCGCCCCTCCAGGATCGAGGTCACGAACGCGGGGATGGCCGCGGCGTACTGGCTCTTGGGGTCCTGGCGAGGGCCAAAGACGTTGAAGTAGCGCAGCGAGAGGGTCTGGAGGCCGTAGCTCTCGTAGAAGACCCGCATGTAGTACTCGCCGACGAGCTTGTTGGCCGCGTAGGGGCTGAGCGGGGCGGGGAGCTGCGACTCGGTCTTGACGCCCAGCCCGGACTCGCCGTAGGCGGAGCTGCTGGCGGCGTAGACCACGCGGCGGACGCCCGCGTCGCGCGCGGCGACGAGGAGGTTGAAGGTGCCGTTGACGTTGATGTCGTGCGAGAGCCGGGGGTCCTCGACCGACATGGGCACGGAGGGGCGCGCGGCGAGGTGGAGGACGGCGTCGACGCCGCGGCAGGCGGAGGCGCAGTCCTCGGGGCTGCGCAGGTCGCCCTCCAGGAGGTCGATGGAGTCGAGGATGGGGGCGAGGTTGGCGCGCTTGCCCGACAGGAAGTTGTCGATCACGCGGACGTCGTGCCCGAGCGTGACGAGGCGATGCGCCAGGTGCGAGCCGATGAAGCCCGCGCCGCCGGTGACCAGGATGCTGCTCATGGTGTCTACCTCAGGGGGAAAGTCCGGTTACAGGCGGCCGTCGCTGTCTTCCGGGGAGAGGACGTACTTGACATCGAAGAGTACCCCGCCAGGCACGGCGAGGCGGCGCAGCTGCTCGACGCCCATCTGCCGGAAGGCCTCGTGGGCGACGGCGACGACGACGGCGTGGTAGGCGCCCGCGTCGGGCTGGTCCCGGGTGGTGATGCCGTACTCGTGGAGCGCCTCCTCGGGATCGACCCAGGGGTCGTAGACGTCCACCTCGGCGCTGTAGCCCTGAAGCTCAGCGACGATGTCCACGACGCGGGTGTTGCGCAGGTCGGGGCAGTTCTCCTTGAAGGTGAGGCCCATGACGAGGACGCGCGCGTTGGCGACCGGGAGGCCGCGCTGGGCCATCAGCTTGACGACGCGGGAGGCGACGACCTGCCCCATGCTGTCGTTGATGCGCCGCCCGGCGAGGATCAGCTCGGGGTTGTGGCCGACCTCCTGGGCCTTGTGGGTCAGGTAGTAGGGATCGACCCCGATGCAGTGGCCCCCGACGAGGCCGGGACGGAAGGGGAGGAAGTTCCACTTGGTGCCCGCGGCCTCCAGGACCGCCTCGGTGTCGATCCCGAGGCGGTGGAAGATCAGCGACAGCTCGTTGATGATGGCGATGTTGAGATCGCGCTGGGTGTTCTCGATCACCTTGGCGGCCTCGGCCACCCGGATCGAGGGGGCGGCGTGGATCCCGGCCTCGATGATGCGGCCGTAGAGCTGCGCGAGGTACTCGCCGATCTCGGGGGTGCTGCCCGCGGTGACCTTGGTGATGGTGGTCAGGCGGTGCTTCTTGTCCCCGGGGTTGATCCGCTCGGGGCTGTAGCCGACGAAGAAGTCCTGGTTGAAGGTCAGCCCCGAGGCCTCTTCGAGGATCGGGACGCACACCTCCTCGGTGGCGCCAGGGTAGACGGTCGACTCGTAGACGACGACGTCGCCCGGGCTCAGCTGGGCGCCCACGGTGCGGCTCGCCGCCCGCAGCGGCCCGAGGTCGGGGCGCTTGTAGCGGTCGATGGGGGTCGGGACGGTGACGATGAAGGTGTCGCAGTCGGCGAGGTCGTCGGGCGAGGCGGTGACGCGCAGGTGACGCGCCGCGGCCAGCTCCTCGGGCTCCACCTCCTTCGTCCGGTCCTCGCCGGCCTTCAGCTCGGCCACCCGCTGGGGGTTGATGTCCAGGCCGATGGTCGGGAGCTTGCGGCCGAACTCGACCGCCAGCGGCAGGCCGACGTAGCCGAGGCCGATCACTGCGATGGTTGCCTTGTCTGGATCCTTGATCATCGTCGCGCGCCTTCAGGCCCCGTGTGGGTGTGGTCTGACCCGGCGGCCAGAACGCGAGCAGGCTACCGATCGCGCCAGGAGGTGTCAACACAGCCATCCAGGGGTCCGCGTGGAACGGTTGCAACATTTGGTCGGGCGCGTTACCTTCTGATCTGATTCATTGGTGTCTTGATGTGTGATTGAACAAGATATCTCTGTGAATGGGAATGGCTGGTAGGCGTTCGGAGTCCAAAGCGACGGTGAGTCAACCTTGAAGGAAGAGGGTCAGAATGAGCAGTTCCATTATTAGTTCTCTCATCGGGGGCGGAGGGGCGGGCAGCAGCAACCGCTTCAGCGGCGAGAAGCTGTATGGCATCTACGAAGGCGTCGTGACCAACAACAAGCACCCGGACGGGTACTACATGGTCAAGGTCAAGCTGCCCAACTACTTTCCTGACCAGGAGTCGTGGTGGTGCCGCATCGTCACCGGGATGAGCGGCGCGGACCGCGGCGGCCACTACCTCTTGCCCGAGGTCGATGATGAGGTCATCGTCGCCTTCGTCAACGGGGACCCCAACCAGCCGGTCGTCGTCGGGGGCGTCTGGGGCGGCAAGGACAAGTTCCCCCAGAAGGTCAAGGTGACCCCCTCCAACACCGAGCTCAAGATCCCCAACGTCGACCAGGGCGGCAAGAACAACTACCGCTTCTTCCAGTCCCGCAACGGCCACGTCCTCATGTTCTCCGATGAGGACGGCAAGGAGCTGGTCTCCCTCCGCACCAAGGCGGGACACGAGCTGGTGCTCGACGACACCAGCGGCAAGGAGAAGATCCAGCTCTACGACAAGGACAACAAGCAGTGGATGGAGGTCGACGTCCCGGGCAAGAAGATCACCATCCAGACCGACACCGGTGAGCTCTACGTCAAGGCCAAGACCAAGATCACCATGGAGTGCGAGGACTTCATCCTCAAGGCCTCCAAGAGCATCAAGACCGAGTCCGGCACCACCACCGAGCACAAGGCGGGCACCAGCTGGAAGCAGGAGTCGGGCTCGACCATGGACATCAAGGCGGGCGGGACCATGACCCAGAAGGCGCCGCTCATCAAGCTCAACTGACGCCAACCGCCGCCCTACAAGACGCCGCCTGTCGCTCTCGGTGACGCCGTATGGATCTCATCTGTCCCCTCTGCCACACCCTGAGCCCCCCCAACACGGTCAATTTATGGGCGCTGCGCCGCAGCAACAACCACCTGCGCTGCAGCAACCCCAGCTGCCCGGGCCGCTACCCGCTCCAGCCCTACCCCATCATCATCCGTGAGCCGGGCCGGGTCGTCGCCCACTTCGCCGAGCTGCCAGACTTCGGGTCGCTCTCGGTCACCGGGCGCGTCCTCAGCACCCTGCCCGAGGACAGCACCCTCCTGGCGGTCCTCCGCAAGCGCTCAACCTACCTCTGGGCCCACTACCACGACCTGCTCCCGGAGGACTACCGCCCCGACTTCGTCCACCCCGCCCCGTTCACCCAGCGCGCCCTCGACCTGCTGAGCGAGGTCAAACTGCCCGAGCACCCCCGAGCCCTCGTGGCGGGCTGCGGGCCGGGCCGCGAGGCGCTGGAGCTGGCCGCGCGCTTGCGCCGCTCCGGCGCCGACGACGCCCGCGTCGTGGCCTGCGACATCGACCCGGCGCTGCTCTCCTGCCTCGATACGCTGCGCCGGGAGGGCTCGCTGGAGGCCCTGCTGCGTGGATCCGTCGACCTGTGGCGCTCACCGGAGCCGATCGTCCTCGGCGCGCCGCTCCGTGAGGCCGCCGAGGACGTCGAGCTGGTCTGCGCCGACATCCTCGACCCGCCCTTCCCGCCAGGCTCCTTCGACCTGATCGTCGCCCTCAACCTGCTCGACAACGTCACCGACCCGCTCGCGCTGCTCAACCAGCTCAACCTCCAGCTGCGCCCCGGCGGCCTCCTCCTGCTCTCCAGCCCGTTCGCCTGGCACGAGCGCATCACCCCGCGCGACAAGCGCCTGGCGTTCGCGGTCCCCCACGCGCGCATGGAAGATCGGATGTTGCTTGAGAAGCTCCTCACTGGCGCCATCCCGCTGGGCTACGGACCGCCGATGACCTTCCGCTCGCTCGCGACCGATCGACTCACCTGGCACCTGCGCGTCCACGACACCCACTACCAGACCTACCTGCCCCCACTCGCCCTCTGGCGGAAGGACGGGTGAGGCGCTGCTCAGTCGCGGTAGAGTCGGGTTAGATCACCGTAATGATCCACGCGACGGTCCCTCAAGAAGGGCCAGATCCGCCTCACCGCGGCGGTCCGCGCCTGATCCACCGACGCCCTCACGATCTGCGCCCCCTCATCGCCCTCCGCCAACACCTCGCCTTGCGGCCCGCAGATGAAGCTGCGCCCCCAGAAGTCGATCCCCGGGCTGCTCCCGCAGGGATCCGGCTCATGGCCGATCCGGTTGCAGGAGATCACCGGGACGCCGTTGGCGATCGCGTGAGCGCGCTGGATGGTGATCCACGCGTCGAGCTGGCGCTGGCGCTCCGCCTCGTCATCTCGCGGGTCCCAGCCGATGGCCGTCGGGTAGATGAGCAGCTCGGCGCCCGCCATGCTCATCAGCCGCGCCGCCTCCGGGAACCACTGATCCCAGCAGACCAACACCCCGAGGCGCCCCACCCGGGTGTCGATCGGCTCAAACCCCAGATCCCCGGGGGTGAAGTAGAACTTCTCGTAGAACCCCGGGTCGTCGGGGATGTGCATCTTGCGGTAGCGCCCCACGAGCGCGCCGTCCGCGTCCAGCACGACCGCCGTGTTGTGGCACAGCCCCGGCGCGCGACGCTCGAAGAGGGAGCCGACGATCACCACGCCGTGCTCCCGCGCCAGCTCCCCCAGGCGCTCGGTCGTTGGCCCGGGGATCGGCTCGGCCAGCTCAAAGCAGCGCACGTCCTCGGTCTGGCAGAAGTAGACCGAGCGGTGAAGCTCCTGCAACACGATCAGCTCGGCGCCCTGTGCGGCGGCCTCGGCCACCATCGCGCAGCTCGTCTCCAGGTTCCTCTCCAGATCCGGCCCGCAGGCATGCTGAAGCGCGGCGATCTCGATGATTCGGCTCATGACGTCGTCCTCCACGTACAGCACCATCCACCCAGGTGAGACCAACGCGTGTCACCCAGGGTCGTTCACGCCTCGCGCGTCGCCCCGCGAGGCAGCTGCATGGTCAGGCAGTGCAGGCTGCCCCCCTGTTGAATCACCCCAAGGCAGTCCACCCCGATGACCCGTCGCCCCGGGTGCGCCTCGGCCACCACCTGGAGCGCCTCCGCGTCGCGCCGATCCCGGTAGGTCGGCACCAGCACCGCGCCGTTGATGATGACGTAGTTCGCGTAGCTCGCCGCCAGCCGCAGCCCCTCCTCCCCGTACTTCGGCGACGGCCAGGGGAGCGGCCACAGCCGGTAGGGTCGCCCGGCGACGTCGCGCATCGCCTCCAGCTCACGCTCCATCGCCTGGAGCGGCGCGAAGTGGGGATCCTCCGGGTCGTCGCAGCTCACGTAGACGATCCCGCGTTCCGGGGCGAAGCGCGCCAGCGTGTCGATGTGGGCGTCGGTGTCGTCGCCCTCCAGGTGGCCGTGTTCGAGCCACAGGAGCTGCTCCACGCCAAACGCGCGCCGCAGGCGGTCCTCGATCTCCCCTTGGGAGAGCTTCGGGTTCCGGTTGGGGTTGAGGAGGCAGCGCCGGGTCGTCAACAGCGAGCCCTGCCCGTCCACCTCAACGCTCCCCCCCTCCAGGACCATCCCCATCGCGACCGGCGCGCGCTGAAAGGCGCCCGCTCGCCCCAGGTTCGCGGTGATGGCGTCGTCGCGGTCCGACGGGAAGCGCCCGCCCCACCCGTTGAAGGTGAAGTCGAGTGGTTGCCACGCCTCGCCGGGGAGGCCAACGGTGAGCGGACCGTGATCGCGGGCCCAGGTGTCGTCGCACGGGGCGATCCAGACGTCCACCTGCGCCGCCGCGACCCCGGCGCGCCCCAGCAGCGCCCGCACCCGCGCCGCGACCGCCTCGTCGTGGGCCACCACCCAGAGGCGCTGCCTTGGGGTGACCGCGAGCGCGATCTCAACCCACACGCGCTCCACCTCGTCCAGCGCCGGGCCCCAGTCGGTCTCGGCGTGAGGCCAGGTGATCATCAGCGCGTCTTGAGGGGCCCACTCCGGCGGCAGCACCCCGTGAGGGAGGGTTGAGGGGTTCATGGCGCGTCGGAGGGAGGCGGGTCGGGCATCTGGAGCATGAGCCGCCCCAGATCGCGACCACGGAGGGTCTTCTCGGTCCAGTCGGTGAGGATCGCCAGCTTCTTGATGAACGTCGGGGCCTGCGCCATGTGCGCGGCCCGGTAGAGCCCCTGCGCCAGCACGCCCGACACCGAGACCGGCCCGACGCGGGCGGCGGCGTCGAGGCGACCGAGCGTGACCAGCTCGCTCAAGGGCTGGTAATCGAAGGTCTGCTGCGCCGATCCGACGAGGTCGTGGCCGATGTTGTCGGCGATGAGCCCCCCCTGGTGGCTGGAGACCTGAACGGAGTGGGGGATCGGGGTGGTGCGGTGGACCAGCTCGGCGCACGAGCCCGCGGCGAAGACCCGGCTGGCGCCCTCGACCTCCATGGTGTCGCGGATCGGGATGGTGCCGTTGGCGGTCAGCGGGACGCCCGCGTCCCGAAGCCAGGTCGGGGCGCGGCGCCCGGCGGCCCAGATCAGGTTCTCGGACGTGATCGGCACCTCGTCGGCGAGCGACACCTGGCGATCGGTCGCCCCGCTGACCCGGGTGTTGAGCCGCACGTCCACGCCGAGGCGCTTGAGCACCTCCATCGCGCGCTGGCGCAGCGCCGGGCTGTGGGCCGGGAGCAGGTCGTCCTCGGCTTCGACGAGCACCACCCGGAAGACCTCGGCGATCTCGGGCGTCACCAGCGGCAGGAGCGACTCCTGAACCCCGCTGGCCAGCTCCGCCGCCAGCTCCACCCCGGTCTGCCCGCCGCCCGCGATGACAAAGGTGAGCGCCTCGGCCAGCTCCTGACGCGAGGTCAGCCGCCCTGCGCGGGCGCGGCGAAACGCCGAGAGCAGCCGCCCCTTGATCCGCATCGCGTCGTGCACGGTGTGGAGCGTCATCGCCCGCCCTTCGAGCCCGGGCAGCCCCTTGAAGTCGGGCTCACCGCCGAGCGCGATGACGAGGTAGTCGCACGTCAGCGCCTCGCGCTCGCCGTAGACGGTCCGCGCCTCCAGATCGAAGCGCTCGACCCGATCGCGGCGAAAGCGGCTGCTCGGGTTGGTGAGCGCCGAGGCGATCCGGATGGTGACCGAGCGCATCGAGACCGCGCCGGTGGCGACGTCGGGCAGGAGCGGGGTGTAGGTGAAGTGGGGCTGATCGCTGACCAGGACGAGCTCGACGTTCTGCCGCCCGCGGAGCGCGTCGTCCAGCTGCAACGCGGCCTCAAACCCGGCGAACCCCCCACCAACGATCGCTATTCGCTTCATGAACCACCTCAACCCGATAAACTCGACCGAGAGAGCGCGGCGTGAGAAACAAATCCCGCGCCCGTGCGTTCTATAGGTTGTCTAAGGCAGCGTCAACGCCTGCGCCATGTTCTCGAACGCGGCGCGCACCCGGTGTTGATCGGTCCGCGGACACGACACTCGGGCGACCACGAGGTGGCGCCGCTGGTATGAATTTCGTCAGGAGCGCATTCATGATTCTCAAGGGGACCGATCCCGATCGCGACAAACCCATCTTCCTCCGAGCCGTCGAGATGCTGGTGGCGGCCCCGACCGACGTGCGAAAGACCGCCGAGGCGTGCTACGACGCGGTCGCCGTCAAGCCCGAGAACCGCGCCCGGAGCGCCGAGGACCTCCGGGTCGAGGCCGCCAACGCCATCATCGAGCGTTACGCGAAGACCTGCGCGCGGGTCGGCGCGGTGACCTCGCTCGGCGCCTCGATCCCCGGGATCGGGCTCGTCGTGACGCTCGTCGGCGCGGCGACCGCCGATCTGGTGATCACGATGAAGTACCAGATCGAGATGGTCATGGCGCTGGCGTGCCTGTTCGACCGCGACATCGAAGACGAGGAGCAGCAGCGCCTCTGCTACACGGTCGCGGGGCTCGGCGTCGCGACCCGGGCCGGGCTGCTGACGTTCGAGAACTTCACCGTCAAGGGGCTGCGCGAAGCGGCCAGGCGGCTGCTCAAGGGCAAGGCCAAGCGCTGGCTCTTCGAGCTGTTCAAGAAGCTCGGCATCCGCCTCACCAGCAAGGGCGTCCTCAAGGCGATCCCGGTCGGCGTCGGCGTGACCTTCAGCTACATGTCCAACCGCAAGCTGACCCGGTACATCGGGCGGCGCGCCCGCGACTTCTTCATCGAGGAGCTCAAGGACGACGCAGGCCAGACCGTCGGCGTCGATGACCCGCTCCCTGTGGAGGCCCCCTCCGCCAACGCGGACACCCCTCCGGCGCCCGACGTCTCCATCGCTCTGGAGCTGCACGTCGAGGACGCGCCCTCCACCGACGAGGCGACCACCGACGCCGCGCCGCTCGAGGCACAGCTCGCCGACATCCCCGAGGCCGTCGCCGAAGCGCCGCTCACCGCAGAAGCCACGTTCGACCCCACAGAGGCCACCTCCGCCGAAGAGGAGCCCGCCGTCGCGGCCCAGCAGGAGGGCGAACCTGCCCCCGAGGTCATCGAGCCTGAAGTCATTGAGCCCGAGATCGTCGAGCCGGAGGTCATTGAGCCCGAGGTCGTCGAGCCCGAAGTCGCCGAGGTCCTGATCGTCGCCGCCGAGGCGCCCGACGCCCCTCAGGCGATCGCCGTGGAGGCCGCCCCGGCCCCCTCGGAGGCCCCGGAGGAGATCACCGAGGACGACGTGGACGCCTTCATGGCCGATCTGGACGCGGCGGACGTCGTGAGTGACGAGGTGAGCAGCAACGACGCGGCCTCGTCGGAGGACTCCGTTGAGGAGGATGACGACCCGGAGCGCCTCCTCCACTGACCCCTCTCCACCCCCACGATTGAAACACGTTCACCCCCTCGTCAACGACGACGAGGGGGTTTTTTGTGCGCCTTGCCCTGGGGGCGCCTGGGCAGTATGCTCTGTGGGCGTCGTGGTGTATGGGGGTTCCCCAACATTTCAAGAGGGTTGGTAACACGAATGTTCAATATGACGAGGCGAGCGCGCGCTGGAGCGTTATGCGCGTTGGGGTTGGTGTGTCTGGTCGGGTGTGGAGGAGACAGCGCCCCCGCTCAGCTGATGGTCGCGGAGGACGACACGGGGTGTCTGTCCTGCGACACGGGCGCGGGAGGCTCCGACGCAGGGACCACCGCCGTGGAGGACACCGGCGGCGGGACGACAGAGGACACCGAGGTCGCCGACACATCCCCCGAGGACACCAGCGAGGCGCCTGACACGGCGCCGGACGTCGCCCCGGACACGACCCCGGTGGAGCTTCCGCCTGAGATCGTCGCGGTGGACACGGAGCTGAGCGCCGAGACGGTCGCCGCGGGCACGACGGTGATGGTCCGCTGCATCGCGCGCGACTCCGAGGGGACGCAGCTCACGTTGGAGGGAGAGGACGCGCCGCTGGAGCAGGTGCGCCTGTCACCTGAGGCGTCCTTCTCCGACGACGCCGAGCCAGGTCAGCTCCTGCCGACGCGCGCGGGCGACGCGACCGTCGCCTGCGCGTTGCCGGAGTTGGGGCTCGTGGACCCCTCACCGGCGCGCCTTGAGATCGTCCCCGGTCCCCCCTACACGCTGCTGACGGAGCTGGATCGCCACCTGATCCAGGCCGGCGAGCGGGTCGAGGCGACCTGCACCACCTACGACGCCTACGGCAACGTGATCAAGGACGCCGAGCCGAGGCTCCTCCTCGACCCGTTCGGCGAGGGGGTCGAGGTCGACGGACAGGAGGTCTACTTCGAGCGGGCCGACCTGTACGCGGTCACCTGCCACATCGACGGGGCGACGGAGGAGATCGCCGACATCGTGGAGGTCTCCCCGGCGGCGCCCGCCGAGATGCTCCTCGCGCTCCAACCCGACAAGCCCTTCTACAGCGTCGCCGAGGTCATCGAGGTCGTCGCGACCGTGACGGACGCCTTCGGCAACGAGGTCGCCAACGCCCCGGTGATGTTCACGAGCGAGCCCGAGGGCTCCCCGTTCGGGCAGGGCCGCTTCCGGTACGACCTGGACGGGCTCTACATCATCTCGGCGACGCTGGATCGGGGCCTCGGGGACGAGGTGCCGCCCATCCGCGGCAGCGTGCAGGTGGTCGTCAACGGCTCGGGGCCATCGATCAACTGCTCCAACCCCGCCGACGGCTCGTCGCACACCGCCGCCGCGGGCTCCAACTTCACCATCGAGGGGACCGTCGCCGACCCCAACGGCATCGGCGCCGTGACGGTGAACGGCGTCGATGTGCCGGTCGATGAGACCGGGCGCTTCCAGACCGACGTCACCGTGCGGTTCGGCATCAACTTCCTCGACATCGTCGCCTCCGACTCCTTCGGGTTGGCCAACAGCACCACCTGCGCCTTCATGACCGCCGACAGCTGGGCCGAGGAGCAGTCCTTCATCGACGACTCCGTCACGCTGCGCATGGCCCAGAACGCCGTGGACGACGACAACCGGGGCGGCGGCATCAACAGCCTCGGCGACATGCTCCACGGCGCCCTCAACAGCGAGGGGCTGCTCAACACCCTGGACGGCGCGCTGAGCGCCAACGGCGGCACGCTCAAGCCCAAGACCTGCGACGGCGGCACCATCTGCCCGCTGCCCAACCCGTTCGGCGGCTGCCTCGTCGATCGCATCTGCACCTACGGGGTCGGGGCCTACTACCAGCGCCTCGAGAACCGGGGCAGCAACAGCGTCAGCCTCGACCTCATCGACGGCGGGCTCGGGGTACAGGCCAACGTCGGCGAGATCTGGCTCCGCATCCGGCTCGACTACGTCGTCGCGGGCATCAACGGCGGCACCACCGGCTGGGTCAAGGTCCGCAACGCCAACGTCGGGCTCCAGTTCAGCCTCGGCCTGCAGAACGGCCGCCCACAGGCGTCGGTCCGCAGCAACACCGTCTCGGTCTCCATCGGGAGCCTCGCCACCGACTTCAGCGGCCTCGACGGGGCGATCATCGATCTCGTCGTGAGCCTGGTCGAGGGCACCATCAAGAACATCGTCCAGGACGAGATCCGCAACTACATCCGGTCGAGCTTTGACGAGATCCTCGACGGCGTGCTCGGCGGGCTGGACATCAGCAGCCTCGGGACCAGCTTCAACGTCCCGCGCCTGACCGGCGGCGGCGACGTCCAGGTCGGGCTCGGCCTGCGCTTCTCCCACCTGAGCGTCAACAACAACCGCATGCTCTTCGGGCTCGGCCTGCGCTTCACCTCGGGCGCGACCCAGAACCTCCCGTCGCGCGGCGTGCCCATGCCCGCCGGGTCGGTTCGGCTCGATCCGAGCACGGGGCGCCCGATCGCGGCGGCGATCCACGCCGGGGTGCTCAACCAGGTGCTGCACACGCTGTGGCGCGCCGGGCTGATCAACGTCACGTTCACCGGCGCCGACCTCGGCGGCGGCATCCCCGAGGAGGCGCGGGCCGAGGTGCGCGCCAAGCTGCCGCCAGTCATCGCGTTCCAAAGCGGCGAGGGCGATCAGATCACGGCGCAGGCGATGGTTGGGGGGTTGGAGCTGGACCTGGTCTACCCAGGGCTGTTCTCGACCCCGATCCAGGTCTCCCTCGGCGCCAACGCCACCACCGGGGTGCGCCTCGTGGGCGAGACGCTGGAGTTTGAGAACATCGCCATCGACGAGCTGTACTTCTCGACCGGCGAGGTGGCGCTCGACCCGGCGACCCGGGCGGTCCTGGAGGACTTCTTGAGGACGCTCGTGCAGTCGCTGCTGGACGACGCGCTCAACGGCGCCCTCCCGGTGCTGCCGATCCCCTCCTTCTCGCTGCCGAACGACCTGTCGCAGTACGGGCTGCCGGGCGGGAGCGTGCTCGGGATCAACGGGCCGTCCCTCAACACGTCGCCGACCCACGCCATCCTCGAAGGGAGCTTTGGAATCCAATGATGACGCACAGAACCCTGAGGTGGTGTCTGGTGTCGGCGCTGCTGCTCAGCTCCCTGGCCACCGCCTGTGGAGAGGACGACGCCAACGAGACGGCCAACATCACCGACAACAACGGCACGACCGGCGGCGCCACCAGCAACGCGACGACCGGCGACACCACGCCGACCAGCAACACGACGACCGGAGGCACCACGGGGGGCACCACCGGGGAGACCACGACCGGCCCGCCCCCGCCTCCGCCGCCGATGCGGCTGACGGTGACCCTCGACCCCGCGCTGCCCATCTACCGACCGGGCCTCAAGCCGCTGCCGGTGGCGACCATCTACGACGCCGCGGGCGAGCTGATGGAGAGCGAGCAGGTCGCGTGGTCGATCGAACCCCCCGAGGCGGCCCAGGCCCTTGAGAACGGCCGCTGGGAGATGCTCGCCGAGGGCGACCTGGTCATCACCGGGTGCACCACGACCCCGGGCGCGGACGGCGACCCCGTCTGCGGCTCCCGCGACATCCTCGTCGACGCGGGCGCCCCCCGGATCACGCTCAGCTCACCGCAGCCCGGCGCCGAGCTGTTGGCCGAGGAGAGCCAGAGCATCGTGGTCTCCGGCACCGTGACCGACACCAACGGCGAGCTGACCCTGTTCGTCAACGGCGACGAGGTCGAGCTGAGCGACGCGGGCGAGTTCACCACCGAGGTGACCCCGGTCTTCGGGATCAACCACATCGAGCTGACGGCCACCGACGGCCGCCAGCCCATCGCGGCTGAGACCGCCGTGGACGTCCTCTGGAGCCGCGACTACCTGCCCGTCCCCGAGCCCACCGAGGCGAACAACACCACCCGGGCGCTGCTCGACGGCGGGATCGAGCTTCGCCTCGGCCAGCAGTTCCTCGACGACGGCGAGCCGCTCCGGATCGGCGCGGAGGACACCGAGGTGACCGCCCGGGATCTGGCCGGGATCGTCGAGCTGCTGCTGATGGAGCTGGACATCACCTCCCAGATCCCCAACCCGCTGGCGGACAGCGACGAGATCTCGCTCGCGGTGACGAGCATCGACGTGATCGATCCGGTCGTCTCCGTGGACGTGGTGGACGGCGGGCTGGAGCTGTTCATCCGGCTGAGCAACCTCCAGGTGAACACCGAGGGCTTCTTCAACTTCGAGGGGCAGGAGCTGAACCTCAACGGCGGGATCCGCGCCTCGGCGGCGGCCTACAGCCGCGTGCGGGTCGAGAAGGCCAACCCCGAGCAGGAGCTGACGGTCGAGATCGAGACGCTGGAGCTGGCGATCGAGGACGCCGAGGGGTACTTCGTCAGCAGCGAGGCCAACGCCGTGTTCGCCCTGGCCGAGAGCTTCCTGCGGGACCTGCTGGAGGACACCCTGGTGGACGCGCTGGAGTCCTCCTTCCTGGACGCGATCCCCGAGACGCTCATCGACGTCATCGGCGAGCTGGAGCAGATCCTGGCCAACCAGCAGTTCGACCTCGACATCGACCTCCTGCCGCCGGTCGCGCTGAAGCTCGACGGGCGCCTCAACCGGCTCGAGACCCACCTGCGGAGCGACCTGACCGCGATCCTCGACGCCGAGGTGAGCACCGACCAGCCCGAGGTGATCTCGGACTCGCGCGGGATCGCGCTGAGCGTCGCCGCGGGCACCGCGCCGCCCTTCTTCTCGTCCAGCCGCATCCAGCTCGGGGCGCGGATGGCGCTGATCAACGGGCTGCTGCACACGCTGTGGCGCGCCGGGCTGTTCGAGATCGACGCCTACACCATCCTCCCGGAGAACCTGTCGTTCCTGCTGCAATCGGCCACGCTGTCTGCGCGCATGCCGCCGCTGGTGACCGCCGCGCGCCCCGATCAGTCGGACCGCTCGCTGCTCGTCACGCTGGGGCAGGTGGAGTTCACCGCCGACTTCGGCCTCCAGCAGGACGTCTACGGGATGTTGATCCGCACCAGCGCCGACGTCGTCTTTGAGGACAACGCGCTGGTCTTGAGCATCAACGCCGAGCCCAACCTGGTGATCTGGCCCATCAGCACCACCGGAGACACGGTCATGTTCGAGCCCGAGGCGCTCAAGATCCTCATCGAGGCGGAGGTCTGGCCGCTGCTGGCCGACGCGCTCGCCGAGAACCTGTCCATCCCCCTCCCCGCGTTCGACCTCGGCAGCCTCGGCGACCTCGCGCCCTCGCTGTCCAACTTCGCGCCGACGCTGGTCGAGGCGCGCCCCATCACGATCCGCGAGGGCTACCTGATCTTCGACGGCGGCCTTGAAGGCTCCGTCCCTGTCGGCGGCTTCTAAACCCTGTGACACCTCTCCCCGACCACCCCTCCTCGACATCGCGCTGGCTCGCCCCCCTCCTCGGCGTCATCACTCTGGGCGGCGCGATCGGCGCCGCGTGGTGGGCGCTCTCGCCGAGCCCCCCCACGCCGGTCGAGCGCGCCCGCGCCTTCTACGCCTCGCTCCCCGAGTTCCAGCGGCCCATGCCCTACACGCCGGTCCCCGAGGGGCTGACCGACCTGCGCGCCTCCACCTGCGGGACCTGCCACAAGGCGATCTATGAGGAGTGGCGCGTCTCCACCCACGCCCGCGCCTGGCTGGGCGACGCGCAGTTTCAGGAGGAGCTGGCCAAGTCGGAGCGGAGCGGCGTCGCCTGGATGTGCGTCAACTGCCACACCCCGCTCGAAAACCAGCTGGAGCGGCTCGTGATCGGGCTGGAGGACGGGCGCGTCGAGGCCCCGATCACGATCGCCAACCCCAACTTCGACCCCGAGCTTCAGCTCGACGCGATCACCTGCGCGACGTGCCACGTCCGCGACGGCGTCATCCTCGGCCCCTACGGCGACACCGACGCGCCCCACCCGGTGCGCCATGACCCCACGCTCCGTCAGGTTGAGACCTGCACCCCGTGCCACCAGGCGCTGGCGCGCTTTGATCGGATCGCGCTGGCCTGCTTCTTTGACACGGGCCAGGAGTGGGCGGACAGCCCCTACGCCGAGGAGGGCGTCACCTGCCAGCGCTGCCACATGCCCGAGGTGACGCGACCGCTGACCGTGCTCAACACCCCGCCGCGCTCCACGCGCCGCCACTGGTTCGGGGGCTCCCTCATCCCCAAGCACCCCGACTTCGCGGCTGAACTCAAGCCGCTGCAGGAGGTCTACCCGGACGGCGTCGAGGTCTCCTGGGCGGAGCCGCCGACCTCGCTCGCCCCAGGCGCCGAGGTCACGCTCACGGCGGTCGCCACCAACGCCAACGCCGGTCACAAGATGCCCTCGGGCGACCCGGAGCGCTTCCTGATCATCGAGGCGCGCGTTCTGGACGCCAGCGGGGCGGTGCTCGCCGAGCGCAAGGAGCGGATCGGCTCGGTGTTCGAGTGGTACCCGGAGGTCAAGAAGCTGTCCGACAACCGCCTCCTGCCGCGGGAGTCTCGGCGCTTCCCGCTTCGCTTCACGGCGCCTGAGCGCGGCGAGGTGCGGCTGGAGTTGAAGGCCTCCAAGTGGCGGCTGTCGGAGGAGAACATGCGCTACCACGACCTGGAGGGGCGCGCCGTGCCCGGTCGGGTCTACCACGACACGGCGCAGACCGTCCCGGTCGAGGCGCGGTGAGCGGCTGTCTCAGATTGAGACACAGAATCGCTGAACGCGGGTTGGGCGTCTCAACCTGAGACAGCCGCTCACCGCGTCGCGCCGCCGCGGATCCAGCGCTCGATCGTGCGCTGGTCGTCGAGGGAGAGCTGCGGGTAGCCCGCCCAGGAGGGGGGCTGGGCGGTGACGTCCCGCAGGGGGTAGTCCCAGAGGATGACGTGCATGAGGTAGGAGCCGGGGGCGTTGTAGGGGATGACGAGGATCCGGTCTTCGCTCAGGTCGCTGGGTTGGGCGACGAGGTGGTCGAAGTCGATCGGGCGCAGGAGCCAGCTCGGGTCGGCGTGGCAGTCGTTGCACGGCGCGAGGATCGGCTCCACGTCGCTCCAGGTCGGGGCGGGCTCGGGGTCGGGGATGAGCTGCTCGTAGTCGCCGACGAGGAAGGGGACCGCCAGCGGGCCGGAGTAGGGCTGGCCGGTGACCGAGCGGAGCGCCTCGTCGTCGAAGATGAGCTGGTAGAGCAGGGTCGGCTCCAGCGGGCGGGTCGTGGTCCAGACGAGGGTCTTGTCGACCATCTCGTAGCGCACCAGGCCAAACCCACGGACCCCGCCGCTGCGTAGCCCCAGCCCAGAGAAGGCGGTCAGCCGCTCGGCGTCGAGGTAGGTGTTGAAGGCGATCCGAAAGCGCTGGTTGGTGGCGACGGGGTAGGGAGACTCGGGGTCGGGGGCCGCGGCGATCGGCCTCAGGGGCGGGTCGTAGATGGCGGCGTAGGGGTAGGGCTCCTGCTCCACGCAGGCCAGCGTCATTGTGGCGCCCACCACCAGGCTGCTCAACACGGTGCGATCCACTCGCCCTCCTGCTCGATCGCTCAAGGCTCTTATACCAGGGCGCGGTTGGCTTTTGCACGCGCCTCTATTATATGAACGGGTACGAACTGGTGTTGAGAGGTCGCTCGCGGCCATCCCACACGCGCGCCCTCCCCACAGGCGACGCAGCCGACGCACAGCCCAACCCGAGGATCCCATGACACAACGCCCCTTCTCGAAGCTGCTGGTCGCCAACCGCGGCGAAATCGCCATCCGCATCTTCCGCGCCGCGACCGAGCTGGGTCTGCGCACGGTGGCCATCTACAGCTACGAGGATCGCCTGAGCATCCACCGCTACAAGGCCGACGAGGCCTGGATGGTGGGGACACAGGGCGAGCCGCTGCAAGGGTACCTGGACATCGACGCCATCGTCCAGCTCGCCGTGGAGCGCGGCGTGGACGCCATCCACCCGGGATACGGGTTCCTCTCGGAGAACCCGGCCTTCGCCCGCGCCTGCGCCGCCGCCGGGATCGTCTTCATCGGGCCGCCCCCGGAGGCCCTCGATCGCCTCGGCGACAAGGTCGCGGCGCGCCAACTGGCGATCGCCGCGGGGGTCCCGGTCGTGCCGGGGACCAAGGAGCCGGTGGCGACCGCCGACGAGGCGCTCGCGTTCGCCGCCGAGGTGGGCTACCCGGTGATGGTCAAGGCGTCGTTTGGTGGGGGCGGTCGCGGCATGCGCCGCGCCGACAGCCAGGAGCAGCTCCACGAGGCGTTCGACGCCGCGGCCCGCGAGGCCACCGCCGCGTTTGGCAACGGGCAGCTGTTCATCGAGAAGTTCATCGAGCGCCCTCGTCACATCGAGATCCAGATCCTCGGCGATCACTCGGGCAACGCGGTCCACCTCTTTGAGCGCGACTGCTCGGTGCAGCGACGCCACCAGAAGGTGGTCGAGGTCGCCCCGGCGATCGACCTGCCCGAGCACGTCCGCCAGGGGCTCTACCGCGACGCCCTCAAGATCGCCCGCGCCGCCGGGCTGGTCAACGCGGCGACCGCCGAGTTCCTCGTGGGGCAGGACGGCTCCTACTACTTCATCGAGGTCAACCCGCGCCTCCAGGTCGAGCACACCATCACCGAGTTGATCACCGGCGTCGACATCGTCCAGAGCCAGATCAAGCTGGCCCAGGGGCAGTCGCTGGTCGATCTGGGCATCGGCGACCAGAGCGCGATCCAGTTCCGCGGCGCCGCCATCCAGGCGCGCGTCACCACCGAGGATCCGACCAACAACTTCGCCCCCGACACGGGGCGGATCGCCGTCTACCGCTCGGCGGCGGGCTTCGGGATTCGGCTCGACGCGGGGATCGGCGGCAGCGGGACGGTCATCACCCCGTTCTACGACTCGCTGCTCGTCAAGCTCTCCGCCTTCGGGCTGACCCACGAGGCCGCCGCCCGCAAGCTGCGGCGCTCCCTGGTCGAGTTTCGCATCCGCGGCGTGGCCACGAACATCCCGTTCCTGCTCAACATCGTCAACCGCCCTGAGTTCCTCGACGGCGACATCGACACCGGCTTCATGACCCGGACCCCGGAGCTGTTCACGTTCCCCCAGCGCCGCAACCGAGGCAACCGGCTCCTCTACGCCCTGGCGCACACCATCGTCAACGGCCCCCCCGGCCTCGACAAGCACCTCGAGCGGCCCGCCGTCACCATCCAGCCCTCGCCGCCGAAGCGCCTGACGCTCCCTCCGCGCGCCGAGCGCTCCTTCAAGCAGATCCTGGATCAGGACGGCCCCGAGGCGCTCGCCAGCGCGGTCCGCGCCCAGGAACGCCTCCTGATCACCGACACCACCTTCCGCGACGCCCACCAGTCGCTGCTCGCGACCCGGATGCGGACCCACGACATGCTCAAGGTCGCCCCGCAGACCGAGGCGCGCCTGCGCAACGCCTTCAGCGTCGAGTGCTGGGGCGGGGCGACCTTCGACGTCGCCTTCCGCTTCCTGCGCGAAGACCCCTGGGAGCGGCTCTCGAAGCTCCGCGCGGCGATGCCCGACACGCTCCTCCAGATGCTCCTGCGCGGCAGCAACGCCGTCGGCTACACCAACTACCCCGAGAACGTCGTCCGGCGCTTCGTGCAGCTCGCCGCCGAGTCCGGCGTGGACGTCTTCCGCATCTTCGACTGCTTCAACCAGGAGGCGGCCATGCGGGTCTCGATCGACGAGGTGCGCCGCGTGGGGCGGGTCGCCGAGGTGTCGATCTGCTTCACCAGCGACCTGAACGACCCCAGCCGCCCCCTGTACACGCTCGACTACTACCGCCGTAAGGCCCACGAGCTGGCCGAGGCGGGCGCCCACATGCTCGCCATCAAGGACATGGCCGGGCTCCTCAAGCCCTCCCAGGCCTTTGAGCTGATCGAGGCCCTCCGAAGCGAGGTCGATCTCCCGATCCACCTGCACACCCACGACACCTCGGGCAACGGCGTCGCGACCTACCTCGCGGCCGCCGAGGCGGGCGTTGACGTCGTGGACTGCGCCAGCTCCTCCGTCTCCGGGCTCACCAGCCAGCCCAGCATGGACGCCGTCGCCGCGGCGCTCATCGACACCGAGCGCGACACCGGCCTCGACCTCATCCACCTCCAGGAGCTGAGCGACTACTGGGAGGCGGTCCGCACCTGGTACGCCCCCTTCGAGTCCGGGCTGCGCGCGAGCACCGCCGACGTCTACCGCCACGAGATCCCGGGCGGGCAGTACAGCAACCTCAAGCCCCAGGCGCTCGCCGTCGGGCTCGCCGACCAGTGGGGCGAGATCCGGGAGCGCTACCGCGAGGTCAACTTCGCCCTCGGTGACCTCATCAAGGTCACGCCCTCGTCCAAGGTCGTCGGCGACTTCGCGCTGTGGCTCGTCCGCAACAACCTCACCGTCCAACAGCTCATGGAGAGCGACACCAGCTACGACCTCCCTCAGTCGGTCATCGGCTTCTTTGAAGGCGCCATCGGCGTCCCCGAGGGGGGCTTCCCCGAGGCGATCCGCGCCCGCGTCCTCGGCGCCGACGCGCCGCCGCCCGCGACCGAGCCCGCGTCGGCCTCCATGCCGCCGTACGACTTCGAGGAGGCGCGCGCGACCATCGGCAAGCTCACCACGCGCCCCATCGGCGATCGCCTCCTCGTCAGCTACGCCCTCTACCCCAAGGTCATCCGGGACTACCTCGCCTACCGCGAGGAGCACGGCAACACGACCGTGCTCGACACCGAGACCTTCCTGTATGGCCTGGAGCCCGATCGCGAGATCTTCGTGGACATCGAGCCGGGCAAGTCCCTGGTCGTGCAGCGCACCGCCGTCAGCGAGCTGCGCCCCGACAACACCCGGGAGGTCCACTTCATGCTCAACGGGCAACCCCGCACCGCCGTGGTCCCCGACCTCTCGATCGCCTCGGACAACCCCCAGCGCCGCAAGGCCGACCCGCTCCAGGACGGCGAGATCGGCGCCCCCATGCCGGGCTCGGTCCTGTCGCTCGCCGTCGCCGCGGGCGACGCCGTCGAGGAGGGGCAGGCGCTCGCCGTCGTCGAGGCGATGAAGCTCGAAACCACCGTCCGCGCCACCATCTCCGGGACGCTCGCCGAGGCCCTCATCCGCCCCGGCGAGCGGGTCGAGGCGGGCGACCTCCTCTTCAGCATCACCCCAGACGCCTGATCTCCACCACAACACCCCAAGGAGTCACCATGAGCCGCCCACGCGCGCTGCTGAGCGTGTCCAACAAGCAGGGGCTCGCCCCCTTCGCCAGAACCCTGGCCGACGCCGGGTACGAGCTGATCTCCACCGGGGGGACCGCCCGCGCCCTCAAGGAGGCCGGGCTCTCGGTCACTCCCGTGGAGGAGGTCACCGGCCACCCCGAGATCCTCGACGGTCGGGTCAAGACCCTGCACCCCGCCGTCCACGGCGGGATCCTGTTTCGCCGCGGCGACGACGCCCACCACCAGACCATCCAGGAGCACGGCATCGGCGCCATCGACGTCGTGGTCGTCAACCTCTACCCCTTCGAGGCGACCGTCGCCCGCGACGGCGTCACCTGGGCCGAGGCGATCGAGAACATCGACATCGGCGGCCCCACCCTCGACCGCGCCGCCGCCAAGTCCTGCGACGCT
>PBBL01000046.1 GCA_002716585.1 Myxococcales bacterium | reverse complement strand
GACTGCGACGGCGAGGTGGACGAAGGCTTCGAGGCCGTGAGGGAGCCCTGTGAGGTCGGTGAGGGGGCATGCGCCGCCGCCGGGGAGCTGATCTGCGCCGAGGACGGCCTGGGGCTGCGCTGCGACGCCTCGCCCGGCGCGCCGGGCGAGGAGCTGTGCCTCAACGCGGCGGACGAGGACTGCGACGGCGAGGTCGATGAGGGGTTTGAGCAGCTCGGGGAGGCGTGTCGGGTCGGTGACGGGCGCTGCGCGGCGGAGGGCGTGTTGACGTGCGAGCCGGGCACGCGAGGCGTCGCGTGCGACGCCTCGCCCGGCGAGCCCGGGGACGAGCTGTGCGGCTCAGGCGAGGATGAAGACTGCGACGGCGAGGTCGATGAGGGGTTTCGCGTCGGCGAGGCGTGCAGCGTCGGGAGCGGCGAGTGCCGTCGAGCGGGCGTGTGGACGTGCGGGGAGGGTGGCGTCGGCGAGGTGTGCGTGTCGGACGCCCCTGAGCCCGTTGAGGCGTGCGGTGACGGGCTGGACAACGACTGCGATGGCGACATCGACGAAGGGTGCGCCGACGGCGACGTAGGTCACGACGGCGCGGACGCGGGCCACGAGGACGCAAGCGCGGGGCGTGACGATGGAGGTCGCGAGGGCGACGCGGCGACGGGCGACGGAGGAGGGTGCGGCGGGTGCGCCGTGTCCGAGGCGTCGGGCGGCGCGCCGTGGTGGTGGTTGGTGTGGCTGGGGCTCGCGGCGTGGCGGCGACGCGTTCTCTGAAGGCGACGCGGAGCGCCGAGGCGCTTCGTCTCAGCCGACGTTGGGCAGCTTCCAGTCGATCGGCTCCTTGCCCATCTCCTCAAGCGCCGCGTTGATCTGGGAGAAGGGGGCGGAGCCGAAGAACCCGCCGCGGGCCGAGAGCGGCGACGGGTGTGTGCCCTCGATGACGATGTGGTGGTCGTTCTTGATGTGCTTGGCCTTCTTCTTGGCGAAGCCACCCCAGAGGAGGAAGATGACCGGATCCTCGCGGTCGTTGAGCTTCTTGATGACGGCGTCGGTGAACTTCATCCACCCCGACTTCTTGTGGGAGGCGGCCGTCTTGTGGCGGACGGTCAGGACCGCGTTGAGCAGCATGACGCCCTGCGCGGCCCAGGGGCTCAAGTCGCCGTTGTCGGGGATGTCGTGCCCGAGGTCGGACTTGAGCTCCTTGAAGATGTTGCGCAGCGACGGCGGGGCCGTGACCCCAGGCTTGACGGAGAACGACAGCCCGTGCGCCTGCCCCGGCCCGTGGTAGGGATCCTGCCCGAGGAGCAGGAGCTTGACGTCGGCGTAGGGGGCGTGGTGGAAAGCCGCAAAGATCTCGTCCTTCGGTGGGTAGATGGTCTGGGTCTCGAACTCCTCGGCGAGGAAGGCTTCGAGCTTCGCGAAGTAGGGCTTGTCGAACTCGGCCGAGAGGGCATCGCGCCAGTCATCTGGCAGCAGGGCTTTGAGATCCATGGTGTGTCTCCGTGTTGTGTTGAGGCGCGCGCCCGACATCGGAGCTTGAGCGCGCTGGGGATACCACCTTCCTACCACATTCCTGGGCGCATGTTTAGTTGTTTGTTGCGTTCTCTTGAGGGAGCCGACCGCGAAACCCGAGCGCCCAGGTGAGGAGCGCCAGGAGGTCGAGGGCGGCGGCGGCGAGGAAGGTCGCGGCGCCGCCGTGGTGCTCCATGACCTGGCCGCCGAGCGCGGACCCGAGCGCCCCGCCGAGGCCGAAGCTGACCGCGAAGAAGAGGCTCTGCACGCCGCTGCGCTGATCGTCCGGGGCGAAGAGGCCGAGCAGCCGCATGTTGGCGGCCAGCCACACCCCGAAGCTGATCAAGTGCAGCGCCTGCGCGGCGATCAGCGCAGGGATGGAGGTGGCGAGCGCGGTCGCTGTCCAGCGCGCCGCGGTCAGGATGAAGATCAGCGGCATCCACCGCGCCGCGGCCGCGCGGCGGAACAGGTGGCGCGCGGCGAACAGGCCGAGCACCTCGGCGCAGATCGCCACCGCGACCACCGCGCCGGGGATGGCGTTGCCGTGGCCCAGCTCCTTGAGGTGGAGCGGCGTGTAGATGTTGAAGATCATGATCCCGGCCCAGTGGAAGGCGCCCATCGCCAGCAGCCCGGCGAGCGCGGGCTGACGCGTGAGGCTCTTGAGGTCGGGCGGGGCGCGCCCGCTCAGGTGGCTCGGGGCCGCCTCGCGGAGCGCGCCTCGGTGGAGCAGGTGGGGGGCGCTCGTCAGCGTCATGACGACCATGAGCGCCGCGAAGGCGACCGTGGCCCACCAACCGGCCTCCGCGTGGGAGACGCGATGGGTGAGCAGCCCTAACACCCCGGCGGAGACCCCGTAGCCGATCGTCCCCCAGAGACGGACCCGATCGTAGACCTCGGAGCCGAGGGCGTCCACGGTGATCGCATCGGCGAGCGGCAGAGTGTTGCTCCGAGGGATGATGAGGAGCGTGAACAGCGCCGCCATCCAGAGCGCGCCGTTCACCCAGGGCATCGCGCAGGCGAACAGGGCGGTGCCCGCCATGAAGGCGGCCAGCCACCGCTCCGGGCGCTGGACGCGCGGGCTGAGCCACGCCAGGGCGAGCTGGGAGGCGACCGCGACGCAGGTCGTCCCCGCGAACAGCGCGCCGATCATCGACCGTGACATCCCCAGCGCCTCCATGCGGTAGGGCCAGTAGGTCGACACCATCGCGGCGCCCGACAGGTAGAGGAAGTAGATCAGGGAGAACCTGGCGTATGGACCGATCACCGAGGCGAGCCTCCCGTCAATCGGGCCAGGCGAGCAGGTGCTTCTGGATCTTGCCCAGCGCGTTGCGCGGCAGCTCACCGCAGCACATCACCTGCCGCGGCCGCTTGTAGCTCGCCAGGCGCCCCTCCAGCCACCCGCGCAGCTCCTCAGCCCACGCCTCGGGTGAGCGCTCGGCGGCGCCCCCCCGCGTCACGAGCGCGGCGGCGATCCGCTGCCCCCACTCCGGGTCGGGGCGACCGACCACGGCGACCTCCTCGATATCGGGGTGCAGCGCGACGCACTCCTCGATCTCGCGCGCCGAGATCCGGTAGCCGCCCGACTTGATCATGTCCACGCTGCGCCGCCCCATGTGCACGATGTACCCCTCATCGTCGTACCGGGCGACGTCGCCGGTGAGGAACCAGCCGTCGCGGAACGACGCCGCGGTCTTCTCCGGCGCGTTCCAGTACCGCTGCATCACGCTGTCGCCCCGAACCACGATCTCGCCTGGCTCCCCCACCGCACACCGCGACCCCTCCTCGTCCACCACGAGGACCTCGCCGCTGGCCACCGGGAACCCGATGGTCCCGGGCTTGCGCTCCTCGGGTGGGTAGGGGTTGGAGACGGTCAGCAGCGTCTCGCTCATGCCGTAGCGCTCCAGGATACGGTGCCCGGTGTGCCGCTCGAACGCCTCGAACGACGCCGCCGACAGCGCCGCCGAGCCGGACGTGAACAAGCGCGCCGCTCCCAGCGCCGCCCCCTTCGACGGGTCGGCGTCGAGGGCGCGGAGCAGGCGGGTGTACATGGTGGGCACCCCCATGAAGATGGTCCCTCCTGCCGCGATCGCCTGGATGACGGCGTCGGGGTCGAAGCGCCTGTGCAGCTCCGCCACGCAGCCCCTCAGCAAGGTCCCGTGGACGCCGATGCAGAGGCCGTGCACGTGGAACAGCGGCAGTGCCAGGACCAGCCGATCGTCCTCGCGCCACCGCCACAGGCGAGTCAGCGCGTCGATGTTGGCCACGATCGCGCGGTAGGGCAGCACCACCCCCTTGCTCTGCCCCGTCGTGCCCGACGTGTAGATGAACATGGCGGGATCTTCGTCGTCGCACCGGGGCTCCGACGCCATCGGCGCCGCGGCGAGCAGGTGGTCGAGGGAGACGACGTTCAGCGGGGCGCGCGGGGTCACGGAGAGCGGCTCCGCCGCTGCGTGAAGCACGATGAGGTGTTGGAGCGTCTCGATCGGCGACAGCGCGCAGACGATCTCGCCCGTCGGCGAGCCCTCGGCGATGAGGACGGCGCGCGCCCCGCTGTCGCGCAGGATGTGCTCGATCTCGACCTGGCCGTAGCGGGTGTTGATCGGCACGTGGACCGCGCCCGCGTAGTAGGCGCCGAGCAGCGCGATCACCAGCTCAAGGCGAGTCCCGAGCAGGCAGGCGACGCGGTCGCCGCGCGCGATCCCCAGCGCGGCCAACCCCGCGGCGTAGCGACGCGCCGCGGCGTCCAGCTCGCCGAAGGTCAGCTGGCTCCCCTCCAGGGTGAAGGCGATCGCCTCGGGTCGGGCGGTGATGTGGGCGCGAAGCTGATCGAGCGCGGTCATGAGGCTCCTTGGGGTGTGGGGCGGCGTGGATCGCCCTCCGCGAGGCTACCATACCAACCCGAGGGCTGGATGTCTGGGCGAACAGGGCCACGTTTTTGTCGACGAACCCTGCAACTCAAGCGATCACAGGAGAGGATGAGCGATGCCAGGAGGCGAGCATGTCGAAGATGACGTTGTGGGTGCACGTGATGGCGGTCGTGGCCGTCGTGGTAGGGGTCGGAGGCGAGGCCGCGGCCCAGTCGATCGTCGGTCGGGTCGGGTTCCCGGTGGGGGGCGGCGGTGAGGTGGAGACCCGCGCTGGAGGCTCAAGCGCCGACGTTGATGTGGACGACGGCAGCGGGATGAGCCTGGAGGCGCTGATCCTCAAGGGGGCCGGGCGCGGGGCGAGGCTGGGGGCGTTCATCCAGTACACCGACAACCGGGAGTTCGAGCCGGAGCAGGGCGGCGAGCTGAGGACTGGATCCTCGCTCGCGCTGGATGGGGTGGTGGAGTTCGACCTGGCGAAGACGTCGGGCGTCTCGTTTCACGCGGCTGGGCTCGGGGGGCTGATGGTCTACTTTCCTGACGATGATCTTGAGGAGATGCAGGAGCAAGCCGATGACGAAGGGGTCAAGTTCGGGTTCAACCTGGGCGGCGGCCTCGGGTTGGCCGTTCCGCTGTCCGGGAAGCTGGCGCTGCGAGGAGACTTCTACGCGATGTATGAGCAAGCGACGTTGATCGATGGGGAGCAGCTGGAGTACGCGCTGACCAACACCCGCTACATGCTGGCGGTGGGCTTCATGCTGCGGTGATCACCCGTCGTCGGTCAGCTTGCGGACCCAGGCGCCGAGCGCGGGGGGGCCTGCGGGCGGGAGGTTGTGGCGCAGCCGCGCGATGGCGCGGTAGAGCGCGCCCGCGCTGGCGTAGCGCGACTCCGGGTCGTGGTTGAGGCAGCGCCCGATCAGCGGGCGGAACTCCGACCTCAGGTCGCTCAGGTCGGGGGGGTCGCCCGCGCGGATCCGGTCCATCGTCGCCAGCGGCGAGTCCCCGTCAAAGGGCCTGTGCCCGCAGAGCATCTCCATCAAGGTGATCGCGAGCCCGAACTGATCGCTCGTCGGGGTGAGCCGCGCCGAGGAGACCTGCTCGGGGGACATGTAGGCGTACTTGCCCTTGCGGATGTTGCCCTGGGTGACGTCCGCCAGCTTCGTCGCCTTCGCCACCCCGAAGTCGGCCAGCTTCACCTCGCCGGACACCGACAGCAGGATGTTGCTGGGGCTGATGTCGCGGTGGATCAGCCCCAGCGGGCGCCCCTCCGGGTCGGTGCAGCGGTGGACGTAGTCCAGCGCCAGCGCGATCTCCTCGGCGATGAGCAGCGCCAGCGCCGGGGCGGGCCGCTCGCGGCGGATCAGCGTGAGCAGGTCGGCCCCCTCCACGTAATCCATGCGCACGTAGTAGACCCCCTCATCGGACCCGAAGTCGTGGATCTGAATGAGGTTTCTGTGTTGTAGGCGCGCGCCGATGGTCGCCTCCTTGATGAGGAGGCGCTCCAGGTCGGGGTTGCCCTGGCACTCGGGCAGGAGGGTCTTGATGGCGACCTGCTTCTCAAAGCCGCTGGCGCCGTAGACCGCCGCGAGGTAGACCTCGCACATGCCGCCGTGCCCGATCCGGCGAATCAGTCGATAGGGCCCCAGGTATCTTGGCAGGTTCCTGTCCATGGGGGCATTCTACCCCTTCTTGACGGAAACAGGTAGGGTGTAGGCGGGAGCCACGAGGGGGCGTCATGTCGGAGCCGACCGAGCAGTCATCATCGACCATCATCACCGTGCACAGCGAGGCGATGCCGGGGACCGGGAGCGGTCGGAGCCGGTGCCAGATCGTCGTCGTCGAGGGGCCGGACATGGGTCGCGCGGTGAACATCGCCGAGGAGCCGGTGACGGTGGGGACGTTCGAGGACAGCGACCTGGTGTTGACCGACGACCGGGTGTCACGGATGCACATGACCGTCCACGAGGAGCCTGGGGGGCGGTTCGTGGTGCGCGACCTGGAGAGCCTGAACGGGACCCTCTACGAGGGGTCGTTCATCTCGGAGGCGACCCTGCCGCCGGGGGCGACCCTCAAGGTCGGGCGCAGCTTCTTGAGGTTGCAGCCGCGGCCGCAGCGCATGGAGGTGTCGCCGAGCCAGTCGCGGCGGTTCGGCGATCTGGTGGCCGAGAGCCTGGCGATGCGCGAGGTGATCGGGGTGACGGAGCTGGCCGCCACCTCGGAGGTGACCGTGCTGATCGAGGGGGAGACCGGCACCGGCAAGGAGCTGACGGCGCGGGCGATCCACGAGGGCAGCGAGCGCCGCAAGGGTCCGTTCGTGGTCATTGACTGCGGCGCGCTCCCGGCGACGTTGCTGGAGAGCGAGCTGTTCGGGCACGTCCGCGGGGCGTTCACCGGCGCCTCGACCGACCGGCTCGGGGCGTTCGCGCGGGCGTCGGGGGGGACGATCTTCCTCGATGAGCTGGGGAGCGTGCCGCTGGAGGCGCAGGCGAGGATGCTGCGGGCGCTTGAGGAGCGGCGCGTGCGCCCGGTGGGCGCCGATCAGGAGCGCGAGGTGGACGTGCGGGTGATCGCGGCGTCGAGCACGTCGCTGGAGGCCCGGGTCGCCGAGGGGACCTTCCGCCCCGACCTGTACTACCGGCTCTCGGTGGTTCGGATTCAGCTGCCGCCGCTGCGGGCGCGCCGGGAGGACATCGTCCCGATCGTCAAGGAGCTGATGCGCCGCCGCGGGCTGGAGGCGGGGCGCGTGGTCGGCGCGAACCTCAACCGGCTGATGGCGCACACCTGGCCGGGCAACGTGCGGGAGCTGCGCAACGTGATCGACCGGGCGATCGCGCTGTCGCCCGGGGCGCGCTCGTTTCAGGACCTGAGGATCGCCGTCGACCCGATGTCCGGGGAGGAGGAGCTGTCGGTGCGGACCGACCTGTCCTACGCCGAGGCGAAGCAGAAGCTCCTGGAGACGTTCGAGTACCGCTACCTGCGCGACATCCTCACGCGCTGCGAGGGGAACATCTCGGCGGCGAGCCGGGTGTCGGAGCTGGACCGCAAGTACCTGCGCTCGCTGCTGCGCAAGCACGACCTCGTGTGAGGGACGGCTTCGTGAGTGTCAACACCTTGATCTGTTTGACGGCAGCTCGTTGCGCCTGAGCTTTGTGACGTCGAAAGAACATAGCGACGGTGTCGCCCAAGGTGTGGACACGCCCGAAGCCGTCCCCGAAGGGGTCAGCCTGGCTCGACGCGCGCGATGACGGCGGTGATGTTGTCGCGCCCGCCGTTGACGTAGGCCTCCTGGACGAGCTGATCGCAGGCCTCCTGAAGCTCGGGCTGTCGCATCAGCGCGGCGATGCGCGCCTCGGAGAGGGCCTCCAGGAGGCCGTCGGTGCACAGCAGGTAGAGGTCGCCGACCTGCGGGGTGTCCCGGCTCACCTCGGGGATCGCTCGCGCCTCGTCCATGCCGAGGGCGCGGGTGATGACGTTGCCGTGAGGGAACTCGTCCTCGGGGGGCAGGTCGGTGAAGCCGGAGTCGAGCATCTCGTTGTAGAGCGAGTGGTCGCGGGTCAGGCGCTCCAGCCGATCTCCGCGCAGGCGGTAGATGCGGCTGTCACCCAGGTGCCCGATGACGATCTCGCCGCCGTGAGCGACCATCATCGCCACCGTCGAGCCCATCTGGCGCAGCTGCCCGGTGCGCTTGGCGACGATGGCCCGGTTGGCCAGCCGGACCGAGACGTTCACCATGTTCTCCATCAGCGACAGGTTGGGGTCGGCCCCGAAGGGCCAGGTGATGCCGCGGTCTTCCTGGTGAGCCCGAAAGAACTCCCGGATCGACTCCACCGCGAGCTGGCTGGCGACCTCGCCGCCCTCATATCCCCCCATACCGTCTGCGACGATGTAGAGACCACACGTCGCGTCGATGCAGTGGGCGTCTTCGTTGTTGTTGCGGCGACCCACGTGGGTTCGAGCGGTGCTGCTGATCTTCATGCGCGCGTCCTCCAAATGTCGATGGTCCCGGGCAGGACTTCGGCGTCTTGGATCCTATGCGAATACCATGCCGGTATGGATCCCCTTCGCTTCGGGCCAGGGTGGGGGGGAGACCCCTCGCTCTGTCGATATCGGTGGGGTCGGGTGGGGGGTTGAGTCACCGCTCTTATGTTCAGTTATTTGGCTGGGGTTGGCGTGAGCAAAACGCGACAAGAGGCTGTGATCTGTTATGTAGAGGGTCCCGGGAGGTCCCGGGTTGCAGCTTCCGGTCAGGGCCATGTGGCGCGGATCGGGTTCGATGGGTTCTTATCGAGGTTGCGCCGAGCGGCGGTCGCAGGCGCGGTGTGCGGAAGCATGAGGAGGAGCACGGTGGAGAGACGACGACCGGTCAAGGCGGGCCTGGTGGTCGCGGGCCTGATGATCCTCGGGGGCGCGCTGAGCGCCCCGGAGGTGCGCTCGGACGAGCCCCGGCCCGGGATGATCCTGATCCCGGCGGGGGCGTTCATCATGGGCGCGGACAAGGGCGGCGAGCAGGACGAGCACCCGGCTCACAAGGTGGAGCTGAGCGCCTATTACATCGATCGACACGAGGTGACCTACGGGCAGTACATGGAGTGCGTCAAGGCAGGGACCTGCCGCAAGCCGCGCAACGTGGGTCGAGGGTTCAACGAAAACCCGAAGCTCCCCGTGGTCGGGGTGTCGTGGACCGACGCCGAGACCTACTGCACCTTCGCGGGCAAGCGCCTGCTCACCGAGGCGGAGTGGGAGAAGGCCGCCCGCGGCGCCAACGGCCAGCGCTACCCCTGGGGGGACGATCCCCCAGGGCCTGAGCACGGCTGCTACAACTTCATCGAGAAGGGGCTGTGCGAGCCCGGCTCCTACCCCAAGGGCGACAGCCCCTACGGCGTGGCCGACATGGCCGGGAACGTCTGGGAGTGGATCGCCGACGTCTACGACGCGTCCTATTACCCCCGATCAGCCAAGAAGGACCCCAAAGGCGGGACCTGCGATGAGTCGCTCGCCTTCTTCCGTCAGCTCCGCAAGGAGGGCAAGCAGGGCTTCACCGGCTCCAACCCCATCCCCGATGAGTGCGAGCGCGTGCTGCGCGGCGGCGCGTGGAACTACAACGGCAAGGGGCTGCGGTCGAGCAACCGCGTTCACCACGCGAAGCGGTTTCGGATCAAGGTCGCCGGGATCCGCTGCGGCGCCGACGCCCCCAACTGAGCCCACCCCCTCTCAGCCTCTCCCCCTCCTGCTCCCAACGCCCTCCCCAGCCCACGGTGTTTCCTCTCCATCTCCCGGACACGTCTGGCGTCGTTTGGGGATGTGGGGCACTATGCATGTGTAAGCGCCCGATGTTTTTTAGGGCTTGACTAAAACGTAAATGGCATTTACAAAGTAACAGGAGTTGATGGTCGTGCCTGACGCAGACACACGCAAGACGCCTCGCATGAGGCGCAGAGAGGCGCGCATTCGGTCAATTCTGGACGCGTCGATGCAGATCCTGGCCCGCGAGGGGCTCAACGGACTCACGATCCAGCGGCTGGCGGACGAACTCGATTACACACCGGGGGCGTTCTACCGGTACTTCCCCTCCAAGGACGCGATCCTGGTGGAGCTGCAACGGCGGACGCTGGGTGAGCTGCACGACGCCTTCAAGGCGCTCTGGGAGCGCTGTGGGGTGTTGGTGGAGGAGCGCGGCGTGGGTGAGCGGCTGGCGTCGCTGTTGCCGATCCTGGCGACGGCGCGCTTGTACCGGGAGCTGCCGGTGCTCAAGCCGACGCACTTCGGTCTGATTCAGCTCGCCGTCGGCGAGCCGAACCAGATTGTCCAGGATGACGAGATCGGCCCGTTGGTCCCGACGGTGATGGCGCTGTTGGGTGACGTGGCGAGGTTGATCGCGACGGCGTCGTCCTGCGGGGCGCTGACGCCGTCGGCGGTGTCGCCCGCGCAGCGGGCGGTGGCGCTGTGGTCGGCCCTGCACGGGGCGATGCTGATGCGCAAGTTCGGACGGTTCGATGAGGCGATCTTCGACCCGGAGCACCTGGGTCAAGACGTCGGCCACTCGCTGCTCGTCGGCTGGGGGGCCAGCGCCGAGTGGGTCGAGGAGGCCCGTGAGCTGCTCAAGCACCTGGAAGAGGACGGGACGCTGTTTCAGCGCGGCCCGTGAAACAACGGAGATGAGACGATGTGGTGGTTGACGATTCCTGCGGCGTTTGTTGGAGGCGCGTTCCTGTGGAGCTTCGCGGAGTACGCGATGCACAACTGGCGCGGACACAAGGGCAAGGGCAAGAACCCGTTCTCGCGCGAACACCTCGCCCACCACGCCGACTCCGACTACTTTACGCCGACCTACAAGAAGGTCAGGACGGCGTCGGTGATCACGCTGCTGGCGCTGCCGCCGCTCGTCTGGGCCGCGGGCATCGGGGCCGGGGTCGCCATCGTCGCCGGGTTCCTGGCGAGCTACATCGGCTATGAGGTCCTCCACCGCCGCATCCACACCCACCCGCCGACCGGCCCCTACGGGCGGTGGGCGCGCAAGCACCACTTCTACCACCACTTCAGCCGCCCCAACCTCAACCATGGGGTGACCAGCCCGATCTGGGACGCCGTGTTCCGCACCCTGGAGCAGCCCGACGTCGTGCGGGTCCCCGCCAGGAAGGCGATGTCCTGGCTGATCGACCCCGAGACCGGCGACGTCGCCGACGCCTACGCCGCGGACTACGTGCTGGTGCGCCGCGGCGACAAGCGCCGTGAGCGTGAGGCCCGCAAGACCCGCAAGGCCGCCCAGAGCGCCTCGGCGTCGGCCTCCGCCTGAACCCCTCCCCGCCGCGGTCCTCGCGGGAAGACACAGCCCCATCCAACGGTTTCCTTTGCATTCCGGGTTGGCTATGCTTGACGCGTAGGCAGCGTGAACCTCAAGGAGACTCAGGATGACCGACGAAACCAGTCGCCGAAAGTTCCTCAAGATCGCAGGCGTGAGCGCGGTCGCCACCGGCGCCGCCGCGCTCGTGTCCCAGGTCGCCACCGGCGACGACAAGCCCGCCTCCAACCCTGGGGTGTCGAAGGTCGCCGTCAAGGCCCAGTACCGGAAGCTGGGTCGGACCGGGAAGAAGGTGTCCAAGATCGGGGTCGGGACCGGCTCGCTCACCAGCTCGGCGGTGCTGGATCGCGCCATCGACCTCGGTCTGAACTACATCGACACGGCGCACTGCTACATGGACGGCGTGTCGGAGAAGACGATCGGCAAGGTGCTCAAGCGGCGCCGTGACGAGGTCGTCCTCACCACCAAGTGGCACCCGGGCGCGAAGGCGAAGCGCGGCGAGATGCTCAAGTCGCTCGACGAGTCGCTCAAGCGCCTCAACTGCGACCACGTGGACTGCGTGCTCGTCCACTCAGTCGGCTCCGTGGATCGCATCCAGAACCCCGAGGTGTTCGAGGCGTTCGAGATCGCCAAGAAGGCGGGCAAGGTGTCCCACCTCGGCATGTCGAGCCACAGCCCGAACATGGTCAAGGTCCTCCGCGAGGCGATTCGCCTCAAGAAGTACGAGATCGTCCTGCTCAAGTACTCCTACATGGCCTACCCCGAGGTGGGGAAGGTGATCGACGAGCTGTACGACGCGGGCGTCGCCGTCACCGTCATGAAGACCCGCGACGGCGCGCGCCACGCCGACCTCAAGAAGTTCGACAAGGGCGACGGCTTCGTCGCCTCCGCGCTGCGGTGGGCGTCGAGCAACCCCAAGATCGCCAGCACCGTGCTGTCGGCCAAGAACTTCGGCGACGTCGAGATGTTCGCGAAGGTCGCCGGTCAGGCGATGAGCCACAACCAGCTCCAACAGGACGTTGAGCTGCTGGAGGAGTACGCCAACACCTTCGACAACGTCCAGTGCCGCTGGTGCGGCGACTGCGGCTCGGCCTGCCCCTCCGGGGTCAAGGTCTGGGACGTCGATCGGGCCTCCATGTACTTCGAGCGCTACGGCGAGGAGCGGCGCGGGATGGGCATGTACGCCTCGATGGGGCTCCCGGCGAAGGCCTGCACCGGGTGCTCGGCGCCGTGCGAGTCCACCTGCCCCCACGACATCCCCATCCACGAGCAGATGACCCACGCCCACACCCTGCTCAGCCCGATCGGGACCCCCGAGTTCGACCTCGGCTGAGCGCGCTCACCGCTCCAGCACCGCCGGGGGCATCTCGCCCTCGCCCCACAGCGCGCGATCCTGAAACAGCAGCAGCTCGATCGAGCCAGGGCCCTTGACGAAGCGCTTGTTGTGGCGCCCTGGCAGGATCGTGAAGCGGTGCTCCACGCCCATCTCACCCAGCCGCTTCGACAGATCGGCCAGGCTACGGCGAAACGGGTCGTGCTTGCTCGTCGCGACGTTGATCGGGCGCCCCGCGAGGTGCTCGCGCCGCTCCTCGATCATCGCCTTGAGCCGGGGTGAGTAGCTCAGCGAGGACTGCTGGCTGCCAAAGGCCCCGAAGTGTCTGGGGTGTGAGAAGCCGATGACCGTCGAGAGCATCCCCCCCATTGAGATCCCGTCGATCCCCCACCGCGCAGGCTCGGGGAAGACCCGCAGCGTCGCGTTGGTGTAGGGGATCAGCTCCTCGATCAGGTAGCGCTCGTAATCATCGCTCGTGCGACGCGGCGGGTAGGGGCAGACCAGGATCACGCCCCGGTAGGGCGACTCGGTCAACACCTTGTTGTAGGCGTCCAGCTCCTCCGGCTCGGCCAACCCCTTGAGATCCTCCGGGGTGAGGTGGTTTCGATGCAGCGCGGCCATCGCCGGGACGACCCCGTACATCTCCACCCAGCCCCAGGCGCCCGCCCGGTTGCCCCGCTTCGACTCGCCGAGCCCCGCGAAGGTGAGCACCGCGGGCCAGCGGTCCTCGGGCTTGTCGTGGTAGTCCGGCGGGAGCACGAACACCACGTGCTGCTCGCCCACGTGCTCGCTCTTGACGATCGACTGCATCACGATGGGCTGAGGCTCCGCCTGAGGCGCCTCGGCTTCGCTGGGCGCAGGCCACCCGGGCGCGCCGGGACGATCATCGCGCGCGTCGTCGTTGTCTCCTGGCGCGGGTTCGGGTGGCGCCTCCTTCGGGGTGGCCGGATCGGATCGCGCGATCGACGCCGCTGTGATACAGAGCAGCGCCGCCGCGAGGCAGACCCCTGCGAAGGTGAGGCGGGTGTAGGTGGCGTGGGTGTCGAACTTCATGGCGCTCCCTGCGAACAAAACGGGCGCTGTGTATGGTGGCGCGCTGACGCCGCGTGTCAAGCGAGGGCGGCGCGGCGTGTTTCTTGTCAACGCGGCGGCCCGCCGTAATAGATTCCCCTGGGAGGTGTTGGGCGATGGAGGGTTCGCGCATGATGAGGGGGGGCGTGTGGCTGATCGGGGCGCTGTGGCTCCTGGCGCTCGGGTGCCAGGGCGGTCCACCGCTCCGCGGCGCCGAGCCTCGCCCGATGTCGCCGCCCGACACGGGCGCGAGGACGCTGCAGCGTGAAGCTCCGGTCGAGACGGTCGTCCTCCCTCGCCAACCCGACGCGGCCACCACCTCCCCTCCCGGCGAGCCGCTCGACGAGGTCCCCCCGCCGGAGGTCCTCAAGCCCACCGAGCCCGAGGCGCTCACCGAAGCCCCCGAGGCCGACACCCTGGACCCGCCGCCAGAAGGCGCCGACCTGACCACCTGGTACCCGCTGCCGAAGCGAGAGCGCCGGGTCAAGCGAGGCGAGCTGGAGCTGTTGGCGATCAACACCGGGGAGCGCAAGCGGGTGCGGCTCTACGACAACAAGGGGCGGCAGCGCTCGGCCGCGGTGCGTCAGCTCACCCGGGTTTGCCGCGATCACCGCCGCAACCGCACCCGCAACATGGACCGGCGGCTCGCCGCGATCCTCTACGCGATCGGGCAGGCCTACGGGCGACCGCTCCACCTCGTGAGCGGCTACCGCGTCCCGACGCGCCGCGATCGCCGCCGTCGCCGCCGCGGCAAGCAGGCCAGCCGCCACGGGAGCGGTGAGGCGGCCGACATCCGGGTCCCCGGGGTGCCGCCGCAGGAGCTGGCCTACTTCATTCGCGCGAACTTTGAGCGGGTCGGGGGCGGGTACTACCCGACCTCGGAGTTTGTCCACGTGGACGTCCGCTCGACCTCCTACTACTGGGTCGACTTCTCGGGGCCAGGCGAGCGGCAGCAGCTCAAGTCGCTCCCGATCGAGCCCGCGCCAAAGCGCGGCTCCGACTGGACCGTCAAGAGCAGCAGGCGCCTGCCGAAGGCGATGCGCCCCTGAGCGGCGAGCGAACCCGGGTTCACACTGAATTGGCTCGGTTTGAGTCGATGAGAGTCGAGCTATTGAGCCGTCAGCGTGCCGGAGAGGCCTTTGGAGGTGTTCCCGGCTTCGTCGGTGATGGTGATGGTGAAGTCGTAGGAGCCCGCGAGCGGCGGGTTGAGCGACAGCACGAGGGTGACCGCGCCCGCGGTCTGCCCGGTGGCGCCGGGGACCTCGCCCTGGATGGCGGGGACGACGACCCCGTCGGGGGCGGAGACGTTGATCTGGAACATGGAGACGTCGCCCTCGGGGTCGGCGTAGTTGAACGAGGCGGTGACGTCGTTGTTGGAGCCCACCGTGATGGTGGTCGGGTCGTAGGACAGGCTGTCGATGGTCGGGGCGGTGCCGTTGGACTCATCTTCGTCGCCGCAAGCGACGCCGAGCATCAACGCGAACAGGCCAGGGATGAGCAACAGGTGGGTGCGGGTGTGCATGGGTCTCCTCATGGGGTTGGCGGGTTCACATCTCTACGACGGAGAAGGGATAGCACACCCGCGCGTCGCCGCGCCAGAGCAGTCATCGGGCGATGAGCATGTCGGTGAGCTGCGCCTCGGTGAGGGAGAAGGCGCGGGCAAAGCCGCCGATGTAGCGCGCCTTGTGAGGGCGGAAGCGGAACAGGGTGAAGTCCTTGAAGCCGAACAAGCGCTCGCTGTCGGGCAGCGCCGCCAGGTAGCGATCGCGCCCCGCCTCCCACGCCGCGCTGTCCCGCTCGATGACCTCGACCTGCCCGGTGAGGGTGATCCGCGCCAGCGTCTGGGGGTCGCCGCTGAGCGGATCGGGCTGGGAGATGATGAGGGAGGCGGTCGGGTTGGCGAACAGGTTGCGGGTGTGGCGCGAGAGGCGGCTGAGGTGGAGCAGGAGCCCGAGGCGGTCCTCCTCGGGCACGTAGGCCACCATCGAGGCGTGGGGCGCACCGTCCCCATCGACGGTCGCGAGCCCAGCCCAGCGCAGGTCGCGGATGATCTCAACGAGGAGCTTCTGATCGGTCTGGTCCATGGCGTGATCCGGCTTGAGGTCTGGAGCGGCGTCGCCCCTCCTTGGGTCATCATACGCTTTGCGCGCCGAGTGGAGCGCGCTCGGCAGAAAAAATCAATTCTTTTTAGATCGATTCCCCACCGACTGCGTGACCAGGTACATCGCGGCGCGGATGTTCCAGCCGGTTGAACTACGTCAAGCCCAGTGTCGCATGGCTGATCCCGCCGCGCTTTTTCGATTTTTGTTCGAGCCCTCCACCCACGCGAGGCGCTCGCTTTGTCCCATAGAACAGGCTCTCTGGAGGTTTGTACCCATGCGCTCGATCATGTATCGCACCCTCGCTCTCTGCCTCGTCGCCCTCTCAACGCTCATCGCCTCCACCGCGATGGCGGCGCCGACCGAAAAAGACGCGAAGCCCGCGGCGGACAGGAGCCACATCGACCTGGTGATCGCGCTCGACACGAGCGGGAGCATGGACGGGCTGATTGACTCGGCGCGGCAGAAGCTGTGGAACATCGTCAACGACCTGGCCACCGCCAAGCCCACGCCCGTGCTGCGCGTCGGCCTGGTGTCGTTCGGCAACGACGGTTACACCGACGAGGGGTGGACGAAGGTCGACCTGGGGCTGACCACGGACCTCGATCTGGTCTACGAGAAGCTCATGGCGCTGCGCACCAACGGCGGCACCGAGTACGTCGGGCGCGCGATCCATGTGTCGCACACCGGCATGAACTGGAGCGAGGAGAAGCGCGCCCTGAAGATGATCTTCGTGGCGGGCAACGAGTCGGCGGATCAGGATCAGAAGTTCCGCGCGATGTCCGAGGCGGGCAAGGCGATCGCGGACGACATCATCGTCAACACCATCTTCTGTGGACAGGACAGCGGCGAGATCGCGTCGGGCTGGCGCAACGTGGCGATGCGGGCCGACGGCCAGTTCGCGAGCATCGACCAGGAGCGCGACCGGGTGGCGATCTCGACCCCGATGGACAAGCGCCTGGCGGAGCTGAGCAACGAGCTGAACGGCACCTACGTCCACTACGGCTCCCGCGGGGTCAAGGCCAAGAAGCGCCAGGAGCGCATGGACGTGAGCGCGCGCGGGCTGGGCGGCGGCGCCGCGGCGACCCGGGCGCAGGCCAAGGCGAGCGCGCTGTACGACAACTCCAGCTGGGACCTGGTCGATGGCCTGGAGAACGAGGCGGTGGACGTCAAGACGCTCGCCGCGGCTGAGCTGCCGCCGGAGATGCGCTCGATGAACCCCCGTCAGCGTGAGGCCTACGTCAAGAAGATGGCGACGAAGCGCGACCGCATCAAGAAGGAGATCGCCAGCCTGAGCAAGAAGCGCGACGCCTACATCAAGGCCGAGATGAAGAAGCAGAACCGCGACGCCCAGGACGGGTTCGACAAGGCGGTCCGCTCCACCATCCGCAAGCAGGCGCGCTCCAAGGGGATCGCGATCAAGTGACCCGCCCCGCGACCTTCGCGACGAGAGGCCCCGAGCGCCGCCCCTGGCGCCCGGGGCCTCTCGCGCTCTGGGTTCGGAGCGATTCACTTGGGGGTCTCTGAAACCATGCTACCATGCCCGTGAAGGCGCCTCCTGCATGGACGCGGTCGCGCGCCAGAAACACAACGCCCAGGGATGGGGATGGAGCATCGGATCATCAGGGTCCGTCGTCAGACGCCGACGAAGGCGAAGGCGACGGGGCGCTTGAGGTGTGGGGCTGCGGCGGTGGACATCACCCCGCACCTCGGGTTGCCGATGGCGGGTTACTCCTCTTCGGGGAAGCTCGCGTCGTCGGTGCATGGGAGGCTCTTTGCGCGCGCGCTGCTCATCGAGGACGCGCGCGGAGAGCGGGTGGCGCTCTGCCACCTGGACATGATGTGCGCCTCGCGCTACCTGCTGGAGCGCTCCGCCGCGTTGGCCGCCCCGGTGGTCGGGATCGACGTGGGGCGCCTCATCTTGACGGGCACCCACACCCACACTGGCCCGGGCCTCTTCTACGGAAACACCCTCTACGACCAGTTCGCCTCGCCAGACGTCGGCTTCGACCAGGGGCTCGCCGATTGGATCAGCCGCCGCGTGGCGGAGGCGCTCAAGCGCGCCGCCGAGAAGCTCACGCCGGCTCGGATCGGCGTGGCGTCGGTGCCGCTCTGGGGCGTGTCGCGCAACGCCAGCCTCAAGGCGTTCCTGGCCAACCCCGAGGCGTCCTCCTGGTGGGACGAGGGGCAGCCCGGCCACGGCGCCCCGGAGGAGCTGCACGTCACCTCACGGGCGGTCGACCCGCGGCTGCGTGTGCTGGCCGCGGTCGCCGAGGATGGAGGCGTCATCGGCGTCTCGGCGGCGTTCGGGCTTCACTGCACGAGCCTCGGGGGCGCCTTCTCCGGCTACCACCCCGACTGGGCCGGGATCGCTTCGGACACCGCGCACCAGGCGCTCCGCGAGGCAGGCCGGGGCTCGCCCGTGGTGGCCGTCACGCCTTCCGCCGCGGGAGACGCCAACGCGCTGCGGACCGACGTCGCGCAGGGCGTCGCGCTGGCTCGCCTGGTCGGCAGGGAGGTCGGCGCTCGGATCGCGGAGGCGACGGAGGCGGCGATCACCCAGGCCGCGGACGACCTGACGGTCGATGTGCGCTTCTCTGAGCTGGATTGGACCGCGGCGGAGCCGTTTAAGGGCGCCCCCGAGGTGCGCTTCGCCCCGGAGTGGTCCTTCGGCGGGGCGACCCTCGCAGGCGGGGAGGACGGTCGGACCTGGATGTACCGCTACGGCCTCGTCTCCCTGGGGAGCCGCGGGGACTTCTTCCCACAAGATCACCCTCAGCACCCGAAGCAGCCCGCGTTTGGGAGGTTTCAGGGGTGGATCGCGCGCCGTCTCGGCCTGGAGCCCTCGCGGGTGCTCCCGATGCACGTCCTGCGGTTGGGCGAGCACGTCATCGCGACCCTCCCCGGCGAGCCGACCGCGATCGCGGCCTGGCGCCTGGAGCGGGCGCTGCTGGAGACGACGGGGGCGCGCACGGCTTGCGTGCTGGGGTACGCCGGTGACTACTGCGGGTACCTCACCACCGAGGAGGAGTTCTCGGTGCAGCACTACGAGGGCGCCTCCACGCTGCTCGGGCGTCACAGCGCCGCCTACCTCGCGCGCCACCTCACGGCCGTCGCCAGCGGCGCGCGAGAGGCGACCCGGCCCAGCGGCGAGGCCCTCTTCTCGACGGGGCCTCAGGTGGAGCGGTTCGTGGATCGTGGGATCGGCCCGGTCGCGGTCGCCGACGACATCCAGGCGACGCGCGCGGGTCAGCGGGCGCGCGTGACCTTCCAGATGGAGCGGGGCGCCGTGTTGACCTTCGCGGAGGGGCCGCTGGTCCACCTGGAGGAGGACACGGGCACGCGTTGGGAGCCCGTGTCCTGGCGTGGGCGTCCGCTGACCGACGTGACCTGGCCCGTGACCGTGTCGCGGCGTCAGGGGACCTTCTCGGATCGGTGGAGCGTCGAGCTGGAGCTGCCTGATGGGCTGGAGGTGTCCGGCGCGCTGCGGGTGCGCCTGGCGCGGCTGGGGCGGTTCGCCGGGTTCATGATCAAGCTGCCGCCGGGGTGATGGCGCGTTGGCTCCCAACGGGCGGTGTTGTATGCTCACGCTCGTAGGTTGGGGCGCCCCGGGCTGAGCCCGGCGCCGAAGCGTCGCGGGCAGGACCCGCGAAGGGCGCGCGCTCAACGTGGATCGGAAGGGACCCGAGGTGTGTGACGGATGAAGTGGGTGTCGGCGGTTTCGGAGCGGCCTTCGTTGGAGGCCGCGGTGGCTGAGGTGGCGGTGTCAGCGCAGATTCGGCTGGGTGAGCTGAAGCCTGATCTGGTCATGGTGTTTGTCTCTGAGCATCACGCGGAGCACTGGGATCACCTGCCCGACGCGATCGCCGCGGCGATGGACTGCCCGGTGGTGCTCGGCTGCACGTCGGGCGGGGTGATCGGCGGCGGTCACGAGGTGGAGCAGCGCCCGGCGATCGCGTTGGTCGCGGCGCACCTGCCCGGGGTGGCGCTGAAGCCCTTTCACCTCGACACCCAGGAGGTGCCCAACCCGCTCGTGGCCCCTGGGTTCTGGTCGCGGCGCCTCGGCCTGACGGCCGAGGAGGCCCCGCGGTTTCTGCTGCTGCCCGATCCGATGACCTGCCACGTCCAGATGTTGCTGGAGGGGCTCGATCGCGCCTTCCCGGGCGCGGTCAAGCTCGGCGGCCTGGCCAGCGGCGCGCAGGGTACGGGGCGCCACGGGCTCCTGTTGAACGGCAGCAGCTTCCGCCGTGGGGTCGTCGGCGTCGCGATGACCGGCAACGTGATCGTGGACGCGCTGGTCGCGCAGGGGTGTCGCCCGATCGGCTTGCCGATGTTCGTCACCGCCTGCCACCGGAACATCCTCCTGGAGCTGGACGGGCGCCCCGTGTTGAGCGTGATCCGGGAGCTTCACCAGGGGCTTGGGCCTCGCGACCAGCAGCTCTTTCGCTCGTCGCTGTTCCTCGGGGTGGTGATGCGCGAGGATGAGCAGGTGTACCACCACGGCGACTTCCTCATCCGCAACCTGCTCGGGGTGGACGAGGACACCCAGGGGCTGCGCGTCGGGACGCTGCTGCGCCCGAACCAGGTGGTCCAGTTCCACCTGCGCGACGCCCAGACCTCCAGCGAGGATCTGTCGCTGCTGCTGGCCCGCTACCGTGAGGGGCTGCCCGAGGGCGTCGCGCCCTGCGGAGGGGTGATGTTCTCCTGCCTGGGGCGGGGGATGCACCTGTACGGAGAGCCGGATCACGACATGACGATCCTCCGAGAGGAGCTGGGCGAGCTGGCGATCGGTGGATTCTTCGGCAACGGCGAGGTCGGGCCGGTCCAGGGCGCGACCTTCCTGCACGGCTACACCAGCGTCATGGGGCTGTTTCGACCGCTGGATGTGTAGGCGCCTGACTTCAGTCGGGGGCCTGCGCGTCGGGCTGTTGGTCGGGGTGGGCGCGTTGGAAGGCGGGCAGGGCGTTGCAGCGCGCCTCGACGGCCAGCAACGTCTGGAGGTCGTCGATGGGGGCGCCGAAGCGACGCGCGTTGTAGAGCTGAGGGATCAGGCAGAGGTCGGCGATGGTGGGCTGGTCGCCGACCAGGAACGCCCCGGCGGTGGTGGCGGCCAGGGTCTCCACGGCGCTCAGGCCGTTGCGGATGAAGTCGCTGCCCCAGGCGCGCGCGTCAACGCCGCTCTCCTTGAGGCGGTTGAGCACGGCGAAGTTCTGAAGCGGCTGCGTGCCGGAGTTGATCACCTCGGCGAGCTGGCGAGCGCGCGCCCGCGCGACCGGAGCGCTGGGGAGCAGCGGCTGCCCGTCGGTGGGGAAGCGCTCCTCGATGTACTCCATGATCGCCATGGACTGGGTGATCGCCACCGGCGCGTCCCCGTCCTGGTCGAAGATCAGGACGGGGACCTGCGCCAGCGGGTTGAGCGCCTTGTGGGCCTCGGTGTGCTGCTCGGCCTTGACGAGGTGCACCGGCACGATCGTGTAGTCCAGCCCCTTGAGGTTGAGGGCGATCCGCACGCGCCACGTCGTGGAGCTGCGCCAGTAGCCGTAGAGGGTGATGCTCATGGCGCGACGACCTTCTGATGGATGGTGCCGAAGATGTTTTGATCGTCCTCGGAGCGCATCTCGATGGCGATGGTGTCGCCGACCGACATGAAGGGCGTCTTCGCCGCGCCGGTGTCGATGATCTCGATCATGCGGCGCTCGGCGAGGCAGGAGATGCCCGCCGAGCGGTCGGCGTTGCTGATGGTGCCGGAGCCGAGGATGGTGCCTGCGGTGAAGTCGCGGGTCTTGCTGATGTGGGCGATGAGGTCGAAGAAGGAGAAGTGCATCTCCGGGCCAGCGTGGACGTCACCGACCTGCTCGCCGTTGTAGGTGCTCCGCATCTTCAGGTGGACGCGCCCGTCCTGGAGGGCGTCGCCCAGCTCGTCCGGGGTGACGGCGAACGGGGCGAAGGCGGTGGCGGGCTTGGAGTTGAAGAAGCCGAAGCTCTTGGCCAGCTCCCCGGGGATGAGGCCCCGCAGCGAGACGTCGTTGGCGATCATGAAGAGGCGGATGTGTTGCCCGGCCTCGTCGGGGGTGGTGCCCAGCGGGGTGTCGCCGAGGACGACGCACAGCTCCGCCTCGAAGTCGAGCCCCCAGGCCGGGTCGTGGAGGACGATGTCGTCGTTCGGCCCGAGGAACACGCCGGAGCCGCCCTGGTAGACGAGCGGATCGGTGTGGAGGGTCTTGGGGGGCTCGGCGTTGCGGGCCTTGCGGACGAGGATGACGTGGTTGAGGTAGGCGGAGCCGTCGATCCACTCGTAGGCTCGTGGCAGCGGCGCGTCGAGCGCGGCGGTGTCCACAGGCTCCCCAGCGAGCGAGCCGTCCTCCAGACGATCCTGGATCGCTTGCAGCCCCGGGGCGACCTCCTCCCAGTTGTCGAGAGCCGCCTGCATGGTCGGGGCGACCTCGTGGGCAGAGGCCATCACCGCGCCATCGCGGCGGACAACCATCAGACGACCATCTCGGGTTCCATCTCGGAGCGTTGCGAGCTTCATTGCGTTTCCATGTTCAGGTGTGGTTCTGGAACGAGCGCCAGCGGCGGCGGCGATCGTTCCACACCTTGATCAGGTTACGGCGTCGATGTCAAGGGTCGGCGCCGCCGGGGCGGGTCACGGAGCGCGCTCCGGCGGGCTGTCCTGGTCGTCCTCGCGTTGGCGGTGGATGCCGGGCTCGAGCAGCCCTCGCGGGGTGGGCTCGGCGCCCTCCTCCCTGGCCCCCTTCTTTTTGGCCTCCTCCTCCCCGTCCTCCATGAGCAGATCACCGTTGTCCTTGGGCTTCAGCTGGGGGCGGCTCATCTTGAGCTTTTCCTTGTGCTTTCTCCTGCCGGACGATTTTGGGGGCGGCGCGTCCGCGCTGGAGGAGGTGCTCCCCGAGGGGGCGTCGAGGGGCTCGCCCCCACCAGCCTTCGGGTCAGGCGCGTCGTCTTCGGGCATGTCCTCGTCGTCCAGCTCGTCGTCAGGCTTCTCCTCGCGCTCCTCGGAGGGCTGTTGTTGCTTCTCGGGCCGGACGATGCTCGGCGAGTTGATGGGCGCGCGCTCGGCCCGCTCCTGGGCGCACGCTCCGAGGAGCGCGCTGGCGGAGAGCAGAGTGATCACAAAGAGCACACGAAGCATGGGTGTCATCCGGTGTGTTGGGGTGCAAGACGCCGCGTCCTGATGGGACGGTACGGTAACACAAGAAGGCTGGGGGTGGTATTCCTCCGTGCGCTGGTCGAGGCGCCCCCTGGACCCGGCGTCGGGGGCGACTTAGCTTGTCGGGGCGGCTCACGACGCCTCGCGGAGATGACGCCATACCACCGAACGGAGGGAGGAGCGATGAAGATACCCTACAGCGGCAACCAGACCTGGATACACGACCGAACCATCCTGCTGACCCGACACGGCTCACACGCCTATGGCCTGGCGCGGCCCACGTCGGACATCGACATCAAAGGGGTCGCGATCCCGCCTCGGCGGTACTTCACGGGGTTCCTCCAGCACTTTGATCAGGTGGAGACGCGGGCGCCCTACGACATGGTCGTCTACGACGTCCGCAAGTTCTTCAAGTTGGCCGCGGACTGCAACCCGAACATCATCGAGGTCCTCTGGACCGACCCCGAAGACCACGTGCTGGTGACGACGCTGGGCGAGCGGCTGCTCGCGCGCCGCGAGGCGTTCCTGTCCCAGAAGGCCAAGCACACCTTCTCCGGGTACGCGATCGCCCAGCTCAAGCGGATCAAGAGCCACCGCCAGTGGCTCCTCGATCCGCCGAGCGGGCCGCCCTCCCGCGAGGCGTTCGACCTCCCACCCGAGCCGGAGGTGCCCGAGGATCAGCTCCTGACGGCGCTCGACATGGTGCGGCGGAAGATGGACGGGTGGGACATCGACCTGGAGCCGTTCGACCGCTCGACGCGGATCGAGCTGCAATCGAGCTGGGCCGAGCTGCTCGCGGAGATGAACCTCACCGCGGACGCCCAGTGGCGCGCGGCGACGCGGAGCCTGGGGTTTGAGGAGAGCACCATGGAGCTGCTCGACCGAGAGCGCCATTACCGCGCGGAGGTCAAGCGCTGGAAGCAGTTCCTCGCCTGGAAGAAGCAGCGCAACCCAGATCGCGCCGAGCTGGAGAGCCAGCATGCGCTCGACACCAAGCATGCGATGCACCTGGTGCGGCTGATGCGCATGTGTCGGGAGATCCTGGAGACCGGGCAGGTCGTGGTCAAGCGCCCCGATCGGGAGGAGCTGCTGGCGATCCGCAACGGGGCCTGGTCCTACGATGAGCTGATCGCGTGGGCCGAGGCCGAAGACGAGGCCCTGAACGCCCTCAAGAAGGACTCCCCGCTGCCGCGCGCGCCAGACCGCAAGGCGCTCGACCAGCTCTGTCAGGAGCTGGTCGAGGAGGCGTGGGGTGAGGGCGTCGGTGAGGTGCTCGTCTCCAGGGCGCTCGACCCATGAGCGCGCTCATCGCGCCCCGTGCTCAGTCGGGCATGTTGCAGACGAGGCGCCGGGGGCCATCGGCGAAGATGACCTCGATCTTGGTCTGGCTGCACACCTCACGGACATAGCCCAGCCCGAACTTCGGGTGGCGCACCAGCTCCTGGGGCTTGTAGGCCTGGGTGATCCGGTAGGGCTGCCCGGTGTCGTCGGAGGCGGAGCCGCACAGGCGCTCCCAGGTCGCCTGGGTGTCCTCGACAGGCTTCTCCTTCTTGCGCGGCTTGCGCGGGCGGGCGGTCTTGCGCGCGGGCTTACGCCGCCGTGGCCTGTCGAAGTCGTCGATGTCTTCGATGGACGAGTCGTAATAGTCGTCGTCGTCCGGGGGGACGAAGTCGCTGTCGTCGTCGAAGTCATCCAGCTCACCGAGATCCCCATCCAGATCCAGTTCACCCTCGGCGTCCAGATCGGGGTCGATGTCGTCGATGTCATCGAGCGCTTCGAGGTCGTCGGGGCCGGGGCCGGCTTGCTCATTCAACAGATCGATCATGATGTCACGTGCGGTTATGGAGTGATCCGTTGTTGTCTTTTCAACGAGCATGCCCGCTCGTCGTCGCGCGGACATACCCCCAAAGGCGGCAACATGCAACATTCAAGTTGGCTCAAAGAGTTCAGGGCTTGGCTTCGCCGCCCTCGTCCTCTTTCTTCTCGCCGTCGGCGGCCTTGTCGCCGTCAGCCGCCGCGTCTCCCTTCGTGTCGCCGTCGGTGGCCTCGTCGCCACCCTCCTTGTCGGCGGCCTTGTCGCCGCCCTCTTTGTCGGCGCCGTCGCCGCCTTCTTTGTCGGCGGCCTTGTCGCCGTCCTTATCTTGATCGGCGTTCTTGTCCGCGGTCTTGCTTTTCTCATGGAGGACGAGGACGTAGGCGCTCTCCTCCAGATCCTTGAGGCTCACCGAGACCATCACCTCGACCTTGCCCTTCTCGATCACCTCCTTCTCCAGCTTGGGGTCCTTGGAGAAGACCGGGGTGCGGCTCAGGGGGACGAAGGCCTCCTTGAGGTCCGTGGGCAGGTCAAGCCCGGCGAAGCGGTAGGTCAGGCCGATGAGCTGAAGGGTGGCCTGCCCCTGGAGGTACTTGCGGTACTGCTCCTCCTGCTCCTCGTCGCGCGGGTTGATCTCCTTGTCCTCGCGGATGAACTGAGCCCGGATGCGGCTGTTGGGCTCGTCGAGGAGCCCATCCTTCTGCAGCTCGGGCTTGAGCTTGGAGAGGGTGGCGGCGAAGGCGTCCGCGAACGCGGTCCGGCGCAGCTCCTTGGCCTTGGCGCGGGCCTCCTTGCGGAGATTGCGCTGGGTCCGGATGGTGTCCATCTTGTCGTAGTAGGAGATCGCCTCCTCGCGGGTCTTCGGGTCGCCCTCCAGCGCCTTGGCGCGGGCCATGAAGAAGTCACTGAGCGCGCTGTAGGCCTTGTTGGCGTTCGGGTTGCGCTCGTTCAGCTCCACGACCTCGCGCAGCATCGCCTCGTACTTGGCCGGATCGGACTCCTTGATGGACTCCGACTCGGCGAGCAGGAGATCCTGCCGCTTCTGCTTGATCCAGCCTCCAGCCCCCTCGGGGTCCAGCTCCTTGGCCTTGTCGAGCTGCTCGCGCGCCTTGGCGTAGTCGCCCTTCTCGATGTAGATGGTGGCGAGCCCGACCGTGGCGTCGACGTTCTTGGGATCCTTGGCCAGCGCTTGATCAAAGAGGGTCGCCGCCTCATCGTACTTCTTCTGGATGACCGCCAGGTTGCCCTCGTTCGTGAGCGTCTGGGCGTCCTTCTCGCACGCGACGAACGCAAAGGCGAGTGACATCAAGCCGATCAAGAGGAGCCGGACCGTGGTGGCGCGCCGCCGCGTCACGGCGGGGCGAGTGGATTCGGGGTGTTGTCTCATCGCGATCCTCCTGATTCTCCTGGCCCGGGGCTGGGGCTACGATACGCGCAGCGCGTGCGGTTCGTGCTATGTATGGCGAGCCGATACCACGACCCTGGTGGTCTGGCAAGCGCGGCACGTCGTGTTGTGCCGCGACCCGCGATCGAGGGTCAAGTTCGGCGTCGGCCCGCGGTGGGCCGGCCGAAGGGTGACGAAGCGCCGCCACTGTGAAGTTATGAGGGGCGCGGCGCGGATCGGCAACAATTATTTCACGTTTCAGGCCGAACCGGGAGGGCGCAGATGAGCCTTTTGGACAAATGGGCGGGTCAGGTCGCGGGGTTTTTTGATGAGATCCTCCTACCCGATGACCTCCACGTCACTCTGTTGAGGGCCCGCAAGGCGGTTGAGCAGGAGCAGCACTCGGAGGCGCTCAGGCTCCTCAGCGAGATCGACGCCCGCAAGCCTGGCATGGCGCGGGTGCGCGAGCTTCAAGGCGTCGCGATGATCGGGCAGGGCGATTACCAGGGCGCCGCGCGCCTGCTCCACCAGGCGGCGCTCCAGCGCCCGGCCGCGCGGACCTTCCGCACGCTGGCGCTGGCGCTGGAGCTGGACCGCGACTGGCGCGCGGCGCGTGAGGCGCTGCGCGAGGCCCAGCGCCTCGGCCCCGATCGCGGCGAGCAGTTCTACATACAGCACGGCCTCGGGCGGGTCTACCTCGGCATGAGGCGCCCCGACAAGGCGGTGCGCGAGCTGCGCAAGGCGCTTCGGTTCGACTCCGAGCCCGAAGGGGTCCCCGCCATCGACCTCGCGCGGGCGCGCGTCAACCTCGCCCGCGCCCTGCTGAAGCGAGGCGAGCCCGGCGAGGTCCACGCGCTGATGGCGGACCTGCTGCCCGAGGCCGGGGCGGACGCGGGTGAGGTGGAGGACGACGCGGCGCTCCCGGTGGGTCAGGCGCTGCTGGCGCTTGGGGACGCCGAGGCGGCGCTGCCCCACCTCTCCGAGGTCGCCAGGCGGCGCCCCGGGCAGATCGAGGCGTTGGTGGCGGCGGGTCGGGCGGCGCTCCTGGCGAACCGGCCCGAGCAGGCGCGCTCCTGGCTGGAGCACGCCGCGCCCCGCTGCGACGACGCGGATCGCGTTCAGGTGCTCACGCTGCTCGCCGAGGCGCTGCTGGCGCTCGGGCAGGCCCCCGACGCGCGTCTGCACCTGTCGAGGGCGCTGCGGCTGCGCCCCGATGACCCGGAGGCGCTTCGGGTGAGCGCCTGGGCGACGCTGGCCCAGGTCAGGCCGGACCCGAAGGCGCTCGACAGCGGCGAGTATGAGCTGACCGAGGACGACGCCCAGTGGGTCCACGGCGCCGAGGCGCAGCTGGCGCGGCTGCGCCAGCTGCGGCCCGAAAGCAGCGAGGCGCTCTACGGGCTGGGGCGGTGCCGGATGCTGCGAGGGGACTGGTCGGGCGCCCGGCGCTTCCTGAGCATGGCGGTCGCGGCGGGCGACGACGAGCGCGCGGTGCACGATCTGGCCGTCGCGAGCGCGCAGACCGACGGGCCTGCGGAGGCGGTCGCGACGCTCACGGCGCTCCTCAAGCGCTCGCTGTCGCCCGCGACCCGAGACGCGCTGACCGCGCTGCTGGATCGCCTCTACTCCGACCTCGTTCCTGGGGTCGCGCTGCCCGCGGGTCGCGACATCGTCGCGCTGACGGAGGCGGCGCAGCGCGTCACCGCCTGGATCGCCGAGACGCCTCGGGTGCACCGCTTCCTGGCGCCCGCCCAGCGCCTCGTGGACGCGCTGGACGCGCCGCTGGACGTCGCGATCGTCGGCGAGTTCAACGCGGGCAAGTCGACCCTCGTCAACGGCCTCATCGGCGAGTCGGTGGTGCCGACGGGGGTGCTGCCGACGACGGCGCACATCAACGTGATGCGCTTTGGCCCGCGGCGGACCGCCCAGCTCCACTTCAAGGACGGGCGCGTCGAGGAGGTCGCCTTCCCGGACGTGCGAAAGCGCCTCAAGCGCAGCGGCGAGGACGCCATCTCCCACCTGGAGTACCTCTACCCTCACCCGGAGCTGCGGCGCGTGCACATCTGGGACACACCCGGGCTCAACTCGCCGAACGCGGCGCATGAGGCCCACGCGCGGCGCGCGCTGGCCCAGGCGGAGGCGATCTTCTGGGTGTGTGACGCCAGTCAGGCGCTGTCCGAGTCGGAGAAGGCGCAGATCGACACGATCGAGGACCCGACCGAGCGGCTGGTGGTCCTCATCAACAAGGTTGATCGCCTCGGCCCCCCAGGCGATGGGCGCGACGAGGCGGTCGCCGAGGTGCGTCGGCACATCGATGGGGTGTTGGGCGATCGGGCGCGCGGGATCTTCGCGCTCTCGGGCCTGGAGGGGCTCAAGGCGCGGACGTCGGGCGACGAGGAGGCGCTGGAGCGCTCGGGGCTGGGGCCGCTGCTTCGGTTCGCCGAAGGGGAGGTCTTCGATCGGGCCGCCCGGCTCAAGGCGTCGGTCGCCAGCAGGGCGCTGCGTGCGCTCGCGCAGGAGCTTCAGGAGCATGGCCGCCTCCAGATCGCCCACATCGACGGCCTCCTGGGGCGTGTGGACGCATTGCAGGAGGGCGTCGAGGCGGAGGAGCAGGAGATCACGGGGCGCCTCACCCAGGAGGAGCGGGAGCGGCTCGCCAGCGGCGTGGACTTCCTGCTGATGCTGATCGCGCGCGAGGTGTCGGAGGCGATGCACCCCAACTCACGGCTGATCGACGCCCTCCTGCCACGCGCGGAGCTGGAGCCTGAGGACGTGGAGTTCGTCCTTGAGCTGACGGTGGAGCGGTTCGGGGATCTCCTCAAGCGCAGCGAGGAGCGGGTGAACAAGGCGCTGCTTGAGGTGGAGCAGCGCTTCGTCGACAGCGTGGACGCGCTCGCGGATCGCCTCGACCCCGAAGACGCCCGGACGGCCCGGCGGAGGCTGGAGGCCTACCTGAGCGAAGCGCGCGCGCTCCGGCTCCTGCTCGGGCAGCGCGTCTACGGTCGGTATCGGCTGATCGCGGAGGGGCGAGCCACGGGGCCGGAGGTCGGCGCGCTGATCGCGCGTCAGGCGCGGCAGCCCCGCGATCTCCCCGAGGAGGAGCGTAAGGCCGCCCTCAAGGCGCTCCTGCCCGACGTGGAGGGGCAACTGGAGGGCCACCTCGAAGCGTGGGCGCGGGAATACTTCGACGCCGCCCGTCGGTTGTGTGACTTGCTCCGAGGCGATCTCGATGTCCTCCGTGTCGAGGCCGCGGCGTTGTCCCGTGTGTTGGCGTCGCCCGACGACGCGGAGCAGGAGGGCACCCCTCCGGCGGACGGCGAGGCGCCCTGAGCACGCCTCTCCACCTGCCACCACATGCAGCTTGACCCGGCTGGAGCAGGGCGTTACCGTTTGGGCGCCTCGGCTTGAGGCCCATGATCGCGATCGGGATGTGCTCCGTCGCGAGGACAGACACCTCCCACCTTGAAAGGATGGACCATGACTCCACCCCTATGGCGCAGACTCCTCACCCCCCGCAGGGTGCTGTCGTTGTCGTGTCTGTTGGCGGTCACGACCGTGTCGCTCGCCTGCTCCAAGGATGAGCCTGAGGCCGACGCCGAACAAGCCGCGGCCAGGACCGATGAGGCGAAGGCCGACAAGGCGCCTGAAGCCGCGCCGACCGACAAGGGCGACGCGAAGGACGGAGGTGAGGCGGAGAAGAAGCCCACGGCGAAGAAGCCCGCCGATACGAAGAAGCCCGCCCCGACCGCCCGCAAGGCGGACCTCAAGGAGCAGCTCAAGACCACGCGGAAGCTCTCCCCCAAGACCAGCCTCAAGCCCAAGACGCGGCTCCCGCTGGCCAACAAGGCCCCGACGCCGAAGCTCGGAGCTGGCGCGGTCAAGCCGATCGCCAAGCTGGACGAGGGCAAGGAGAAGCCCACGGTCGCCTCGCCGACCGTGGACAAGAAGACCCCGGAGCCGTTCGGGGAGTCGCCCCCGGCGACCAACATCGACGTGGAGAAGGCCAAGAAGGTCGCGGAGATCAAGAACGCCCGCGAGGCCCGCAAGAAAGCGAGCGCCGCGAAAACGTCCCCTGCCCCCGAGGCCGCAGGCAAGGACCTGAGCACGATCTTCACCCGCAACGACGTGCGCTTCTCCACCGGGTACCAGGGGCTCCTGCGCCCCGGGCCGCTCCCCGGCATCGACCCGGACGAGAGCTACGCTTCGCTGCGCCTGCGCCCGAGCGGCACCTCCGGCTACGGGGCGGGCGTCCAGGTCTGGGAGATCCCCAACCCGGGGTACCAGACCCGTCAGTTCAACAACTTCCTGCGCCAGTACCCCGAGAGCAAGCGGACCCGCGACCTGGGCGACTCGGCCTTCACCTCCTCCTGGGGCGGGGTGCGCTACTTCGTGTGGCTCGACCGCAAGTCCAAGCTGCTGGTGGCCGTCACCTGCGACGACGCGGTCTGCAAGGACGACAAGGCCCTCCTCAAGCTGGCGAAGCGCGTCAACGGGAACCTGCCCCGGGTCTACAAGAAGTGAGCCCGCGCCCAGCGGGCTGACGGGTCAGTTGGTGGGCTTGCGCGCGATCAACGTCTGGTGGCCTGAGCGGCCAAACAGGCGGAGCGTGAACACCACGGGCAGGTCGATCAGCACGAAGATGATCATCAGGAACAGCCCGACGACGAGGTCGACCGCCCGGCGCAGCACCCCGCGCTCCTCGTCAGGCGGGTTGCCGAAGATCCGCCCGTACCCCACCCCGAAGCTCATGGTCACCTCCCCCGGGTAGAACATCGCTTGCTGATGAACCGGCTCCAGCCCCGCCCGCTCGGCGCACATCGCCAGGTGGCGCCGCGAGAAGTGTTGCAGGTGGGTCGGCAGGAGCAGCGGGAGCCACCACGAGCCAAACACCATCCGCGTCACGGCGTCCCAGTTGGGGACCTCCAGCGACACCAGCCCGCCTGGCTTGAGGATGCGCCGAACCTCCTCCAGCACGACGACCGGGTCGTAGACGTGCTCCAGCGTCTCCAGCAGCGTGATGACGTCGAAGTAGTCGGTCTCGTACATCCCCTCCAGCACGTCGCCGCAGCGCACGTCGATGTCTTCGGTGTTGACGAACTTCTCGATGCTCCCCGGGTCGAGGTCGATGGCGTACGCCTCGATGCCGCGCTTGACCCGGGCGTGCTCGATGAAGGCGCCGTAGGAGGCGCCGATGTCCAGGACGCGCATGCCGGGCTTCATCGGGGTGACCTTCTCGATGGTCGCCACGCGGTAGACGCTCATCATCCGTGAGAAGCCCGACTCCAGCATGAAGGTGCGCATCTCCTCCTCTTTCTCACCGGAGTAGCAGTCCTCGTAGTAGTAGCGCATCGTCTCCCGGGTGGGGCGAGGCGACTGGTAGACCAGCTCACACTCCTGGCAACGGACCAGCGTGAAGGTGCCCTCCTTGCGCCAGGTGGAGTCGTAGCCGGTCAGTATGGGGGGGCTGGGGCGCTGCGCTCCACACAGGGGGCAGGGGCCTTCCTCGAAGACGACGTCCTGGTAGGTCAGCTTCATGGCGTCTCGATGTGTCCTGAGCGGTCCTCCCAGGCGTCGGGAGGGGTCGGCGGCACCATACCACGAGCGGGCTCCGCGCTGGGATACCCAACGCGGCTCATGTCATTCAAACTCGTTGACCACGGTGACCGTCCCGTCCCCGTTGAGGATGGCGGGGATCCAGAAGACGCCGCCCTCCTCCAGGGTCGCCGAGAGGGTGACCGGGTCCGCGTCGCCGACCTTGATCATCACCTCCGCCTCGGAGGTCTGGGTGCCGTTGCGGCGCGCGTAGTTGACCCCGATCCGGTAGCTGCGGTCCTCCTCCAGCGCGCCGAACTCGGTCGTCTCCGGCCCCTCCCCGTTCGTGTCGTCTCCGAGGAAGCGCGGGTCGTCGGCCTCGCCCGGCTCGCCGAAGTCGGGCGACGGGTTGCCGTAGTAGATGTCGTCGGGGTTGAAGTCGCGCCCACGGCCCCAGTCGCTGAAGTCCCCGTCCGCGTTGGCGCGGACGATGTGGAGATCGAGGTCGGCCTCGTTGTTCCAGGTCAGCGTGACGCGCGCGGCGGTCGTCAGTTCGAAGGCCGACGCGATGATGGTGTCGGTGTTGCACGACTCCAGGCCGGTCGTCTCGCTGCGGACGCTCAACGAGACACGGTACTCACCGGGGACGTCAGGGCGCATCGTGAAGCGCTCGACGTCCAGCCCCGGGTCGATCTGGAGGTCGTCGCTGCCGTCCGGCGCCTCGACCGTCCACATGTACTCCAGCCCATCGCCCGACGGGTCGTTGCTCAAAAAGCCGTTGAACACAAACTCCGTGCCCACCCGGCCCTCGATGGCGTCGTCCGAGGGCTGCTGCTCCTCCGCGCGGGCCAGCGCGACCGCGACCGGGCACTCGGCGCCGCCCTGCGCGACCAGGGTGGCGTCTCCTGCGTCGCTCGTCGCGGTCACGATCGCCTGCACCCCCTCAAGGGTCGCGGGCTCGTAATTGATGATGACCGTCATGCGATCGCCGGGGTCCAGCCCGCGGGGCAGGTCGCCGCCGAACGAGAGCGAGAACGCGTCGCTCCCCTCCAGGCCAATCTCCGAGACGTTCAGCGCCTCCTCGCCGCAGTTGACCAGCGCCACGGTCTCCGCGTTGACGTCGCCGACCTGGACGAAGCCGAAGTCCACGCCGTTGACCTCAAAGGTCAGGCACTGCTCGGGGTCTGGCACGGCGAGCCCCTCCAGCGGCACCTCGATCTCGGGGTTCTCCGGGTCGTTGGTCGCGACGACGACGCTGTTGCCGTACTCCGTCGGCTCATCGTTGCGCAGCGCCGTCGGGCGGAAGCGGACCTGGTAGGTGACCTCCTCCCCGGCGGCCAGTTCCCTCGGGGCGTCCTCCGGGGCGATCACCTGGAACCCCTGGCTGGGCTCGGCCGACAGGCCCACCCGCTCAAGGGCGAGCGGCTCGTCTCCGTCGTTGCGGACGGTCACCTCCGCGAAGGACGACACGAGCAGCCCGACCTCGCCGAAGTCGATGCTCTCCGGCGAGACCTGGACCACCGGCCCCAGCGTGGGCACGTCGGGCTCGGCGGTGTCGGGCTCCGAGGTGTCAGGCTCGGCGGTGTCGGGCTCCGAGGTGTCGGGGGGATCCACGTCGCTGGGCTCGGTGGTGTCGACCGGGGAGGTGGTGTCCTCGGGGACGTCCGGCTCAATGGAGGTGTCTGGCCCGCCCGCGTCGACCGTACCGTTGCTGGTGGTCCCGGTCGTGGCGTTGCTGGTGTTGGTCGTGCCGGTCGTGCTCGTGGTGCTGTTGCTCGACGTGGCGTTGGACGTGGCGTTGCTCGACGTGGCGTTGGAGCTGGCCGCGTTGGGATCCTGGCAGGTGCCCGAGATGCAGATCCGGTCGCCGCGGCACTCGCTGTCGGAGCGGCACCCCACGGGGTCGTCGAATGAGCAACCGGTCGCCGCCAACACCATCAGCCCGAGCAGAGCGACCAGGCGCGCCAGGGGTGCTCGCCCTGGGGAGGCGTGTGTTGGGGTGGGGGCGTGAGGAGCCGTGGTGTTCCGGTTGACGATCGAGCCCATGGTCATGTGTCTCCGTGGTGTGGGTTGGGGCCACCGTGACGCCCTGGGAACCCTAGCACAGCGAGCGCGCGGGGGCGAGTTCGAGGCCCCCTCGCGTGAGGGAGTTGACGTGGCGGGTTGTCGGGGACATCCTGCAGGGGTTGTCGCGAGGCTCACCGAAATGTCGTGGAGGTGCCGCGCTGTTGAGCGGTTGGGTCCAGGAGGAGGCTCCGCGCGACCCCGATGCTTGGAGTTTTCGATGTCGATTGACCTGTCCAGGTTCCCCATTCGTCGCGTCTTGATGGTGTTCGCGGTCCTCGTTGGCCTCTTTGTCACCTCCGTGATGGTGGTGGCCTCCGTCTGGCCCACGATCAACCGGGTTGAGACAGGGCAGACGATCGAGTACCCGCACCTGCTGCCCCGGGTCTTTCAGCTCGACTACGAGCGCATCTACCAGGAGGCGCTGAGCGCCGCGCGCGAGCAGGAGGGCTGGACCCTGACCGGCGAGGATCAGGCGACCGGGCTGATCACCGCGACGACCACGATGCCCGTCACCGGCTGGAACCACCAGGTCACCATCCAGGTCATCAAGCGCAGCGAGTTCGTCTCCCGCATCCACGTGATCAGCGAGAACACCGACGCCCCAGGCGACCTGGGCCACAACGCGCGCTTGATTGAGGGCTACTACCAGTCGCTGGACCGTCGCCTCGGCGCGGCGGACGTCACGAAGAAGGCGATCGCGCCCGAAAGTTGAGCGCCGCGCCTGATCTTCACCTCAAGCCTCGATGATGAAAGGCCGATTCCCTCTTATGTAGAGCGCGACGTGCATGACGTCGCTGCCGGAGGTGAAGCCATGACTCAACCAACAGCGCTGATTTTCTTGAATGATCCTGACCGCTCCGCTCAGGCCGCGAACCGCCTCGCCGACGTCGGGGTGCGCTCCATGACGGCGGCGTCGCCCCGCCAGGTCGGGGCGATGTGCGACGCGGAGGAGCCGTCGCTCCTGGTCGTAGAGGGCTCGCTCGCGCCCGAGCCAGGGTTGGAGTTGGTGCGGTGGTTGCGCCGCGGCGGCGTCTCCTGCCCGGTGCTGTTCATGTGCGGCTCCAAGGTGGAGGCGGCGAGCCTCAAGGAGCTTCATGAGCTGAGGCCGTTTGTCGCCTGCCAGGTCGTTGACGCCGCGGTGGTGGAGTACTTCCTGGGCTACGCCGACGCCTCGCTGGAGACGCCGCCGCCGCGCGGCAACTTGGAGGACGTCGGGCTCGACGCGCTGTTCATCCACGCGCTGCGCACCCACTGGACCGGGCGCCTGGAGCTGGTCTGTCAGGGGACGAGCAAGACGATCTTCTTCGACCAGGGCGCCCCGGTCTACTGTTCGAGCAACATCCTCTCGGAGAACTTCGGGCAGATCCTCCTGCGCCGGGGGGTCATCTCGGAGGTGGAGTACGAGTGGGCGCGCAAGCTGCAACTCCGCGAGGGGATCCGGCAGGGTGAGGCGCTGGTCAAGATCGGGATCTTGAGCCACGAGGACCTGTTCGGCTACCTGCGCGAGCAGATCCGGGAGAAGATGGTCAACGCCTTCGGGTGGCCCACGGCGAGCTACGGCATGGACGAGGGCGCCCACCACCTCCACAACATCACCCGGTTTCGGTTCAACGCGCTGGAGGTGGTCTTCGACGGACAGCAGCGCTTCATCCACCGCGGCGACGTGCAGGAGCTGTGGGACGAGTACCGAGGCAGCTGGGGCGTGCTGACGAGCGACAGCCCCCAGGTGGTGCGCGCGCTGATTCAGGTGTTCGGTATCGAGCGCCTGGAGACGCTCCAGCAGCCGCAGTCCGTGCTCCGGCTCGCGCTGGATCAAGGGTGGGACAAGGCGCGGGCGCTGTCGGTGTTCACGACGCTGCACGCCAACCACGTGGTCCACCTCGCCCGCCACCCCACGGCGCTGCCCGTGGCGATCTCGTTGGAGCGCTTCACCCCGGATCTGCCCAACGAGGCGCAGGTGGACCACGGCGAGCAGGAGGGTCAGGAGCCGGATCCCCAGGTCATCGAGATGTCCGAGGCGCTCTGGAAGGCGTACCTGCGTATCACCAGCGCCGATCACTTCGACGCGCTCGGGATCGAGCGAGGCGCTGGGGCGTTCGAGATCCAGGCCGCCCGCGACGAGCTGCTGAGCACCTACTCCCCGATGGCCTTCGATCCGCTGCTGGAGCAGTCGCAGATGATCCGGGCGATCCAGGGGATTCGGACCAAGGTGAGCAACGCCGCCACCACACTCGCCGACCCGCAGGCGCGCGCCGCCTACATGGAGGCGCTGCGCGAGAGCGAGGAGAGCGACCGGGCGAGCCAGTTCCTGCGCGCCGAGGATGAGTTCCTCGCGGGGATGTCCAAGCTCCCCGAGCGCGCCGAGGAGGCGCTCCCGCACTTCGAGGTGGCGTCCCAGCTCAACGCGCTGGAGCCGGTCTACACAATGTACCACGGCTGGGCGCGCTTCATGAGCGCGACCTCCCTGGAGCACAAGTACGAGGGCGAGGCGCTGATCACGCGGGCGCTGGAGACCAACCCGCTGCTGGACAACGGCTACGTGTTCCTGGCCCGTATCCTGATGGACACCGGGCGAGGGGAGGAGGCGGCGCGCTTTGCCGAGCAGGCGCTGTCGTTCAACCCCGAGAACGTCGCCGCCCGCGACATCGTCGACCAATGGGGCGACGTCGCCCGATCCTCCTCAAGCGTCTCCGGGCGCTGCTGAGCGCGTGCCCTCCGGTTTCTGGAATTTCTCCTGGGCCGCCCCGTAGTGGAGGGCGGTTCCGTCAGCAGGATTCACGGCGTCACGATGGGCGACGCGGTCGAAACTGGCGGGACCTGATTCAACCACTCGAAGCCACAGGAGAGAGACTCGATGAGGAATGGGCTGAAGCTGGCGTTGGGGGCCGCGACCGTATGGCCGTTGTTCTACATTGTCGCCTTCACGGTCGCGGTGCTGTCGATGATCGTCATGGCGCCGGACATGAGCGCGGTGGGGCCCTGGCCTTTCCTGGTGCTCTTCCCGCTGCACCTGATCACGATCCTGGGGATCTTCGGCCTGGTGGCCTACTACATCTACCACTTGATCAAGAATGACGGGCTGGACAGCACCGCCCGGATCATCTGGGCGATCGTGCTGGTGAAGTTCAACATCTTCGCGATGCCGGTCTACTGGTACCTGCACGTGTGGCGCGCCCGTGAGCGCCGCCGCGCAGGCCCGGTCCTCGACCACGCGGCCGACGTCCTGAACGACCGCGACCGCGACGTTCGGGTGCAGGGCGACCTGGACGCGTTCGAGCGCCGCCTGGCGGCGTCGCCCGTGGTGAGCCGCTCAGTGTGACAGCGGCGTGCGCATGGTCACGAACTCCTCCGCGGCGGTCGGGTGAATCCCGATCGTCGCGTCGAACTGCGCCTTGGTGGCGCCGCACTTGAGCGCGATCCCGAGCCCCTGCACGATCTCACCGGCGTCCGGGCCGACCATGTGACAGCCCAGGACGCGGTCCGTCGCGTCATCCACGATCAGCTTCATCATCGTCCGCTCGTCGCGCCCGCTGAGGGTGTGCTTCATCGCGCGGAAGGAGGTGCGGTAGATGGTGATCGACGCGCACTGCTCGCGCGCCTCGCACTCGGGGAGGCCGACCGTCCCGACGTTGGGCTGGCTGAAGACGGCGGTCGGGATGTTGTCGTAGTCCATCTCGGCGGACTGGCCTCCGAACAGGTTGCGCGCCAGGATCATCCCCTCCGCCAGCGCCACCGGGGTCAGCGTGAGCCCGCCGGTGACGTCCCCCAGCGCGTAGATCGACGGGATGTTGGTCCTGAACTGGCGGTCCACCACGATGTGATCCCAGGCGTTGACCTCGACCCCCACCTCCTTCAACCCGAGCCCCTCGATGCGCGGCGTGCGGCCAGTGGCGAACAGCACGCAGTCGGCCTCGATGGTCGAGCCGTCGCTCACGTGGCACAGCAGGCTCTCGTCGTCGCGCTTCTCGATGCGCGACAGCTGCGTGTTGAAGCGGAAGTGAACCCCGCGCTTGCTCATCTCATCCACCAGGAAGGTGCGGATGTCGTGGTCGAAGCCGCTGAGCACCAGATCGCCTCGGTGCACCAGCGTGACCTCCGAGCCAAAGCCCCGCAGGATGGACGAGAACTCGACCCCGATGTACCCGCCGCCGACCACCACCGTGCGGCGCGGCAGGTCGTCGAGGTAGAACGCCTCGTTCGAGGTGATGCCGTACTCCCGACCGGGGATGTGGGGGACAAAGGGCCAGCCTCCGGTGACGATGAGGATCGCCCCGCAGGTGTAGCGCTCTCCGGCGACCTCGACCGTGTGGGGGTCGATGAGACGCCCCTTTCCTCGGATGAGGGTGACCCCGGCCTTCTCCAGGATGTTGCCGTAGATGGAGTTGAGCCGATCGACCTCCTTGTTTTTATTGTGGATGAGCCGTTTCCAGCTGAACCCCTCGGCGGAGACGTCCCACCCAAAGCCCGCCGCGTCGGCGAAGTCGGAGCTGTACTGTGAGCCGTACACCAGGAGCTTCTTGGGGACGCACCCGACGTTGACGCAGGTCCCGCCCAGGGCGCCCTCCTCACACACGGCGACCCGCGCGCCGAGTTGAGCGGCGACGCGGCTCGCGCGGACACCACCTGAGCCTGCGCCGATGACGAAGAGATCGTAGTCGAAGTTCTGCATGATACCTTCCAGGTTCCTATCTGGCGCGCGCAATCTAACACGGGCGCCGTCGTGTGTCGCTCACTTCTGTGCCGTCAACAGGGGGGTGGTTACAACCCCGTCTGCGGGTGATGCCGCAGCGAGCCCTTCCCATGGGCGCACAAATCCAGCATGATGCCGCCACGTGGCGGACGGGATCATGCAACCGACAGGTGATATGGTCAGCACAGATGCATTTGAATTGGAAGCGCGCGTCGGCGAGGGGGCGCAGGGTGAGGTCTGGAAGGGGCGTCACGCCGCGACCGGCGCCGCGGTCGCGCTCAAGCTCCTCGCGGGGCGCTCGCCCTGGAGCGCGGCCTCGTTGGTGCGCTTTGAGGCGGAGGCGTGTCGGCTCGCGGGCCTGAGCCACCCGGCGTTGGTGTCGGTGCTTGACTGGGGGCGGGTGCCCGCCGCCTGGTTGGAGCGGCTTGAGCGCCCAGAGCGCTTCCTGGGGCGACCGTTCCTGGTGTCGGAGCGGGTGGACGGCGGGTTCGTGGCGGATCGCTACGAGGCCGCGGGCTGGGACATCATCGGGCCGCTCCTGCTGGAGCTGCTGGAGGTGCTCGGCTACCTCCACGCCCACGGCGTCCTCCACCTCAACCTCAAGCCCAACAACCTGCTCGTGGAGCGCGATCAGCTGCGCCTCACCGACGCGATCTTCATCCAGGAGCTGGGGCCCGGCCCACGCGTGGGCGCGATCGGGCCATCGCGCTACTGCGCCCCGGAGCAGCTCTACGGGAGGTGGCGCGACTGCGGCCCCTGGACGGATCTGTATGGGGTCGGGGGGCTCGCGTGTCGCCTCATCACCGGTCAGGACCCGGTGCTCGGCCCTGACGCGGGGCCGGAGGCGTTGACGATCACGCCGCGCGTCAAGGTCCCGGAGGGGCTCGACGCGTGGATCCGCGCGCTGGTCGCTGAGCGCCCCGACGAGAGGCCGCGCAGCGCGGCGGCGGCGGCGGCCTTGCTGCGCGACCTGGATCCGGGCCTCCCGCTCGTCCAGACGCCGCCGCCGCGGCGCTTCATGACGACCCCCTGGCCCGGGGGGCGGCGATGGAGCTGGCCGACGCCTGGCCGCGAACAGGAGCGTGAGGCGATCGCGTCCTGGTGGACCGAGCGGCTCGGTGAGCCCGTTCAAGACAAGGTCTCGCCGAGTGCGTTCATCGTGCTGGGGCGGGAGGGGCAGGGGCGGAGCGCGTTGCTCGACGCCATGGGCGCGCTCGCGCACCAGCGCACCGGCGTCACCGTGCTCAAGGCGCGCTGCGGTGAGGGGCATGGGTTCGGGGGGGCGCTGTCGGAGCTGATGCGTCAGTGGTTTCGGTGCCACGGGATGAGCCGCGACGAGTCCTTTGAGCGGGTCCGTGACGCCATCGCGCCGCCTGAGGAGGCGCCGCGGGCGGGGTTCATGGATCTCTTCCCGGGGCCGGACGCGGCGTCTCAGGCGCGCGATCAGCAGGCGGCGGCGTTGCTGGAGATCATGCACCCGGGAGGGGCGCAGCCCGATCGGTCGAAGGTCCAGAAGGTGCGCTTCGCCCGACCCGCCGAGCGCTACGCCGTCGCGACCCGCTTCCTGACGATGGTGGCGGAGCAGGGGCCGGTGTTGATCGCGCTCGATGATCTGCACGTGAGCCGGGAGGTCGCCGGGTGGGTGCGCCAGGTGATCGCGCACGGCGCCTTCGCCCACCCCGTCCTGGTGATGATGACCGTGGAGGCCGATCCGAGGTCGCGCCAGCCGATCGAGGCGCCGCTTCAGGCGCTGCTCCGCGCGCCTCGGGTGGAGTCCCTGGAGTTGACCCCGCTTGACGCGGCGACGTTGTTGGAGGCGCTCGGCGGAGAGCGGGGCTGGCTCGCGGAGGGCGCCGCGGCGACCCCTCTGGAGCTGGCGCTGGAGCTGCGCGCGGCGTTGTTTCAGGGGCGACTGCGCGGGCTCCCGGAGGGTGGCGTGCGCCGAGAAGGGGCGGAGCCGCTCCAGGTCGGCCTCGGCGGGCCTGATGCGGCGAGCCGCCGGGCGCTGGGCGTCGCCCTGGCGTCGCTGCCCGAGGAGGAGCGCGCGTCGGGGCGGCTGGCGATGGAGCTGGCGGCGGCGCTCGGTGAGCCGGTGCTCGACGCCGAGCTGGAGCAGGCCTGCGCGTTTCGCGGGATCCTGCTTGGGGACGCCGTGCGGGTGTTGGTGGAGCATCGACTCGCGCGGCGCTGGGGGTCGGGGTGGTGCTTTGAGCATGCGCTCCTGCGGCGCGTCCTGCTTCAGCGGGCCGCCGACGGTGAGCGCCTGGAGGCTCACCACCGCAGCTGCGCATCGGCGCTCCGGGCGCTCTACGATCGGCGCTCCGCCGGGGTGCAGGAGCGCCTGAGTCGCCACCTCGTCGCCGCGGGCGAGCACGAGCAGGCGCTGGACGCCTTGCTGGAGGCGACGCAGGCGCGCCGTTGGCGCGGCGATCTGCCCGAGGCCCACGCGTTGCTGGACCAGCGGGAGGCGGCGCTGGACGCCCTCGAAGCCGACCCCGACGATCAGCGTCGGGTGGAGGGCTGGCTCCGCCGCGCGCGGCTCCTGATGACCGAGGGGAGGCACGACGCGGCCGCCGCGCTGCTGGATCGCGCTGAGGTGACGGCGCGCGGCCAGGGGTGGACCGGGCCGCTCGCCGAGGCGCTGCGCGCTCAAGGGTTGCTGGCGTACAAGCGACGTCAGGCGCCTCAGGCCGAGGGGCGCTTCATCGAGGCGCTGGTCTACTTCGAGCAGGCGGACGACGTGCAGGGGATGGCCCGTTGCCGTCACCGGATGGGCGATCTGAGCCGCGTCCGCGGTGATCTGGACGGCTCGCTGGTGCACTACGAGGAGGCCTGCCGCCTCTACGCCGAGGCCGGAGAGCGCCATGGGCTGGCGAGGGCGCGGTTTGGGATGGGGCAGGCGCGTCAGCAGATGCAACAGCTGACGCGCGCCGACGAGCTGCTGGAGATGGCGCTCTCGTCCTTCCGCGCCGTCGGCAACCTCTACGACATCGCCTACTGCTTCAACGCCCTCGGTGAGAGCGCCCGCGCGTTCGGTGATCTCAGGCGCGCCCGCAGCTATTACGAGCGCGCGCTGGGCGCGCTCGTCGCGCTCGGCTCACCCGACGCCTCGCTGATCCGGCTCAACCTCGCGCTGGTCATGATCTCGGCTGGGCGGCACGACGACGCCGAGGAGGCGCTCGCCGCGCTCGTGGGGGGAGACTTCGCCCCCTGGGTTCACGCGGCGAGGCTCGTGATCGCGGCGACGGACGATCAGCGGGAGCGGTGGGGCGAGGCGCGGCGTGGGCTCGACGCCCACGCCGCGCCGCCGCGCGGAGACGATGAGCTGATCCGCCTGCTCATCCGGGCGGGGCAGGAGGCCGCCGACCGCGGCTGGTCCACCGAGGCGCTGTGGGCGCTGGAGCAGGCGCGCGATCAGGCGGAGCGGCTCGGCGACGCCGAGCGGGTGGAGCAGATCCGTCAGGCGCAGGCCGAGCAGTCGCCCCGCGACGGGTCATGAGCCATGGCCGAGGAGGATCCGAACCCGCCGCGCCAGGCGCTCCTCGTCGTCGCGGCGCTCTGCACGATCGCGCTCGGCCTGGCGCTCTCCCACCTCATCGCCGCCCCGCTGCTCGAAGATGAAGGCTGGTACCTCGCCGTCAGCCGCCTGGCCGTCGGTGGGGCGCTGCCCTATGTGGACATGGCGTACACCCAGGGGCCAACGCTCCCCTGGATCTACGGGCTGCCTCAGTGGATCGCCCCGGGGCTGCTCACGGGGCGGCTGACCTCGCTCCTGTTCGCGGCGGCGACGGTCGGGCTGTCGCTCTACGCGGCGTGGCGTCTGGCGGGCGTCCGCGGGCTCGTGGTGTGCGCGAGCTGCCTCGGCCTCAACCCATACGCCTGGTCCTTCCTCGTCCTGACCAAGACCTACGCGCTGGCCTCCGCCTTCCTGGCGCTGGCGCTGGCGCTGATGGCGCACCCGGAGCGAGGCGACGCGCGCCTGCGCTGGTGGGTCGGCGCGGGGGTCGCGCTGGCGCTGGGGGTCGGGACCCGGCTGAGCCTCGCGCCCGCGGCGGTCATGGCGGTGGCGTGCCTGGCGCTCGCGCGTCGGTGGCGCGAGGGGGCCGCGGTGACGGGTGGAGGGCTGGTGACCGGGGCGCTCCTCTTCGGGCCGTTCCTGGCGCTCGACGCGAGCGCGACGGTGGAGAACCTGGTCGGGTACCACGCGCGGATCGGGGCGTCGTTGCCCGAGGCGATCGTCCGAGCGAACCGGCTCCACGGCCTCAAGGTGTTTGTGATGAGCTGGGCGCCGTCGCTCGTCTTGATCGCGGCGGGGGTGGTCGCGGCGGGTCGATCGCGTTGGGCGGAGGTGGTCGCGCTGGTGCAGGAGCGCCCGGCGAGGCTGGTGGCGGTGGTGGGGCCTGCGTCGGTGGCGGCGGCGCAGCTGACGCCGAGCCACCCGCAGCCGGAGTATCAGGTCGTGGTGACCGGCGGCCTCGCGGTGGCCGCCGGGGTCGCGTCGCTCGGCGCGGCGGACGTGGCGTGGCGCCAGGTGGCGGTGGCCGCGGTGGCGGTGTCCGCGCTCGGGCTGATGGTGAACGACGGGCCGCGGTGGAGCGTGGAGGGCGGGGCGCTGCCGCTGGAGAAGGCCGCGGAGCTGGCCGAGGTGGTCCAGCGCGCGGTCCCGCCCGGCGAGCCGGTGCTGACACTGCGGACCTTCGCGGCGGTTGAGGCGAACCGGCCTGTGCCTGGCGGGATGGAGATGGGGGTGTTCGGGTGCTTCCCGGAGCAGTCCGAGGAGGAGGCGCGGCGCTTTCATCGGATCAATGACGCCATTCTGCTCGACATGGCGCGCTCAGGGCGGTATCACGCGGTGGTCTTCGGGGAGGTGGAGTGGACGCTCAACGCCTACATGATCCCCCTCCCCCCCCAGGTCGCCCAGGCGCGTCGGGGTGCCTTCCTGCAGGCGCTCCAGCGCCACTACGAGCCGACGACGCAGGTGAGAGGGGTCGGGCAGTGGGGCGAGACGGTTCAGGTGTACACCAGGAAGCCATGAAGATCCTTCACATAGAACAAGAGCCCATCCGCACGTTTTCGTGCTTCAACGTCGCCCCGGGGGGGAAGCGGGTGGAGGAGCGTCAGATCCCCGTCCTCCGAGCGGTGGTGGATGAGCTGGGGAGCCCGGAGCTGGACGCGATCCTCGTGACCTCGGATCTTCAGGGCTACAACTCCAGCGAGCACCCCGTCGGCGAGCGGAGGCTCCTGGGGCACGTCGTCGCCGAGGAGGCGACGGCGCTGTTCACCGACCCGAGCCGGGTCGGGGTGATCCTCGGCGGCGACCTCTACGCGATCCCAGAGTTGAACAAGCGCGGCGGGCTCGGGGACGTGGAGGGGGTCTGGAGCACCTTCGCGCGCCACTTCCGGTGGGTGGTGGGGGTCGCGGGCAACCATGACAGCTTCGCGGGGCACACCGACTTCCTCGACGTCTTCGCCGATGAGCCGACCGCCTTCCCGCTGCACGGCACCGCGGTGCACCTCGACGGCGTGTGGATGGGCGGGGTCAGCGGCGTCCATGGCCCGCTGGTGCGACCGTGGCGCCACTCCTCGCGCGACTTCAAGCGCATGTTCAAGTCGGTGCTCGCGACTCGCCCGGACGTGCTGGTGCTTCACGAAGGCCCCGATCACCCCGATCACCCCAAGGCGGGGCGGCGCGCGATCCGCAAGGCGTTGAACAAGGCCGAGGCGAGCGCGCTCGTCATATGCGGCCACCGCCACTGGGACACGCCGCTGGCGACCCTGAAGGGCGGCACCCAGATCCTCAACGTGGACTCACGGGTGGTCCTGCTGACCCGCGAGGAGACCCGGCTCGCGGTGTGAGCGCGAAGGTCATCGCGGCGTTGACGTGGGCTGGATACATGCCGTAATGTTCAGGTGTGTGGGCGATCGCGCCCGTTGACCGCTGGAAACCCAGGCCATCGAGAGGAGCACCCATGTCCAAGGCTCTGCGTCTGCCCGCTGAGCGCCGCTACCCCGGAGAGCTGGCGGCCCTCACCTTCAACGACACCGCCCCTCGCCCGCCCGGCTGGGCGCTCTCGCCGCGCATGGTGGAGACGTTCATCCTGGGCAGCCGCGGCGAGGAGCTGGAGTACGAGGAGGACGGCGAGGCGAAGCGGGTCGTGGTGGGCAAGAAGTTCTACGGTGACGACATCCTGGTGCAGCGGGCGATCGTGACGCTGGCGAGCGACCGGGGGCTGCTGTTGATCGGCGAGCCGGGGACGGCCAAGAGCTGGTTGAGCGAGCACCTGGCGGCGGCGATCGCGGGGGACAGCCTGCTGACGATCCAGGGCAGCGCGGGGGTGACCGAGGATCAGATCAAGTACTCGTGGAACTACGCGCTGCTGCTGGCCGAGGGGCCGTCGCCGCGCTCGCTGGTCCCGGCGCCGCTCTACATCGGGATGCGCGACGGCAAGATCGTGCGCTTCGAGGAGATCACCCGGACCCCGCACGAGGTGCAGGACACGCTGCTGTCGTGCATGAGCGACAAGGTGCTCGTCGTGCCCGAGCTGGCCGGGGAGCAGGGGGTCGTGCTGGCGCAGCAGGGGTTCAACATCATCGGGACGGCCAACACGCGCGACCGCGGCGTCAACGAGATGTCCAGCGCGCTCAAGCGCCGCTTCAACTTCGAGACCGTCCCGCCGGTGGGCGACCTCAACGAGGAGATGCAGATCGTCCGCGGTCAGGTGACGAGCCTGCTTGAGGGGCAGAGCGCCGACCCGCAGTCGCTCACCGACGACACGCTGGAGCTGCTCGTGTCGACCTTCCACGAGATCCGCAACGGCCGCACCACCGAGGGGATCAAGGTCGACCGTGCGTCGAGCGTCATGTCCACCGCCGGGGCGGTCGGGGTCGGGCTCCACTCGGTGCTCTTTGCCAACTTCTTCGGTGAGGGGAGGGTCGAGCCCGAGCACCTGGTGATCAACATGGCGGGGGCCGTCGTCAAGGACAACGCCGACGACCTGGAGGTCCTCCGCAACTACTTTGAGGTGGCCGTCAAGCCGCGCGCGAAGAAGGGCGTCGGCCTGTGGAAGGCGTATTACCAGGCGCGCTCCTACCTGCGCTGACGAGGCGAGCATGGCCAGGAAGAAGAAGGCGATGGGCGACTTCGAGCCCGCCGAGGGGGTCGAGGCGCTGTTGAACCAGGATCGGGTGGTCTACGCGCCGATCGTGCACTTCAGCCCGGCGTGCGCCTGGCAGGTCGGCCAGCTCATCCGGCGGCTGCGCCCGGTCGGGGTCCTGGTCGAGGGGCCGGAGGACGCCACGGAGCTGATCCCCTTCATGGTCCACCCGGACACCGAGACGCCGCTGACGATCTTCTCCTACTACGTCGATAAGCGAAATCGGTACGGGCTCAACGGGATCCTGAGCCCGAACGAGGAGGTCCCGGCGCGGTTCCGGGGCTGGTGGCCGTTCACCGACTACGCGCCGGAGCTGGAGGCGCTGCGCGCCGGGCAGGAGGTCGGCGCGGCGATGGAGTTCATCGACGTCCCGCTGCACACGTTGATCGACGTCCACCACGCCAGGCTTCAGCGCAGCGAGCACATGGTGGGCGACGCGCACCTGTTCGACAGCGCGTTCGCGGCGTCGCTCGTGGCGAAGCAGCGCCGTCGCTCGATCCGCGAGTTCTGGAACGCCAACTTCGAGGTCGCCGGGTGGGGGCTGGACGAGGCGCGGTTTCGCCGCGCGGTGATGACCTTCGCGTGGTGCAGCCGAGCGGGGCTCGACCCGGAGCAGCTGGAGGTGGACGGGACGCTGATGCGCGAGGCGCACATGCGCTATCGGCTGGAGCAGTTCCTCAAGGACCCCCCCGACGGGCCGGTGGTCGTGGTGACCGGGGCCTTCCACACGGTGGCGCTGCCCTGGACGAAGAAGAAGAAGGCGTCGATCCGCAAGGACTCGAACCTGGAGACGATGCTCACCGCCTACTCGTTCCGGGCGCTGGCCAACCTCTACCACCTCAACCGCAAGCCCGCCTACCTCCAGACGGTGTGGGAGCGGATCGTCGGTGGGGTGGAGGAGCCCTGGAGCGAGGCGGCGCTGTCGCTCCTGCTGGAGGTGATGCGCCTCGCCCGTGACGAGGGCGAGGGGGTCAGCACGGCGGACAGCGTCGGGGCGTACAACGTCGCCCGCAACCTGGCGACGCTCCGCGGCAACCGCGAGGTGACCCTGGAGGATCTGGAGGACGCGATCCAGATGGGCTACGTCAAGGGTGACGTGCGGCTCAAGGGCAGCTCGATCCACGCGGCCTCGCGGGAGGTGCTCGTGGGCAAGCGGGTCGGCAGCGTCACCGACGAGGTGGGGCAGCCGCCGCTGTTCCGCGACTACTACCAGCGCTGCAAGAGCAACCGCCTCGACGTCACCGGCGAACTCAAGACCGTCCGGTGCGACGTCCACAAGCACAAGGCCCATCAGATCAAGAGCGCGCTGCTGCACCAGTGCGAGTACCTGCGGCTCCCGATGTTCGCTGACCTGGAGACGGGGACGAGCTGGCGGCACGGGGTCGCCCGGGGTCACTACCGCGGCCCGGATCTGACGACCGGCGAGGACATGCACCTGATCACGGAGACGTGGGGGGTGGAGTGGAGCCAGACGGTGGACGATCGGCTGATCGAGCTGTCGGATCGGGGGGCGACCCTGAGCCAGGTGGCGCAGTCGATGATCCGCGAGGAGGCGGTGGACGCCGAAGGGAACGCCGCCGACACGACCCGGCTGCTGCTCAAGAGCGCCCAGATGATGCTGCTGGACATGTTCGACGAGCTGCTGGCGGCGGTGGAGGAGGCGATCACCCACGACACGATCTTCATCAACCTGACGACGGCGTTGCAGGACTTCACGCTGCTGCACTCCTACCGGGACGCGCTGGCGACGCAGGGCCACCAGCGGTTGCTGCGCACGGTGCTGTCGCTGTTCAACCGCGCGACGTTGGCGCTCGGCGCGCTCGCCGGGGTGCCGCCCGAGGAGACGCTCCGCTCGCTCGACGCGCTCCAGACGCTGGTGCGGATCGCGATCACCTTCGACGCGGTGGAGCTGGACCGTCAGCTGCTGGTTGAGCGGATCGAGCAGCTCGTGTCGGACCCGGACGCCAACCCCGGGATCCGGGGGGCGGGCTACGGGATCCTGTTCTCGCTGGGGGCGACCCGCGAGAAGGTGGTGGCGCAGGAGCTGAACGGCTACCTGCTCGGCTCGCCTGAGCGGGTGCTGCAAGCGGGGCCTTTTCTGGAGGGGTTGTTCATCAGCAGCAAGAACATCGTCATGGGCAGCCCGCGCCTGCTGAGGGCGATCAACAACGTGCTCGGCGAGCTGGACTGGGAGGTCTTCAAGGTGCTGCTGCCCGACCTGCGGCGCGCCTTCACCCAGTTCATCCCGAGCGAGATCGACGAGCTGGCGGAGCGGGTCAGCGTCGAGATCGGGATGGACGAGAAGGCGCGGGTCGCGGGCCCGCCGCCTGAGTCGGTGGCGCGCGTGGCGGCGGCGGCGGATCGGCGGGTTCGGGACGTGCTGCAACAATGGATCAGCCCATGAGCGACGACAACCACCGAGATGACCCGCCCTCGCCGGGGGAGCGCGACGACGAGGCCCTCTGGGACGGCGAGGAGTCGCGGATCGAGCGGGCGATGCGCTGGCGGCTGATCCTGGGGCAGTTCGCGGACGAGCGCCTCTCCTACAACCGGCTGGGGCAGCTCTCGTCGCCCTACGGGGACCTGCTCACCGAGCGCCTCCAGGAGGCGCAGATGATGGACACCCCGCTGAGCTACATCTACGACCGCGAGTTTGCCCGGCGCTCACACCGCCAGGCGTCGGGCGGCGGCGGGAGCGGGATCTCGGTCCCGGCGTGGCTGAGCCAGGTGCGGCGCTTCTTCCCGAAGGAGGCGTGTCACATCATCGAGCAGGACGCGCTGCTGCGCTACAACATGACCGAGCTGGTCACCGACCCCGAGATCCTGCGCAACAGCGAGCCGACCGAGGACCTGCTCAAGGCGATCATCCAGTTCAAGCACATGATGAAGGGGGACGTGCTGGAGGCCGCGCGGGAGGTGGTGCGGGCGGTGGTCGATCGCATCGCGGCGCGCCTGCTCGACCAGTGCCGCCCGGCGCTGCACGGGGTCATCGACCCGACCGGGAGCACGCCCCCGATCCGCAGCTTCCGCAACGTCGACTGGCGGCGCACGATCCAGCGCAACCTCAAGCACTACAACACCGATCGGGACGCGCTCGTCATCGACCGCCTCTTCTTCAAGCACCGGCAGCGCAACAAGCGCTCGTGGAACATCATCGTGGCCGTCGATCAGTCCGGCTCGATGACCGACAGCCTCATCCACAGCGCGATCATGGCGGCGATCTTCGCCTCGCTGCCCGCCGTCGAGGTCCACCTCGTGCTGTGGGACCACCGCGTCTTCGACGTCTCGGACATGATCGACGACCCGATGGAGGTGCTCATGGGGTGCCAGCTCGGCGGCGGCACCCAGATGCTCCCCGCGATGCAGTACTGCTCCGGGTTGATCCGCAACCCCGAGCGCACCATCTTCGTGATCCTCAGCGACTGGCACATCTGGAGCGAGGAGGGCGCCTGCCTGGCCATGGCCCACGAGCTGACCGAGGCGGGCGTGACCGGGATCGGCCTCAACGCCCTCGACTCGGCGTCCAACCCCATCTACAACGAGAAGTTCGCCCGGCAGCTCGCGGGCTGCGGCTGGTCCGTGGCGACGATGACGCCCAAGCAGCTGGCCGAGCACATCGGCAAGCTGCTCGGGTAGGCGCTCAGGAGTTCACCACCCGCGACAGCTCCCCCTCGTCGAGGCTGAGCAGCTCCGGGGTGTTGCAGACGACCGTGTTGAAGATCTCGATCGAGCCGCCGCCGCGCGACTTGGCGCGCCTCATCGACTCGCGCGCGTCCTGGATGATGTGGGACGACATCAGGTAGCCGACCTCGCTGGTGGCGATACCGATGCTGGCGGACAGGAAGATCTCGAAGTCACCGATGATGAACGAGGCGCTCACCGCGTTGAGGAGGCGCCGCGCGATCTGGATCGCGTGCTCGCTGCTGGTGCGGTTCTCCAGCAGCGCGGCGAAGGTGTCGCCCTCGAGTCGCGCGGCGGTGTCGGTGTTGCGCAGCGTCGACTCAAGGCGGCGCGCGGTCTCGAACAGCACCCGGTCGCCCGCGTCGCGCCCGAAGCGGGTGTTGACGATGTTGAAGCAGTCCAGATCCATCACCAGGACGGCGAACTCGGTGTCCTTGTAGCGTCGCGCTCGTCGCAGGCAGTGCTCAAGCCGGTTCTGGAACAGCGCCCCGGTCGTGAGCCGGGTCAGCGGGTCCTCAAACGGGTTGTTCGGGTCGCCCGGGGTCGGCATGTAGTCGAACTGGATGGTGCGCGGCGTCGCCTCGCGGGATCCGGTTTCCCGGCAGAGGATCCAGCGCTCCTCGCTGTCGCGCCCCTGGGCGCGGTACTCCGTCTCGTTGTCCAGCGACTCCGACAGCTGGGATGCGAACGACTCCTGGAGCCGCTCGGTGAAGGAGGTGTCCCGCGACAGCGCGGTCCAGCGGCTGGATTGGCGCGCGGCGGGCTGGGGTTGGGGCTGGGCGCGGCGGTACACGCTGAGGATGATCGGCTGATGGCCGGTGTCGATCTGGGAGCTGGAGACCTCGTAGTCGTGCCCGTTGAGGGTGACGCGGCGCGGGCGGCCAAGATCCAGCTCGGCCATTGAGAGGGCCAGCGACAGGTCACCGGCGCCGAGGGCGTCGGGGGTGGTGCTCATGAGCTGCTCGCGGGGGGTGTCGAACAGCTCGGCGGCGCGGGCGTTGGCCTCGATGAACCGGTCACGGGACGGGTCATAGAGGGTCATGGCGTCCGGCGCCTCGTGGAGCAGGGTCCGGTAGCGCGCGGCCATGGTGTTCGTGTCGCGCCAGGCGGCGGCCTGCTCCAGCAGCGCCGCGAGGCAGCTCGCCATCTGCCCCAGCGTCTTGAGTTCGCCGTCGGTCAGCTCCTGGTCGCCCTCGCGGGCGATGAGCACGGCGCCGATGATGCGGTTGCGCCTCCAGAGGCTGGTGATGGCCCCCCAGCGCATCGCCGCGCCCACCGACAGCGGGAAGAGGGTCGCCAGCGGGTGCATCCCCTTCCCCGCCGGGCCGAGCAGGAGGGGGCGGCGCGGGTCTTCGGTGAGGTCGTCGGCGACGTCCTCGGGGAGGCGATGCGCGCCGTACGCTTCGACCGTCACGCCGCTTGAGGTGAAGGGGCGAGCCTCGGTGAGGCTCGTGGCGTTGTGGTCGAGCAAGAAGAAGGTCGCGGCGTCCGTGGCGAAGGCCGCCTCGATCCACCCGAGCGCGCCCTGGAGCAGCTCGGCGATGTCGGCCTTGGGGCCGAGCTTGCCGAGCAGGTCGGTGAGCATGGAGAACGCGTAGCCTTCGGGCGCGGTCCCCATCGTGGGCAGTCGGACACTGGAGGTGGGTTTGAACACAACAACCTCTCCTTGGCGTAGGGTGTCAGGGTACATCGCGCAGGGTCGCGCGCCCTGTCATCAGGTGTGCTTGGCCGGATCGCGATCCTGCGATCGGTGGACGCTCATCACTGTGTGGTCTGCGTCGAGGATGTAAACTTTTTTGCCCGCGCTGTCGGGACTCTGGCCAGTGGGTGGAGGGTGTGCTACTGAAACGTTGTCAAGATATTTTCGACGGTCGTGCAGACCCACCTGGGGCGAGCGAATGGGCGAGGACACCACAAAGCTGAGCAAGGCCGAGCGCAAGAAGCTGGATCGGATGGAGGTGGCGCTGGATCGCATCGACGCGCTCCTCCTCAAGCTGGGGCAGCAGGGGCTCCAGCGGATGAGCCGCTCCAGCCTGACGGAGCTTCAGGCGTCGGCGCAGACGGCGCACAACGCCGCGCTGATCGCGATCGAGCGCCAGCTGGAGGTGCTCGCGACGCTGTCGGAGCGCTACATGGAGCGCGATCCGCTGTTCCAGATGAGCCAGTACATGGCGACGCTCAACAAGCTCTGGCTGCTGGTCGGGGCGACGCGGCGGCGCCACGAGGCGGGCGAGACCCCCGACGAGTTGCTCGACCTGATCGGGGCGGCGCGGCGCAAGTATGAGGTGCTCGACGACCCGATCGTGGTCCAGGCGCTTGGGGCGAGCGGCTGGGTGACGGACACCGACTTCGTCGGGGTGACGATCTACATGGGGGTGCGCGGCCAGCCCGGGGTGATCTACCAGGCCTCGAACGCCAAGCCGACGCGCTACTTCGGGACGGATCCGCGGGGGCTGCTCAACCAGAGCGTCAGCGACTACCTGCCCTACACGATCCGCGACTTCGCGCACGGCGCCTTCACCTTCAGCAACGCCAAGGTGTCCCACGACGGGCGGATGAGCCTGCACAAGGCGCTGCGGGTCTCCGAGGCGCCCTACACGGGCAGCGCGGCCTACAAGGAGTTCGCGGTGGGGCGGTGGACGGAGCTGGTGGAGCGGCTGCGGGAGAACGAGCTGAACCCGCTGTCGGGCTCGGGCTCGACGCTCGCCTACCTGGAGCCGTCGGGGTTCGGTGAGCTGGAGATCGACATGAAGTCGTCGCTGGCGTCGTCGCCGCTGCTCGACGACAAGGGGGCGACGCTGATGATGGAGGTCTCGCTCCGCGAAGAGAACAACCACCTGATCGACAACCTGGAGGCGATGCTCGACAACCGGCGCTCCTTCCCGCTGCCCGCGGCGCTGTTCGGTCGGGTGTCGGTGCGTCAGGGGCAGCTCAAGCTGTACCCGATGACGGCGATCTACGACGAGTCGGTGACGCTGTACCGGGGGCCGAAGGTGCATGAGGTGCACCTGTCGTTGGAGAAGATCAAGTACAGCAAGAGCGGCGTCCACAGGAGGAGCCGATGAGCACACACCCGCTCGACGAGGGGCTGCGGGAGGCGTCCGAGCGCGCCGCCGAGGTGCGGGATCGCTACCGGGCGGCGACGCCGACGGAGGACGACTACGCCGACTTTGAGGCGGAGGGCGTCCTCCTGGGGATGTTCCTGGGGGAGGTGCGGGAGGTGTTGGCGCCGCTGCACGTGGCCGGGATCGCCTTCCCGGACGCCGACCTGCCGGACGAGCTGGACGCGCTGGCGGAGCGGGCGGAGGCGTTCGGCCTGGCGGTGGCGGTGGAGCGGCTGGTGAAGCTGTCGCGGAGCTTGAGGGCGCTGCTGGAGGCGCGAGGGCGACGGGAGCGGGCGCCCTGGCTGAGGCAGGCCTGGTCGGAGATGCAGCACCTGGTGACCTGGCTGCGGATGATGCGGAGCGAGTGTGATCTGCTCCAGATCGAAGGGAACCTGGTGGCGAGCTACGAAGGGCGCGTGCAGCGCGCGACCCGAGGCGGCCAGCGGGCGTCGATGGACGTGTGGCCCTTTGGCGTGACCGTGACCCGGGACAACCTGGCGATGATCTACGGCTCGGACGTGGAGTCGGGCAAGCCGGTGCTGCTCAAGGACACCCTGGCGGAGGTCAACGCGCTCGATCCGATGCGGGCGCCGGTGATCAGTCGGCTGATGCAGGACGCCGTGGTGCTCCACAAGGCGCTCCGTGGGTTGATCCGGCTGAGCGACCACCCCTACCAGCGCGCGGGGCGGCTGTGGGTGTTCACGCCCGGGTTCAAGACGATCGCGCGCCCCATCGCGCGGCCTGGCGACGTCAAGGCGCCGAAGCTCTCGGAGCTGACGGTGACCGAGGAGGGGGTGCGCTGGGCGGAGGGCGGCGGCGAGCCGTCGAGCATGGACATCGGGTGGCTCTACGTGGAGCCGGTGTGGGTGGACGGCGCGGTCGCGCTGCGGTCGGTGGAGGGGCGCGAGGTCCCGATCGTGATGACCCGGGCGCTCGCCTTGAGCCTGCTCAAGCTGCTCCTGCGCGACGGCGACGATCGGTTGCAGCTGCGCTTCGTGTGCCTGGTGCAGGAGCGCGAGCTGTACGCGCTGAACACGTCCACGAGCATGGACGGGCGGGTCTTCCCGTCGCTGGACACGCTCCTGTTTCGCGAGCACCGGGGGGCGTTCACGGCGCGCGTGAGCCCGATGTGCGAGGCGGCCCCCTGGGAGCTGCTCCGGTTGGCGCTTGAGGTGGAGCTGGGGCGCCTCGGGGCGTTGGCGGAGGAGCGGCTGGCGGCGACGCGAGAGCAGCTCACGGGGCTGGACGTTCGAGGGGTGGATCGGGTCTGGCTGCACACGCTGGCGAGCATCCTGGTGGGGGCGTCGGTGAACCTGGAGCGGGTGGCGCTCCTCGTGAGCGACGCGCTGAGGCTCGCCGCCGACCCGAGCGGGGGTGACGCCGAGCTTCGCGAGCGGGTGCTGGGGCGCGCCGAGGGCGAGGCCGATCGGTGGGGCGAGCTGCTGGCGCTTGGTGAGGAGGCGGCGGACGATGGGGCGGTGATCTCGACCGCGACCCTCTACCGGGCGATGTGGCTGGAGAGCCTGCTTGGGTTCGACGAGGAGCGTCAGCGGCTCAGTCAGGCGATCCTCGCCGCGCGCTTCGGTGGCCCGCTTCATGACCCGAGCGCCGCTGAGATCTGCGCGCGGGCGCTGCTGATGAGCGCGGCGGGCGATCCCGATGAGGCGATCGACGAGCCGCTGGACGACGACGACGAGCGCGTGGCGGGGCTGCGCGCCGCGCTGGAGTTCTTCGAGGCGCACGTCGCGGACATCCAGCCGGACGGGCGCCGGGTGTCGGCGCCCGAGGAGGCGCCGTTGAGCCTGCAGGCGCTCCTGGCCTTCTGCCACACCGCCGATCTGTTGGAGCGGCGCGTGCCGGGAGCGGGCTTCACGCTTCGCCTGGACGCGATCCCGCTCGCGATCCGCTGCGTGACCGGGTTGGTTGAGCTTCGGTTCGGTGACGGCGCGCCGGAGCGCACCCCGCGCGGCGCGGCGGCGCTCTGGGAGGCGCTGCTCACGCTGAACACCTCAGGGCTCTCGGCGCTCCTGGTTGAATAGGGTTCACGCGTTGGCCGCGGGCGCGACTTTTACCACGCGGTGTGGACGTTTGCGGTGTAACCTGTGTGATGTGCTTGAGGGAACTTGAGTTTGAGCAGGTGCGTCTTTATAGTGTTGCACCGGCTTGCAGATCAGTGCTGTCTCGAGCTGGCACACAACGCAGCTGGATGCCTTGACTTGACAGAGTGAATCATAATCGCGTTGTGGGTGGGGCAGTGTGTAAACCCTTAATAAGAGCAGCGAGGTGACGTGAAGATGCAACCGGGAGTGATGGTAGGCCAGTGGGCGTCTCGGTACCGCTGGAGGTTGTGGGCTGCGGCCCTGTTGTTGGTCGCTGTGTCGCCAGCCTGTTCAAGCTGCTCCGACGACGGCGGCGGAGGCCAGAGCAGCTTCGCGGAGGGGTCGGATCCCCAGCTCGTCGTTTCGCCGACGAGCCTGACCTTCTCAGCGGCGACGGTAGATCAGCCCGAGACCCTGGTGGTCGAGATCAGCAACGGGGGGACCGGTGAGCTGAGGGGGTTCGAGTACGCGCTCAACCCGGCTCAAGGCCCCTTCACGTTCGAGGATCCCCAGATCGTCAGCGTCAAGGAGGGCGAGTCGGTCAACATGAGGGTGACCTACTCGCCGATCAACGAGCAGGCGGTGACGGGGCAGCTCGTCATCCAGGCCTCGGGGCAGAGCCAGACGGTGTTCCTCAACACGATCCCGCCGAAGCGGGAGCTTCAGTGTGAGCCGTCGCCGATCACGTTCAACAACTCCGAGCTGGGCGTGGAGCAGACCCAGACGGTGACGCTGCGCAACATCGGCAACCTGCCGCTGACGCTGACGGACGCCTTGATGGAGTTCGGCGACGCGGTGACGATCACGCAACCTCCGGCGGCGAACACGGAGCTTCGCCCGGATCAGACGGCGACCCTGGAGCTGTCCTTCCTCTCGGAGTCGGGCGGGACGCTCAACGACACCCTCTACATCCAGACGGCCGAGGTCGAGGCGGCGTTTGAGTGCGACGTGCGCACGAGCACCGCGGTGCCGCTGATCGACCTGTCCCCGGCGCGGATCGACTTTGGCAACATCGCCACGAACGAGACGGTCACGGAGGACGTGCGGGTGCTCAACATCGGCGACGCGCCGCTGCTGCTGGAAGGCGTCGACATGCTGCGCGGCTCCTCCGAGGACTTCGCGATCGTCAACCCGCCGACCGAGGCGGTCTCCATCGCCGTCGGCGAGAGCCACACGATCACGATCTCCTACACCGCCGGGACCGAGACCGCCAACGGCACCGCGGTGTTCTTCAGCAACGACCCGACCGTCAACAACCTGCCGCTGCCGCTCCTCGGGCGCCCGAGCGAGCCGGACATCGGCGTCGATCCGACCGCCATCAACTTCGGCAACGTGGGCATCACGATCAGCTCCCCGCGTGAGCTGGCGATCTTCAACAACGGCACCGAGCCCCTTGAGGTCGCGTCCGTTGAGCTGGACGGCGGCTCGGCTGACTTCCGCATCGCGCCCGACCCGGGCTTCCCGCCGATCAACGGCAACGGCGCGGCCACGATCGAGCCCGGCGAGCTTCAGCGCATCTCCGTCATCTACTCGCCGACCGACGTCGGCCCCGACGCGGCGAACATCCTGATCAACAGCAACGACCCGGACACCCCGGAGCTGGCCGTGCCGCTGACGGGCAACGGCCTGGAGGGCGTCGAGTGCGACGTCCAGGTCGGCCCCGACCCGCTCAACTTCGGCCTCACCGCGCGCGGCAGCTCGAAGATCCTGCCGGTGACGGTCCGCAACACCGGCACGGGCCCCTGCCAGTACAACGGCTCCAGCGCCCAGGGCATCCTGAACAACGCCTTCTCGGTGTCGGCCGCGACGCTCAACTCGGGCGAGCAGCTCGCGCCGGGTCAGAGCATGATCATCGAGGTTCAGTACAACCCCACCAGCTTCGACCTGAACAACGGTCAGATGGCGGTCATGCTCTCCGACCCCAACAACGGGCAGGCGGGCATGTTCTGCAACGCGGGCGAGCGCTGCGCCAACGGCACCGGCAACCCCTTCGAGTGCGACCTGTCGCCGCCGCCGGACTGCGGCGTGCAGCTGACGGGCCTGGCGGGCGTCTCGGACATCGCCGTCATCCCGGGCAACGTGGACTTCGGCCTCGTGACCCTCGGTTGCGCCAGCCAGGCGCAGGTGGTCACGGTCTACAACACGGGCGCCGTGCCGCTGGAGGTCAACAACGTCCAGCTCGAAGGCTGCTCCAACGAGTTCGAGCTGCGCGGCGTGCCGCAGCTCCCCTTCGAGGTCGCCAGCAACAACCCCCTCCCCGTGCAGGTGGTCTACCGCCCCGCCGACCTGGGCGAGGACCAGTGCGTCCTGCGGATCGACTCCAACGCCAGCGATCAGGAGCCGACCCTGCGGGTGCCGCTCCGCGGCGAGGGGACCAACATCTCGCGTCAGGTGGACGTCTTCGAGCAGATCGACGGGCGTAAGGTGGACGTGCTCTTTGTCATCGACGGCTCGGGCTCGATGTCCGAGGAGCAGGGCAACGTGTCGCGCAACCTCGGGCAGTTCCTGTCCACGGCGGAGCTGCTCAACAACGACTTCCAGATCGGCGTCACCCACCTCGACCTCGGTGAGGCGGTTCGCTTCAACGGCGAGCAGTACGAGGCGGGCGAGCTGATGGGCGATCCGGCCTTCCTGACGCGCCAGTACCCGAACTACCTGACCGAGTTCCAGAACCGGGTGGACATGGGCGCGTCGGGCGGCTCGCAGGAGGCGGGCCTTGAGGCGTCGCGCAAGGCGCTCTCGGATCCCTACATCACCGAGACCAACGACACGTGCACCAACGACTCCCAGTGCTCCGACCCCTACCCGTACTGCGGCCCCAACAACGTCTGCGGCGGTCGCAACGCGGGCTTCCTCCGCGAAGACGCCTCGCTTGAGATCATCATCCTCTCCGACGAGGAGGACCAGTCCACGGCGACCCCGGACTTCTACGTGGACTTCTTCCAGAGCATCAAGGGCTTCCGCAACGACTCCCTGCTCAACGTCTCGGTCATCGTTGGCGCCGACGTGTCGCGCAACACCCCGGCGATGTGCTCCTCCAGCAACGGGGACGCCGAGGCGGGGCGCCGCTACGACACCGTGGCGCAGAACACGGGCGGCACGACCGGCTCCATCTGCGCGGCCGACTTCGGCGGCTACCTGCAGAACATCGGCAACCGCGCCTTCGGGCTCCGCCGGGAGTTCTTCCTCAGCCGCGTCGCCGACCCGGCGACGGTCCAGGTCCGCGTCGATGGCGTGGATCAGTCCACCGGCTGGGTCTACGACGAGACGACCAACTCCGTCGTCTTCGATCGGAACGCCGTGCCGATGGCGGGCGCCACCATCGAGGTCGAGTACGAGGCGCGCTGCTTCCCCTGAGCCCGCGCGGGGGCGCGCCTCCTCGCGCGCCCCTCCTTTCCTCTCTCATATGAACTCGTGTAGAAAGGTCGTGTGATGAACTCAGCGAGTTGAATACAAAAATCCTGAGCAAATCTGAATAGCTGAATTCATCGACACACCGCTGCTTCGCAGCTACCTTTCTACACGAGTTCGTATCACCCCTTCCGGGGTCACCCCCCGAACCGCTCCAGCAGCCCCCCACGATCCATCACCTCTCCGATGAAGTCGTCCTCCATGTCGACGAACCGCATCAGGTTCATCCCCCGCGCCTCGGCAAAGAGCGGCGGCCAGGGTGGGGGCGGCTCGCGCCACGCGCCGTCTTCGTCGAGCATGTGGGAGCGGTCGGACGAGAAGGTCGCGATGAAGGGCTTCGGGGCGACGACCCGAAACCTTGGGTGGAACTCGTCTGGGATGACGTGTGGGGGGCCGAAGGTCGCCTCGACGTAGGAGGGCAGCGCGAGCGGGCAGGGCAGGCGGGTGTCGAGGTCCCAGACCTGCCACGTGGCCTGCTCACGGGCGATGACGAGGACGTGGTAATCCCACAGGACCGGCTCGGTGAGATCCGGTGAGGCCCGCTGAAACCACAGCGGGCAGCACCGGAGCGCGTTCGAGACGAACACGACGCGGCGCTCCAGCCCGCGCAGGCGCTCGTGCTGGCACAGGTGCCAGGCGTTCTCTTCGCAGTAGTAGGGGGTGTAGCGGAAGCTGGCCATGGGTCACCCTCAGGGAGGGTCTGGCTTGAGGAGCTCCGCGAGCCGCTCCAGCGCGCGCGTGTGCACCCGGCTCATCCACGAGCGCGAGTAGCCGTGCTCGCTGGCGATGTCGACGAGGCTGCGCTCCTCCAGGTAGTGCCCCTGGATGACGGCGCGCTCGACCTCGTCGAGCTGGTCGATGGCGTCGTGAAGCTGCTGGCGAAGCTCGGCCTTGAGGAGCCGCCGCGCGGGCGCGTGGCGGGCGCTGGCCTCGTCGGCGCGGAGCTGGGCGTCCTGGATGATGAGCCAGACGGTCCCCATGTTGCGGACCATGGTGTCGATCCGCTCCAGGCTCGTGCCCAGCTCTGAGCCCACCGGTCGGACCGTGCGCGCCTCCTCGGCGAGCAGGTCGCAGGCGCCGGACAGGCGCCGCCGCAGCTCCTTGCGGCGACGGATCACGCCGGCGTCGCGGAGGCCATCCACGACGCTGCCCTTGATCCGGTAGTAGGAGAAGGTCGCGAACGTGCTGCCCTGCTCAGGGTCGAAGCGCTCGTAGGCCTCCAGGAGGCCGAGGTAGCCGTTGGCCTTCATGTCGTCCACGTGGGACCAGGGGACGGACCAGGCGCGTTGCAGGTTGTGGACGATCTGGACGACGAGGCCTTCGTAGAGCTCCAGGATGGTCTCGCGGTCCAGGCCGCGCTGGAACGGCACCTGGTCCGCCTCGGAGGCGGCCTGGGCGAAGGCGTGGGCGCGGTCGGTCGCTGAGGCGAGCGCGCGTCGAGGCTGACGCTTCGTGTGTGGAGGATCGTCCACCATGAGCCCTCTCCAGAGGGGAGACTGCGAGTCGGCCCTCGACGTCGAGGACACCGTTCAACACGAACGTGCACCCACGGGTGTAGCAACCGCGTCGGGTGGCCGTCAAGCGGGGCCTCGGCGGGGCGGCGTGTTTCAGAAGTAGTAGCGCACGCCAATGCCGCCGTCGAGGTCGGCCTCGGTCCCGGGGATGATCCGCAGCCCGAGGGCGATCTCCACGAAGAACTCCAGAGGCGCCTGGGTCAGCAGCAGGCTCAGCCCGACCGGGGCGCGGAGGCCGAGCCCCAGGTCGTCGTCGTCGCCGCGGTCGTTGTTGTCCTCTCGGACGAAGAACTTGCCTCCGATCCCCACGTAGACGGGCAGGTCGATCGATCGGGAGTCCGGGGTGAAGACGTTGAAGTGGAGCAGGTAGTCCGAGATCAGCGCGAAGGCGTCGTCGCTGAAGTCGAACGACAGGTGAACGTCCACCGCGCTCGAGGAGTCAAACCAGTACTTCCCGGTCAAGCCGGTCGGCTCCCCGAGGATGATGCCCGCGCCCAGGTCTTCACCAGCCGGGCCGTTGGCTTCAGCGCGTTCGGTGTGCGTCAGGAGCACTAGGCTGATGAGGGCGACGACGAGCGTGAGGGGGCGAGCGAGTGAGCGCATGGGTATGGTGGTCTCCAGACAGGGTCCGAGCCGTGCCCAGGGTCGCGAGTGTGCGGAGGTGTGGGTCCGGCCCACCTGGGATAGGCTAGAAGGCGATCCCCGTCAAGGTGTGATTGACGTGCAGGGTGTCGACCTGCTCTCCGTAGGAGTTCAGGCCCGCGAGCGGGGCGGGGCCGAAGGCCTCATGAAGCGCCTCCAGGCCATCTCCGGCGCGCGCCGTCAGCCACCGCCCGGCGCAGTTGAACAACAGCAGCGCCTCGGGTTCGCGGCCCAGCGCTTCGCTCACCTCGTGCATCGCCGCGCGGGTCTCCGTGACCAGGTCACCCGGGCGCATGATCATGAGCGTCTGCTCGGGCGCGACGGTGCGGCCCACTCGGAGCCCGTCTTTGGTCACCTGGATGACCGAGCACAGCGACCACCGCCCCCGAAGCTGGGTCGCGAAGGGGTGGTCGAGGGCGCGCGCATCGGTGAGTCGCTCGACCGGGTGTCCGATCAGCTCGGCGAAGCGCTCACGCGCGGGTTGGTGGTCCAGCTCCAGGATGTGTCGCCCGCTGCGGTCCACGCGGGTCACCTGCACCTCCTGCCCGGTGGGGTGGAAGTGGTGGTGGTGGATGACGACGATCGGCTCGGGCGTCTCCAGCAGCACGACCAGCGCGGCGTCGGAGAGCACCGTGTCGTCGAGCACCAGGCGCGTCTCCTCCATGCGCATCAGGTCGCCCGCCGAGGCCCCGACGAGCGGCAGGCGGTGGAGCCGCCGCCCCAGGTAGGCGGTGATCATGTCCTCTCGCTCGGAGAGCCCATCGAAGAAGGTCACGAAGGTGTGCCGCCCGTCGCCCAACTCGCTCAGCGTCCGCCCCAGCTCACCGCTCAGCTCATCCGGGAGGGCGTCGAAGGTGGCGAGGTCGGTCTCGGAGAGCGACGGGATGAGCCGGGCCGAGAGGCGTAGCCGCGGGTGGGCCAGGCTCATCGCGCTGATCCCGCCTTCGTGGAACCCGCCTGGCCCCAGCTCGCCGCTTGAGCTGCAACCGACCACGCGCCCGTTTCGATGCGGCTCGCCGAGGACGGCCTCCAGGGTGCTCGTGGGCAGATCGGGGCTGAAGAACAGGAAGGTGACCGCGACGTCACCCCCCGCGGTGTCGCGGAGCACAGCGCGCAGCGCCTCCTCCGGGTTGTCGGGGTCGAGCTGTCGCCACGCGACGCGAGGTTGGGGCCTGGTTGGTTCCACTGCGATCCGGGGATGAGCTTCGTTCTGAGTGCAACCCTGGTTCTACACGACCTCGCGTCAGATGTGAAGCGCCTGGCGCAGCTCTTCGGCGGTCGCTGGCGCGGGCGATCCTTCGGCGTTGGGATCGTAGAGGTCGCGGTCGAGGAGGTGGGTGGTGACGACGTTGCTCAGCGCGGTGAAGGCGCTGCCCCGCACGTTGGGGTTCATCGCCGAGAGGCGGTCGAGCAGGCGCCCCATCGCCTCGCGCTGGAGGTTGTCCTGGGTGCTGCACAGCGTGCAGGGGATGATCGGGAAGCCGCGCAGCTGCGCGTACTCCACGATCCACTCCTCGGGGCAGTACGCCAACGGGCGGATCACGGTGTTGCGTCGGTCGTCGCTGAACAGCTTCGGGGGCATCGCCTTGAGCTGACCGCTGTAGAAGATGTTCAGCAGCAGCGTCTCGATCAGGTCGTCGCGGTGGTGCCCGAGCGCGATCTTGGTCGCGCCCAGCGCTTGCGCCTGGTTGTAGATGATGCCGCGGCGCAGGCGGCTGCACAGCGAGCAGGTCGTCTGGTTGGGCTTGAGCTTCTCCTTGACGATGGAGTAGGTGTCCTGGGCGTGGATCACGTACTCGAAGCCGTGCTCCTCGAGGTAGCCGCGCAGCACCTCCGTCGGGAAGCCCGGGTGCCCCTGATCGAGGTGGAACGCGAACAGGGTGAACGGGATGGGCGCGACGCGGCGCGCCCGCTCCAGCAGGTGGAGCATCGCCCAGGAGTCCTTACCGCCGCTCACGCACACCATGATCCGATCGCCCTCCTCGATGAGCGAGTAGGCGTCGTTGGCGTCCGCGACCTTCCTTGCAAGCTTGGCCTCGATGTCCCGAGCCATGGCAACCTCCATCCATACATCTGTGATGACACCGGCTCGTCTCGCCTCCTGCGGCGAGGGCGGTTGAGCACGTTAGCGCCCCGCGCGAACCCGATCAAGCCCGTCAGCCCAGGTCGTGCTCCCGGCGCGCCCAGCTCAACAGGTTGGCGCAGGACCGCTCCAGGATCTCATGCACCCGATCGAAGCCCCGCAGGCCACCGCCCCAGGGGTCGGGGACGTCCTCGTCGTGGCCCGAGCCGTCGTCGGTGAACTCGAAGTTGCGCATCAACCACAGGCGGCCTCGGAGCGGCTCCACGTCCTCACCGGGCAGCATACGGATGATGTTGCGGCGGTTGGAGCGGTCCATGGCGATGATGAGGTCGTAGCGCTCCAGGTCGCCTCGAGTGAGCCGCTGCGAGCGCTGATCCGTGATGTCGATCCCGTGCTTACGGGCGACCTGGATGCTCCCCGGGTCGGGCAGCTCGCCGACGTGGTACCCGCTCGTGCCCGCGGACGCGACCTCGAAGCGATCCGCGAGCCCCGCCTTCGCCGCCTGCGCCTTGAAGACCCCTTCGGCGAGCGGTGAGCGGCAGATGTTCCCCAGGCAGACGAAGATGATTCGGAGCGGCGCTTCCATTGCCAGACCTCCCTTGTGTGTCATAGAAAGCAACCCGGGCGTGTGGTGCCCCCGGCGTGGGGCGAAGCTATCACAATTGAAAACCGTTTGTTATGCTCTCGGCGCCTGGCGCTCTGAACGAAGGGTGTCGCGTCGTACCGCGTCAGGGGCGGACTCTATCGAAAGAGAGGTGTGGGAGATGTTGGTGTGGAAGCAGATCTGTGCCGGGGCGCTCGCGCTGGCCGTGAGCCTGCCCTCCGTCGGGTGGGCTCAGGAGAAGGTGGGGGCCGAGGTCAGCGTAGAGACTCGCCTCAAGACGTTGGAGACCCAGCTGGGCGAGGTCAAGACGCAGCGCAAGAGCTTGAGCGATGAGCTGGAGGCGCTGAAGGCCGAGCTGGCGAGCCTCAAGTCCCAGGTCACCCTGGACAGCCCCCTCAAGGACAAGATCGAGGCGCTCGACGCCCGGATCGCGGCGCTTGAGCCCGACGAGGAGGAGGAGCCCGAGGACGACGAGGCGATGGAGGGCGACGACGATGGGATCATCGGCGACGCCGTGCGCGGCGAGACCACCGGGCGTAAGTTCCCGTTCGAGCTGGAGTTCTCCGGCTTCATCCGCGTCTTCCACACGACCATCCTGGAGGGCGACGGCAACCAGGGCCTGGAGTACCTCGGTCGCAACGACGGCTTCGGGATCGACACCGCGCGCCTGACCGTGGAGGGCACCGCCAAGGACGTCCTGGTCCGCCTCCAGTTCGACGGGGCGACGCTGCTGTTCGACGAGACGAGCGCCCCGGAGGGCGACGTCCGCACCGCGGCGCGGGACGCCTTCATCGAGTACCGCCCGCTGCCCGAGGCGAGGCTGCGGGTCGGGCGCTACCGTCCGCCCGTGGCGGGTGAGCAGTACATCTCCAGCGCCGCGCAGCTGTTCGTGGAGCGCTCCGTGGCCGTCCGCGGCGTCCAGAACGTCGAAGGGCGCAACGTCCCCGGTCTCGGCGCCCCTCGCCAGTACGGCGCGATGCTCCTCGGGAGCACGGTCTTCGGGAGCGAGGAGGAGTTCAAGGAGGGCTTCGACCAGTTCGGGGTCGCCTGGTACGCCTCCATGACCAACGGCAACAGCGCCGATGAGCCGCTCAACGACAACTCCGACTACCTGCTCGCCGCCCGCGCGGAGGCGTTCTACGGCACCTCGGAGCGCGACAAGGTGCGCTTCGGCCTCGGCGCCTTCACCAACACCGTCACCCGCGACCCCAACGAGCTGCCCGACGTGATCGACGAGGAGCAGACCGGGTTCAGCGCCGACCTCGTCGTGGACTGGTACAACGTCCAGCTCCAGGGCCAGTTCATGACAGTGAGCCGCTCCTTCCCCGACGTCCCCTCGGAGCCCGAGGCGTCGGCGCTCGGCTACCACCTGGCGCTCGGCTACCGGATCGAGATGATCGGGGTGACGCCGGTCTACCGCTACGCCTACTACGACTGGACCGACTCCGTCGAGGCGGACGACCCGGTCACCCAGGCCCAGCTCGACGCAGATGAGCTGACCTACCACACCATCGGCCTCAACTGGCACGTGCCGGGCGAGCCGCTGCTGTTCCAGGTCAACTACACGATCACCGTTGAGGACGACCAACAGGCGATCGACAACGATCGGCTCCAGTTCCTGGGGCAGGTGGCGTTCTGAAGTCCGGGCACACGCCTGGAGAGCGTCAAGGAGCGATATCATGAGCAGTAGAAAGAGTGCGATCGGTTCCCTCGTCGGGCTGCTCGCGTTGAGCGTGGCCGCGGCGGTCGCGTTTGGCTCGGGGAGCTGTCAGGACGCCAGCGAGTCGGACGCGATGGCCAAGCGCATCAGCAGCCGCTCCGAGCTTATCGGCGGCCCTGGGGCGCTGGGGGACATCGGGGACTTCCTCATCGAGAACGACAAGATCCGCGTCGTGATCCAGGACAAGGGGTTCTCGCGGGGCTTCGGGGTGTATGGGGGGAGCCTCATCGACGCCGATCTGGTGCGCCCCACGACGCAGGAGGTCACGGGGCGGTCCGGCGGGAACGGCCGCGATCAGTTCGGCGAGCTGTTCCCGATCTTCTTCCTCCAGGCGCTGGTGCCGGAGGAGATCGAGGTCCTCAACGACGGCGCTGACGGCAACGCGGCGTCGATCCGGGTGGTGGGGCACGGCGGCGACTTCCTGACCCTGGCGCGGGTGCTCAACCAGCTGGTGATCAACTCCCACGAGGTGGACCCCAACCAGCTGTTCAACGGCGATCCGGACATCTTCCAGGGTGTCCCCAAGCTCAAGTACGAGACGATCTACGAGCTGGAGCCGGGGTCGCGGCACGTGCGGATCCGGGCGAGGCTGACCAACATCACCGACGGCGTGCTGGAGGTGCCGCCGCCCGAGGCGCAGTCGCTGCTGAGCATCCTGCTCGGCGGCGACGGCAAGATCGACGTCCCGCTGGGGACGGTGCTCCTGTTCGGCGGCGGCAACAACGTCTTCCAGCCGCGCACCGGCTACAACCTGCGGTTCGCGCTGGAGGACAGCTACACCGCCGAGGGGCTCGACTTCCCAGCGCTCCCCGGGCTGGTGTCGCCGGTCATCACGACCCCCAGCCGCAACGGGATCTCCTACGGCTTCATCTTCCAGGGTGAGGACGAGGCGGTGTGCGACGTGGAGAACGCGATCACGTGCTGCTTCAACGACCACGAGGTGTGCAGCCAGCTCCCCGCCGACATCTGCCAGCGCGACGGCGGTGAGGAGGTCGCGGCGGCTCCTGAGGAGTTCGCGGTGGTGGACCTCAGCTACAAGACGGGCTGCCAGATCGACTTCTTGAAGAACCAGACCAACGAAGACGGCGCCAACGCCTACGAGGCGGCGTACGCGGAGGACAACGTCCAGGTCGCGGGCGACTCGATGCTCGTGCCGTTCGTGGCCTCGGCCTTCACCGGGGTGTTCTACACCCAGGCGCCCCAGGCGCTGCTGCCGGGCGACTCGTTCGAGTACGTCACCTACTTCGTGGTGGGCGACGGCGACGCGGCGAGCGTGCTGGACGAGGTCCAGGAGATCCGCGGTGCCCCGGGCGAGCGGATCGCCGGGCTCGTGAACGACGAGGTCACGGGCGAGCCGGTGGGGGCGGGCACGTCGGTGCTCGTCTACAACGCGCAGGAGGAGGTCATCAACCAGTTCTTCACCGACGACAGCGGTCAGTTCCTGGGGCGCATGGCGCCTGGCTCCTACTTCGCGCGGGTGCAGCGCGACCCGGTGCTCTCGAAGCTGGTGCCGTTCGAGATCAAGGCGGGCGAGGGCGCCTACCTGCAATTGGCGAGGCCCTCGGCGGCGACGGTGTCGGTGCGGGTTCGGGACAAGGCCGGGCAGGATCTGCCGGCCAAGGTGACCGTGGTTGGCTGGATCAACCCGCAGTTCGCCGGGCAGAACACCCGAGACTACCTGTTTGACCTGGAGGCCGGGGAGCGGTGGCGGATCACCGACTTCATCCCCGACGACCCCAACAACCCCGACACGCTCCGCTACATCGAGACGAGCGGCTACACCGAGGACGGCCTCGCCAGCCTGCGCGTGCGCCCCAACCAGACCTACGAGGTGTACGTCTCCCGTGGCCTGGAGTACGACGTCCAGCGCGCCGAGATCGGCTTCGTCGGCCCCGGCGAGGTCAAGGTCGTCTCGACCGTCCTGAGCCGTGTCGTGGACACGGAGGGCTACATCAGCGGCGACTTCCACCTCCACGCGGCGCCGTCGCTCGACTCGTCGCTCCCGCTCGATGAGCGGGTGCTCTCGGCGGCGGGCGAGGGGCTGGAGTTCCCGGTGGCGACCGACCACAACTTCGTGACCAACTACAAGCCGATCATCGAGCGCAACGGGCTGGAGCCGTGGATGAACACGGTCGTCGGGCTGGAGCTGACCACGCTGGAGTCGGGCCACTTCAACGGCTTCCCGCTCAACCGCAAGGTCGAGGAGATCACGAAGGGGTCGTTCGAGTGGTCGCAGCGGACCCCGGCGGAGATCTTCACCGACCTCAAGGAGCTTGGGGAGCTGGGGCCGGAGAAGACGATCGTGCAGGTCAACCACTCGCGGGACTCGATCCTGGGCTACTTCGCGCAGTTCGAGGTGGACGCGCTGACCGGCGAGCCCGCGAAGCCCGTGACCGGTGAGCTGTCCGGGCTCGTGGACGTCAACGGCCCGACCTTCCGTCAGTACCGCGACGCGGACGGCGGCGAGTGCTACCCCGAGTCGGGGGATCTGAGCGACGCCGAGAAGCTCTGGGGTCAGAGCTGCTCGGACCGGGTCGGCGGTCGGGCCTCGGAGCCCAACGACGCCCCCGACCAGGCCACCGAAGTCCTCTACGTCCGCGACGGGCGGATGACGATCAACACCGCGCGGCTGTGCATCTCCGAGGACAAGCCAACCGACGAGGACTGGTACCGGGTCTCGCTCAAGGAGCCTGACCTCGTGCAGGTCCGCCTCAACACCCAGGGCGCGGGCGCCGCGTTCGCCGCGGCGCTGCTGGAGTCGGACGGGGCGACCGTCGTGACCGAGGCGGTGACCGACGGCGGGGCGCTGGAGCTGCTCTCCGGGGAGCTGCCCGCGGCCGAGTACCTCATCCGCGTCACCGCCGTGGACATCAACGCGATCGCGGTGCCCGAAGACCCCACCGCGGAGCGCGCTCAGAACTACACGCTGAACGTGCTGGTGACCGACGACCCCAACGGGGAGGACGTCAAGCCCGGCCCGACCGTCCTGGGCGGGTGCCTGCTGGTCGAGAAGGTCAACAAGTTCAGCTTCGACTTCAACGCCATGGAGGTGATCAACGGCAAGCTGGTCGAGCAGTTCCGCTCGTTCCGCATGCCCGAGAGCATCGATGGGCTCAACGTCCCCGAGGACTTCCTCGCCAACCAGCCGCAGCCGGGCGAGATCCTCTGCGACGGCGGCGAGGTGGCGCACCCGGGCATGGTGGACGACTGGTTCAACCTGCTCAACCAGGGGAAGAAGGTCATCGGGGTCGGCAACTCCGACAGCCACGACACCGAGGGTGAGGAGCCGGGCTACCCCCGGACCTACTTCCGGGTGGGGATGGACGATCCGCGCGAGGTCGGCGCCGAGGAGCTGGTGGAGGCGTTCCAGAACCACCGCCTGTCGTTGACCAACGGGCCGTTCGTGGAGCTGTTCGTCAACGAGGAGCCGATCGGCAGCAAGATCGAGGATCTCGACAAGATCGTCGAGGTGCGGATGCGGATCCAGGCGCCGGAGTGGGTGCAGGTGAGTCAGGCGACGCTGATCGTGAACGGCGAGCCCGCGGAGACCTTCGACGTGACCATGGAGCCGAACGGGAAGGGCGGGATGATCTTCTCCACGACCACGACCCTGACGCTCGATCGCGACGCCTGGATGGTGCTGGAGGTCTCGGGGGATCGCTCGCTGTTCCCGGTGGTCACCCCCGTGGAGGTGCCGCCGGTCCTCCTCGACGACGCCATCGCCGCGCTCGCGGGTGGCGGCGGCGAAGACGACGGCGGCGGCGGCCTGTCGCTGGGGTCGCTGTTTGGCGGCAGCAGCCTGGGCGAGCTGGAGCCGGGGCTGACCCGGATCATCACGGCCTACGCGCTCACCAACCCGATCTGGGTGGACGTCGATGGCCAGGACCTCGATGGCGACGGTGAGAACTTCGACGCGCCGGGCGTCGCCCCGCTGGAGTGCGTCGACGGCGCCTACGCCCCGACGATCAAGCCGCCCGAGGAGGGTGACGCGAAGGCGTCGCCCCGTCGGCCCGAGGTTGGTGGGATCGACATCCCCACCCGGCGGATCCAGCCGAAGGTCGTGCCCTCGATGTGGTTCCCCCGCGTCAAGGGCGACATGCACGACGTTCGGGTGATCTTCGAGCAGCTCTCGGCCCACGGCCACGGCGGTGGACACCAGCACTGATGCGCCCTCTCCTCCTGACCGCCGTCGCCGCGCTCTGCGCGCTCGGGTGGCTGGCGCCAGACGCCGCCGCCCATGAGTTCGAGGCGCGGCACCGGGTGATCGTCACAGCGCGCCCGGACACGAGCCCCTCGCGGCTCGTGGCCGAGGCGCTGCTCATGATGGAGATCCCCCCGGGCACCCGCGCCACTCGCCTGATCCAGATGTACGACATCGACCGCTCGGGCACGCTCAGCGCCATGGAGGCCCAGATGGCCGCAGGGACGCTCGGGGCTGAAGCGGTGGGGGGATACGTGCTAGACTTCGCGGGGCGTCCGGTGAGCCCAGGGGACGTCAAGGCGACCGCGACCCTGACCGATGGCGGCGGGGTGGTGATCGCGCTGCTGCTCAAGTACCAGCTTCAGGTCACAGGGCCAGGGCCGCATCGGCTGGAGCTGCGGGTGCTGCCTCGGGACACGGAGGCCCCGCGGCGCTCCGCGCCGATGCTCGTCGAGCTGCAAGCCTCGCCGGGGCTCACCATCGTGTCCGCGGCGCGCCCCGTGGCGAGCGACGCGCCGGTGGTCGGCCCGATGGAGGTCCGACCGGGCGGCCCGGGGTGCTGGATGGACCTGGCGCTCGCGCCTGCCCCAACTGGAGATGAGTAGAGGATGAGCACCGCCAAGTCATCGCGCGCCCCCGCCTACCGACTCATGGAGGAGCTGGACGAACTCAAGCTCGCCCAGCAGCCTGTCTACAACGACCCGACCGAGCACGTTCGGGAGGAGCTTCAGCGGCTCGCCCTCTGGATCGAGCTGCGGGGGCTGCTCCTCAAGAAGGAGGGCGTCATCGAGGAGGGCAACCGCTTCCGCGGCATGCTCCTGCGCGAAGGCGAGATGGAGCAGCTGCTCAAGCGGACGACGACGCGGCGCCCCGCGAGCGCGGACTCCGATCCTGAGATCGCCCGCAAGCACCACGCCTTCGAGGCGGCGACCCGGCGGATCAGCCTGCGCGAGGCGGCGACCCTGTGGAGCGTCTCCAAGGACGCGGGGGGGTGTCGGCTGCCGCTCGTCGAGATGTCCCACCAGTTCGGCCTCGACCGCTTTCAGTACCACGTGCTCATCCTCGGCCTCGCCCCGGAGGTCGATCTGTCGTTCCAGCGGATGTTCTCCTACCTGATGAACGACGTCACCCGAAAGCGCCCGAACGTCTCGTTGGCGCTGGAGCTGTTCGGCGGCGACGCCGTCGGGCGCCGCGCTGGTCGAGCCTCCTTTTTACCGGGGTCGCCGCTCCTTGAGTTCAACCTGATCGAGCTGGACCGGGGCAGCGCGGGGCTGGAGCCGAGCTTGATGCTCCGCGACTTCAAGATGCCCGAGCGGGTCGTCCTGTGGCTGCTCGGCAACGACGCGCTCGCGCCCCAGATGGGGCGCTACACGCAGCTCCTCCCCGGCGACCCGGACACCGACGCCCTGGTCTACCCCAAGCCGATCCTGCGCCGCCTCGGCGCGCTCAGGAGCCACCTGGAGCGGCTCAACCAGGGGGGCGAGGCGGCTGGAGCGCCGATGGTGGTGCTGACCGGCCCCGACGGGGTGGGCAAGCGCTCCGTCGCGCGTCAGCTCGCGGCGTCGGTTGGGCGCGGGGCGATCCAGGTCGATCTGGAGGCGGCGGCGGTCCCGAGCGCGGCGCGCGATCGCGTCTTCAAGAACATCCTGCGTGAGGCGCGGCTGCACGATCGGGCGCTCATCCTGGCCAATTACAGCAGCGAGCTGGTGCAGGCCGGGATCTGCCCGAGCCTCGGCTACCTGTACAGCATCCTGCGCCAGGCCCCCGGGCTCGGCTGCCTCACCAGCCGCACCCACGACGTCGGCCTCGGCCCGAGCGGCCGTGGGTTCAGCACCCGGATCGCCCTGGAGGTCCCCGACACCTTCGGGCGCCTCGATCTGTGGCGCGTGTTGATCGAGCGCGGGCCGGTCAAGGTCGATGAGGAGGTTGATCTGAGGGGGTTCTCGCTGAAGTACGGCTTCACCGGGGGCGGGATCCGCCAGGTCCTGGCGCACGCCCAGGAGGAGGCGACGATGCGGACGGGGGTCAACAGCACGCCCGTCACGACCGATGACCTGGAGGCGGCCTGCCGCATCCAGCTCGGCCAGGGGATGACCGGGATCGCGACCCGCGTCCGGGCCAAGGCGACGATCGACGAGATGGTCCTGCCGGACGACCTCCTGGAGGTGATCCAGGAGATCATCGAGCAGGCCCGCTACCGCAACATCGTGTTCCACGACTGGGGCTTCGATCGCAAGCTCAAGAGCGGCAAGGGGCTCTCCTGCCTCTTCTCTGGCCCGCCCGGGACAGGGAAGACGATGGTCGCTGGCGTGATCGCCTCCGAGCTGAACATGGAGCTGTTCAAGGTCGATCTCTCCCAGGTGGTCAGCAAGTACGTCGGTGAGACCGAGAAGAACCTCAGCAAGGTCTTCGAGTCGGCTCAAGGCAACCAGTTCATCATCCTCTTTGACGAGGCCGACTCGCTGTTCGCCAAGCGGACCGAGGTCAAGTCCTCGGTCGATCGCTACGCCAACCTCGAAGTCAACTACCTCCTTCAAAAGATTGAGGATTACGGCGGGATGTGCGTGTTGACCACGAACTTCGAGAAGGGGATCGACGACGCGTTCAAGCGCCGCCTCAACTTCCGGGTCGACTTCCCCTTCCCCGAGCCCGAGTACCGCGAGGAGCTGTGGCGCAAGCTGCTGCCCGACGAGGCCCCACGCGAAGACGACATCGCCTACGACTGGCTCGCCGAGAAGTATGAGCTGGCGGGCGGCAACATCCGCAACGCGATCCTGCGGGCGGCGTTCTGGGCTGCGGCCAAGGCGCGCCCGATCACGACCGAAGACCTGGAGCTGGCCGCCGAGAAGGAGGCGCGTGAGATCGGCAAGCTGGTCCAGGGCGTCGGCTTCTAGACCCTGTGAGCGTCCCATGTCCAAGACCCCGAGCGTCCTGATCCTGCTCACCGCGTTGGCCTTCGCGTGGGGGTGTGACTCCTCCACGGCGCCTTCGCCTGACGAGCCCGCGAGCGGCGCTGCGCAGAAGCCGGTGGAGCCCAGGGCGCTCTACGTCAGGAGCTGTCAGAGCTGCCACGGCCCCACCGGGAAGGGCAACGGGCCGCGCAGCCGCGGGCTGCGCAACATCCCCGACTTCACGAGCGTGGCCTGGCAGGAGGGGCGAACCGACGCCCAGCTCAAGCACACGCTCATGGAGGGCAAGGGGAGCATGCCCGCCTTCAAGCTGCGCTACGAGGAGCCGGAGCTGGAGGCGCTGATCCAGGTCGTGCGCGGCTTCCGACCCTGATCTGGTTGATTTGTCCCCGAGGCCGCCTACATTTTTGTTTGAATGGGTGGGCGCCTCAAGGAGTCCAATAAACATGGGCGCGCAGGTCGCCCGGTTGAAGCGAAGGCCACATCAAAGGCCTCAAGGCACGCGAGGATACATCCGAATCGTCACAGGAGGAGGAGCATGGTGGCTCGGCGAAACAGTCAGGTTGAGAGCGTCCTGGTCGCCCTGTGCGTGGCCGCGTTGCTCATGATCTGCGGCGCGAGCCCCTCCCTGGCCCAGGGCCCCGGTCCAGTCCACGTGTCCAGCCAGTCCAAGCAGGTGGGCTCCAGCGAGGATCCGATCGACCACGTGGAGCCGCTGTCCGCCCGACTTGAGTTCCCCTTGCCAATCTACAAGCCGGAGCTGGATCTCCTCCCTGAGCCCTCCGACGTCAAGCTCCGTTCGTGGCAGACCTCCGCGTCCCACAGCGCCTGGGACGCGCTGGCGCAGCGGATGGCGATGCGGGTGTTGCTCACCTGGGACGCGGTCGAGCACAACCTCGCCTTCATGCCCCTCTACGGCAAAGACGTCGTCCAGGTGGACGTGCCTGGGACGAACGAGGTGGTGCATGTCGGCCCGGACATGGCCTGGTACAACCTCCTCGGCAAGCTCCCGCCTCGCTATCAGGTCGATGAGCGCTACCACATGGGGCCCTACATCCAGAACTGGAAGTCGGTCGGCCCTGGCTTTGAGGGGCACTACGGGGTCAAGCTCAAGGTGGCCTGGTAGGCTGGGCGCTTCACTTCGTCATGGGCCGCGTGAGGAGGATCACGTAGCCCGCCTTCAACAGCAGATCATCCACAGGGAACAGCGCGGGCGCGGCGGCGAAGGTGGGGAAGTCCTCGTCTACGAGCTTGAGCCCGATCGTTGTAGGCTTGTCGTCCGCTTCCTTCGCGTCGCTCGCGGGGAGGCGAGAGGTCGCCTTGAGGGTTCGCACCGGCTGCCTGGAGGCGCTGAGCCACCACGAGGAGTCCCCGTCCTTGCCGAGGGTGGCCTGCCAGGTGGCGTCGATGGCGTCGCAGTCCCGCTCCTTCTCACCCGAGCCGTTGAACTGGATCAGCGTCGCGAAGGGCTCGCCGTCGCTCCCTTCGAAGCGCCAGGTGGCGCAGCCCTTGAGGGGGGCGTCGCGGCTGATGCGGGCGACCGTCGTCTCGGTGTCGACCTTGGGCGTGAGGACGGAGCCCTTCTCCCCGGGCTGCGTCGGGTGCACGAGGTAGACCTGCGAGGTGTCGCTGCCGCCTTCGGCGGGTTGGATGAGGTAGCCTGGGGCCTTGGGGTCCTGGCGCGTGAGGACGAGCGTGTTGCCCGCGCGGCGGACGTAGCCGAGCGTGCGCTGCTCGGCGTCGAAGACCCGGGTGCTGCTCTGGCGCTTGCGGAGCTTGAGGAGGAGCTTCCCGGCGTCGTCCGTGAACGCGAGGCGCTCCCCGGTCCAGGCTCGGGCGGCCTGGCTGGCGTTGCGGGGCACGACGCTGCGCGGCTTGTCCTCGAAGGCGCCGTGACGGCGACAGCCCGTGAAGGTGGCGACGCCGACGGCCACCACCAGCAGCAGGGTCAGGTGCAGCCTGGAGGCGCGCGACGCGCTGGAGGAGCGCCGCTCCTCGGGTTGGTGTCGCGTCGCGTGTCCCGGGTGGCTTTTCATAGGGTGATCTGGTTGTCCTGGCATATCTGATCGAGGATGCCGTTGACGAAGCGGGGCGTCGGGGCGTCCCCGAAGGACTTGGCCAGCTCGACGCAGTCGTAGATCACGTCCCGCGTTGGGGTGACGCTCATCAGCAGTTCAAGGGTCCCGAGGCGGAGGATATTCCGCTCGATGGGGAGCATGCGGCTGAGCTTCCAGCGCTTGCTGGAGCCACGGATGATGCCGTCGATCTCCAGGCGGTGCTTCCAGTAGGCGAACAGCAACGCGCGGCCGATGTCTCGGGCTTGCGCGAGCGCCTCGTCGGACATCTCGGCGAGGCGGTGATCTTCGTCGCCGCGCGCCTCCTCCTCTTCTTCGGAGAAGAACGAGCTCTCACACCGCATCCAGGCGATGTGCGGCGCGAAGTCGCTCAGGTCGACGGAGTACAGCGCCCGGAGCGCCAGCTCGCGGCCGAGTCGAAGTTCGGGGGAGCGCGTCTTGAGTCCAGGTCCGGTCCACGCAAGCTGCATCAGGTGGCCTCGTCGAGCTGTTGGTACAGGTTGGCCATCTCGATGGCGGCCTGGGCAGCCTCGCTGCCCTTGTTGCCCACCTTCGAGCCGCTGCGCTCGATGGCCTGCTCCAGGGTGTTGGTGGTGATGATGCCGTAGGCCACCGGCACCCCGGTCTGCATCGAGGCGGAGGCGACCCCCTTGGTGGCCTCCGCGGCGATGTAGTCGAAGTGGGGGGTCGCGCCGCGGATCAGCGCGCCGAGGGCGAGCACCGCGTCGTAGCGGCCGGTCTGGGCCACCTTCTGGACCGCCATGGGCAGCTCAAACGAGCCGGGCACCCGGACGATCGTCACGTCGTCCGCGGAGCCGCCGTGGCGGACGATGGTGTCGATGGCGCCCTCGACGAGGCGCTCGCTGACGAAGCTGTTCCAGCGGCTCGCGACGATGGCGAACTTCTTGCCTGTGGCGACCAGGTTGCCTTCGATGGTGTGGATGGATGAGGTCATGAACGTGGCTCCTTTCGATCAGGGAGGGTTGTTGCCGGGTTTGGCGTAGCCCACCACCTCCAGGCCGTAGCTCTCGATGCCTACGATCTTGCGAGGGTTGTTGGTGATCAGCTTGATCTGGCCCACCCCGAGCGCCGAGAGGATCTGGCAGCCGAGCCCGATGTCGCGGGCCATCGGGTGGACGGTGTTGACCGCCTTCTCCGGGTCGGGGTTGCCCTTGGCCCAGACCGTGGGCTCCTGGAGCAGGTGGCTCTGGATGCTCTGGAGCGGCGTCTGCTCGGGCGGGTACATGTAGATCAACACGCCCGCCTCGGTGTCTCCGAGCATGCTGAGCGTGTGACGGATGATGTTGCGCTTCGTGTCGTTCGTCGTCGCCTGGAACACGTCGGCGGTCACGATGTGGTGCTGCACCCGCACCAGCGTGGGTTTGTCCGCGGTGGGCTGGCCCTTGACCAGCGCGACGTGCTGCGACTGATCGACCAGGCTCTCAAAGACGAAGACCCGGAAGTCCTCCCCGTACTCGGTCGGGCACGGGGCCTCCAGGAGCTTCTCCACGAGGCTCTCGCGCTGAAGCCGGTACTCGATCAGGTCGGTGATGCTGCAGATGAGCAGGTCGTGGGTCTCGGCGAAGCTCTCCAGGTCTCCCATCCTCGCCATCGTGCCATCATCATTCATGATTTCGCATATGACGCCCGCAGGGGTGAGCCCGGCGAGCCTCGCCAGGTCGACCGACCCCTCGGTCTGTCCGGTCCGCACGAGGACGCCGCCGCGGCGCGCGCGCAGCGGGAAGATGTGGCCGGGGCGGACCAGATCCTCGGGGCGCGTCTTGGGATCGACGGCCACCTGGACGGTCCTCGCCCGATCCGCGGCGCTGATCCCGGTGGTGACGCCGGTGCGTGCCTCGATGCTCACGGTGAAGGCCGTGCCAAACTGGGACGTGTTCTCCTGCACCATCATGGGGATGCCGAGCTTGCGCAGCCGCTTCTCCGTCAGGCTCAGGCAGATGAGGCCCCGGGCGTACTTGGCCATGAAGTTGATCGCCTCGGGCGTGACCTTCTCCGCCGCCAACACCAGGTCGCCTTCATTCTCGCGATCTTCGTCATCGACGAGGATGACCATCTCGCCGCGGCGGATGGCGTCGATAGCGGCCTGGGCGCGCTCGATGGGGCTGCCTTCAGGTAAACCGGTCATGGCGATCACTCCTTGGTTGTCGCAGAGAGGAACCCGTGCTGTCGCAACAGGTCGAGGGTCACGCCTCGCCCCTCGGCCGCCCGGGGGGAGCCCCCGACGTAGCCGCTGAGCAGGCTGTGGACGTACTTTCCGATGATGTCGGCTTCGAGGTTGACGGGCTGGCCTGAGCGCAGCTCCGTCAACAGCGTCGCGTGGGCGGTGTGGGGGATGATCGCGACCTCAAAGGAGGATCCCGCGACGCGGTTGACCGTGAGGCTGACCCCGTCGATGGTCACCGAACCCTTGGGCACCAGGTAGCGGCTCACCTCGGGCGGCGCGAGGATGCTGATCCAGGTCGAGTTGCCCTCGGTCCAGGCCCGCTCGACGGTCCCGACGCCGTCGACGTGTCCCTGGACGATGTGACCTCCGAGCCGCCCCCCGGCGATCATGGCGCGCTCCAGGTGGACGCGGGAGCCCTGTCGGGCGTGGCCGAGGGTGGTGCGGGAGAGGCTCTCGGGGCTGGCTTCGAAGGTGAAGGAGGCGTCGTCGAAGTCCACGACCGTGAAGCAGGCGCCGTTGACCGCGATCGACTCGCCGAGGGTCAGCTCGCGGGTGTCGAGGTGGCAGGAGACGGTGACGCGGTGGTTCCCCGCCCCCTGCACGACGCGCCGCACTGTCCCGATGTCTTCAATCAAGCCCGTAAACATCACCTGCCACTGGAGCTGCGATCTCGACGTCCTGTCCGAGGGGGGTGACCCGAGCCCCGGTGAGCCGGATGGCGTCCGCGAGGGTCGCGGCGCCGAGGCCGTCGAGCGGTGTAGGCGCCTCGGCCCCGCCGATGAGCACGGGGGCCACGTGGGCGATCCAGGCGTCCACGCAGCCCGCGGCCAGGGCGAGGGCCAGGGTGGTCCCCCCGCCTTCGATCAAGACGCTGTTGATGTTGTGGTCAACCAGCTGCTTGAGCATCGCGGGGGACATCCAGCCGCCCGTCGCCCAAGCGCGGCGAACCTATCACTGATACCCCGAGGTCGTCGAGGGCCTGTTGATGATCGCGGGGGATGGCGGTGTCCTCGTCGACCACGAGGAGGGTCGGGGCGTCGGACTGGCCGTGGGCCTGGAGCTGAAACACCTGGAGATCGAGCGGCAGGCGCAGCTCCGGGTCGAGGATGATCCGGGTCGGGTCGCGCGGGCCGCCCCAGGCGGCGCGCTCGGGCGCGACCCGACAGGTCAGGCGCGGGTTGTCGAGCGCCGCGGTGCGGCGGCCAACGAGGATGGCGTCGATCCGGTCGCGCAGCATGTGGACGCGCTCACGGGCCTCGGCGCCGGTCAGCGGAAAGGAGTCGCCGCTGCGGGTGGCGATCTTGCCGTCGAGGCTCATCGCGACCTTGGCGGTGACGTGGGGTCGCTGATGGAGCACCTGGGTGAAGAAGGGCGCGTTGAGGCGCCGACAGTCCCCTTCGAGCACCCAGCACGTCACGGCGACGCCCGCCGCGAGGAGCCGGGCGATCCCCTGCCCGCTCACTCGGGGGTGGGGATCGACGACCCCGATGACGCCCCGAGCGAGCCCCGCCTCGACGCAGGCGTCCGCGCACGGCGGGGTGCGCCCGTGGAAGGAGCAGGGCTCCAGGTTGACGTAGAGGGTGGCGCCGCGGGGGTCGTGTCCGTTGCGGCGGGCGTCCTTGAGCGCGGCGATCTCCCCGTGGTCCGCGCCCGCGCGTCGGTGGAAGCCTCGCCCGAGGATGGCGCCGTCCGCGGCGACGATGACGCTGCCCACCATGGGGTTGGGCGAGGTTCGGCCGTAGGCGAGGCGCGCCTGCGCGAGCGCTTCGCGCATGAAGTGGGGGTCACGCTCGGTGGCCGGGGTGAGGCGCGCGAGCAGTTCCGGGTCGAGGCTGTGGGCCAGGGTTGTGCTCATGGCGACCCCCAGCGGTGAGGCCAGGGCGGTGTGAGGGGGGAGTTGGGGTGTTGGAGGGGGAGGCGTCGAGCTGATGGGTGATCAGGGGGCATCGCCGCGCAATTCGATGTCATGGAGGCGGTTGATCCGTCGTTGGTGACGGCCATCGTCTCCCGGGGTGAACTCCGTATCCAGAAACGCCTCCAGGCAGGCCACGGCGAGGACCTCGCCGATGACGCGCGCCCCGAGGCAGAGGATGTTGGCGTCGTTGTGCTGGCGAGCGAGGCGGGCGCTGACCGGCTCGCTCACGAGGGCGGCGCGCACACCGGCGACCTTGTTGGCCGCGATGCTCATCCCGAGGCCCGTGCCGCAGATCAGGACGCCGCAGGGGACCTCCTGGGTCGCGACCTTCCGCCCGACCTGCTCCGCGTAGTCGGGGTAATCCACCGACGCGGAGCCCTGAGGCCCGACGTCGAGGACAGACACCCCGCGCTTGCTGAGGAAGGCCACCAGCGCCGCCTTGAGGCCGACCCCCGCGTGATCGGAGCCGATGGCGATGGCGTACGTGACCTCCTCGCCGGGTGCGTCGCGCTCGTCGAGGCGCCCTTCGATGAAGTCAACGATGTCCTGCACCCGGCGGATGTCATCGAGGACATCGTCCGGGATCTCGCCTACGTTGAACGCGCGGTCGTCCTCGATCCGCCAGACCATCTCGGCGATGTCCAGCGAGCTGGCGCCGAGATCGTTGAAGAGGTGACTCTCCAGCTGGATGTCCGAGGGATCCAGCTCAAGCACCTCGGCGATGAGGGCGAGTATGCGCGCGGTGGCGTCAGCAGGGGGCATGGGTCACCTGTGCGAGACTCAGACCTTGCCGAGCAGGAACTGACGGCCGTTGTACTTGCCGCACGACAGGCAGACGCGGTGGGGGAGCTTGGGCTCGCCGCAGTCGCCGCAGAAGGTCAGGGTCGGCGCCGACATCTTGTCGTGCTGGGAGCGGCGGTGACGGGTGCGGGACTTGGATTTACGTCGCTTTGGAACAGCCATGACATCACATCTAGTTGGGCCCCCAACCTGGGGCGTTCAATGAACTCTACACTAATTGTTGTCGTCGCGCTTCATGCGCTCCTTGATCTTGGCGAGGGCCTGCCAACGCGGGTCGATGGAGGGTTCATCCTCCTCGACGTCGAGCTGGTGAGGGGTGCACTCCTCGTCATCGGCGCACGTCGGGTACGTGGGCATCTCCAGCAGGAGGGCCTCACGGACAACGTCCGTCAGATCAAGCTCCTCATCGGAGTCGTCGTAGAAGGACACGTCCATGTCCTCCGCCGTCAGCTCCTGGTCGTCGTCCATCCCCTCCACGCTGCTGCTGGGGAGGAGGACGGCGTCCACCTCGGCCTCCAGGGTGCGCTCTCGCGGCTCCAGACAACGGACGCAGTGAAAGGCCAGCCCGGCGCGGGTGCCACCGCGGACGAGGATGGTGCCGTCGCTGATCTTCTCGATCCGAAGGTTGGCCGTAAGACCAGCGTCGGTCCCTTTGAAGTCCCCGTGGGTGATCTCCATCATCGCGTCGACCTCCTCGCGGGTCTTTTCGACGTTGAGATCGAGCCCATCTCCGATGTCTCGGATGGCGAACTTCACTGCGTCACCTGTGTCGCAAACTGAGCAGGGTGCCCGGCCCCAACGGCCACGCGCCCCTGAGGTGGCCGCAACCGCGCGGCCAGCCTCCCCTTTTGAGGCAGTGAACCATACTCCTCACCATCGAAGGTGTCAACTGCCACGGTGCTCCGACAGCGCTTGACCTCGCGATCCAGAAGGGTTGGCCTACGTTGCGCGCGCTGCGCGCAGGAATCGTTGAGCGGCGGCGCGTTGAGGGCTATGCTGGGCGCGCGTCGCCATCAAGGCGCCAACGGAGGGAGAGATGAAGCACATGGTCAGGTGGCTGGCGGCGGCGAGCGTTACGACGCTCGCGCTGTGGATTGGGCCCGAGGTCGCGCGCGCCGACGGCAGCGGCGTGTTGGGTGAGGTGTTCAACCAGGAGGTCGAGGGCGGCGGCGTCGTCGTGGCGGCGCAGGGGACCGCCGGGCGCGTGGATGGGGTCCCCCGGAGCGAGGTGACGCTCAGCGTCTCCCTCCCCGCCGGGGTCCAGGTCGAGCGCGCCTTCCTCTATCTGAACACCATCGGCACCGAGGGGCCGTTTGTGAGGACCCTCCAGTTCGATGGGGGCGACGTCGAGCTGGATCGGATCGGCGCCAGCGGGGAGACGTGCTGGGGCAACAACAACCGCAACCGCGCCTTCCGCGGCGACGTCACCGATCGGATCGGCCTCGGGGGCAACTTCACCGTCTCCGGCTTCCCCTCCTCCTCGGACTCGCGCTTTGACAGCCAGGGCGTCGCCTTGGTGGTCATCTACCGTGGCAGCGCGCAACGCGAGAACACCTGGGTGGTCCTCCACGACGGGATGATCGCGTTGCCCCAGGCCGCCAACTTCACGACCACCCTCGATGGCTTCACTGTCCCGGAGCGGCGCGAGCTGGCGGTCCTCTACACCGGGGTCGGCGACGGACAGGCCGACGACAACGAGCTGGCCTTTCAAGGCACCACGCTCGCCACGGACGCCTTCTCGGGGGACGACGGGCTCCTCTTTGACGCGCGCCTCGACAACGTGCGCGACCTCCTCACCGGAGGGACGACTGAGGCCACCGTCGCCGTCTCCACCGATCAGGACTGCGTCTCGTGGATGTTCACCGCGCTGGAGTTCACCTACAGCGACCTGATCGACAACGACAACGACACCATCCACGACCCCGAGGACAACTGCCCCGAGGATCGCAACACCGACCAGGCGGATCTGGACGGCGACGGGATCGGTGACGCCTGCGACGACGACCTCGACGGTGACAACATCAGCAACACCGATGAGCAGGCCGCCGGGACCGACCCCTTCGACCGCGACACGGACGATGACGGCGTCACGGACGACGAAGATGGCTTCACCGACGGCGACAACGACGGGCTGATCAACGCCCGAGACCCCGACAGCGACAACGACGGCGTCTTTGATGGCACCGAGCTGGGCGTCACGCTCGCCGATCTGGACCCGGACACCGACCCCAACGCGGGCAGCTTCGTCCCCGACGCCGATCCGGCCACCACCACCGACCCCAACGACCCCGACAGCGACGACGGTGGCCTGGACGACGGCGCCGAGGACCCCAACCACGACGGTCGCCGCGGGTTTGAAGAGCTCAACCCGAACGACGGCGCCGACGACAGCGCCGATCTGATCACCGACAGCGACAACGACGGCCTGACCGACGCTGAGGAGATCGCCGCGGGCACCGACCCCGAAGACGCGGACAGCGACGACGACGGCGTCCTCGACGGCGACGAGCACAACTGGAACCACGACACCGACGGGGACCGCCTGATCAACGCGCTGGACATCGACAGCGACGGCGACGGCCTCCTCGACGGCACCGAGCGTGGCTTGACCCGCAACGACATCGACGACAACCAGACCGACCTGTCCCGCAACGCCTTCATCGCCGACGAAGACCCGACGACCACCACCTGGATGCTCGCGGCCGACTCCGATCGGGGCGGGATCATCGATGGGCGTGAGGACTTCAACCACAACGGCCGCCGCGACCCCGGCGAGCTGGACCCCAACAACCGCCCCGACGACCGGCTCGCCGAGGACCAGGACGGCGATCGCCTCCCCGACCTGGTGGAGACGGCGATCGGCACCGACCCGCTCGACGCCGACAGCGACGACGACGGTGTCCTCGACGGCGATGAGATCGACTTCTCGTCCGACACCGACGGGGACGGCGAGATCAACGCCCTCGATCGCGACAGCGACAACGACGGCGTCCTCGATGGCACCGAGCAGGGCGTCACGCTGGCCAGCCTGACGGGCGCGACCAACATCAACGCCGGGAACTTCATCCCCGACGCCGACCCCTCCACCACGACGAGCCCTGTGGCGCGCGACTCCGACTGGGGCGGCGTCTCCGAGGGCGCCGAGGACACCAACCGCAACGGTCGCCTGGAGACCGGGGAGACCGACCCCAACGACCCCCGCGATGACTCACGCGCCCCGGGCGACAGCGACGGCGACGGGCTCCTCGACGCCGAGGAGGTGGCGATCGGCACCGACCCCTTCGACCGCGACAGCGACGACGACGGCATCACCGATGGGGCCGAGGCCGATTACGACATCGACACCGACCTCGACGGCGACATCAACGCGCTTGACCCCGACAGCGACGGCGACGGTATCCTTGACGGCACCGAGATCGGCCTCACCGCGCCCGGGATCGGCACCGATCGCGACGCCGGGAACTTCGTGCCGGACGCCGACCCCTCCACCACCACCGACCCCACCCTCCGAGACACCGACCGCGGCGGCGTCCCGGACGGCGTCGAGGACCGCAACCGCAACGGCCGCGTGGACGAAGGGGAGGGGGATCCGCTCGACATGAGCGACGACCCGAACCTCGACAGCGACGGCGACGGCCTGCGTGACATTCAGGAGCTGGGGATCGGCACCGACCCGCTCGACGCCGACACCGACGACGACGGCGTCAGCGACGGCGACGAGCCTGAGCCCGCGGGCGACGCGGACGGGGACAGCCTCATCAACGCCCGGGATCCCGACAGCGACAACGACGGGATCCTCGACGGCACCGAGTCGGGCGTCGTCACCCCCGGTGAGGGCACCGACCTCGACGCCGGAAACTTCATGCCGGACGCCGACCCCTCCACCACCACCGACCCGCTCGACGACGACACCGACAACGGGGGGCTGGACGACGGTGATGAGGACATCAACTTCAACGGGCGCATCGACGCCGGTGAGCTGGACCCGAATGACCCCGAAGACGACGAGTTTGGCGTCGATCGGGACGGGGACGGGGTGCCGGACACCATCGACAACTGCCCCGATGACCCCAACGGCGATCAGCGCGACACGGACAACGACGGCGACGGCGACGCCTGTGACGACGACGACGACAACGACGGGCTCTCCGATGACGCCGAGGCCGACGCGGGCACGAGCCCGACCGACCCCGACAGCGACGACGATGGGCTCCTCGACGGGGAGGAGATCAACACGACCAACACCGACCCGAACGACCCGGACAGCGACGACGACGGCCTCACCGACGCCGTCGAGGTCAACACCTCGGAGACCGACCCGAACGACCCGGACAGCGACGACGACGGGCTGCTGGACGGCGACGAGGTGAACACGTGGATGACCAACCCGAACAACGCCGACACGGACAGCGGCGGCGTGGATGATGGGGTGGAGGTCAACGCCGGGACGAACCCCAACGACCCGTCCGATGACAGCTCGGCCTCCGGGTTCAACGTCCGGGGCAACGGCCTGGGGACCTGCGCGCAGGCCGCTCCCGGGCGACGCCCCGGCGCGCTGGGCTGGCTGGTGGTGTTCGGGCTGGTCGTGGTCGCGGCGCGGCGGAGGCGGTCTTGAGGGAGGCGGAGCGCGGCTTCAGGTCGCGCTCGCTTCGCTCAGGTGCTGCTTGAGGTGAGGGGGTCGGGTCGATGAGGGGCGTTGTGGCCCATCGACAAAGAGAGCGCCTCGATCAGAACTGCGGGGTGCCGCCGATGGCGAGCAGCGCCTTGAGGTCCCGGTCGTCGAAGCGGATGTTGATCCCGGTGAAGAAGTCCCGAGTCTCGTCGTTGAGGATGTCGTCGGCGCCCGCCACGATGTACACGTACTGGAAGGCGTTGTAGGCGAAGGCGGCCCGCAGGCGCGGGTTGACGTCCTCGCCGAAGTCGAAGACGTCGGTCTCGATCTCAAGCTGGTCTTCGAGGAAGTGCAGGTCGGCGCCGAGGCCGCCGGAGTCCTCGATGATGCCGAACCGCCCGGTGAAGAAGTTCCAGCGCTTCGCGATCTGGAAGGAGAACTTGTAGTCGTCCGTGGTGATGACCTGCTCCTCACGGACGACGTTGGGCTGCGAGGAGTCGGTGGTGAAGGTCGTCGTCTGCCGGAGGTTGCGCGCCCCGCGAGGGTCATCGATCAGCTCAAACAAGTAGTACTTGTCCGGCGAGGGCTGGAGCCGCACCGAGACGTAGTTCTTGAGCGCGGCCTGGCGAAACAGGTAGTCGCTGCGCAGCTCGACGATCGTCCGCAGCTCGGCGATCTGATTCACGAACCCCTGAGCGTCGTTGATGATCGACTGGGTGTCCTCGGCGATCTTCGGGTCGTTGACCAGGACGCCGATGGTGCCCTCGCCGTCGTTGATCTTGTCGGTGATCTCGCTGACGTTCTGGAGGCTGTAGTTGAGGGTGTCGAGGGTGGTCTGGAGCCGGGCGAGGACGCCCTTGAGGTTGCCGAGGCTGTCCTGGACGTCGTCGCCCGACTGGGCCACGATGTTGCGGACGTCGCCGGTGATCTTCTGGACGTCGTTGAGGATGCGGCGGATGTCGGAGCGGGCGTCTCGGGTGAGCGCGCTGACGTTGGCGGTGGTCTCCTCGGTGTGGGTGACGATGCGGTCGATCTTCTCCTTGTTGCCGTCGAGCAGGCTCGACAGGACCTCGACCGCCTTCTTGACCTCATCGATGATCGCCTGGAGCTTCTGTTGACCCTCCTCGCCGCCGAAGGTCTTGGCCAGCGAGCTGGTGACCTCGGAGATGTCCCCGGCGATGACGTCGAGCTTGGCGAACAGCTCATCGAAGCTGGCAGGCTCGGGGACGATCATGATCTGGTCGGCCCCTTCCTCTCCGGTGATCTTCTTGCCCTGCCCGGAGAGCCCCGGGGTGAGGTTGATGAAGAAGTCACCGACGAGCGAGGCGGTCGCCTTGCCCATGGTGGCGCCGTTGACCCACTCGCCTTCCTTCTCGACGCCCTGCCAGAGGTCGAGCGAGGTCTGGACTCGGAGGGTGACCTTGGCGACGGCGATCTCGGTCATCTTGCCGTTGCGGTCCCGGACATTGCGAGTCTCCAGCTCAATGCTCTTGATCTCGCCGACCTTGATGCCCGCCATCTGGACTCGCCCGTCGGGGGCGAGCCCGGTGGCGTCCTTCATGTAGCCGTGTATCTCGATCGCGTCGTCCTTCCCCTCGTTGGGGTTGTCGACGTAATAGAGCATGATGAACACGGCGGCGATTGAGCTGAGGATGACCAATCCCACCCGAAATGGGGTTGCGAGAGCTTTCATGACACGTCCATTCCTTGGAACCTAGTACATCAAGAGATCCAGAAAGTAGTTCAGCACCAGAATCGAGATCGAGCTGAGCACCACCGCCGATGTCGTGGCCTCGCCGACCCCCTTGGCGCCTCCTCCTGCGTAATAACCCCGGTAGCACGACAAGATCGCGATGCTCCCCCCGAAGACCGCGCCCTTGATGCTGGTCTTGAGGAGGTCGACGGGTTCGACGAAGTCCTTGATCTTGATCATGAAGAAGCCGCCGTCCACGTCGAGGCCGATGACCGCCACGAAGTAGGCGCCCGCCATCCCGACGAGGTTGAACAGCAGCACCAGGAGCGGCGACATCAAGATGGCCGCGAGGATCCGGGGCAGGACCAGGTACTGGAGCGAGTTGACGGCCATGACCTCCATGGCATCGATCTGCTCGGTGACCCGCATGGTGCCCAGCGTGGTGGCCATGGATGAGCCCGAGCGGCCGCTGATCATCAGGCCGGTGAGCACTGGCCCCAGCTCACGAATGAGCGCGAGCGCGGTCGAGCCGCCGACGAGCGTCTCGGCGTTGAACGTCTCAAACGCGTAGACCTGCTGCAGCGACATGACCATGCCGGTGAAGATCCCGGTCAGGAGCACGATGAACAGCGCGCCGACGCCGACCTCCTCCATGGACTCGAACAGGAGCTTGAAGCGGTAGGGTGGCTTGAAGACGACGAGGAGCGTCTCAAAGAGCATGATGGCGATGTTGCCGATGTGCTCAATCAGGTCGATGGCCGACTGGCCCACCTGCTCAATCGCCCCCTTGGGGGCCGCGAGGATCGCGGGGAGCGGCTTGGACTCGCCCTCCTTCGGCTCGGGCGAGGGGTTGGCCTCGGGGTCGGCCTTCTTCTCGGGCGGCGCGGGGGCGTCTCCACTCTGGTCAGACGCGTTCGCCTCGTCCTTGAGGGCCTCTGCGTCTTCTTTACCGTGGCTCATTGAGTTTGCGGGGGCTTGCCTGGCCGGTGACACGCTCTCACTCCTGTGGCGTAGGGTCGGGCCTTGCCTGGACTCCAGGTGCGCTTCAGAGCCTACCATCCCACAGCCCACCTCTCCTGTCGATGGCCAAGGTACTGTGTTGTCGGGCGTTGGACAAGGGGCTGTGTCGGTGTCAGCGCTCAGCGGCGATCGAAGTAGGCGTTCAGCCGCACGCTGCCGGGGCGAGGGAGGGGGCCAACGCGGAGCATCTCCAAGCGCTCGGTGGCGCACCCGTCGAGGGCTCGGGAGCCCGCCGCGTCCACGGCGACGGCGGCGTCGCGGGGGTTGCCCTCGGCGTCGAAGTGAGCCTCCAACACCAACGCGGCGCGCTGCGAGCCGAGCTGCCCCATCGCCTTCAAGAAGCAGGGCAGCAGCAGGAGCTCGGCGTCGCGCGAGAGCGTCTTGAGGTGTTTGGGCTCAATCACCCCATCGAGCGCCTTCGGGCGGTCGATGCGAACCTGCGGTCTGGGCAGCGCGCGGCCGCGCATGTCCTCGCCGACGAGCTGCTCCAGGACAGGGGCGTCGACGTGGCGCTGCTCGGCGAGGATGGACGTGCTCGTGAGCGCCGCGGTGGGCTCCCCGGCGCAGTCCATGTGCCAGATCCGTGAGCCGACCAGGCGACCGCGGAGCGTGAGCGTCGCGGCCGGGGTGGAGGTCGAGCAGTACGACGCCGCCGGATCGTGCAGCGCGTCGAGCACGATGTAGAGGCGGACCACTGCGCGGCCCGTGGCGTGGGCCGCGGTGATGGTCTCGGCGACCCCGGGCTCTACCTCGTAGGCCAGCAGCGGCTCGTCGTGGAGCGTGACGGCGTAGTGACCGTCAAACAGCGCGTAGTGAGGCTGGGACACCAGCGTCAGCAGGCGCTTGCTCTCATCGTAATCGGCGACCTTGAAATGCTGCGCTTCGACATCCACCGCGTAGAGCGTCAGCAGGCGCCGCTGTCGGTCGATCAGGTGCTCGCGCAGCTTGTTGTCGGAGAGGCTCGCGGCGCGGGCCGCCTTGCCTGGGGTCGCGCTTCGAGGGAGCGGAGGGGCGAGGCGGCACAGCCGGGTCAGCTCCTCGGGTGAGGAGATGCGATCTTCGCTGCGCGCGACCTGCGGCGCTGTGAGGGTCAGCAGCGCCAGGGTGGCGAGCGTCAGGAGCGCGGTGAGGCGTCGGTGGGTTGTGGTGCGCGTCGCTGACATCGATCCGGTGTTCTCGAAGCAGGCCCGCGAGCCGGGCGTTCGTCGTGCTAACGCCCGGCGCTTGGGTCGGGATTCCCTCAAGCCGCGGCGTGGGGCTGGCTTCGCGCTCGCGTCGGGAAGCAGCGCGTGCCCTTAGACGTTGTTACCATTGCGACACCGGGTTGCAAACTGCGTCGGCGTGAAGTCGGCGCCCCACTTGAGGATATCCACGTGATGACCCCGACCCACACCCGACCTCTGCTGGTTGGCGCGTTGGCGCTCTGCGCCCTCTGCGCGGCGTTGGCCTGCCAGGCTCCTGCGCCGTCTCCCCCCCAGGACGTCCCCGTGTCGGCCTCCTCGCCGCCCGAGGCGCCTCGCGCCCCGGACGCGCCCGCCGCCGAGGAGGTCGCGGTCGATGAGCTGGAGCCACGCGAAGAGGGCCTCCGCGACCCCTTCTCCTTCCTGCCCGACCCCCCGAACGATCCGCCACCGCGCGAGGCGAACCTGCTCGACCTGAACGACATGAAGCTCGTCGGGATCGTCACCGGCACGGCGATCCCCAAGGCGATGTTCACCGACCCGGACGGCTTCGGTCACATCATCACGGAGGGGACGCGCGTGTTCGACGGGAGGGTGACGGACATTCGAGACCGCGAGGTGGTCGTCACCCTCTCGGCCGGGAGCCCCCTCAACGATTACCAGACCGCTGGGCAGCGGCCCGCGCCGCAGCGCCGCGCGCAGCCGAGCACCCGCGTCATTCGCCTGACGGGCTCCTGAGCGCCCCCAACCCTGCTCCCCGACAACAAACTCAAGCTCTCCGCAGCGACTGCCGATGATGTGGGCCGACACATGACCTGACCACCGCGCCAGCTCTGGGCGCCCGTGGTCGCCAGCACGCGTCGGGTGGTTCACATGCGGCATCAACAAGGCTTTCGAACGGTTCTCCTTCTGTGGGTTTCGAGCGTGGTGAGCGTGGCTGGCCTCCTGGTCGGCGGCGCGGCTCACGCCGAGCCGAGCTTCGACGTGGAGGCGGGGCAGTGGCGCGCCGAGCCGGACGCGTCCCGCGCGTTTGGGGACTTCGTGAGCCTCCTCAAGGAGAGTCCGGAGGAGCACGACCTCAAGCGGGAGCACCCCGAGAGCTGGGACACGCTCTGGCAACCTGAGGCGCTCTACATCGATCGGGACGGGGTGGAGCCCTACGGGATGGCGCACCCCTCGGTGAAGGAGGCGCTGGAGGAGATCTTCGGCCCCGGCTACGCGCTGCCGGAGACGGTGCTCCACATGCCGCTGGGGATCGACGTCCGCGCCCGCCCGCCGGTGGTCGCGTTCGTCAACTTCTGGACCGGCCCGGCCCGCTCGACCATGACCTACTACCTCGCCCGCATGGGTCGGTACGAGTCGCTGATTCGGGAGATCTTCCGCGAGGAGGGGGTCCCCGAGGACATGATCTACCTCTGCCTCATCGAGAGCGGGTTTTCACCGCGGGCGCACTCGTTGGCCAACGCGGGGGGGATGTGGCAGTTCATCCCGGCGACGGCGGTCAACTACGGGCTGCGGATCGACGGCGAGGTGGATGAGCGCCGCGACCCGGTGAAGGCGACCCGCGCGGCGGCGCGGCTGCTGCGCAACCTGTACGAGAAGCTCGGCTCGTGGCCGTTGGCGATGGCGGGTTACAACGCCGGATCGGGGCACGTCATCCGAGCGATGAACAAGGCCAACAGCGACAACTACTGGGCGATCGCGCGCCGCAACGGGCTCTACGAGAAGACGCGCGACTACGTCGCCAAGATCCTCGCGGCGGGGCTGATCGGCACCAACCGGGAGGCGTTCGGGTTTGGCGCGGTGGTGCCCCGGGAGCCTGTGGCGTTTGAGGTCGTCCAGATCCCTGGGGGGACGTCGCTCTCGGCCGTGGCGGACTCCATCGGGGTCGGGGTGGACGTGCTGCGCGCCCTCAACCCGGAGCTGCTGGCGGCGCGCGCCCCGGGGCGCGCCGGGCTCTACCCGCTGAACATCCCGGCGGGGAAGACCCAGGCCTTTGTCCGTGAGTTCGATCAGGTCGCGGCGCGAGGCGGCAACCAGGGCTACGTCTACACGCTGCGGATCGGCGAGACGATGGCTCAGGCCGCGCGCCGCCTCGGCCTCCCTGAGCAGATCCTGCGGACGACCTCGGGGTTCTCCCCCAAGGAGCGGGTCCCCTATGGGACCCGGCTGGTGATCTCGCGCGAGGTGCTGGAGTCGCGCTCCCCCCAGCTCTTGCCGTCGAGCGGTCAGTCGATCGACGACGTCCTGCGGGGCCGCGGTGAGCGGGATGGAGGGCGGCTGACGGCGCTGCTGCCCAGCACCCGCTTCGAGTACCCGGATCGCGCCCGCGTGTTCTACCGCACAATCCGAGGCGACGACCTGCGCGAGCTGGGGCGTCACTTTGAGGTCCACCCGTCGCTGATCGCGATGTGGAACGATCTGGAGACCGACGCGGAGCTGAAGGCCGGGCTCGTCCTCCAGCTCTACCTGCCGCGCGACGCGGATCTGAACGCCGCCGTGGTCTACCACGACGATCAGGTGCGCTGTGTCTACGACGGGACCGCCGCCTACCTCAAAGAGGCGGCGCGCAAGCGCAACCGCCCCGCCGGGACGGGGTCGGGAGGTGGGCGCTCCTACAAGGTCAGCGAGACCGACACCATCGACACCATCGCCGCGAAGTTCGGCGTCACCAGCGCCCAGCTCCTGACCTGGAACAACCTCAAGGGCCGCAGCCTCAAGCCAGGCTACCGGCTGGTCATCTACGGCAGCGGCGGCCCAGGCCGGAGGCCCGATGAGGCGACCGCCGCGGGGTCCCCGCCCCCGCGTCGGGCGCGCAGGAGCCGCTCGAGCCGCGAGCCAGCCGCCCAGGAGAGCGCCCGGCGAGACCCGCCGCGGCGCGAGCGCGCTGAGAGTCGCCGCGCTCCGTCGCGCAAGAGCCGCGCTCGGAAGGTGCGCAGGCGCGCGGCGCCGCGGCGACCTGTGAGGCGCACCGGCAACGTGCGTCACCAGATGCACTGACGGCGGAACCCCGCGGCGGGCCTGCGCGACCGGGCACGTTGACTCGAACCCGGGCCGGGACTAACCTGTTAAGCCCGATGTGGAGGGCATCGTCCATCCACTCGCTGAAACAGGGACACCGCCTGGCAGGTTCATGGCATCCACCACCGACGCGACCTCACACACGCGCCTGACACCAGGCCAGATCCGCCTCCGTCTGGAGCCGCTCTATGGACCCTGCGTGCTCTGTGAGCTGCGCTGCGGCGCGATGCGCGCGGACGGGGAGCGCGGCGAGTGTGGCCTGGATCACCGCGTCCACGTGTACAACCGCCTCCTGCACATGGGTGAGGAGGCGCCGCTCGTCCCGAGCTACACGGTGTTTCTGTCGGCCTGCAACTTCATGTGCAGCTTCTGCTCCGAGTGGGAGCACCTGACGCCGCCCTTCCAGCCCGCGGCGACCGACCCGGAGAAGCTCGCGGTCAAGGCCGCGGCTGAGCTGGAGCGCTACCGCGCGCGGGTCGGGCGGGTGCGGAACATCAACTTCGTCGGTGGGGAGCCGTCGATCGCGCTGCCGTTCATGGCGCGGTTCGCGGAGGCGCTGGACGCCCGGGTCGAGCGTCGGCCGCCGCTGCTGCTCAACAGCAACGGGTACATGACGCCCGAGGCGCTCGCGCTGGCCACCCACCTCTGCCCGGTGATGGTGATCGACCTCAAGTTCGGTCCTGGCGGCTGCGCCGAGTCGGTGGCGGGCGTCGTGGATTACTGGCGGGTGCTGACGCGCAACCTGGGGCTGCTCCACCAAGCGATCGAGCGCCCCGGTGAGCCCCCTGTGGTGGACGGCGTGGCGGTGCTCCCGGTGCAGCTGTGGGTGCGTCACCTGCTGATGCCCAACCACCTGGCGTGCTGCACGGCGCCGTGCCTGGAGTGGCTGTCGCAGCAGGCGCCTCAGGTTCGCGTGAACGTCATGCCGGCCTTCTACCCCTTCAAGGGGGAGGGGAACGACCCGTGGCCTCACCTCAAGGACGAGGAGCGGAGCGAAGGGCGCGAGCTGTTGCAGCGCTCAGGGGTGGTCAACGCCTGGTTTGATGGCCGGAGGTTCAAGCCGTGAGGAGGTGGGGACGTCGTGTGTGGGCGGCGCTGCTGATCAGCGCCTGGTTGTTTGGGTGCGCCGGGGACGGCGCGGAGGAGCCCGCCGGGAGCGGCTCGGTCTGTGAGAGCGACGCGGACTGTGGTCAGGGCGAGGTGTGCGAAGGGCAGCGATGCATCCTGCGCTCAGGCGGCGTCGGGGGGACGACCGACGCCGGGGTGGAGCCCGACGCGGAGGACGCGGCGCCGATGATGGACACCGCGACCTCAGGGGACGCCCCCACGATGCCTGGCGACCTCGACGAAGACGGGATCCCGGACCCGGAGGATAACTGCCTGCGCGACTACAACCCAGGCCAGGCCGATGGCGACGCGGACGGCCGCGGCGATGTGTGCGACCCCTGCCCGGAGCTGGCCGATTACCCGTTCGCCGACCGCGACGGCGATGGCCGAGGCGACCTCTGCGACGTCTGCCCCGGCGCGTACGACCCCGAGCAGGAGGACAGCGACGATGACGGGATCGGCGACGCCTGCGACCCGTCGCGCCGCGCGTCGTGGGTGGACAGCGACGAAGACGGGCTCCTCGACCCGGAAGACAACTGCCCCCAAACGGAGAACCCCGGGCAGGCCAACCGCGACGGAGACCGCTACGGGGACGCCTGCGACCTGTGCCCCGACGTCGCCAGCGTCGATCAGCAGGACCGCAACGCGAACGGCAAGGGCGACGTCTGCGAGGCTGGCGTCAGCCCGGACAGCGACGGAGACGGCGTCGGGGATCGCATCGACGGCTGCCCCGAGGTGCCCGACGCCGATCAGACCGACGCCGACCGCGACGGCGTCCCGAACGCGTGTGACAACTGCCCGCTGACCCCCAACGAGCCCCAGCGGGACGACGACCGGGATGGGGTGGGGAACGCCTGCCCTGGCTTCCGGCGCGCCGCGGATCAGGACGGCGACGGCCTGCCCGATGACGAGGACAACTGCCCCTGGCTCGCCAACCCCGGGCAGCTCGACGAAGACCTCAACGGCGTCGGGGATCGGTGCCAGCCGGGCGCCCCCTACTTCGATCGCGACGGGGATGGGATCCCCGACGTAGCCGACAACTGCCCCCGGGTGGCGAACCCCGGTCAGTTCGACACCGACGGGGATCGCATCGGGGACGCCTGTCAGTCTGGGACGGACACCGATGGTGACGGGGTGCCCAACCTCACCGATGTCTGCCCGAGCCACGTGGACCCGCGTCAGATGGACGTCGATGGGGACGGCTTCGGGGATCTGTGCGACGTCTGCCCGCTGGTCTTCGACCCGGAGCAGTCGGGCGCCAGCGGAGAGAGCGTCGGGGACGCCTGCGCTGGGGATCGCGATGGGGATGGGGTCCCCAACGTGGCCGACAACTGCCCCCACGTCACCAACGAGACCCAGCTGGACGTGGATCTGGACGGGGTCGGGGACCGCTGCGTCGGCGATCGCGACGGGGACGGCGTCCCCGACGAGGACGACCCCTGTCCGCTGTCGCCCGGCTCCTCCTGCCTCAACGACGAGGACCTCGATCTGATCCCCGATCTCATCGACCTCTGCCCCTTCATGCCCAACCCTCAGCAGGCCGACTCCGACGGGGACGGCGTCGGAGACGTCTGCGACAACTGCCCGCTCCCCAACCCCGATCAAACCGACGCTGACGGCGACGGCGAGGGGGATCGGTGCGCCTCGGTCGCCTTCGAGCGCGACCAGGACGGCGACGCCATCCCCGACGTGTCCGACAACTGCCCGGCGACGCCCAACGCCTTCCAGTGGGACATCGACCGCGACGGGCTCGGGGACGTCTGCGACCCCTGCCCGTTGACCCCCGCGTTGGACGATCAGGACGGGCGATCGTGCCAGAACGACCGCGACCAGGACGGGGTTGAGGACGACGAGGACAACTGCCCGCTGGTCCCCAACCCCGAGCAGAGCGATCGCAACGGCGACGGCGTCGGCGACCTCTGCACCCAGGACCGCGACGGCGACGGGATCCCGGACGTGCAGGACGCCTGCCCGGAGCACGCCAACCCGGGGGGCCTCGATCTGGACCGCGACGGCGTCGCCGACGCCTGTGACCCCTTCTAGTTTGACGCTCCCCCACGGCGCGCAGCGGTGGGGTTGTCTCACTTTGAGACACAAAGGCGGGTTGTGTGTGGAGCTTGTCTCAGGTTGAGACGGAGAGGTCGGCGCGGCCTCCGATGGGGTTCTTTTACAGCAGTCCTCCAAAGGAAGTTCCGGAGAGCCCCCGAAAGGCCGGGCCAAAGGCCTCACTACTCCAATGGCCCGTCGCGGCCTTCAAATGAAGTCAAAACGGACAGTCTCCATTTGGCT
>PBBL01000045.1 GCA_002716585.1 Myxococcales bacterium | reverse complement strand
TGCGGATCATCATCATCATCCGCTTGAGCCGCGGGTCGTGCGTCCGCACCACCGGCCCGGCCTTGTTGTCGTCGTGCTTGTGCTCCTGCGCCGCGGGCTGGGCGTCGGCCTCCATCGTCCACAGCGCCAGCGGCGAGAACGACAGCCCCGCCAGCACCGCCACCGCCGCGCCGCCGCGCGCCGCCCGGCGGTAGACGTTGGTCGGCATCTTCGCCCCCTCCGGCCACAGGCAGATCAGCGGCCCGAAGATCAGGACCGTCCCCCCAAACCAGAACCACCACACCAGCGGGCTGACCACCATCTTGAAGCTCGCCACCTCGCCGCGGTCGTCGAACCCGGCCAGCGCGAAGTAGAGGTCCTCCACCGGGCCGGTGTCGATGGCGATCTCGCTCGTCGGGCTGTTGGGCGAGCTGTGGAAGATCGCCTTGGCGGGCTTGACCACCGTCACCTCCGTCCCGTCCGCGCCGAGCACCGTCACCGTCGCCTCGATCAGCTCCTTCTCCTTGTCCTGACGCACCGTGAGCCCGTCGTAGCGGACCAGGTAGTCGCCCAGGTCCACCATCTCGCCCTTGCGCATGGTGACGTCCTGCTCCACCTTGAACGCCGCCCCCGAAAACCCGATGATCGCCAGGATGAAGCCCACGTGCACGATGTACCCGCCGTAACGACGGCGCTGCTTCGACAACAGGTTGAGCGCCGCCTCCAGCGGCCCCTCCTCGCGCGACCGCATCCGGGCCGCGATCCCGCGCCAGTACTCCGAGGCGGTCGCGCAGAACACGAACACCGACGCGAACACCGCCCCGATGGCGTAGCCCGCCTCCTTCGGCACCAGCGTCAGCTCCAGGTGCTGCGCCCGCAAAAACCAGTACCCGGCGCACAGCGCGGGCGCCAGGATCAGCGTCGCGACCACCGGCACCAGGAAGTTGCGGCGGAAGTTCTTCCAGGTCGCCTTCTTCCAGCTGATCAGCGTCCCGACGCCCATCAGGAACACCAGGATGATCCCCAGCGGCACGAGGTACTGGTTGAACCACGGCGGCCCGATCGACACCTTGTCCCCCGTCGCCATCTCCTTGAACTTCGGGAACAGCGTCCCCCAGAACACCACGAAGGTCATCCCCACCAGGATCCAGTTGTTCGCCACGAACACCGCCTCGCGGCTCAGCGGCGAGTCGAGCTGCGCCGCCGAGCGCAGCTCGCCCCAGCGGTAGATCAGCAGCACCGCGCTCAGCGTCGTGAACGTCAGCAGCAGCGCGAAGAAGTAGTTGCCGATGTCCGACTGCGCGAAGGTGTGCACCGAGTCGATCAGCCCGCTCCGGGTGATGAACGTCCCCGTCAGCGTCAACAGGAACGACACCGTCACCAGCACCACGTTCCAGCGCTTGAGCATCCCGCGCCGCTCCTGGATCATCATCGAGTGGATGAACGCCGTCGAGGCGATCCAGGGCATCAACGCCGCGTTCTCCACCGGATCCCAGGCCCAGTAACCGCCCCACCCCAGCTCCTCGTAGGCCCACATCCCGCCGAGCATGTTGCCGATCGACAGAAACAGCCACGACACCAGCACCCAGCGCCTCGCCGGGACCAGCCAGGCGTTGTCCAGCCGCCCCGAGATCAGCGCCGCCATCGCGAACGCGAACGGCAGCGCCATCGCCACGTAGCCCGTCAGCAGGCTGGGCGGGTGCATCACCATCAGCGGAGTCTGGAGCAGCGGGTTGAGCCCCTGCCCTTCCTTCGGCGGGTCGCTCAAGACGAACGTGTCGAACGGGTTGCTCTTGATCAGCAGGATGAACATCAAGAACATCGCCAGCCCCATCACGATCGCGATGAACCAGGGCATCAAGGCCCGGTCGGTGCGACGGTGCAGCGCCACGGCGATCGCCGAGAAGGAGGCCAGCGTCCCGGTCCAGAACATCAGGCTGCCCGCCTGACCGCCCCAGAAGGCGGCCATGAGGTACATCCAGTGCATCCGGGTGTCGCTGTACTGCGCGACGGCCATCAGATCGAAGTTGTGGGTCGCGAAGGCGTGGATCAGGATGCTGCTGGCCAGCGCCAGCAGGCCGAAGGTGACGTACGTGCCGTTGCACGCCGCCGCGTAGTACCGCCGCGACCCGGTCTGACCCGAGATCACGCCAGCGAGGCCCGCGACGGCGGCCGTCACGAACGCCAGGTGCAGGCTGATATTGCCGAGGGTGGCTAACATGGCAAGCTCTCTTGTGTCTGCTCGAAGGAAGCGCCGACGGGACGTCGGGGCGTGTTGAGAGGGACCGCGGCGCACCTGCGCCAGGCCGCCAGGCGTGAGTCACCGCCCCCTCGCCGACACGGCGCGGGCTCGGCGCGGGGGCTCACCCTCACGGGGTGGACGGGACCTTCGGGATCCCCTCGGGGTGCTTGGCCCCGCTCGGCATGCCGTCGACCTGGTCCTCGTACTTGGAGGGGCACTTGGCGATGACGTCGTTGGCCTTGAGGACGCCGTCGGGCTGAAGCCGCCCCTCGGCGAGCACCTCGATGCCCGCCTTGAAGGTGTCGGGCAGCGGCTTGTCGTAGGCGACGGTGATCGTCTTGTCGTTGTGGATGAGGTCGAAGCGGGTGTTGAGGGTGCCCGGCTTGTTGAGGATCGTGCCCTCCTGGACGAGCCCCTTGACCCGGAACATCTTGCCCTCCAGGTCGCCCTGCTGGGAGATCGCCTGGTCCACGGTGTAGGCGTACACGGCGTCGTCCTCCACGCCGAGGATCACGTACAGGACGGCGCCCACGGAGAGCAACAGCCCCAGCACCATCCACCAGGACATCCCCTTCCCGTGACGGGCGCTGTCGTGCTCGGGGAGGTCATCCAGCTCAAGATCCAGGTCCAGGTCGTCGTGTTCGTGTCTGCTCACAGGTTCAACCTCTCATCTCGGGTCCTGCCTGACCGGCCAGGCCATCCTCGCAGGCGACGTCCGGCGTCATCACACACACATGACAACCCCGGGCGCGCCCTCATTCCAACTCAACCGCCAATCGAGACCATCTGCTTGCGGGTCACCTGAGCCCCGTCGATGTCAAAGTCATGCGTCTCCTCCTTGGCCCCCAGCGCGCGGCGCACCGCGGCGCGCAGCTCCTGATCCGACGCGCCGCCGCGCATCAGGTCACGCAGGCTCGTCTCCCGATCGTCGGCGAGGCAGGCGCGCAGGCCGCCTTGCGGGGTGAGGCGAATGCGGTTGCAGGCGCTGCAAAAGCACTCGGTCACCGCCGAGATGATACCCACATGTCGCACCCCGGGTCCATCCCCTGACGGCACATCCGGCCCGTCGAGGTTGAGGTAGCGCGCCGGGCCCGCGCCCGTCGTCATCCCCAGCTCCCGCAGCCGCCACCTCGCCCCCAGCACCGCCCGGATCTCGGCGGCTGGGACGCAGCCGCCCCGCGGCAGGTCGCTCCAGATCGTCTCGGCGCCGATCGGCATGAACTCGATGAACCGCAGCAGCCACCGCCGCCGCAGCGCCCGCCCGGCCAGCTCCAGCAGCTCGTCGTCGTTGACCCCGCGCACGACCACCGTGTTGATCCGCACCGAGAGCCCCGCCTCCTCCGCCGCGTCGATCCCGTCGAGCACGCGCCCCAGGTCCCCGCCGCGCGTAATCTGCGCGAACCGCGCCGCGTTGAGCGAGTCCACGCTCACGGTCACCGACCTCAACCCGGCCTCCCGCAGCGCCGCCGCGTCGCGACGCAGCAGGGTCCCGTTGGTCGTCATGACCACCTCCCGGATCCCCGGGATGGCGTTCAACCGCGCGATCAGGCGCGGCAGCTCCTTGCGGACCAGCGGCTCCCCGCCGGTGACCCGCACCCGCTCGACGCCGCAGGCGGCCAGCGCCCCCACCACCCGCTCGATCTCCTCGTAGCTGAGCAGCTCACGCGACGGCCGCAGCGCGACCCCCTCCTCCGGCATGCAGTAGACGCAGCGGAAGTTGCACCGATCCGTGACCGACAGCCGCAGGTAGCTCACCCGGCGACCAAACCGATCGACCAGCCCCCCTGCCCCGCTCTGCTGCGTCTGACGCTCCATCCACGCTCCGTACCAGACCCCGGGCGCCGCACAACGGGCGCCCACGCCCGACAACCTAGCCGATTCCGACCGGTCAGGTCCAGTATCACGTGAACCCCCACCGCCACGACCCGCGCTCGGACCAACGAGGGGGGCGCGCTGGAGATTACGACGGACCGACCCGATCGGGTGGTGGCCGTCGCGGGTTTGTGGCGGGCTCTCGGGGCGTGACGAAGCCCTCGCGGCTCACGTCACAAAGCAGGGCAGGAGCGCGGCGCCCAGACGCCGCTCAGTTCACCGTGAAGGTGTCGGAGAGGGTGTTCGACACGTTCCCGTCCGCGTCGCCCAGCGAGAGGTCGATGGTGTAGATCCCCGCCACGCTCGGGGTCACCGTGACGGCCACGTTGAGGACCCCCATCGTGACCGCCGTGGGGTTGTCGATCGGCCCCGACAGGCTGACGCTCGACCCGTCAGGCGCCCCGATCGCCACCGTGAACTCGTTCACGTCGCCCTCCGGGTCGTTCATGTTGACCGCCCCGGTGATCAACGTCTGCTGCCCCGCTGGGAGCACCGTCGGGCTGAAGCTGAAGTTGTTGATGGTCGGCGCCCCCGAGCCCGACCCACCCTCATCGCCGCAGGCGCTCGCGCCGACCAACAGCGCCAGCAGCGCGGCCAGCAGGAGCTGCCCCCGTCTCATGTGTTCTCGGTGCATGTCATCCGTCCTGGTTGTGATGGTCAACGTCGTGCAGCTCAGGGTCACGTGAAGTATACGCCAAACGAGGGATCGCTTCGACCCTCAACGCACCCGGGTTGTGACGGCCCGCCCCCCTTGTGACGAGCGACGCCCACACAGGGGGTGAGCGTTGGGCGTGAACGACGTGCGACGCGACCTGTCGCTGCGCCGTGCAAGAATAGCTGCCAGGTCGAGGTCAACACCCGCGACGACGCTCAGCTCGCGGGCCTCCATGACAGCGGTTGTTCCCCCTTCGCGCGGTGGAGGACCTCGACCACAACCCATCAACCCACCGCGTCGTCGTACACGGCGAGCACCGCCCGCGCCTCGTCGCGGACCGCGGCCCGAAGGCTCTCGGGGCGGACGACCTCGACGAGGCGGCCATACCCCAGCACCCAGGCGCGCAGCTTCTTCGTGTAGGGCACGGTGACCGTCAAGCGCGCCCGACCATCCGCGAGCCGCTCCGTCCGCTGATCCTCGCCCAGCGGGCTCTCGGAGAGCAGGCGCTGGATCATCGGGGCGACGCGCAGCTCCAGCTCGATCGGCTCCGGCTCGACCAGGAACCCCGTCTCGCCCGAGTGGACGAACCGCTTCAGATCAAACCCGTCCAGCTCCCGCCGCGGCTGATCGGAGACGACGACGCGCAGGATCCGGTGCACCGCGAGCTGGACGGGGTTGTCGTAGCCCCAGAGGGTCCCGACCAGGTAGAGGACGTGGTCGCGGGCGACCAGCCCCAGCGGGTGAACCTCGAACTCCTGGGGCTCCTGCGCGTCCAGCTTGTGGTAGGTGACCTCCAGGCGCCGCGCGCTGAAGAGGGCCTCGTAGAGCGCCTCCAGCGTCGCCTCGGAGACGTCGGCGGGCAGCTGCGGCTGCCCGTGCGGGATCACCTGGAGCTGCTCCGGGTAGCGCCCCTGCCCCCCCGGGGTCGCCTGGAGCACCTCGGCGGCCCGCTCGAAGTGAGGCTGGAGCGTCCGCAGCGTCGCGGGCGGCAGCACGTGGCTCAAGAACGCCTCGGCCAGCCGGAAGGTCATCGCCGTGGAGGTGGACATCGACGGCAGGCTCAGGCCGCGGGCGTCCCTCATCCAGGACCACCCGAAGGGCTTGCTGGAGTCGTCACAGACCAGCGGAAACACCGCGCTCAGCGCCTGAAGGTCGCGCTGGATCGTCCGCTGGGTCGTCGGGTAGCCCTCGGCCTTCAGGCGCTCCACCAGGGTGCGGGCGTCGATCTTCTTCGGGTAGCGGGGGATCTGGCGCAGGGTGTGCCACTGGCGCAGCAGCGTCGTGCTCATGTCGCTCCTTCTCAAGGGGTCGGGTCGCCCCATGGTGACCCCCTCATCCTTGACCATCATGAGGGGTCAGGGGTCACAATGACCCAAATCGCCCTCATTCCAGTTTGCAATGAAACCATACATGTTCACACATTTTGAGCCAAGCACCTCTCTACGGGCTCAAAGCAACCGCGCCGACGCCTCGATCACGCCTCTGCGCGCCCATGTTGACGGACAGCAGGCGACGGCCTACTGTATGACGCGTGAGGTTGGATTGGTTGGCGCGTTTCATGTGTGGAGAGGGTATGCTTCAGCACGAGCAGGCAGTTCAGGGAGAGAGCCGCGAGGCCAAAGAGCAGGTGGAGGCCCCCAGAGAGCGGGTGCCGGTGTCCAACGCCATCCAGCTGCGGAGCGCCTCGGGGGTGACCGGCGAGCGGGTGATCGCGTTCCTTGAAGGCCGAGCGGTCCAGCACAAGGCGGGCGGCGCGGCGGTGGACATCCACGAGACCGCCGCGTCCGGCCTGAGCGGCAGCGCGTCGTCGCTGCCGCACATGGACGCCATCCAGAAGTCGTTCGGCGGCCACGACGTCTCCGGGATCCAGTCCTACGTCGGCGGCGCCGCCACGAAGGCCAACACCCAGATGGGCTCCATGGCCTACGCCACGGGCAACGCCGTCGCCTTCAAGGACTCCCCCGACCTGCACACCGCCGCCCACGAGGCCGCTCACGTCGTCCAGCAGCGCTCCGGGGTCAGCGTCCCCGGCGGGGTCGGTCAGGTCGGCGACGCCTATGAGCGGCATGCCGACGCCGTCGCCGACGCCGTCGTGCAGGGCAAGAGCGCCGAGCACCTGCTGAGCGCCGGGGCCACCGGGGGCGGCTCCACCGGCGTCCAGATGCGCGCCGTGCAGATGCACTCCGATCACGACCACGGCGAGTCGGAGCCTCACGTCACCCCACAGCCCGCCTCCGAACACAACGAGGCCGGTGAAAACGGGGAGCAGAGCGCCGAAGTAGGAGCGCCCGTCGTTGAGGGCGAGGGCCGCCGCGGCGGCCCCATCGAAGGGGCGCGCGCCCAGGCGATCCTGCAAGAGGCGTTCGGCGAGTACAAGACCATCTCACAGGGCGACGTGCAGGTCCTGAGCCAGGAGGAGTTCCAGGCTGCCTGGCAGCGGGTCTACGGCGGCACGAGCTACGACTGGGACACCTGGGTCGCCCCCACCCACGGCAACCTCAACGGGTTCGCCCACGAGGGCGTCAACTACGTCAACGCCACCACCGCCAACACCGGCACCGTCCCCCACGAGATGCTCCACAGCAACACCGCCGCCGACTTCATCCCCTTCGTCGGCTCCGAGTTCAACGAGGGCTCCACCGACGTCCTCAAGCAGCACGCCCTCCAGCTCGCCGGGCTCACCTCACCCAACTCCTACACCCGTCAGATCGAGTGCGTCGAGGCCTTCCTCGCCAGCGGCGTCCCCAGGGAGCGGCTGTTCGTCGCCTACCTGCAAGGCGGCGCCGCTCAGATCGTCGGTCGCCACGTCGATGAGAACTGCGTCGGCGACTGGTCCGAGGTCAAGGCCTCCATGCAGGCCCAGGACTGGGCCGCCGCCCGCGCCAAGCTCGCTCGCGCCTAGGAGGCCGCCTTGATTGAACTCCCCCAGGTAGCACAACGCCTCCGCGACGCCTTCGGCGACGACGCCGACACCGACGCCATCACCGAGCTGGCCACCGACTGGCTCCGCGAAGCGGGCGGCGGCGCCACCCACGACGCGACCCTCCAGATCCTCTTCGATGACCTGCGCGACGACCTCGCCAGGCACTCCCCCGACGACCTCCTCACCCGCTACGTCGTCGAGCGCCGTGTCCGCGCCCTCAGCCGCCGCTCCCTCGCGCTCGGCGAGCAGGTGCTCGCCGGGGAACTCTCGGACGACGACGCCCGCAGCGCTGGAGAAGCCCTCCTGAACGAGGTGGAGGCGCTCTCCCCTCAGGTCAAGGCCCTCACCGACGACGACCCGTTCGTGCGCGCCCTCAAGAAGACCTTCCAGCAGGTCTCCCTCGAAGCCCTCTACGCCATCCACCGCGAGGTGATGAGCGCCCGCCTCCAGGCCCTCGACGCTGAGGCGTCGGATGAGGCGCCGCCGCAGGTGTGGTGAATCTTCCGCATCAAGGCAACAAGCGACCTGCACTCAGCCCAGAAACCTCAACACGATTCAGCCACTGTTTAAGTGAATGACCCGAGCCGACTGAGATGCGGATTCAAACGCATAAGGATGGCAGGTCATGATGTCGCCTTTGAGGTTGAGTCAAGCATGCCCGTTGAGCCCTGCTCGCGCGATGCACGACCGTCCGCCGAGGGGATCGCCCCCCACGATGATCATGCGCGACCATCCACCGAGGGGGTCACCCCCCTCCACGGACGGTCAGACATCGCGACACGAGGGGGTCATCCCCCTCCACGGACGGCCACGCACCATCGTTCGAGGGGGGTGACCCTCCAGACTTGAGGTCGAGCATCGTCCTCAGAGGGGGTCACCCCCCCTCCCCAACGACACCCAAGCGCCGCCTCCGATCACGCCTCGTCCTCTTCAGGCTCACCCGTCGTCGGGTTGACGTCCACCACGGTGTGTCGAGCCATATGCAGCTCGGCGATCGCCTGATTCTGATCGAGGATGGGAGCCAGGAAGCGACCTCGACGCGCCTGCTCTTTCCGGGTCTGGGCGATGATCTCCGCCATCACCTCAAGCATCAGCTCTTGACCCACGCTGTTGGCGCTCGTGACGTCCTTATAGACCACATCGGGGTCGGGGCTGTCCGCTTTGATCACCGCGTCCAGCTCATCGCTCAGCGCGTCGATCGCCTGGATGAAGTGCCCATACCCCAGGCGATCGACGTGGCTCTTGAGCGGAACGCCGTCAGGCAGTTGGTCGTTGGCCTGAGCGACGATGCTCTTGACCGAGGCGATGGCGTCAATGTACGGCTGCTGGGTGATCGCCTTCACCCCCGAGGGGAACAGCTCGTCCTTGAGGGTCTGGGCGCTGACGCGCAGCTCAGCGGGGAGCCTGGAGGACCTGAGCAACCCCTGGAGGGCCTGGTGCCAGCCCCCAAGGGTTGAGTCCAGGTCCGCGTCAATCTCCCGAGTACCACGCTGGTCGGACTCGGGTTGAGGGTGCGTGGTCTTCTTGGCCTTCACCTTGAGGGTCTGCCACCGCCTGTGCAGGTGCAACGCCTTCTGGTCGTGTTCGATCGCCTCGCTCGCCAACTCCACCAACGCGCCCCAATCCTCCTCGCGGGCCTTGTCCCTGATCTTGGTCAGGGCAAAGATCCGGCGACCGGGGGTGAACTGATACAAGCCAAAGACATCGTGAAGCCGTGTGCTCATTCTGATCAAAGCTCCCAGGAGTGTATGAAGGTGTGCGATGGACCTTCATGTTGTTTATTGCGTCGAGACAATCCGACGATAAACCATGGTTCATGGAAGCGCAAGCCGACCTGAGCAGACGTTGGGTGGGACCTCGGTGTGGGATCTGAAACGCGAAAGGCCCCACAGGATAACCTGTGAGGCCTTTGAACGTCGTCTTCATCGAAGTAGGTGCACGCGGTTCAAGTCCGCGTGCTGAGGTCGAGCCTCACAAGCCGCACCTCCTGAAGTCACGCTCCAGGAGACCATTGGGGCACGTTGCGTCCTGAAAGTCGATGTCTGTGCCGGTCGCCCCTGCGAGGTTGGCCCCGGTCAAGTCGGCACCCGACAGATCCGCGCCTGAGAGGTTGGCCCCCGAGAGATCCGCACCTGATAGCTCCGTCCCGGACAGGTTGGCGTCGGTCAGGTTCGCGTTGGTGAGTCGGATACGAGACAGAGTGCTGTTGGAGAGGTTCGCGTTCAACAACGAGGCGTTCGTGAGGTTGGCCTCCGAGAGATCAACCTGTCCCAACCAGGCGTTGTCCAGGTCTCTGCTGGACAGCTGGGCGCCAGGCCCCAGGAGGTTCACAACCCCGGTTGACGTGATCGTGCGACATATCCAGGCCGCGGGGAGCTGCTCGGGGCAACCTTGCACATCGTAGGTCTCCGCGCCGTACATCGACGCCGCTGCGAGGTTGGCCCCCGTCAGGTTGGCTCCGCTGAAGCGAGCGCTGGTCAGGACAGCCATGGAGAGGTCGGCGCCCTCAAGAGATGCGCCCGTCAACACGCTGCCGGACAGGTTGGCCTGGGACAGATCGGCGTTCGTGAAGTTCATCCCGGAGAAGTCGCTGCTCGACAGGTCCGCAAAAGGCATCTCAGCCCCTGACACGTCGGGGCGTCCAAGCACGGAAGTCCCCGACAGGTTCACGTCAGGGCCGACGAGCGTCGCACCCGAACCCATCCGATGAGCTGCGCAGCTCCACCCACTTGGGAGAGCGTCAGGGCACTCCTTGAGGTTGGCAGAACGAACCTGGCTCAACGTCGCGTCCGTTAAATCGGCCAGCCCCAGCCGAGCTTCGGTCAGGGTGCTTCGGGACAGATCCGCCCCCACCAGGCGACTGGCGATCAGCTCAGCGTCTCGGAGGTTGCAGTCCACCAGGACGGCGTTGGACAAGTCAGCAAAGGTGAAGATCACCTGGCGCAGGTTGGCGCCGGTGAGGTTCAGCCCGGAAAGATCCGCGCTGTTCAGATCCGCGCCCTGGCTCCCTCCAGGGAGCGGAGACAGGTTGACCCCGGGACCCACTACGCTGAAGGTCATGGTCGCACCCAAGACGCAGCTCATCCCTGGGGGAAGCGAAGGGCAAGCCCCTCGCAGACCGTACGCCCTCAAGTGGACAAGCTCGGCGCTCGAAAGATCCTGATCCGACAAATCCACATCGACGAGCGAGGCGCGAGCCAGGGTTGCGTCGCCCAGGTTGGCGCCCATCAACGTGGCGCGGGTCAAGTTGGCGCCGGTCAAATCGGCGCCGGTCAAATCGGCGTCGGTCAAATCAACGTCCGACAAGTCGGCGTCGCTCAGGTCAGCCCCCGACAAATCTGCCCCGGCGAGGCTCCCGCTGCTGAGCTTGATGCCCGACAAGTCAGCGCCCACGAGCGACGCGTTGGAGAGGTTGGAGCCGCTCATGGCCGCCCCGGACAAGTCAACCCCGGACAAGTCAACGCCCGACAGGTCGATGAGGAACACACACGCGCCAGGACCCACGAGCGCCTTCTCAGGAGACTCGGCGGGACCAGGCCAGCTCGCGCAGAACCACCCGGGAGGCAACGCAGCGGGACACCCCAGGATGCCTTCGGTGCACTGACCCTCCAGGTCGAGGTCGGAGAGGTCAGCGCCCGAAAAATCCACGCCCCACTGGTTCAGCCCAACCCCACCTGGCCCGTACAGCGCGACGCGCCCCTCGGCGGGTAGCTCGACGCAGCTCCACCCAGGCGGGAGGCTCGCTGGACAGGGGCCAGCGAGCGAAGCGACCGTGGCCTCAGCGAGGATCGCTTCGTTAAGGTGGGAGTCGGCGAGCTGGACGCCGTCCATCAACGCCCCGGTGAAGTTGGACCGAACGGCCATGACATCTGAGAGGTTCGTGCCGCGCAGGTCCGTGTTGGAGAAGTCCGTCCCTGTGATCTGCGCCCCCTCCAGGTCAAGCTCGGTCAAGGCAGCGTTTGAGAGGTCCAGCCCATTCAAATCACTCCCTGGCCCGAGGAGGATGAACGTGGCCTGAGCCTCAACACAGCTCCAGCGCTCGGGCAGCGAGGCAGGACACCCACCGAGCACGCCATACGTCCGAGTGGCAGCCAACGAGGCCCCCGACAGGTTGGCCCCCGCCAGGGCGGAACCGGACAGGGTCGCTCCATCAAGCGTGAGGTTGGACAGATCCGTGTTGGACAGATCGCTGCCCGTCATGTTGACGCCAGGACCGACCAGAAACGCGAGGCCGCTGGATGCATGAGTTCGGCACTCCCAGCGGTCCTTCAAGGGCTCCGGGCATGCGCCTTGAAGCTCGTACGCTCGCACATTCGCCACGACGGGATCGAGCAGGTTCGCCTCACTCAGCTGAGCCCCGATCAAGGTGGAGTCGGTCAAATCAGCAGCGGCGAGGTTCGCAGCGGTCAGGTTGGCGTCGGAGAGATCGCTGCCGACCAGGAGCGCCTCAGACAGATCCAGGCCAGACAAATCCGCCTCGGAGAGATCGGCACCTGACAAGTTCGCGGTCGGACCCACAACGGCGACCAGGCCGTTACTGGGTTGAAGGACGCACTCCCAACCTTCAGGCAACGCTGCTGGGCACTCCCCCACGAGATTGAAGGCGCGAACCCCAGTCAACTCCGAGTCACTCAAGTCCACCCCTTGCAGGCTGCTCCCAACCAGATTGGTTTCCACCAGATCAGCACCATCGAAGGTTCTGTTTGTCGGGATGAAAAACCCACCACCACCGCTCAAATCGGCGCCTGAGTAGTCCAACCCAGGGCCAAAAAGCACAAACTCGCCATCCTCCGTACCTGCGCACAGGAACCCATCGGGCAACGGAGGGCAGCCCGGCAACCCGTAAAGCCGCGTCCCCGTCAGGTCGGCCTCGGACAGGTCGAGCCCGACGAGGTTGGCCCCCACCAGGTCAGCCCCGGGACCGACGAGCACCCGACGACCGCTGGACGGTTGAACATCACAGATCCAGCCGGGAGGGAGCAGCGCAGGGCAGGTGCCCACAAGCTCAAACGCGCGCAGCAGGTCCAGGTTGGCGTCGCTCATGTCGGCGCCTGAGATGTTGGCCTGGAGCAGGTTGACGCCGGACAGGTTGGCTTCACTCAGGTCGGCGTTCAACCAGCGCGCCCCCTGAAGGTTGGCGCGGCTCAGATCCACGTTGCGCGCCGGGTGACCGTCAGGGAACACAAACCCAACCAGCTCGGTCTCGGGACCAAGGGCGTCCACGGTTCGGTGTTCAAACCCGGACGGCCACCTGGTGTCCCGGCTGTAGATGGCCAACGTCAAATCCACGCCAAGCAGGTTGGCCCCTTCCAGGTTGGCCCCCTCGAGGTTGGTCCCGGCGAGCACCGCGTTGGTCAGCTGCGCTCCGACAAGCACCACGCCCCGCGCGTCTTCCTGACTGAGGACGGCGTTCCGCAGATCCGCGCCGCTGAAATCAACGCCACCCACGAGCGTGACATCAATCCACTCCGAGCTGCGCAGGTCCGCACCCACCAGGCTCGCTTCGCTCAGCTCTACGTTGCTGAACAGGGCACCCACCATCCTCGCCCCGTCCAGGCGCGCCCCACGAAGGCGCGTGCCCTCCGTGACCACGCCCGACAAGCTGACACCTGCGCCGTTCACGTGTTCGAGGCTCGTCCGGATCAACGCGACCCCGGTGAGGACCGCATCAGCGAGGCAAGCCCCCGACAAATCGGTGTCGACCATGAGCGTGTTGGTCAGGATCGCGCCGCCCAGGTCAGCCCCCGGCATGTGAGCCCCCGTCAGATCAGCCTGGTTCCAGCGGACGTTGTCCAGGAGAGGGCGGAGCGAGGCCGCAGGTTCACACGGATCGCCTTCCAGCCCGGCTTCATCAGGAGCGAAGCGCGTGTTGGTCAGGTTGGCGCTTGAGACGTTGGCGTTGGTCAGATCGGTGCGCTGCACGGACAGCTCACCCCCTTCGCAGGAGAGGTCATCGAACAGGACGGTGAAGTCCCCTCCCTCCAGGTTGGCCCCGAAGAAGCTGGCGCCGCGCGCCGTAACACCGCTCATCAAGGCGTCTGTCAGGAGCGCGTTGTCCAGCCGCGCCCCGGACAGGTTCGCGCCGCGCAGGTCGGCGCCCTCCAGAACAGCGCCGACCAGGTTGGCCTCCTCCAAATCGAGCCCGCAGAGCTGAGCGGCGCCGCCCTGCTCACCGACGATCGTGACCCCTGAGAGGTTGGCCTCCTTCAGGTCAGGCACCTCCCGCAGGTTGTCCGAGGTGAGGGTGAGGCCCGACAGCACAAGGCCCGCGTCTGCCAGCTCAAGGAGACTCACCGGCAGCTCAAGCGACTGTTCGAGAGCCCCCACCTCAAGGCGCACGCTACGCTGGACGGAGGTAAAGCCTGGCCGTTGGACGAACACGATGTAATCCCCAACAGGCACGTCGGTGAACACGAAGGGCGCCCCGGTCAGCTCAGCGCTGCGGTCTTCACCGTTTCCAACAAGGCGCACCGTGATCTGACGCTGCGCGGGAGGGATCCAGGCTGGCTCGATCACCGCGCTGACCGATATCTGCCCGGTCCTCCGTCCCAGCTCCAGGCCAGCGCCCTCTTCGAGCGCCTCTCCCTGAAACTCAAACCGCGCGTCTCCCTCATCCCACCGCACCGCCACATCCCGCAGGCTGCTGAACCCGTCACGACTGAAGTCGAGGGAGTAATCCGTTCGCGACAAGGGCAACGCAAACGAGCCACCGCGATCGGTGAGAGATGTCGCGACCAACGCGCCACGGAGCCGCGCCTCAACCAGCACGCCGCCCGCCTCCACCTGCCCCTCCAGGGACACGCGACCCCGCATCCACTCGGTCCCGTCGCTGCCCTCGTCTCCAAGCAACACCACCTCGACCTCAGGCAGCTCCGTGGTCCCTTCGCCCAGCTGCAGCGCGCTCGAATAGGGCGAAAAACCCTGCACAGCCACAGCCAGCTCATAGCGACCTGGCGGGACACCCGCGAACTGAAACTGGCCTCGCCCTCCAGGCGCGTCGACGATCGGCGCGATGCGGTCCAGCTCAGCGTCTTCGCCCACGAGGGTCACAAAGCCGCGGCTGGACCAGTCCTCCAACGCGATGACCTCCCCGCCCCCATCGACCACAGCTCGGATCCGACCCACCAGCGTGGCGCTGGGGAGCGCCTCCAACACGACAGGGGACGCATCAAGCCGCTCCAGCGTGGCCTGCCGAACGAAGCCAGCCTCCTGGCCCTCGATGTCGTCGCGCCAGATCACCTCAATGGGGTCGGGCGGCGCGACATACCCCTCTCTGGAGAAGGTGAGGCGATGTGGTCGGCGCGAGGTCTGGAACGCAAACTCCCCGGCTGCGTTGGTGATCGCGGTGGTGAACAGCTGCCCCTCGATCAACGCAGTCACCTGCACGCCGCTGTCATCATCTCGGCCCTCCAGATCCACCACCCCACGCATCACGGGCGCCTCCTCGGTGTTCAACTCAGGCACCAGCTCAAGCTCACCCAACGCATTGGAACCAGACCCCAACAACACGACATCGCTCAAGGGCAGGTGCCCTGCGACGACCAGGTCAAGGATGTAGAGCCCCGGCTGAACCGGGCTCTGGAGGGAGAGCAGGCCGCCGGGCTCCACTTCAAGCAGCGCGTCCGAGGGCTGCCCATCAACTCGGCTGAGACTGCTCGCCGCAGGCACAAACGCGGCTTGCCAGTTGGCGATCGGGGGTTGGGCGTCGCTGGTCAGCTGGGCGGTCAACTGGGCGCTCAAGTCGGGCTCCAGCGACCAGACCACCTCGTCAAGGGGCCGACCGTCTGCCTGAACCACAAAGGTCTCCAGCTCCTCGCTCCACTCCACGTCGATCTGCTCGGGGTGGCCCGCTGCCCGTTGAAAGCCCTCCTTGAAGATGAACAGCGTGTGCTCCCGACGGCCCGCCTCCACCGCGAACCAGCCCTCCTGATCGGTGACGAGCATCCGGTACAGCTGACCGTTGTCCAAGACGACACGCACCTGGACCCCACCCCGCTCCTCGCCACCCGTGTCCACCCGACCTCGAAGCGAAGCCGCCTGGTCAGTCCTGGACTCTGGGCGCAGCTCGACGGAGAGTTCGTTGAGTCCCGCCTTCAACTCCAGGGCCTGCACCAGCGGCAAGTACCCAGGGACGTTGGCTGTGAAGATGTAGCGGCCTGGTGGAACCCCATCGACCAAGGTGAGGACCCCGCCCGAGTCGATCGAGGTCTGGGCGGAGAAGTCACCGGACAGCTCCACCCCTCCAGACGCAGCCTGCGTCCAGTCGTCCGGGGGCTCCTCGCTCGTCAACTGGATCCGCAGCTGAGCCCTCCGATCCAGCCTCAACGACACCACAACGGGCGCCTCACCCTCCAGGCTGAAGTCACCGCCCTGGTAGAAGACGGCCAACCCGCTGACCGGCTCATAACCCGCCGCAGTGACATCCAGCCGCATGTTGCGCTCAGGCACGTTGGAGAACACGAACCTGCCGTCCGACCCGGCCTGAGTCAGGCCAACCAGGCCACCGTCATCAAAGGCCAGCCGCACCTGAACGTTCAGCGCGCTCCGCTGCTCGGGTGGGAGATCACCCGCCCCCTCCAGCTCCACGACGCCTGACAGATCAAGGGATACACCGCGGGTCGCTGTGTCGTCGGGCGGACACCCAACCAGGAACGCGACGCACCCCATCAGACCAACCCACCGAAACACGCGCTGTCTGCTCATTTTGATCTCCATCTTCGGATGCGTCAGCGCCTCCCCAGGAAGACAACCGCTTGCCCAAACCCACGCAACCTCCCAAGCGCTCATCACCGCAGGAGGAACCTGATGGCCACGCCTGGCACGCGAGCGTTCAACCCATGAGAGACGCATGGGAGGTCTCGTTACGCAGGCAACCTCGCGGCCTCAAGCCGCTGCACCTCATAGGAAGCTCCCCCCCGAGCGAGCGCTGCGAGGGGCACACCTCCATCAACGGTGAGGACAGACAACGCCTCCCCTTCCTGGGATGTAAGAGTTTGCCCTTGAGTGTCGCCACAACCATCTGCACCTGCTCTTGAGTTGATGCAGAAATCATACATGTTCGTGCAGCTGACACCAAGGTGGCCACCCAACAACTCAGGGTAATCACATCAGCGAAGAACATGAGTTGTGCAGAGACTCCCCAGGCCACCCCCTGACAAGCCACTATCTGGGACTCAAGGATGAGACGGTTCGGGAGTCAGCGGAGGCTGAAGTGGGCGGGGTGATGCAAAGCCATGTGGACTCGTGCGGTAGACTCCCAAACGAAAACGGCCCCGCGGCAAATGCCGCGAGGCCGTCTTCATCGTAGTAGGTGCACGCGGATTTGAACCGCGGACTTCTTCCATGTCAGGGAAGCGCTCTCCCACTGAGCTATGCACCTGCAAGGGGCGTCGAGCGTATCCTTGAAGGAAGTCAGATACACCCGACGCAAGACAGACACTAAGCCCATACGACTTTGGTGTCAAGCATGAAATGCAACTCCGCCCACCGTCGTTCTCCTGACAGCGGGCCACGGAGGCCAAAAACAAAATGATGACGCCAGGGTGATGCGTCAGGAGCCCCTCCACAAAAACACCTCAAGGAGACACCACCGCCCATGCCAGACCCCAACGACGCCTCAACGCCGTGGCTGCTCCGCGTGGGGTTGCCCGTCGCGCTGTTCGCGCTCACGACCGCGGTCGCCCCTCGGCACGTCGCCGGGGTGGGCGTGGATGACCTCTACCGGGGCGACATCGAGGCGCAGGGGCCGCTGGCCCTGGAGATGGCGCGGTGGGCTGAGCGGGAGGCGGGCGCGGAGGTGGGGCTGACCGGGAGCGCGCTGTTTGACGCGGAGTGGCGGCTGGTGAGCTGCCAGATGACCGTCCTGGGGCTGGGCCAGGTGATCGCGGCCCACCCGGAGACGCGCGACCAGCACCTCCCCGCGATGGAGGCCTGCCTGGACTGGATGGTCACCCCGGAGGCGATGGCCTTCGGCGCCGCGAGCTGGGGCGAGCGGGGCAAGGCCACCGAGGCGCTGACCGCCCACGCCTACCTGGGCTACCTCAACGTGGCGCTCAGCATGCACCGCACGCACGCGCCGACCTCGCGGTTCGCGGCGCTCAACGACCAGCTCACCGGCGCGCTCGCCGCCCGCCTGCGCGACGAGCCCCCCTGGGCGCTCGCCACCTACCCCGGCGAGATGTACCCCGCCGACGTCTCCACCGTCGTCGCCTCCATCGCCCTCTACGACGACGCCACCGGCGCCGATCACGCCGCGACCCTCACCCCCTGGGTCCGCCGCCTCCTGCTCGCCGCCCGCGACCCCGACACCGGCCTCCTCGCCCAGTCCCTCCACCCCCCCACGGGGCGCGTCGTGGATGGCCCCAGAGCCTCCGGCACCGCGTTCGTCGCCTACTTCCTCGCCTTCGCCGACGTGGAGGCCTCTCGGGGCCTCTGGGAGGCCCTCAAGGCCCATTGCTATGGGACCACGCTGGGGTTCGGGGGCATCGACGAGTACCCGCCGGGGGCGAGTGGCGGGTTCGGGGACGTGGACTCGGGGCCGGTGGTGTTCGGGGTCGGGACGTCGGCGACCGGGTTCGCCATCGCCGCGGCGAGGATCCACGGCGACGGGGAGGCCTACCGGGCGCTGGCGCGGACCGCCAACCTGTTTGGCGCGCCGCACCAGCGCGAGGGCCGCAGGCGGTTCTTGATGGGCGGCTCCATCGGGAACGCCTTGATGCTCGCCATGCTCACCGCCCGCGGCAGGAGGTCGCCGTGACGACGTCGCCGAGGCCCCCTACCCCACGGCCGCTGGGGACGCTGGGCGCGCTGGTCGGCCTCGGGGCGATCTACGCGCTCTCCGCCTGGCTGCTCTACGACAGCGACCTGATCGCGCGGCTGTTGAGCCTCCAGGGCGGCTTCCTTGAGCTGCTCGCCGCCTGCCTGTTCCTCCTGATCCGCCTGACCCTGATCGTGGTCGGCCCGGGGCTCGCGGTCGCGGCGGTGGTGGCGCTCGGGGTGCAGGCGTGGGCGCGCGAGGGGCCGTGAACGCGACGAGGGGCGCCGCTTGAGCGGCGCCCCTCGTGGTGGCCGTCCGCCCGGTGAGGCGCGCTGCGGCGCGGTCACCGGGTTGAGGTCGGACGGGATTCAGTTGTAGGTGGCGGAGAACAGGAGGCCGTAGTTGAAGTAGCCCCACTCGACCTCACCGGCGGCGGCGTCATCGACCTGGAGGCCGCCGAGGTGGGTCTGGGCGGCGACCCCGATGCCCCAGTTGTCGCTGACCCACCACTCCTTGCCGACCTGCAGGATGAGGCCGACGCCGTTGTCGTCCATCTCGCGGTCGCGGTCCTGGTCGTTGCCTTCCAGGGAGATGCTGCTGGCGCCGATGGAGGACGAGATGTAGACGTTGGCGGGCATGATGTAGTAGGTCGCGCCGATCCCGACGAAGCCCAGGGAGACGTCGTCGTACTCGCCCTGGAAGGCGTCGCCGCTGCCGTGGAAGTTGGGCTCGCCGATCCCGGCGCCCGCCAACGTCCCGTGCAGGATGACGTTCTCAGTCAGCGCCCCGCCGATCGACAGCTCAAAGGAGCCGCCCGCGCCGCTGATCTCGCGGTCCCCGCCGTTCTCGGGCTCAGCGGTGATGTTGCTGCCGCCCAGGCCCGCGCTCATGCGGAGGAAGAAGCCGTCGTGGGTCTCGGCCCCCGGCGCCTTGTCCATCTCAAGGTGGAGGGTTGTGTCGTCGGCCGCGGCCACGGTGGAGAACGCGATGGAGATGGCGACGATGGCGAGGATGATGAGTTGCTTCTGCATGGTATGCTCCTGGGTCATGTTTGAAAACTTCAAGCGTCGAGGCTTCATCGCCGCGACGCCTTGACCTAAAGCACGGGGCGTGCCAGGTGCATCA
>PBBL01000044.1 GCA_002716585.1 Myxococcales bacterium | reverse complement strand
GTGGACATCCTGAGTTGGTTCAAAGGGCTGAGTTCACCTGCGCATCGCTGCTTCGCAGCTACCTTTCTACACGAGTTGATATGAGCTGAACTCGTGTTGAACAGTCGCGTAGCCCGGCTGCGCGCGTAGACGCCTTTCGATTGGCCACCAGCGGAGCCTCTGACCTGTGGCAGCGCCGCCCGACGAAACCTCCCCCTCACCACGCCTGATCGAGGTCTTCTCCATCGGGTGTGGGGCGCGCGCCCAGGGCTATGGGCCGCTCGCGCGCCAGCTCACCGACCTCCTGGCGCACGGCTTGTCCGGGTTCGATGGCCTCGTCGCCCGGCCTCACCACCTCCTGGGGAGCCCGCTCGATGAGGCCACCCTCGATCCGAACCTGGAGGAGGGCTACGACCCGAGCCTCGACCCGAACGGTGAGCTGCCCGATCGGATCGCGTTCATCCTCTTCTCGTCGCTCCCGTCCGACGCCCTGGTGCGGCGCCTCGCGCGTGAGCGCGGGGTTCGCCTGGCGCTCAGCGGCAGGATGGTCCTGGAGGGGCGCCAGGTGGATCTGTCCATGAACCTCTGGGACGTCGAGCCGCCCAACCTGCTGTGGTGCCGCGCGCTGTTCGGCGACCTGGAGGAGCTGCCCGCCATGGTGAGCCACGCCATCGCGCTGCTCGCCTACAGCCTCCAGGCCTCTGGCGCGGAGACCCGGGAGCTGGCCGCCGCGCGCGCCGCCGAGCGGGTCGGGACGCGCTCCTACAGCGCGCTGCGCCACTTCGCCGCGGCCACCGAGCTGCTCCGACGCGCTCGGCTCACCCCCAACCGCCCGCTCAACCACGGGGCCTTGCCGCTCTCCCTCTGCGCGGCGATCGCCGCCGACCCCGATTACGAGGCGCCTCGGATCATGCTCCTGGAGCACAGCGTCGCGCGCTTCAAGGTCGGCGACCAGAGCTACGCCCAGGCCCTCCTCGATCGCCTCAGCAAGCTCCGTGAACCGCGCCTGTTGTTTGATCTGCTGCGGGTTGAGGCGCACCTGTGCCTCGGACAGACCGAGTCCGCGACTCGTCAGCTCGACCGCGCCGAGACCGCCTGGGGTGAAGATCCTCATCTGCGGGCCGCCCGCGACCGGCTCTCTCGGCTGGTCGGTTAGGCCGAGAGAGCCACCCGGGTCACGCGGCGATCGGCAGGTGCTCGATCCCGAACATCGTCTTCAGGCGCTGCTTGAGGGTGCGGATCGCCTTGGTGTGGATCTGGCTGACCCGGGACTCGGTGACGCCGAGCACCGCGCCGATCTCCTTGAGGTTGAGATCCTCCAGGTAGTAGAGGCTGATCACGAGCCGGTCGCGCTCCTTGAGCGACTCCAGCACCTGGGCCAGCGCGTCGAGCGTCTCGCGTCGGTTGGTCACCTCGGCCGGGGACTTCATGTTCGGATCTTCGACGCACTCCAGGAAGGAGCGCTGCTCCTCGCCGGTCTCCATCCCGATGTCCTCGAACGACAGCATCCCGTGCCCGCGGGCGCGATCCCGGAGGGTGTTGTAGCGCTCCATGTCGACGCCCATCGCCGCCGCGATCTCGGAGGCGTCCGCCGTGCGACCCATCTTCTGCTCAACGGCGCGGCGCTTGCGATCCATCTGCGTCGCGACCTGCCGCACCGAGCGCGGCACCCAGTCCAACGCCCTCAGCTCGTCCAGCATCGCGCCCTTGATCCGGATCCGCGCGTAGTTCTTGAAGCTGTCGCAGCGCTCCGGATCGTACTTCTGGATCGCGTCGATCAAGCCCATAACCCCGACCCCTGTCAGATCCTCTGCGTCGATGCATGCAGGCAGGCGGCTCGCGAGCGCTGCAGCCACCGCCTTGATCAGGGGCAGGTACATTTCAATCAGCTCATTCTGGCTGTACCTGGCGACCTCGTTGTCAGGTGATTTTGTCATGTCAGATCCTCTTCCCTGATGTTGTGAGTCGGCGATTGACATCTCCGCCTGTTTCGTGGGCCGTCCTTGACCCACGTAGGTCATTGATCAAGATACGTGCCACATGCTCGATCGCGCGTGTTGTCGATGAACAGGCGATGGAGCGAGGTCTGATCCAGGGCTCGGGTGGGTCATCGGTGACCTGAACCGGGTCACCGATGACCCATCGCGGCCGGTCGATGGGGAGGGACATGCATGGGTGAGCACGAGAGCGACACGACCACGGTCACCATCGAGGGGCTTGGGTTCCTGGGGGAGGGCTTCGTTCAGCTTGAGCCGGGGCGGTTCGTCTCCGTGCCCCACACACTCCCCGGCGATGAGGTCGTCGTGAGGCCAGGCCCGTGGCGACGAGGTCGAGCCTGGGCCGAGGTGGTGCGCTGGGTGAGGCGGGCCCCCGAGCATCACAACCCATAGTGCCATCACTACGACACGTGCAGCGGGTGCGCGCTGCGTCACATGAGCCATGAGCATGAGCGGCGTTGGAAGGAGGAGCAGCTCCGGCAGATCCTGGGGCGCTACGGACCCCCTGGGGCGTCGAGCGTGCCCCTGGACTGGGTGGACGCGGGGGAGCGCCTCGGGCATCGCGCGCGCGGGAGTTTTCGAGTGGGGGAGGCCGGGGCGCTGACGCTCGGTCTGAGATCCACTCGGGTGGACGGATCTCTGGCCGACGTGCGCGACTGCCCGGCTCAGTCCGAGCGGTTTCGCGCGTTGATGACCCGCGTCGCCGACGTGCTTGAGACGCATGGGCGCGCGGGGGTCGAGCAGGTCGGGATCTGGACCTGCGAGGAGACCGGGATGGCGCGGGTGGTGGTGCAGGTGGGGTCAACCAGCACCCGGCTGCCTTGGAAGGAGCCGCTGCGGGCGCTGACCGGGGGCGCGTCGGTGGAGGTGATCGTCACAGGTGAAGAGGGTGAGATCGACCGCTGGGGCCCCGCCTGGCGAGTGAGGGTCGCGCCAGGCGTGGAGGTGGAGGCCCCGCTGGGGAGCTGGCTCCACGCCACCCCGAGGGTGGCGCGCCTCCTGGGGCGGTGGGTGACGCAGCGCCTGCGGGGGCATGCGCGGGTGCTTGATCTCTGCTGCGGCCTGGGCACGATGACGTTTCGCCTCGCGGCGCAGGCGGAGCACGTCATCGCGGTCGATGAGGACTATCACGGCTGCATGGCGTTGCAGCGCGCAGCGACCCGCGCCGGGATGCATATAGAGGTCAGGCCGGGGCGAGTCGGTCAGGCGCTTCGTAAGCTTCGTCGCGAGCTGCACGACAAGCCTCGCCCCACCGCCGCGGTCATCAACCCGATGCGCCGCCCCCTCGGCGAGGGCCAGCTCTCGGAGCTGGCGGCGCTGGGCGTTCGGCACGCCCTCTACCTCGGGCCCTCGCCTGTCTCGGCGGCGAGAGACGCTCGGGTGATGGCTGAGATGGGCTTTACAATCACACGCGCGGCCGGGGTGAACTTGCACCCGGCCACCGGTCAGGTCATGCTGGCGTTGGAGCTGTCGCTCCACGGCAGCTCAGGAGGAGCATGAAGGTCTACACGCGAACAGGTGACGACGGCACGACGGGGTTGTTTGGAGGGGGGCGCGTCAGCAAATCCCACCTCCGGGTCCAGGCGTACGGGACGGTCGATGAGTTGAACTCGGTGCTGGGCGTCGCCCGCGCCTGCCACAAGGACGACGAGATGGAGCGGATCCTCGATCAGCTCCAGCACGATCTGTTCGTGGTCGGCGCCGACATGGCGACGCCGCTGCGTCCGGGAGGCGACAAGCCGCACGTTCAGCGCGTCCAGCCCGAGGCGGCCGAGGCGCTGGAGGGGATCATCGATCGCTGCGACGACGACCTGGAGGAGCTGCGCAACTTCATCCTCCCGGGCGGCACCATGCAGGCGGCGCAGCTGCACCTCGCCAGGACCGTGTGTCGGCGCGCGGAGCGCCTCGCGGTCGCGCTCTCGCAGTCCGAGCCGATCAACGAGGAGGCCGTCGTCTACCTCAACCGCCTGAGCGATCTCCTGTTCGTCCTCGGCCGCTGGGCGAACGCGCGCGCGGGTGAGCCTGAGGTGATCTGGAACCCCCGAGGTTGAGCCATGCACTTTGAGCTGTTCGACGTGGACGTCGCCACCGCGACCATTCACGACGCCCGCGTAGGGGATGAGGGCGTCTACACCGGCGCCACCGTCCAGTGGCGCGGTTACGGTCGCGGGGATCGCGCCTGGATGGTGGAGCGCCTCACGTCGGCGCTCGCGTCGTGGACCCCGGACCACGATCCGAACGGGCGCTGGCGCCTGACGGCGACCCTGGAGGGGGGGCCGCGCTACACGCTGGAGCGGCGCGCCCCCGACGGTGAGTGGCGCGAGCAGCGGCCGTTGGGCGCGCTGAGCCCCTCCGAGCGGGCGCACGTCATGGACGAGCTGGACGCGATCCTGGAGTCGCTTCAAGCCCTCCTGATCATCCTGTGATGACGCTCAACCCCCACAACAGCACCTCGCGAGCCCTCCTCATCGCGCTCCTGTTCGTCCTGGTGGCGTGTGGTAGCGATCGCTCCCAGCGGGAGGCGCCGACCCCCGATTCGGACGCCCCCGCGCCGCCTGCGACGACGGCGCCGGAGCCTGATCCGGGCGCAGAGCGCTACATCGCGCTCGCCTCGGCGCTCGGGTGTGCTGCCCTTGAGAAGGAGGCGGAGGGCCTGACGGCGGAGCGGCGCCGTCTCCTGTCCGAGCACCAGATGGACGACGAAGCCTGGCTGGAGCTGTCCAACCGCTACGCCCGCGACCCCGACGCGCAGGCGAGGCTGACGCAGCGGCTCGCGGCGTGCGCCCCCTAAAAAGGCATCTGGACCCCGTGGTGCTCTGCGTAGTAGCGGATCGCCCTGAGCAGCCACGTCGCCTCCTCGCCTTCGAGGCGAGGGAGGAACTCGGCCTTGGCGGGGAGCTGGAGGAGCTGCGGGGTGTTGTCCAGGGCGAGCGTCAGCGCGATCATCTGGAGCGGGGCGGCCTCGCGTCGTTGGTGAAGGCGCACGTGGACGTCGAGGCTGGGGTGTTGGCTGTCGCCGCCTGGGGCGCGCTCGGCCAGCACTTGAAAGGGCTCCTCCCACACGATCCGGTGCAGCGCCCCGTTGGGCCACATCTGCTCCAGCGCCTGATCGGTGACGACGAGCCGCGCGTGCTGGGGGCTGAGCACCCGGTAGCGCTGCGGCCCTGACTCGGGCGCGTGGACGAGGAGGGTCAGCTCGGTCTGGGCGCGCCCCGACTCGCCGTGCGTCGCGGTGGCGACGCAGGCCTCGACCTGGCCGTGCAGCGTCCCGACGAGCTGCGAGCCCGTCGGGTAGGGCAGGGATCCGGCGAGGTATTGGGCGTGCCGCGGCCTGGCGGCGTAGACGATCCCGGTCGTGATATCGCGCACCACGTGCACCTGAATGTGGCCGATCAGCCCCTTGATGCGTAGGGTGTTGAGTTCGACGTGGTGGGACACCGGGATGGGTGCGTAGATGCTCAGTCGGATGGTCTCGCGCCGCAGTGTCATGGCTCCCTCAGTCGTCCTGCCGCGTTGCTGTGAAATCTCCACAGCGGCGCAGCCTCGTCGACGGAGACGATACCCGCGTCGACGCGTTGTCTTCAAGCGCCGGGCGCAGGAGCGCGCGTCAAGCGCCGCCCGCTGCGCGTCGACGTTGATGGCGTGATGGGATCGGGTGGAGGGGTTGGACAAAGCGGCCGTGGATGTTAGGTTGGTTTTGGACGACAGGGCCTCCCTGTGGCGTCTGAACAGCACATCGTTCCAGCGTCACAGGAGGACGCAGAGTTTTTCCACGGGTGAGGTTGCATGGACGGGGCCTGGACAGAGGATCGCGAATGTTCAAAGTGTGGCACTCTGCTTGGTGATGATGAAGGGATCTGCCCGACGTGTGGGACCGTGTTCGGGCGTGCGACGATCGCGATGCCTGCGCTGTCTCGGCCACCCGCCATGGGCAGCTCACCGAGCGCACCCGCCGTAGACGCCTCCATCCCCGGGCTCGATCTGCCCGCGGCGCCGGTCAACCAGACCCCGATGATGCCTCCACCCGGCGACAGCCCCGCGAGCGGCTCCAACATGCTGCTGTGGGCGCTCGCTGGCATCATCGCCCTCCTCGCGATCGTCCTGATCGCCATTACGCTCTCCATTGTCATGGGCTGAACCCCTGAACGCCTGAGCGGAACTCTCCATCTCGACACCTGTTCATCAACGCATACCCGCACATACGGGGATTGACGCAGTGCGTCATGGTGTCTATGGTTCCTGGGAGATGCCCGTGGATGGGCCTGGACGAACCAGGTAGGCGTCGGATGAGGATGAGACACAGAGAGATTGTATGAACATCGCATTTGGTTTAACGAAGCGAGCCCTGGGTTGCTCCGGGGTGGTATTGGACACGCTTTACGAGGTGACCGGTCGTCGGGTTGAGCTTCTTCGGCTTGGCGCTGAGATGCTCTACGACCTGTCCCGGCTGGGTCAGCCCGCGACGCGCGGCGATGAGGCCCAGGACGCCCCGGAGGAGGTCGCCGAGGCCAAGGAGCAGCCCTCGCCGAGCGAGGCGAAGGCGGAGGATCCTGCCGCGGCGCAGCCCGAGGCGGAGCCAGCGGACGACGCGGCGAGCGAGCACCTGAACGGCGCGGCCCACCCTCAGATGGAGGAGGCGGCCGAGGTCACCTCGGAGCAGGAGGAGGCGACCGCCGAGCCTGAGACCGTCGAGCTTGAGGACACCGAGGAGGTGGCCGCGGCGACGGACGATGAGGCGGAGTTCCCGATCGAGGGCTACGACGCCCTCAACGTCCGCAAGGTGGAGCGCGCGCTCACCGATCTCAACAAGGTGGAGCTGGAGATGGTCATGGCCTACGAGCAGGCCCACAAAGGCCGCAAGACCGTCGTGCGCGCGGTCGAGCGCCGTCTGGACTCGCTGTAGACGTTCGTCGGGGGTGAACAGGTTGTCATCTGAACGTCCGGCGAGTTATGTTGCGCGCTGGACATGCTCAGGAGGCAGCGAAACCCCATGCTCCCTACCCCCAAATCCCTCTTCATCTGCGATCTGGAGCCCAACACCCTGGTTCAGACCCTGTTCCTCGTGGAGGAGCGCGTGGAGGGCCAGACGCGCCGCGGCGATCGCTACCTGAAGCTGCGGCTCGCGGATCGCACCGGCACCATTGAGGGTCGCGTCTGGAGCGGCGCGCCCGGGCTGGACGCCCCCTTTGAGCCCGGCGACGTGATCGCCGTCCAGGCCCGCGCCGAGCCCTGGCGCGGCGTGCTTCAGCTCAACGTCGCGCAGATCGAGCGGCTGCCCCCCGATCAGGTGGACGTCACCCGCTTCGTGCCGACGAGCCGCTTCGAGACGAAGGAGATGCTCGCTCAGCTGCGCGGGTTGGTCGAGGAGGAGGTCCGCTCGCGCTGGATCCGCGAGCTGATGGGGGAGATGCTCCGCGACGCTGAGCTGGAGGAGGCGCTCTCGTGCGCGTCCGCGTCCCGGCGCAACCACCACAACGTCCGCGGCGGGTTGCTTGAGCACACCCTCTCGATGGTCCGCCTCAGCAGCTACGTCGCGTCCCATTACGAGCGCTACTACCCCGGGCTCCTCAACCGCGATCTGCTGATCGCCGGGGCGATCCTGCACGACATGGGCAAGGTGATTGAGCTGTCTCCCGCGCCCGGCTTCGCCTACACCGACGAGGGCGAGCTGCTCGGCCACATCGTGTCCGGGATCGGCCTGCTGGGGCGGTGGGTGGAGCGCGTGGAGGGGTTCCCCGCCGCGCTGGCGCTCCAGCTCAAGCACATGATCGCCGCGCACCACGGCCGCCTGGAGTATGGATCGCCGGTTCGACCCAAGCTGATCGAGGCGATCGTGTTGCATGAGATCGATATGATTGACGCCCGCGTCGCTGCGTTCCATAACCTGATCCGGGCCGAAGGGCCGAGCGAGCAGCCGCGCTGGAGTTCGTACAACGCGCTGTTCGCTGGGAAGATGATGCTGCCCCCCGCCGACGGCTACGCCTGGTCGCCCCCTCCTCGCCTCGGGGATGAGGATCTGGACGGCCCCGGGCGGTGTTGGTGGGAGCGGCGCGCTGGCGTGCCTTGAGCCCCCGCCTTGTCCCCCGTGATCGTGGGGGCTCGTGGGTGGCCCTTGACTCTGAAGCGGAACGTGCCTATAAGCACACACCCCATTGTCTGGGAGGTGTCTCGACGTGCCCCGCCGTACATCAAGATACGGGCCCATAGCTCAGTTGGTAGAGCAGCCGGCTCATAACCGGCGGCGCCCTGGTTCGAGTCCAGGTGGGCCCATCCGTCACTTCACGCGCGAGCGGGCCACTCATGGAGGGGTTCCGATCGCCCGAATGTTTCACAACACACCCATTCATCATACACCGACTGGCGCCTGGAGGGCTTCGATCCCCCAGGCGCTTCCCACTTGGGGCCTGCTCTGTGCAAGCCCGCTGTGTCCATTGATTGACCTGTAACCGAGGTGAACCGTTGAGAGAACAACTGACGTTGCTTCGACAAGTTCAAGAGATTGATCTGGAGCTCGACGAGCGAAAGCAGTCCATGGAGACGATCCATGACCAGCTCCGTGACCACAAGAAGATGCTGGACAAGCTCGTGGCTGATCTTGACCAGCAGAAGGTCGAGCTCGAAGAGATGGCGAGCCTCAAGGGGCAGCGCCAGATCGAACTCGATGAGGCTGAGGAGCGCCACACCAAGAGCAAGGAGCGCCTCATGAACGTCTCCTCGACCAAGGAGTACAACGCGGTCGAGAAGGAGATGGATCAGCTCAAGCGCAAGTCCGAGGAGACCCGCGAGCAGCTCGAGCACCTCAAGGAGGCGATCGAGCTCAACGAGCGCCAGATCGCCGAGAAGGAGGACAAGATCTCCGCCCTGCGCAAGCAGATCAACGGCGTCGAGCAGGAGGCCGAGGGCCAGATCGCGGTTCTTCAAAAGGAGCTGAAGAGCTGGGAGGCCAAGCGCGGTGAGGCCCGCGAGGGGATCAAGACCGGGATCATCCGTCGCTACGACTTCATCCGCAGCCGTCGCGGCGGTCGCGCCATCGTCGCCGCCCGTGACGCCCACTGCGAGGGGTGCTTCATGGCGATCCCGCCTCAGCTCTACATCCAGATCCAGCGCGGTGAGACGCTGGAGAGCTGCCCCTCGTGCCAGCGGATCCTCTACTACTACGAGGACGCCATCGAGGAGTGAGCGCGCGCGTGCGTCGCTGAGTCCGGGCCGAGAGCCGCAAGGCGATCGCCGGCGCTCCTCCCGTCAGGGAGGGCGCGGGAGGTAAAGTCCGGGCTCCACAGGGTAGGGTGGTCGCTAACGGCGACCGGGGGTGACCCCAGGGAAAGTGCCACAGAGAGCAAACCGCCTCGCTGGCGCGCGAGCGCTCGAGGTCAGGGTGAAAGGGTGAGGTAAGAGCTCACCGGGGGGCCTGGTGACAGGTCCCCGCATGGTAAACCCCACCCGGAGCAAGACCGAACAGAGGTGGGCCCCTCGGGGCCCAGGGGCGACCCGCTCCATACCTCGGGTAGGTTGCTTGAGCCCGTCGGCAACGGCGGGCCTAGATGAATGATCGTCCTCGCCAGAACCCGGCTTACCGCGGCTCTCGGCTCGGACCCAGCGACGCACCTCGCACCCACCACACCCCCCTGCGCCCTTCGGGTTCAGGGGGCCTCCTCCTGGACCTCAACCCCACCGTCCTCGTCTGCCGCTCCGGCGTCTGGAGCGCCCGCCGTCGGCTCTCCCCCTTCGGGGCGATCACCCTCGGGGGTTGCCATGGTCGCCCCGCTCCCCCCCTTGGTCTTGTTCTTGAGGTAGGTCTCGACCGCCTCGCCCCCCCCCTCCATCATCATCTTGCGCTTGATCTCCAGCTCGCGCTGCTTCTTCTTTCGCTCGGTCAGCAAGATGTTCAGCGTGCTGACCAGCATGTGCTCCTCCTCCACGAGCGAGCAGGCCACGATCTCAACCCAGGAGACGCCCTTCTCGGCGCTCCTCACCTGATCGCGCAGCGTCTCGCGAGGCCAGATCACGCGGTCGTTGGGCAGCTCGACCACGCGTGAGCCCTTCGGGTAGGTCTTGAGCACCTCCACCGTGTTCTCGCGCGAGGTGACGTAGAAGCTCGACACGTCCGACAGCACCAGGCAGCGCTCCCCCATGACGTTGTAGATCACCGGGGCCCCGTCCACGAACACGTCCACCGTCTCCAGCACCTCGCCGGTCATGTTGCGCGTCGTCAGTGTGGTCGTGCCTCCGAGGATCGGGGTGCGGTGCTTGCCCTGGGCGACGATGGCGACCGGCTCGCCGAGGTCGAGCTGCACGGTCACCTCCTCATCCGTCAGGTTCAGGATGTAGACCTCGCTGGTCCCGTAGAGGATCTGGCGGTAGGCGAACGGCCCAAGGCCGAGCAACCAGGTGATCAGGCCAAACGCCGCGACGCCGATCAGCAGCACGCCGACGTAGAGCCGCCAGGGCTGGCTCGGCGGCGTGATCAAGGTCTCGTCCTCAAGGGTCGGGGGGGCTTGCGACATGGCTCTCTCCAGAGGGTTGGGTTGTCTCCGTCGGCGCGACGCCCTGAGGCGTCCACAGAGGATGAGTGTCCACGGAGGCTTCAAAGTTTCGAAGAACATCCCGCGAGCGTCCAGAAGAAGTCCGCGTTGAGCGGGCCGCTCAACACGGATGGTGGCGCCGCTTCACATCGCCCGCCCGCCTCGTGTACCTTCCTTGGGCCGGTTGATGGTCACCGCTCGCGAGACGCGTCACCGCGTCACGCCTGATCTATATCGTATTGAACGACCTCAGGAGAACCCATGCGCCTGTCCACACTTCGAACTCAGGTCGCCCTCGCGCTCATCACCGTCGCCTGCCTCTTCGTTGCCTGCGGAGATGACGGCGGCTCCGATGACGGCGGCTCATCCAACTCCACCAGCAACGCCACCTCCAACAACACCACCGGGGGCGACACCGGGACGACCGGAGGCACGACGGGCGGAACAACTGGAGGAACGACCGGAGGAACCACGGGCGGTACGACCGGAGGAACCACGGGCGGTACGACCGGGGGCACCACCGGCACCACAGGGGGCACGACCGGGGGCACCACCGGAGGCGACGCGATCACGGAGGGGGAGGACTACGGCGACTGCTTCGCCAACTGCGACAACGAGTCGAACTTCGGCCAGATCGACGTCATGTCCGAGGATTACGACGCCATCATCGGCACCATCGACGACGGCGAGCACACCTACAACGGCGTGGCGGGGAGCGACGTGGACATCTACGCGATCGACGCGCCGCCCCGGACCTTGATCACGATGACCCTCTCCAAGGAGGGCGACAGCCTCATCGACCCGGTCCTCTTCAGCCACGATGGGGTCAAGCCCATCACGTTCGGCTACGACTACGCGAACATGACCTCCGCGCGGACGCAGTTCCTGTTCCCCTACGTCACCGATGGCCTGCCGATGTACGCCGTCATCTGGGACTCAAGCAACCTGGACGCCGGACAGCAGGGCCCGTTCGTCGGGGGCGACGACTACACCTACCGCCTCTCCTGGGAGACGGCCCCGTTCGAGCCGGAGGAGCTGGGCGAGATCACCATGGGGGACACCGTCACCACCGAGACGACGGCGCTGGAGACGGGCGAGATGCGCGTCTACCGCTTCACGACCGCCGAAGGGGTTACCCCGCAGGTCCGGCTCTCCACCGCGGACGGCGCGACGGACGAGTTCTGGCCCAAGATCCTGCCGCTCAACACGGCGGGCGGTCAGGTGGAGTATGGCGCGGTGGATTGTGGGGAGCGGCGCCCGAACCAGACCATCGACTGGAGCGATACGCCGATCCAGGAGAACGAGCACGTGTTTGTGGTCTTCGATTGCTACGGCTACGGTGGCGACGACGTGACCTTCGACCTGGAGATCAGCGGGATGTAGCTCACCCGCCGACCGCCGAGAAGGCGAGCCACGCGAAGAACGCCCAGGGCAACATGAACAGCGTGATGAGCCCGAAGACCAGCGTGTAGCCGAGCGCCTTCTGGAGGAAGGAGGTGTCGCGAGGCGCCAGCGCCTTCGGGCGGCGCGTGAGCAGCGCCCGCGGCGCCTCCCGACGGAGCGGGATGACCTGCGCCGTGGGCGTCACGCGCTCCACGACGGGGGAGCCCTGCGCCACGATCGCGCCCTCCTGCTGAGGCGCTTCGCCCTCGGGGGTGGGCGCTTCGGGCTTGGCGAGCGCCGACGGCGCGTCTTCGGTCGGCGAGTCGGTGGCGCCCTCCACGATCTCAGCGTCGTCGATCGCGGCGAGCAGCTGATCCCACTCCTCCTGAAAGTTCTCGCTGGCCACCGGGGGCAGCCCCAGGACGTCCTGCTGGATCAGGCGCATGTTGCGGGCGTTGGCCTTGAAGAAGACGTCAAACACGTCGCCGAGCCCCGGGACGAAGCCGACCACGACGTCGACGCCGATGTTGGAGGCCATCTTGACGAGGATCTCCGGGGGGGTGCCCAGGCGGATCGCCTCGATCAGGACGTAGAGCGAGACACCGCACGTGACCCAGTCGCCGTAGAGCGGGACGAGCCCGATCAGCGGGTCGAGGCCCACGTGGTAGTCGGTGCCTGGGATGCGGACGGCGTTGTCCATCAGGCGCGCGACGAAGGCGATGCGCTTGACGATGGCGCGCTCCTCCTCGCTCAGCTCGCGCTCCTGAACGTGCGCCAGGGTCGCCGCGGCGGTGCCCTGCGCCATCTTGCGGCTGCTCTCGGTCAAGGTCGCGCGCAGCTCGCCTGGCTCGGGTTGACGAACCTGGAGTGAGATGGACTCGGGGCGAAGAATTTTTCGCCCGGTTTTCGGTTCGACGTCGTGCTGCATGATCCCTCCTGATGGGCTCCACTGGCCAGGGGTCGGCCTCGTCGGCGCTTGAGCCCCCTGGTGAACGCCCCGACCTGACGCCTGCGTGTTGCGCGAGCAGGTCCGAGGCGTCTGTGATACGCTTGAGTCGTCCGGTTATTCCGTCTTACGCCAGCAGGCCATGGATCCACGACACGCCATGCACCGACACCGCACCCCAGCCCTCACCGCCGCGCTCCTCGCGCTGATCTGCGTCGCGCTCGGCCTCGGAGGCTCCGCCGCCGCGCAGGAGGGCGACTTCATCCCCGAGAACGTCCAGCTGCGCTGGGAGCGCCAGATCCGCTTCCTGGAGTCGCTCGTCGAGGAGGAGCCCGCCGTCCCGCTGCACCACATGCGGCTCGCTCAGGCCCACGCCCGCCTCGGCGACGAGGAGGCCGTCATGCGCAACACCCGCGAGGCGGTCCGCCTCGGGGGCAACCGCCTCGCCGCGGATCTCTTGATCGCCGACTTCTACTCCGAGCAGGAGCGCTTCGGTGAGGCGATTCGGATCTACCTCAAGGTGATCAGCGCGTCGCCGCGACAGACGCACGCGCTCACCCAGGCCTGGCTGCTCATGCAGCGGGCGCGCCTGGTGCAGCTCGATCTGCCGATCGACAAGGCGGAGCTGGAGCGCAAGCTCAACGCCCAGGGCTTCTTCATCGCCTCGGGGTCGCCCGAGAGCGACAGCGCGACGAGCAAGGCGCGGGTCAAGGAGGGCAACCAGTACCTCAACGCCGGTGACATCCGAAACGCCATCGCCTCCTACGAGGAGGCGGCCAGCTTCGATCCGTGGAACGCCGACTCCTACCGGGGCATGGGCATCGCCTACGCGCGCAACGGCAACTTCGAGAAGGCGCTCGGGGCCTACCACCTGTTCATCGCGCTGGCCCCCCCCAGCGACAAGGACGTCCCGAAGGTGCGGCAGATCATCCTCGACTACTACCAGAAGAACAACTGACGCCTGCCCGCGGGCAGGCGTGACGCGGACCCACGCCCCCATGAACCGAGCCCTCATCACCCTGGTCGCGCTGACCCTGAGCGCGCTCTCCTGCGCCGACGACGCGAACCGGGCGCCCTCCTTCAGCGGCGCCCCCGAGCGGCTGGAGGCGCGCGTCGGCCAGCTCCTCGATGTCTCCATCCCGGTGTCCGACCCGGACGGCGACGCGCTGACGTTGTCCGTCGCGGACGGTCCTCCGGCCGCGAAGTTCGAGGCGTCCTTTGAGGGGGGCCGCCTCACCTGGTCGCCTCAAGGTTCGGACGCGGGCACCGACGGGCGAGAGCACGCGCTGGTGCTGATGGCGGACGATGGCCAGGGCGGCGTCGCGACGCACGAGGTGATCGTCGCGGTGCAGCCGCCCGATGGCGTCCCCGAGTTCACCACGAGCAACCAGCGGATCCTCGACCTCGCGGTGGACGACACGCTGGTGGCGCGCGTCGGCGTCAAGGACGACGACTCGTTGGAGGTCTCGCTGACCCTCACGGAGGCCCCGGACGGGATGAGCCTCGACCAGGATGAGCCCAAAAGCGGGGTCCTGGTGTGGACGCCGACGGGCTCTCAGATCGCCGAGCAGCTGGTCTGGAGCGCCACGATCGTGGCCGATGATGGCACGGGCGGGGTGGCGACGCAGGAGCTGAGCGTCATCCTGGTCGGGGTCTCGACCTGCATGGGCGGCTGCGCGTGTGAGCCGCCGACGATCGAACACGAGCCGCTCGCCGACCAGGAGGGGGAGGAGGACTACCTGATCGAGGCGGTCATCACCGACCGCGAGAGCGCGATCCAGGAGGCGACCCTCTTCTGGACCCTGGATGACCCCGAAGATCGCAGCAACTACCGCTCCGAAGCGATGCGGTCGCCGAGCCAGGGTCGGTTCATCGCCGACATCCCCAACCCGGTGGTGGGCTCGGCGCGCGTCGAGACGGTGTCCTACTTCATCTGCGCGGTGGACGACGACGACAGCGGCGGGGACACCTGCGACAGCGCCCGGTGCCTGCCCGAGTCAGGGGCCTTTCAGTTCGAGGCGCGCCCCATCGGTGGTGGGCCGACCTGTGAGCCGGATCTCTCCGAGCCTGACGACGTCGCGGAGGAGGCCACGCTCCTGGCCCCCCCGGAGACCTTCGGTCCCCTCTCCATGTGTGGGGACGACGATCACCTCGCCGTCGAGCTGCTCACCCTCGACACGGTGCTCCTGGAGCTGGACCGGGCCGATCTGGAGATGGAGCTGCTTGGTCCCGATTGGCAGACGGTGGTCGCGCGCGGAGAGGGCGGGGAGCTGCTCTACACCGCGGAGGACTCCGGCTTCTATGTGCTCCGCGTCCCTGGCGATGGGCGCGCTCAGGGCGACTACCAGGTGACGGTGGACGCCTGCATCAACGACTTCTACGAGCCCAACGACACGACCGCGACCGCGTCGGACATTGGAGACGGCTTCATCTTCGGCGGCGCGCTCTGCTTGGGGGAAGTGGATCGGTTTCGGGTGCCGGTCGCCGATGGGGGCGGGCTGATCTTCGCCGACGTGCAGATCACGACCCCGTTCGAGGGGAGCGTCGAGGGCGTGGCGGCGGTGACGTTGCTGGAGCCGGGCGGCGCGACGTCGTTGGCCGAGGGGATCGGGGAGGGGGACACGATCCAGCTGAGCCGGGAGGTGGTGGCGTCGGGCGAGTACATCGTGGAGATCCGGGGCCTGGCGCGGGATCGCGTCGCGCCGGAGTATGACGCGCTGATCACGGTGGATTAGGCCGCGGTCTCGGTGGATCAGGCCGCGACCTCGTCCTCTTCCTCGTCTTCGCACACGAGCCACGCCGGCTCGCACGACTCGCCCAGGTCCAGCTCGGGGACGCCCAGCTCGACAAACTCCTTGAACAAGGTGAGGTGCTTCGGGGTCATGCCGTCGAGTTCGATGGACATGCCGGTGGGGTGCGTGTGGGCGACGGTGCCGGGGATCGGGAACTCCGCGCGATCGTCGGGGTGGACGAGGAGGAGGCGCACCGGGGTGCCTCGGGGGGCGACGCGGTCCGTCTCGAGGAACATGGCTCCGTAGATGAAGTCCCAGGTCATGACCGCGGCGAGATCAACGACGTCGGCGAAGTGAACGACGTACTCGGAGCGCGACAGGGTGCTGGGGTGCTGCGTCTGGGGTGTTGGTGAGGGCATCGGCGAGGGGACGTCGGCGAAGAGGCGGTTGTATTCGGCGAGCATCCGCTCGACGAACGCCTCCCAGTCGGCGCGGCGCTTGTGGTCGAGCCCATAGAGGTGAAGGCCGAGCCCTGGTGGGTGGTTGGAGTCGAGGGCGTCGGCAGGGTGGATGAGGCGGATGACCATGGCGAGCAGGTAGGCGATCTCGCCGGTGTCCGGGATCTCGAACTGCACCTGGACCAGCTGGCGGAGCCTGAACGGGCTCGTGTTGTGCGTGCCGAGGAACATCCCGTTGACGCTGATGTCGCGGGTCGTGACGCTGTGCGAGTGCCCGGCGTCGTCCACCAGCGTGACGAGCAGCTCGATGGGGACGCGGCGTTGCGCGCGGCGGTTGTCATGGGCTGTGTGTGTCATGGTGGACCTCCTGGGGGACGGCGTGGGTGACCCGCCCAGCAGACCGGTCGATGTCGCCACCTGTCTTTCGGCGCGAGGGAGCAGGACTTGAGGTGATTGTGGTGTCGCTTGCCGCCCGGGCAGCGGTGAATAGCTTCCTTGTTGACGGAATGCTTCTTGCTATGGAGGTTACCCATGGACATGAACAAGCTGACACAGAAGTCTCAGGAGGCACTTCAGCAGGCCCAGTCGGAGGCGGTGCGCCTCGGGCACAATGAAGTGGACGTGGATCACGTGATGTGGGCGCTGCTCAACCAGCGGGAGGGGATGCTGCCGCGGCTGCTGACGCACCTGAGCGTGAACGCGGACGAGGTCCGCGATCGTGTCGAGGAGAAGCTGACGCAGCGCCCGAAGGTGTCGGGGCCGGGCTACGACCCGAGTCGCATCTTCATCACGAGGGGGTTGCAGCAGATCCTGGTCGGTGCGGAGGAGAGGGCGCGTCAGCTCAAGGACGAGTACGTGTCGGTCGAGCACCTGGTGCTCGCGAGCCTGGACGCGCGTGACGCGGCGAGCGCGAACGTGTTGCGCGAGCGCGGCGTGACCTCGGAGCGGTTCCTGGAGGCGCTGGTGTCGGTGCGCGGCAACCAGCGCGTGACCAGCGCCCACCCGGAGGCCAGCTACGAGGCGTTGGCCAAGTACGGCGTGGATCTGGTCAAGCAGGCGCAGGACAACAAGCTCGATCCGGTGATCGGGCGCGACGAGGAGATCCGCCGCGCGATCCGGATCCTGTCGCGCAAGACCAAGAACAACCCGGTGCTCATCGGTGAGCCGGGCGTGGGTAAGACCGCGATCGTCGAGGGGCTGGCGCAGCGGATCGTCCGCGGCGACGTGCCGGAGTGGCTCAAGGGGCGGACGATCTTCTCGCTGGACATGGGGTCGCTGCTGGCGGGCGCCAAGTTCCGCGGCGAGTTCGAGGAGCGCCTCAAGGCGGTCCTGAACGAGATCCGTGAGTCCGAAGGGCGCGTGCTGCTGTTCATCGACGAGCTGCACACGATCGTCGGGGCGGGCAAGACTGAAGGGGCGACCGACGCGGGCAACATGCTCAAGCCGATGCTGGCGCGCGGCGAGCTGCACTGCATCGGGGCGACGACGCTCGACGAGTACCGCAAGTACATCGAGAAGGACGCCGCGCTGGAGCGGCGCTTTCAGCCGGTGCAGGTCGATCCGCCCAGCGTGGAGGACACCGTCTCGATCCTCCGGGGGCTCAGGGAGCGCTTCGAGGTCCACCACGGCGTCGCGATCCAGGACAACGCCCTGGTCGCCTCGGCGCTGCTCTCGAACCGCTACATCTCGGATCGCTTCCTGCCGGACAAGGCGATCGACCTGGTCGATGAGGCCTGCGCGATGGTGCGGACCGAGATCGACTCGATGCCCGCGGAGCTGGACACGATCACGCGGCGCGTGATGCAGCTGGAGATCGAGGAGGCGGCGCTCAAGAAGGAGAAGGACACGGCCAGCCAGGAGCGGCTGGAGAGCCTGCGGCGCGAGCTGGCGGACCTCCAGAGTCAGGCGACCGGGATGCGCGCCCAGTGGGAGGCGGAGAAGGAGTCGATCGAGGGGCTGCGGGAGCTGCGCGCCGAGATCGAGCAGGTGCGCCTGGAGATCGAGCGCGCCGAGCGGGCCTACGACTACGATCGGGCGGGTCAGCTCAAGTTCGGGCGGATCCCGGAGCTGGAGGCGCGGCTTCGGGAGGAGGAGGCGCGGCTGTCGCGCGGCTCCGAGCAGAAGCTGCTGCGCGAGGAGGTGACCGACGACGAGATCGCCGAGATCGTCTCCAAGTGGACCGGGATCCCGGTCAGCCGCCTCATGGAGGGGGAGCGCGAGAAGCTCCTGCGCCTCGACGAGATCCTCCATGAGCGGGTGGTGGGCCAGGATGAGGCGGTGACGCTGGTGGCCGACGCGGTCCTCCGGGCGCGCTCGGGGATCAAGGATCCGCGGCGCCCGATCGGCTCGTTCATCTTCCTCGGGCCGACCGGCGTGGGCAAGACCGAGCTGGCCAAGACCCTGGCGCAGGCGCTCTTTGACTCGGAGGACGCGCTGATCCGGATCGACATGAGCGAGTACATGGAGAAGCACAGCGTCTCGCGGCTGGTCGGCGCCCCTCCGGGCTACGTCGGCTACGAGGAGGGCGGGCAGCTGACCGAGCAGGTGCGCCGCAAGCCGTTCAGCGTCATCCTCTTTGACGAGATCGAGAAGGCGCACCGCGACGTCTTCAACGTGCTGCTCCAGATCCTGGACGATGGTCGGGCGACCGACAGCCAGGGTCACGTGGTGGACTTCAAGAACACGGTCATCATCATGACGAGCAACATCGGCTCGCCGCACCTGCTGGAGGGGGGGACCGCCGATGGCGAGATCGAGGAGCGGGCGCGCGAGGCGGTCATGCGGGAGCTGCGCGGCCACTTCCGGCCGGAGTTTCTCAACCGGGTGGACGACATCGTGCTGTTCAAGCCGCTGACGGTGGGCGAGATCGCGCGGATCGTCGATCTGATGACCGCGGACCTCAAGGCGAGGCTGGCCGACCGGCGGATCGAGCTGACGCTGACCGACGCGGCGAGGCAGCAGGCGGCGCGCGAGGGCTTCGACCCGGTGTACGGGGCCCGGCCCCTCAAGCGCTGGCTCCAGCGCGAGCTGGAGACCCGGCTCGGGCGGGCGATCATCGGCGGCGAGCTGGCCGAAGGGGGCGCGGTGGTGGTCGATTCGGGCTCGGAGGGGCTGACCCTCTCCTTTGAGACCCCGAACTGAGCGCCGCTCGGAAACACACTCGCCCGACTTGCGGGCGAGTGTGTCTGGTGGTCTGATGGCCAGGCGAACTCGAGAGTGAGGGCAACAGTCATGTCAGTTGAGTATGAAGATTACTACAAGGTGCTCGGCGTCGAGCGGAGCGCCAACCAGGATGAGATCGCCAAGGCGTATAAGAAGCTGGCGCGCAAGTACCACCCCGATCTGAACAAGGCGCCCGACGCCGAGGAGCGCTTCAAGAAGATCGGCGAGGCCTACGAGGTGCTCAAGGACCCGGAGACGCGCAAGCGCTACGACACGTTGGGGTCGAACTGGAAGGCGGGGCGAGGCTTCGAGCCGCCGCCGGGTTGGGGCGGCGGTGGTTTTGGCGGTGGGGGCTTCCCAGGCGGAGGCTTCAGCCAGAGCGGGGTCGAGTTTGATGAGTTCAGCGACTTCTTCAAGACCTTCTTTGGCGGTGGAGGCCCGGGCGGCGATGGGTTCCGGGTCAACTTCGGGGGTCGGCCCGGCGGACGGCGCGGCCGCCCGAGGGGACGCGACGGGCAGACCCACGAGGTGGAGATCCAGGTGCGGCTGTCGGAGGTCTACCAGAGCGCGCGCAAGGAGGTCGCGCTGCGAGTTCGGGAGCAGGACCCGTCGAGCGGTCAGTGGGTCGAGCGGACCCAGACCTACACGGTGACGATTCCTCCGGGGACGACCGACGGCAAGGTGCTGAGGTTGACCGGGCAGGGGAGCCCGGGGGTGGGCAGCGGCAAGGCCGGTGACCTGCTGCTTAAGATCCGCATCGCCGAGCACCCGGTGTTCGACGTCGATGGGACGGATCTGCGGGTCAAGGTGCCGATCGCGCCCTGGGAGGCGGCGCTTGGGGCCCGGGTGGAGGTGCCGACGCTCGACGGCGGCGTGACGATGACGCTCCCCGCCGGGGTCAGCGGTGGTCAGAAGCTGCGGCTGCGCGGCAAGGGGTTGCCAATCACGCGCGAGAAGCGCGGCGACCTGTTCGCCGAGATCCAGATCGCCACCCCCAAGCCGCTCTCTCCCGAGGAGCGGGAGCTGTTTGAGAAGCTCGCCGAGGTCTCCTCCTTCCGCCCCCGAGACTGAGCGCCGCCTCCCTGGAGCGTTGATCCTGGCCAGGTTCCCTGCTAGCGTCGCAGGCAGCAGGAGACGCTGAAGCTCCCCCACAGGGAAGGGATCCATGGGTTTACAGAGAAGGTGGCTGAGGTGGCCCGCGCTCGCCGTGTGTTTCGGCGCGTGCTGGTTGTCGCCGGGGTGCGTCAACCCCGAGTTGGAGGAGGAGAAGCCCGACGCGCCGAGCATGGCCGACGTGCTTCAGGCCTACGAGGAGCCCTCCGCCGACCTCACACCCCAGAGCATGGCCGGGTTGCTCGTGTCGGTCGCCGAGTACGTGGAGGTGCTCGGCGCCGCGGAGGGGTTCGGGTTTTTGTTCGACGACGTCCTGGGCGCGCTCGACGAAGAGGGCGAGGGCGACGGGGCGGAGAGCGGGCTCGTCGGCTTGCGGGAGGCGGGCCTGGAGGTGCGCGAGCAGCCCGCCTCGTTGAACGGCAACGGCTTCGCGCGGGTGACGCGCGTCTGCAACGGCTGGGAGGGTGGGTCGTCGCCCGATCCGAACGACGGCGCGATCGAGCTGATCATCGGCTTCACCGAGTCCCAGGTGGATCCGGTCGCCTGGGGCGACTTTCTGGGCTGCCGCTACCGAATTCAAGACAACAACCTGTTGATCAACGGCGACCTGCGGATCTGGCTGGGCGACAGCCTGAGCTTCAGCGGCCTGGAGCAGGTGGGGCAGTCGCCGCTGCTGGTGGCGATCGACGGCCTGGTGGAGCTGGAGGGCTCGGTGAGCTTGAGCGCGCTGGACTTCCGGCTCATCCCGGAGCTGGGCTCGTACGAGATCCGCCTCCCGGTGGAGGGCGGGCACGTGATCTTCTTTGTGGAGGGGGAGGCGACGAAGTTTCGCGCCGCCAACGGAGTGTGGACCTGTAACCTGGAGGCGGCGACATGCACGAACGACGGCGATCCGAGCGACACCTTCTCCTGGTAGGCGCGGTGGTGCTGTGCAGCGTGTGGGTGGCGACGCCCGCGGCCGCGGAGCACACCGCCGACGAGCAGATCACCGACTCGACCGCCTACACGCTGCGCGACGGCGAAGCGCGCGTCGGGCTCTGGAAGGTGGAGTATGGCCTCCTGGATCGGTTGGATCTGGGGACCTACACCTGGCCGTGGCTGGCGAAGATCGCGAGCTTGAGCGGCAAGTACGAGTGGTACCGCTCGGAGAGCTGGTCGGTGGCGAACAAGCTCTCGGTGCTCCGCCTGGATCTGCAGGACTGGTCGGAGGAGAGCGAACCCGCGGTGTTCCAGGTTGTCCCGGTCGAGATGGGGGTGTCGTACCGCTTCAACGAGTCGTGGACGTTGAGCGTGGAGGGGATCTACACGAACGTCTCGGCGGAGGGCTCCTACAACGAGGATGATCTCAACGGGGCGGCGGCGGTGACCAACTTCCAGTGGACCTCGACCGTGGAGTGGCGCTGGACCGAGACGCTGGCGGTGTTGCTGCACCTGCGCTCGCTGGCGTTTCAGGGGACGTCGGGGTCGGGCTCCTCGGTGACGATGCCCGACGCGTACACGACGGTGGAGGTGTACGGGGAGGCGCAGAGCGACGTGCTTGACGTGGAGGGGGCGTCCTCGGCGACGCTGATCCTGCACTGGGCGTGGAGCACCTTCAACCTGCGGGTGGGGCTGGGTTACGGGAACTGGAGCCTGCCCGGGGTGAACTTCGTGCTGCCCGAGAAGACCTACATCCCGGAGTTCGATCTGTTCTGGCGGTGGTGACGGGGCGGGCGGCGGGTTTGGCGGAGCCAGCGACAAGGGGTTTGCAAGTCGCCGTTATTTATGGTCTCATGCGCGGCGCTGCGTGCCGGGCGGCGCTGACATGGGGCGTCGCTCGCGGTTGTGTGCGTTGTGCGTCCCGTGTTCATCGAGCTTCGAGACCTCCGCTTGACAGCCCCCCGGTGTTACCGCAGCGTAAATAGACCATCCTGTCGGTGGCTGATGGCCGATCCACAGCGATCGTGCGAATATGAACGGTGGGTGTTGGTGCACATCTTGCTAATCACTGACAACCGCCCATCGGGTGCGTGACCCGAACGTAAAATCTCGGAGCCGACGCGTGCCGCGAACCAGAACGCGCAGGCGTCAATGTGTCGTAATACCCCGTTCAACGCAGGCGGGAAAACCCACGCGGCCCCGGGCCGCGACAACGAATCAAAGGGTTGAATCAATGTCTTTGAAAGAAGTTCTGTTCTCATTGAGTGTGTGCCTGATGGCCGGTGCGCTGTGGACGGGTTGTGGCACCGAGGGGTCGCCCTGCTCCAGCGCGGACGACTGCGCGGGTGAGCTCCAGTGCTACAGCGCCGACCCCAACGCGACGAGCGGAACGTGCGTCGCGCCTTGCAGCAGCAGCTCGGATTGCAGCGGCTCGGATGTGTGCACCCCGCTCGGCTCGCAGGGCTCCTACTGCATCCCCGCGGGCAGCGGCGGCGGCGGCGGCGGGACGACCGGCGGCACCACGGGCGGCGACACCACGGGCGGCACCGGCGGGACGACCGGCGGGACGACCGGCGGCGGGACGACCGGCGGCGGGACGACCGGCGGCGGGACGACCGGCGGCGGGACGACCGG
>PBBL01000043.1 GCA_002716585.1 Myxococcales bacterium | reverse complement strand
CGCCGCGGCGACCTCCTCCTCGGGGAGCGGCTCCACGGGGAGCGGCTCCGGGGACGAGACCTCCTCCTCGGGCAGGGCACCCTCGCCCTCGTCTTCGGGAGCGTCCTCGTCGAGCCCGCCTTCAAGGTCGAAGGCGTCGCCAGGCTCCTCCTCGGCGGCGCCGAACAGGCCCTCGTCAAAGCTTATGTCACTCAGGGGTTGGTCCGCGATGGCGACCCGAATGCGATCCTTGAGGGTGTCCGGGGCGACCTCGCAGACGTAGCTGGCCTTGAGCTGCTGACGGAACAGCAGCTCGTGTCGAGCGAGGCGACGGCAGTCGGCGCACTGAGCGAGGTGGGCCTCGTACTCAGCCGACTCGGCGTCGTCGAACTCGCCGTCCACATAAGCGTGAACGAAAAACTCGAAGTCACGGCATTCCATGAGCTTCTACTCGTCTCCGACCATGAGCCCGTACGCCCGCGATGGCGGGCGGGGGCTCGACAAGGCCCTTGGGGAGGGCGTAACAGCCGCGGGTCCCAGGGGCTTGTAGACCATCGCGTAGGGTGTTGAGGATGGGGGGTGAGCGATCACGCGGATCGCTTTCGCCGACGGCGCTTGAACTCGATGACCTTCTCGACCTCACCGTCCTCGTTCACCACTTCAACACGGGGATCGTGAGTTATCATCCCTTCGGCGAGGGCGTAATCGGCCAATTTGGCCGCCAGGAGCCGTCGACCGCGGTAGAGGCGGCTCATGACGGTGCCGATCGGGCACCCCATGATGTCGGCGGTCTCCTTGTAGCTGAAGTCGTGCAGGTCGGCAAGCAGGACCACCATGCGGAAGTCCGTCGGGATCTCCTCCAGCGCCTGCTTGACGTTGTCCGAGAAGAGCTTGCGGTACCAGTCCTCCTCGCTGAGGGCGCCCTGCTCAAGCGGGTTCTCAGGCGGGGCGACGGCGCGCTCGGCCAACGGCCGGTGCTCGTTCTCGTCGATGAGGTGGAGCTTCTCCTTGGACTTCTTGCGGTAGCGGTTGATGAAGGTGTTGGTGAGGATCTTGAACAGCCAGGCTTTGCAGTTGGTGCCTCGCTTGTACTTGTCAAAGTGCGTGAAGGCCTTGAGGTAGGTGTCTTGAACGAGGTCCTCGGCGTCCTTCTCGTTCTTGGTCAGCCGTAGCCCGACCCCGAAGAGGGCGTCCACGTGAACCAGCGCCTCCTCGCGAAAGGCCTTCTTCTTGTCCGAGATCGTCTCTGGCGGTTGTGACTGCATGGATCTCCTCGTCGATGACGGCATCGAGCAACTTCATCCGTCGACCTCAACTCCAGAGGCCGTCGGTTCTATTCCGATGTAACGACGCTCGACCCGAAAAGATCTTACACGACCAGGAAAACTCAGCGGCCCCGCTCAGGACGACCTCGCCGCTCAGGCGAACACCGGGGCGTAGTCCAGCCCCAGCGAGTTGGCCACCTCCTTGTGGGTGATCGCCCCCTGGAAGGTGTTGACCCCGAGCCCGAGCACGCGGTCCTCACGCGCGGCGGCCTCGGCGCCCTTCTCCGCGAGCTTGAGGGCGTACTTGATGGTCGTGTTCGTGAGCGCGAAGGTCGACGAGCGCGCGACCGCCCCCGGCATGTTGGCGACGCAGTAGTGCACGATCCCGTGCACGACGTAGGTGGGGTTCTCGTGGGTCGTCGGCCTCGCCGTCGCGATGCAGCCGCCCTGGTCCACCGAGACGTCCACCACCACCGAGCCGTCCTGCATCAGCTTGAGGTCCTCCTCGGTCACCAGCTTCGGGGCGCGGGCGCCCGCGACGAGCACCGCGCCGATCACCAGGTCCGCCCGCGCGAGCGACGACCGCAGGTTGGTGTGGTTGGAGTGCAGCGTCGTGATCCGGTTGCCGAAGATGTCGTCCAGGTAGGCGAGCCTCGCCAGGATGATGTCCAGCACCCAGGTCCTCGCCCCGAGACCGATCGCCATCTTGGCGGCGTTCAGCCCCACCGTCCCACCGCCGATGATGACGACGTCGCCGCGGTCCACGCCCGGGACCCCGCCCAGGAGCTGCCCCTTGCCGCCGAACTGACGCTCCAGGCACCGCGCGCCGACCTGGATGGAGAGCCGCCCGGCCACCTCGCTCATCGGCTCCAGCAGCGGCAGGCGCCCGTCGGGCAGCTGGATCGTCTCGTAGGCGACCGCCGTCACCTGCTTGTCCAGCAGCACCGGGGCCAGCTCCGGCACCGCCGCGAGGTGGAAGTAGGTGTAGAGCGTCTGGTTCGGCTGGATCCGGTCATACTCGGCGGGGAGCGGCTCCTTGACCTTCATGATCATGTCGGCCTCGCCCCACACCTCCGCGACGTCCTCCACGATCCGCGCGCCGACCGCGCGGTACTCGTCGTCGCTGATGGCGCTCCCCTCTCCGGCGCCCGCCTGGACCGTGACGGTGTGACCCGCGTCCACCAACGCCTTGGCGCCCGCGGGCACCAGCGCGACCCGATATTCGTGGTTCTTGATCTCCTTGGGGACCCCGATCTTCATCTACCTTCCTCCTCGGTGGCGGGCTCCGACCCGGCCGTTGCGATGGGCGTCAACGCCGTCGAGTGCGGCCACGACGCGTGCTTTCCCTCGCCCCCTTGTTTCACTCTTGGGCCGCCCGTGTCAAGCCGCCGCCGCGACTGGACGCGGCGCCCTTTCAAAACCCGAGCGCAACGGTTAGGATGGGCTCGACCGCAGGAGCCGTCTTCAGACTGCGCGCGTGAGGTCGGCGCCGAGAGGCCCCGACGCAACTCCAGGTGGTAAGCGCTCAGCCGCCGCGTCGGCCTGCTCAAGGATGCGCCGAAGGTTATGACGCAGACCCCACCCGAACCCGGCCAGGGACAAGGCCAGCCCACCCACACAACCGACGAGGGGCTCGTCGTCGAGCTACCCAACGAGGGGGACTGGGTCGCGGGCTTCCAGATCATCCGTCCGCTCGGGCAGGGTGGCTTCGGGACCGTCTACGAGGCCCGCCAACGCTCCATGGGGCAGCGACGCGTCGCCCTCAAGATCCTCGCCCCGCGCAACGCCCACGAGCCCAACGCCATCGAGCGCTTCCGGCAGGAGGCGCTGCTCGCCAGCCGCCTCTCCCACCCCAACACGATCACCCTGTTCGACTTCGGCGCCACCGGCGCCCGCCTCTTCTACATCGCCATGGAGTACCTGGAGGGCGAGCCGCTGAGCAACGTCCTCTTCAACCAGGGCGCGATGTCCCTGGAGCGCGTCGAGAACATCACCCGGCAGCTCCTCCAGTCGCTCGCCGAGGCCCACAGCATCGGCCTCATCCACCGCGACCTCAAGCCCGACAACATCTTCCTCTGCCCCATCTTCGGCAACCCCGACTTCGTCAAGGTGCTCGACTTCGGCCTCGCCAAGATGGCCGGGATGTTCGAGGAGAGCGCCTCGCTTCAGACCATGCCGATCGGCGCCCCCCCCAACCTCACCCTGGAGGGCCGCATCTGCGGGACGCCCGAGTACATGGCGCCCGAGCAGGCGCAGGGGCTGGAGCCGCTCACCCCCGCCTGCGACGTCTACGCCGTGGGGCTGCTCATCTATTACATGCTCACGGCCCGGCGCCCCTTCGTCGGGCAGAACGCCGTCGAGGTGCTCCAGCAGCAGATCCACAGCGCGCTGCCGGAGCTGCCGCCCGACCTGCGCAGCACCCGCCTCGGGCGGCTGATGGAGGTCGCCGTCCGCAAGTCGCCGGACGCCCGCTACCCGGACGCCTCCGCCATGCTCTACGCCATGGTCGGCAAGCTCCCGATCGACCCGCTCTCCAAGCCCGAGGAGGAGGCCGCCCGCCAGGCCACCACCCGCTCCGAGTCGGAGAAGACCGGGCACTTCAACGTCCGCGCCCTGCGCCACGCCACCCTCCCGGGGCAACCCCCCGCCGAGGAGGAGAGCGACAGCAGCTTCGAGGTCGAGGTCAACCTCCAGGGCCACCGCCCGCGCACACCGCAGGGCGCCCCCCACCTCATCGAGCACCCGACCCTCTTCCTGGAGGACATCGTCGGGACGCTCGGCGGCTACCTCGACGACGACCTGACCGTGGACGGCGGCGAGGGGGACTCCAGCGACGGGATCCCGGTGTTCACCGTGACGACGCGGGACAACTCGACGGAGGCCGACGCCGAGGCGGTGCGCGACGCCCTCGATCTGAGCGGCCGCCAGCTCCCGCTGCTGGGGCGAGACCGGGACCTGCGCCACCTGATCGACGCGGTCACCGTGAGCGGCCCGCAGCTGATGACCCGCCGCATCGTCCTCGTCGAGGGCGACGCCGGGGTCGGCAAGAGCCGCCTGCTGGCCGAGGTGTGGGCGAGGCTTCAGGAGCGCGGCGGCATCACGCTGGCGGGCACCTACTTCCGCGACCCCCAGGCGAGCGCGATCCAGGGGCTGCGCACCACCTGGCGGCGGCTGCTCGGGCTGGGTGAGCCCGACCTCGGCGCGGAGGGCCGCCCCGACGACCTCCTCGCCGAGCTGTCGCGGAACCTCAAGCGGATGGGCGCCGCGCTCGTCCGCGAGGACCTGCACCTGCTGGAGCGCCTGCTCCACCCGGCCACCGACGACATCATCCAGCTCAACCAACCGATCCAGGGGCTCACCGGGCTCATCAGCCGCCTGGTCCAGATCGGCCTGGAGTTGGCGAGGCGGCTGCCGCTGCTGCTTGTGCTGGAGGACATCCAGTACGCCGACCCGGCGAGCCTGGAGCTGCTGCGGCGGCTGGCGCTGTCGCTGGGGCGGAGCGGCCCGGGGGTGCGGATGGCGCTGCTCATGTCGCTGCGCACCGAGGACCGCGACAAGCCCGAGCTGGGCGCGCTCCTCTCCCCGCTGGAGGCGCTGGGCGAGCCCTGGTTCGAGCGGATCGACATCGAGCCCCTCTCCGACGCGGGCGGCGAGGCGCTGATCGCGCAGCTGATCCCGGTGCACCCGGAGCTGCGGCGGCGCATCGCCCAGACCGCGCACGGCAACCCGCTGCACACCATCCAGCTCGTGCGCCACCTGCTCCAGGACGGGCGCCTTCAGAAGATCGGGGGCGCCTGGCAGCTCGCCAACGAGCAGCAGCAGCTGTCGCTGCCGACCGACCTCAGCGAGATGGTCCGCCTTCGGGTCACCTGGGCGATCGAGCAAAGCTCCGCCCCCGAGGCGATTCAGGAGCTGCTCTACCGGCTGGCCGTGCTGGGGCGGCGCGCCCCCAAGGAGCTGCTCCAGATCGCCCTCGACCTGGAGGAGCGCCCCTGGCCCGAGTCGCTGCTCGATCGGCTCCTGACCGAGCTTCAGGGGCGCCACATCATCCGCAGCGGCAGCGAGCTGGGGCGGATCACCTTCGAGCACGGCATCCTCCACGAGGTGCTGCTCCGCGAGGCCGAGGCCAGCCTCGCCGGACCTCGCCTGCACCGGACGGCGGCCAGCGCCAAAGAGGCGTACTTCGCCAACGCGCACCACATCGCCCAGGAGCTGGCCGAGCACTACCTCAAGGGGCGCTCCCCCACCAAGGCGCTCCCCTGGCTGACGACCGCCGCCGAGCGCCTGGAGCAGCTCGGCGACTTCGACGGCGCGCTGGAGCGCTACCAGACCGCGGACGACCTCGTCGCCACCCTCATTCGGCAGAACGACCCCCGCGCCTACGCCCTCGGCGGCCCGGTGTGGCTGGCGATCGGGCGCCTCTCCGACCGCGCCGGGCGCCTCAACGAGGCCCGCGCCTTCTTGCAACGGATCACCGACCACCACGACGTCTACGAGGAGTACGACGCCCTCGTCGCGCTGCGCGCCGACCTCCTGCTCGGGCGCATCGCCCGCGACCGCGGCGCCTCCGCCGACGCGAGGCCGCTGCTCCAGCGCGCCGCCCGGACGGCCCACCGCCTCGGGCGCGCCACCGAGCAGGTCAAGGCGATCACCTGGATCGGCGAGCTGGCCATGACCGACGGCAGCGGCCTGCGCGAGAACTACCTCGCCTCCTTCGAGAGCTTCGTCGCCCGCCTCCGTGATCCCGACGCCACCGCCATGGCGCGCTGCCGTCGCCACCTCGCGCTCGTCCGCATGCACACCGGCGAGGAGCTGGACCGCGCCGAGGCCCTCCTCACGCAGGCGATGGCCGACGCCCACGAGGACCCGGCGCTCCGCGCCCGGATCGTCGCCGACCTCGGGCTGTGCTGGGCCCTGCAGGGGCGACTCGCCGAGGCCGAGGGGCAGCTGGACCGCGCCCACGCCTCCTTTGAGGCCCTCGCCCTCCCGATGGGGCAGGCGCTCACGCTGCAACGCCTGGCGACGGTCATCATGGCCCAGGCGCCCAGGCATCACGGCAGCTCCAGCAACGCCGCCGCGCTCGACGCCGCCACCCGCGCGCTGCCGCTCGTCCGCGACGCGCTGCGCCTGTGGCAGCAGATCGACCTGCCCCGGCCGATCGGGGAGTGCTTTGAGCTGCTCGGCCAGATCCACGCCGCGCGCGGCAAGCGCGAAGACGCGCGCCGCGCCTACGAGCGCGCCCTCGACCTCACCGCCAGCGACGATCACACCCGCCGCGCCGCCATCCACGTCCAGATCGGGCTCGCCAGCATGGCGCGCGGCGCCCTCGCCGACGCCTTCGACCACCTCGACCGCGCCCGCGCGCTCCACCCCGAGGCGCTCTCCGAGCACGGCCTCGACATGCTCGCGCTGCTCGACGCGTGGCGCGGCGAGCTGAACGCCCCCGAGGCCCTCCAGGGGATGGAGGCGGCCTTCCAGCGGGCCTACGAGGCCCGGGACCAGCGCGGGCAGCTCGCCGCGCTCACCGCCTACGCCCTGCTGCTCCACCTCCACCCGAACATCCCCCACGAGATGACCGCGTCGAGCATCCTGCACCGCGCCGAGCGGCTCCTCACCAAGAGCCCCACCCCCTCCATGATCCCGCTCATCAGCGCCGCCGCCGCCCTCGTCTCCGGGCAGACCTTCACCCAGGCCAGCGAGCAGCTCGATCCGACCCGCCGCGCCTGGTTCGGGCGGATGCTGGAGCTGACCCAAGCCCTCAACGCCGACGTCTGATACCCAGCCGCGGCGCTCACTCACGCTCACACGTCAGCGCCCCCGAGCGGGTCGGGTTGAGGCCGGGCTCCTCACGGCACGGGCCGCGGGAGAGCGGCCTGCTCAGGCTTGCTTCAAAAGGCGATCCTCGCTTCAGCGAGGATCTCCTCCAGTTGGCTGGGGCAGCGCTCCGCCATCCCCTCTTCGAGGTGATCGGCGAACGCCACGTCGGCGACGGTGGTGACGAACACGGTCTTGTAGGTGTCGGGGTTGATCCCGAACGCTTCGAGGTTGACCGAGACGAACGCCTGACGCTCCAGGTCGCTGGGGCCGTCCGGGTAGGAGCAGGCCATGTCGACCATGATCGAGACGACGTCCTCAGGCTCTGCGCGGCGGTAGGTGCGCTCAGGCTCCGGCGCCGGGTTGGCGTCGACCTCGACGACCGTGTGGCCGTAGGCGATGAGCACCCCGGACTCGGTCACCTCCTGGGAGGCGCAACCGGCCAGCGCGGTGATCGACAAGCACAAGAGGGCGATCAGGGGGTGTGGCGCGTCCACACCGGGTAACACAAGAAATCGGGCGTTCATCAGCTCACTCCCGCGGTAGCGTGGCGCGCGTGGGCCACGGAGGACAACGGGGGCTCGCCGACGCGGCGAGCCCGGGTGTCCTATCGGCGCGCGCGGGGAGTTGTTGAGCGTTGATTTGAAGTTTGATTTGAGCTTCGGCGCCAAGAAGCCGAACACGCGCCAGCCCGGGGGCTGGCGCGTGTCTGGCCTGAGGCGCGTGGGCCTCAGCGGGCTCGGTGGGAGCGGATCAGAACGCCGCCTCGACCTTGGAGAGCATCATCCGGGACTTGGCGAGCACCATGCCGATGTTGGCGCTCTTGCGGCAGACGGCGACGACGACGTGGTCCTGGAAGCGCTTGCAGCGCATGAAGACGTGCAGGAGGTTGTCGCTGAAGATGACGATCTCCTGGAAGTAGTGGTGCCCGTCGTCACGGATGCCGCGGGACTGCTTGAAGAGCTTCTCGATCGTGATGACGTTGTTGCCCTGGAAGAGGTCGGCGGTGGCGGCGGAGACGAGGTCGAGCACCTCCTGCGGGTGGGAGTCGACGGTCTTGACGCCCAGCAGCATGCCGGTGGACATGTCCACGTAGCCACCGGCGAGGCACTCGGGGACCTGGGCGACGAAGTTCTGCATGGCGGTATCGAGGGACATAGGGCCTCCTAGCTGGTTGAGAGGGGCGGCTCGTGCCCGAGCCGCGCGTTCGGTGTGGCAGCGGGATGGACGTCCGCGCGATCGCTGCCAACAGCTCGCGCGAACTGAACAAGAAACGTTTCCTGTTCGGATGACTGGATGTACTTCGGTTCGGCGGCGCGGACGCGCGCCATGGCGTCGCGCGACCCGAGCCCCTCCCAGATGAGCTGGGCGGCGAGCATCGTGCCGGTGCGGCCGATCCCCGCCTTGCAGTGGTAGACGACCACCTCGCCTTCCTCGGCGAACTGGCGGCACTGCTCACACAGCGCCACCGCAGTGTCGAGGTCCGGCGCGGTCATGTCGTCGATGGGGACGTGGATGACGACGATCCCAGCCTCCGTGAAGAGGTCGGCGTGGATCAGCGGCTCCTCGGTGAGGGTGACGAGGACGCTCGTCCCGACCCGCTTGAGCGCCTCCAGGTCGAACTGGATGTTGGCGACGATCCCGGGCTGGGGCGTCCCGCCGTAGCGACCGGGCTCGACCCACCGAAAGCCGCGGGGGCCGAGCGCCTCGCTGATCGGCTCGGGGCGCAGGTCGGGGCGCTGCTCGGAGCGCTTCTCCCGCGCGGGGAGCTTTTGCAGCTGGTTCTGGATGAGGTAGCTCGGGTCCAGCGTCCCCGGATCGGAGTCGGGGGCCGGGACGTTGCAGCTGCCGGTCTGGAGCCAGTCACGGCCCGCCTGGCTGAGCGGCGCGGTGAAGAAGACCGGCGCGGGCAGGTGCTCCTGGATGCGCCCACCGGCGAGCAGGAGCACCTGATCGGCGATCTCGCGCGCGATCGCCTGGTTGTGGGTCACCATGAACACGCAGCGCCGCTGCCCCTCCTGGTGGATGCGGTTGAGGAGCGGCCCCGGCTCATCGAGGCCCACGGCGCACTCGTCGAGACACAGCAGCGCCGGGTCGGCGAGCACGTGGCGCAGGATGAGCAGCTCGCGGCGCAGCCCGGCGGGGAGGCTCAGCAGGTCGGTGTCCAGCTCATGCGCGACCACGCCGAGGCCCGCATGCAGCAAGAAGCGCTGGATCGCGTCGCGCTGCTCGACCCGGGTCATCCGCTCGCGACCTGGCAAGCGAGTCGCCATGAGCTGAAGCGTGGTCATGGCGATCAGGTCGGCCCGCTGCACCATCAGCGCCGGTCGCCGCCCCTCGCCCAGCGGGCGGCCCATGTAGAGCGCCTCGCCGCTCATGGTCATGTGGGGGTTGGCGTCGTTCAGGCCAGCCAGCGTGCGCAGCAGCGTCGACTTGCCCGCCCCGCCCGGCCCCATCAGCGCGACGATCCCCCGCTGCGGCAGCTTCAGCGAGATCCGCTCCAGGATCAACCGCTCTCCGAAGTGGACGGTCAGGTCCTTGAGTTCGAGGAGCGTCATGCATCATCCTCCGACGGGTTGAGCATGCGCATCGCCTCACCGTAGATCAGCCCCATCAGCGACGAGGGGAAGCGAAGCATCGCCACCCGGTCGGGGCTGGAGAGCACCACCCAGAAGCCGTCCTCGGTGTGGCTGATCTGGAAGTAGCGGTCGTTGTCCTTGAGCCCCAGCTGGGTGTGGAGCAGCGTCAGCTCCTCCGCCGCCAGCCGAAGCGCGCGCTTGTCCTGGTAGGTCAGCTCGGCGCTGCACACCATCCGGGTCGGGCGCAGCGCCCCGGGCATGCGGTCGTCGCGGCGGAGCAGCCCGCCCTGCTGCGCGCGGTGCGCATGCGCCTGATAGAAGTTCAGCGCCGGCCCGCCTGGAGGCTCCAGGTCGAGGAAGGCGTCCATCGCCAGCGACAGCTCGACCGGGGAGAAGCTCAACAGCACGTCGGGCTTGAGTTCGATGGGGTGGGAGCGGATCGAAGCGCCCTGCGTGCGCGGCGAGCGGATCACCTGGGTGAGCGCGTGGGCCGTGAGCATCGCCAGGTTGTGGCGCTGGTGCATGTCCAGCTCCAGCAGCGACCAGTCCCAGGCCGCCGCGGTGAGCCAGGGCGCGTCCTCAAAGGCGCAGTCGGCCATCGCCTGCAGCTTGGAGCGCAGCGACGGCGACAGCCCCTCGGCGCTCTGGATCATGAGCTTGCGCTCCAGGAAGACCCCGCAGCCCACGCGCCCCTGGTCGATGATCAGCTCCGCGAAGGGCACCTGCTCGATGTCTACCAGCTCCAGGCAGTGCGCCTCGGGGTTCTCGCGCGCCACCGACAGGATCATCCACAGCAGCTCGTCGCCCTCCTCGACCAACAGCCCCGGCATCGTCTTGAAGCCGTCGGACTCGACGTTGGAGCGGGACGCCAGCTCCCCCTCATCGTCGCTGATGACCAGCATCTCATCGACGGAGATCGTCAGATCGATGCTGGGCAGATCATCCAACCCCCAGGCCGCCTCATCCTCCACCATCCGAGCCCACCAATCGTTCTCGGTCGGCGCAGAGTGCTCGCCGGAGCGCGTCAACTCATCCGTCCCGGCGGACCGACGGCGTTTGAGGATCGCCGCCCGGGCGACCTCTCTTGTCTTCGGCCCCTCTCCTTCACCGCGCAAACGCTCCACGGCTTCGCCCTCCTGCTCCGGCCCTTCTTCGGGCGACGTCTCATTGTCACCGGTGTGCTGTTTGGTGCGACGCGATTGACTCATCGTGTACTTCTCGCTCGATGCTCCTTGCGCTCCCTGGCAGAACCTGGCGACCTGGCGCACCTCACCCTCTCCACCCACGTGGACACGAATTCTCGCTGCGGTCTGATGCAGATGGAGTTCGACCGCGGCGGTGATAAGCAGAGATCACCGGAAGACCCAGCTGCCCATCGACGAGCGGGTGTTCACCAGCGCTAGGTGTTTGCCTGAAACCAAAGCTAACGAACAAAATGTCGCACGTCAAGCCAACAAATAATCAATTTCAAAACCACACCCGACCGATACAAAACCAAAACCTAAATAAATCAAAACGATACAATCACCCCTCGCCCGCGGCCCCTCGCGGCGGCTCCACGGAACCGAAGAAAAACAACCCCCAACACCCTACAGTACGGTATCGAACCCTCACACCCCTGGCCCATGATGCACACACTCTGCGCCCCGATGAGCACACCGGTCCATAGAGGCGCACATGCACACACACGCCCCCCTAACCCAAAGGGGTCACCCAAATTGACTGACAAAAGCTAGATATTGAACATTACAAATTGATGACTTTCAGGGCGACTCCAGGTCGCTCTGGCACGCCAGGCACAGCGGCGTCTCAGGCCTCGCCTGAAGCCTCGCCTCGCCGATCGGCTCGTCGCAGCTGACGCAGTAGCCGTAGTCATCCGTCTTGATGCGCTCCAACGCCGCCTGGACCTGCTTGAGGCGTATCGCCGAGCGGCCGCGCGCCGCCTGCGCCATCTGCTGCTGCTGGATCGCCTCCATCCGCGACAGGCGCCCGATCGGCTCGTCGAGGTCCACCGGGCGCGACCCCTCGTAGGAGGCGTTGAGGAAGGTGCGCAGCTCCTGATCGAGCGCGATCAGCTTCTGGCGAAGCGCGCGGCGCTGCTCGTCGGTCAACTCGTCCATGACGTCTCCTTGCGCGCGGTGGGCGGCGAGGTCAGAAGCCCGCCTGAAGGACGACCAGCAGCCCCATGGGGATGACGCAGGCGAGCGCCGCCCGCCCCGGGCTGAGGCCATGGAGGATCCGCAGCCCGATGAACTGCACGAAGACCTGAAACACCAGCGTGGCCATCACGCCCACGACCGGCACCGCGAGCAGGAGCTGCGCCGCGGCGCCGTAGGCGCAGATCTGGAACGTCTCGCGCACCCGCGCGCTGCCCCCCGCCACGAGCGCCGCCGTGTGCAGCAGCAGCGTCCCCAGCGCCAGCTGGAAGACCGCCGCCAGCGGCACCAGCATCAAGCGCATCGTCTTGAGGGCCTCCAGTGGGACGCCCTGCTCCCCCGCGAACTCCTTGAGCGCCTGATCCTCCGGCCCCCCGAGCACGATCGACCAGATCGCCGCCATCGCCATCCCGACCAGGGTGCACACCAGGCCGAACACCAGCGGCTCACGCACGGCCAGCGAGCCGCTGAGGCGGGTGAAGAAGCGCACCGGGTCGAACAGGACGAGCTGCACCGTCGCCAGGAAGCGCTCCACCAGGCTCTCCGGGCTGGAGCCGTCCTCCAGGGGGATCGGCTGGCTGTCGGCGATGGGGGTGTCGGCGACCTCGATCAGCAGGCGCTCCAGCTCGGCTGGATCGCCGTGCTCGAGCGTCCGCTCGATGCAGGGGGGGCAGATCGCGAACCCGTCGCGATCCATGTGGTGACACTCCGCGCAGATGAAGGAGGCGCAGCGGGTGCACATCGCCAGCGCGGTGTCCGAGGCGTGGTGGACGCAGCGCAGCGAGGTCACGCGGCGGCGCCGGGCGTCACCCGAGGCCGCCCCGTCGCCTGCGGCGACCAGGGGCGGCGCGTCCTCGGAGGGTGGGTTCGTGGAGGTGGTCTGCGACATCAGGCCAACCCGGCGCTACTTCTTCTTGTTGCGCCGACGCCGCCGCTTGTCGCGATTCTTGGCGCGCTTGGACTTGCTCCCCGACTTCGACGACTTGGTGCGGAAGCCGGGCTTGGGGTTGAACCCCTCGGGCAGCCCCGGGATGGAGCCCCCGGGCATCCCGGGCATCCCAGGCAGGCCGGGCATCCCGGGCATCCCCATCCCCGGCAGGCCGGGCATCCCGCCGCCGCCACCGCCGCCGCCGCCCGGCATCCCGGGCATCCCGCCGCCGCCGAGCAGCTCAAAGAGGCCGCCCATGTCCATGTTCTTCATCGCCCGCAGCTGGTTGAGCTGCTTGAGCCCCGGCAGGTTCGAGAGCAGCCCGCCGCCCATCCCCTGCCCGATCTGCTGCAGCATGCCGCGCATGAGGTTGAACTTCTGGATCAGCTCCTGGACGTCCTTCTCGGTGCGGCCGGAGCCGCGCGCGATGCGGCGCCAGCGCGTCGTCGAGCCCTTGAGCAGATCCGGGTGGTTGCGCTCGTTGCGGGTCATCGACTGGATCATCGCCTTGACCTTCACCAGCTCCGCGTCGCTGATGTCGGCCCCTTCGGGCAGCTGCCCCCCGAAGAAGGGCATCATCTCCATGATCTCCGTCATCGAGCCCAGCTTCTTGAGCTGCTCGATCTGCGCCAGGAAGTCGTCGTAGGTGAACTCGCCCTGGAGCATGCGCATCGCGCTCTCCTCGGCCACCTGCTGCTCATCCTCCGAGATCTGCCGCTCGAACTTGTGCATCAGCCCGACGACGTCGCCGAAGCCCAGGATCCGGTTCGCGAACCCGTCCGGGCGGAACTCCTCCAGGGCGTCCATCCCCTCGCCGAGGCCGACGAACTTGATCGGCTTGCCGGTCACCTCCTTGATCGACAGCGCCGCGCCGCCGCGGGCGTCGCCGTCCAGCTTCGTCATGATGAAGCCGTCCAGCTCCAGCCGCGCGTTGAACTCCTTGGCGGTGTTCACCGCGTCCTGACCGATCATCGCGTCGGCCACCAGGAAGATGTTGCCCGGGTTGGTCCGGTTGACGATCTCCTCCAGCTCCAACATGAGCAGGTCATCGACCGCCAGGCGACCGGCGGTGTCGAACAGCACCACGTCGCGGCCCGTCTTCTTGGCCTCCTCGACGGCGCGCTCGCAGATGTCCGGCGGGTCGCCCTCGGCGTCGTAGAAGACCGGCATGTCGAGCTGCTCGCCGAGCACGCGCAGCTGATCGACCGCCGCCGGGCGGTAGACGTCGGCCGCCACCAGCAGCGGCTTCTTCTTGTAGGTGTCCCGGATGTACTTCGCCAGCTTGCCCGTGGTCGTCGTCTTACCGGCGCCCTGGAGGCCGACCATCATGATCTTCGTCGGCCCGATCCGCGGGTTCTCGAAGATGAGCTTGGTGTCCACCGGGCCCATCAGGTTCTCAAGCTCGTCGTGGCAGATCTTGATGAAGTGATCGCCCGGCGACACCTTGATGTCGCTGGTGCCCGCCTTGATCTTGACCACCTCGCCGACGGCCTTCTCCTTGACCCGCTTGATGAACCGCTTGGCGATCCGGTAGTTGACGTCGGCCTCAAGGAGGCTCATCCGTATGTCGCGCAGCGCCTCCGAGATGTTCTCCTCGGTCAACTCGCGCTTGCCTTGAAATCTATTCTTGACGTCGCGAAATCCCTTCGCGACCACATCAAACATGGCCATGTGTCCCAATTCTCCCGAAGTGACTCATTGCGGTCGGAGTGGTGGGCGTCTGGTCGCGCGCCAACACAATCGTTCTTCTCAACCTAGCAACTACGCGTTCGCGCGACCTGCCCAAAGCGCATCTGGCGAGGGGCGCCTATCAGCCGCGGGTGATCTCGACCACCCGAGCGAGCGCTCGCCCACGCTTAGTCTAAACGCGAGGGGCGCCCGAGACAAGGGCGCGTCTTGACCCGAAGGCGCAACGACGGTTAGTGTACCCACCCGATCCCCGCGCCGGAGCGCCCTGCTAGACCCTGCGCCCGGACACCAACCCCGCAGCCACCGCACACAGGAGCGCCTCGCATGACTGCTCGCCACCTGGTCTCGATGATGATGGTTTCGCTCTCCCTGCTGCTCGTCGTGAGCGGCTGCCAGCGCAAGCCCGAGGATCTGGAGGTGTGGCGCCCCAGCCGCGCCAAGAACGGCCTCGACAAGCTCAAGGAGTGGATCGCCGACGACTCCGAGCCCATGCCGGTCCGCGTCCGCGCCTCCGAGATCCTGGTGGAGGAGGACTACGCCTACGCGCTCGCCACCTCCCTGGAGAAGGCCTCCGAGGGCGACCGCGCCACGATCGTCGCCCAGCTCACCCCCACGATCCTGCAGTGGTACAACACCCAGGACGCCACCGTCGAAGCCTACGAGACCAACAAGAGCAAGCAGGTCATTGCCAAGGAGGGGCTCTACCACCTCTACAAGCACGCCCCCCCGGAGCAGAAGGCCCAGATCGAGGCCGCCCTCGTCGACTGGCTCAGCAAGGACCTCTTCGTCCGCAACCAGATGGGCACCATCACCGTCAACCAGATCGCCGAGGCCCTCGGCCCCAAGGGCGCCGAGCCCCTCCTCAAGGCGCTCGCCGACCCCAACAACCAGCAGCACACCATCGCCGCCGACCTGCGCAAGATCAAGGACAAGGCGATCGACGCCAAGCGCGTCGAGGTGCTCACCAAGATGGCCGAGTCCCAGCTCCCCAAGCTCGACAAGGACCTCGAGCGCGCCATCCTGGAGGAGGAGGACGCGTCGATCGCCCCCCTCCTCGTCACAATCGTGGACAACGACAAGGTCGAGCCCGCCGTCCGCGACTCCGCCCACCTGCGCATCGGCAAGGTCCAGGGTAAGGTCCAGGCGATGAGCACCTACATCACCTGGGTCCGCAAAGGCCCCGAGGGGCTGCGCTGGATCTCCATCCAGTCCATCGCCGAGATCCAGGGCAAGCTCGGGCTCACCCCCATCCTCGCCGCCCTCCCCGAGAAGGGCACCTACGGCGAGGGCGACCCCGAGGGGTTCTCCCGCGACGCGGGGCGCCTGTGCCAGACCGAGGTCAAGGAGATGAAGGACACCGAGCCGGTCTTCGTCAAGGCCCTCTCCACCGGCACCACCCCCGCCAAGGCCGTCGCGCTGCGCTGCCTCCAGGAGGTCGGCACCCAGGCCGCGGCCAAGGCCCCGGTCGAGAAGCTCGTCGAAGACGAGACCCCCCTCCCCGCCTGGGGCGAGACCAAGACCCTCGGCGCCCTCGCCAAGGAGACCCTCGGCAAGCTCAAGTAGCATCTCCTGGAATGCTTTGCCTTTCGCGCCGCGTTGGAGCACACTGCGAGGCAGTAGTGTGCACGGCGTGGCCCCCACCGGGGCCGCTCGGCTGAACCAAACAGACGACGCGCGTGACGAGTGCTGATCCTGATCACCAGACTCTTTGGCCGCAAGAAGAAGCTGCCACCCTGGCCACCTGAGCGGCCCATCGCCGAGGTCTCCGACGAGGACCTCATGGTGATGTACTCCAAGGGGCGCGCCGAGGCGTTCGAGGTCCTCCTCAACCGCCACGAGCGCGGGATCTACAACTTCATCCTCCGCTCCTGCGGCAACCCGGCCAAGGCCGAGGACATGACCCAGGACGTCTTCCTCAAGGTGATCCGCAGCGCCCCCAAGTACAAGCAGACCGCCAAGTTCACCACCTGGCTCTACACCATCGCCCGCAACCGCTGCATCGACCACGCCCGCAAGCACGGCAAGGTCCGCCACGTCTCCCTCGACCGCTCCCTCTCCGGTGACAACCAGGACGACGACCGCACCTTCCTCAACAACCTCGCCGACGCCGACGCCGACGCCGGGAACGTCTCCGTCATCCGCAAGGACTTCCGGCGGCGCCTCAAGCAGGCCCTCGACGCCCTCCCCGAGGACCAGCGCGAGGTCTTCATCCTCCGTGAGGTCAGCGGCCTGAAGTTCCGCGAGATCGCCGAGGTGGTCGGCGTCGGCGAGAACACCGTCAAGAGCCGGATGCGCTACGCCCTCGAAGCGCTGCGCGGCCACATGGAGGAGTTTCGGGGCTACTCGTTCGACCGCGATGAGGAGCGTGAGCTGGGGGGGGCGCCATGAAGATGAAATATCCCGGGCCCTTCGTGGGTCCACTCCACAGGGTGACCAGGCGAGCGGGCGCAGAGCGCCCCGAAGACTGGACGAGAAAGTTGGATCTTTTTGACCAGGCTGTCGTTCACAGCCACACCCCGGCCAACCACCACGCCTCGAGCGCGGTGGTTGCCTCCTTCGTGGCCTCGCGCCCCCGCTCAGCGGGGACACTGGCCACGGAGACCTTCTATGGAGTACCTTCATACTCCCCCTCTCTGCGTGGGGAGCCGAGATAGATGATGGACTGTCAAGAGTGTCAGCAGCACCTGTTGGACTACGCCTACGGGGAGCTGCCTCCACAGCTTGAAGAAGAGTTCGAGAGCGCCCTGGAGGGTTGCCCGAGCTGCCAGCAGGAGTTGGCGCGCCTCCGAGCGCTGCGCACCTCCGTGCGTGAGGTCCTCCCGATCGAGGAGCCTCCGGCGCTCGTGCGCGCCAACATCCTCCGGGAGGCGAGGAAGCAGATCTACGCCGAGCAGGAGGCGGCCAACGACACGATCTGGGCCTGGCTCCACAGCATCCTCTTTCACCCCTCCTTCGCCATGGCGGCGGCCGTGCTCCTCGTGATCGCGGTCACCTTCGTGTTGCAGCGCGACGGCGCGCTGGACGAGCCCAACATCCCCGAAGCGGTCTCCAGCAACCTGGAGGAGCCCGCCAAGGAGGCGATGAAGGCCGAGGAGGCCCCCGCGCCCGCCGCGACCGAAGGGGTCGCCGACAACGCCGGGGCGCGCAACGTCGGCCTCCCCGGCGGGGTGAACGATCAGCTCGCCGAGGATCTCCCCGAAGGTGAGAGCGCGGACCCGGCGACCCCCGCAGACGACGCGGTCGCCGAGGTCGCTGAGGACGACGCCGACGTCGTCGCCGACGCCCCGAAGGTCGCCGCCCCGAGCAAGGCCAAGCGCGACGCCAACGACGACACGCTCGCCGCCGCTCAGCCCACCGCCCGGAACGACAAGGACGCCGAGGGCGGCGAGGTCTGGAACGCGAAGGCGGCGACCGGCAAGGGCCGCGCGCTCGACGACGGCGTCGTCGCCGACGCCAGGGTGGACCGCGGCAGCGCCGACGAGGGCCGCAGCGAGGTCGCCCGCGCCAAGAGCGCCGCCACCCGGAAGACCTCCGTCAAGGCGTCCGCGCCCCCCACGCCGCGCGTGGACAGCGCCAGGACCCCGGCCAACATGTACGACGACGCCGACGAGCGCGCGGCGCGGCGCGGCGCGACCGAGCGACAGGAGGAGGCCAAGCGCGCCGAGGCGGAGACCCGCCGCGACGCCGAGCAGGAGCGCGCGGTGACGCGCCGCCAGGTGCAGGAGGAGCGCCTCAAGAAGGAGCCCGCCCAGGACGCGAAGGCGGAGGCGGTCGTCGAGGAGCCCAACCTCGGCATCACCGGCTCCCCGACGCGCTCACGCGCCACTCCGAGCAGCGCCAGCGTCGATGGCGCCGAGGGCGACCTCTGGAACTCCAACGGCAGCCTCGGGGGCGGCCTCAGCAACCCCAGCGGCACCTACGGCGTCCGCGGCGCCTACGACGGCGACGGCACGCTGCAGCAGATGGAGAGCAAGGACCTCGACAAGGCCGAAGAGGAGCCCAGCGAGGAGTCGGCTGGAGACGAGAAGGAGCAGCGCCGCAAGTTCGAGGAGGGGATGAGCCGCTACAACAACGGCGACTACCGCAGCGCCGTCGAGGGCTTCGACGAGTTCATCAACGAGGCCCCGCGGACCTCGAACTACTACGCGCTCGCGCTCTTTCAGCGCGGCATGAGCGAGAGCAAGATGGGCGACCACCGCAAGGCGTCGCAGACCTTCCGTCAGGTGCTGGCGCAGTACCCCAGGAGCGAGAAGGCCTCCGAGGCGCGCTACCACCTGGCGCTGTCGCTGCTCAAGCTCGACCCCAACAGCGCCGAGGCCGAGCGCATCCTCAACAACCTCGCCCGCGGCGGCGGCGCCTACTCCAGCCGCGCCCGCGAGGAGCACGACCGCGCCTTCGGTCGCAAGGACAACAAGAAGGACGCCAAGCCCGCCCCCTCGCGGAGGAACAAGAAGCAGCAGCGCGCCACCCCCTACGACTTCGAAGAGGCCGATCAGTACCAGGCCCCGGCCGAGAGCCCTGAGTGACCAGCCGCCGCCTCCGACACGCCCTCCCCTGGCTCATCCCCCTCGCCCTGATCGCCGCCTGGGTCGGCCTGCGCGGCGTCGGCGGCGAGCCCGCCCCCGACGGCTTCACGGTCCTCCTCGACGGCGCCCCCAAGGGGCTCGACCCCCGGTTCGCCACGAGCGACTTCTCGGTCAAGCTCAGCCGCCTCGTCTTCAGCTCCCTCATCTCCTCCGACACCCCGGGCGGCAAGCCTGAGCTGGACCTCGCCACCGACATCCAGATCACCAGCCCCACCACGATCGCCGTCACCCTCCGCGACGACGCCTTCTGGCACGACGGCGAGCCGGTCACCGCCGAGGACGTCCGCTTCACGCTGACCACCCTCGACGACGAGGGGATCGACTCCCCCTACGCGGGCTTGAGCCGCCGCATCGAGCGCATCGACGTCCACGACCCGCACCGCCTCACCATCCACCTCACCCAGCCCCACGCCCCGTTCCTCCATGACCTCGCGATCGGCATCGTCCCCAAGCACCGTATGACCGAGCAGGGGCTGTTCCCCGATGGGGTGATCGTCGGCTCCGGGCCGTTTCGCTTCGCCGACCGCAAGGGCGACGCCTGGACCGCCCTCGAAGCCTTCGACCGCCACCACGGCGGCGCTCCGGCCCTCGAACGGGTCATCTTTCGGACGATCCGCGACGACAACGCGCGGCTGCTGGCCATGATGGGCGGCTCCGGGCAGCTCCTCCAGAACGCCGTCGCCCCGCTGCTGCTGCCCGCCCTCCAGGGCGACCGCGACCTCGTCATCGAGTCCTCGCCGTCGTTCAAGTACACCTACATCGGCTTCAACGTCACCCACCCGATCCTGTCGGACGCCCGCGTGCGCCAGGCGATCGCCCTCGGCATCGACCGCGAGGAGATCATCGAGCACAAGTTCGCGGGCCTCGCGCGCCCCGCCACCGGGCTGCTCGCGCCGAGCCACTGGGCCTACACCGCCGACGTCGCCACCTGGGGCCACGACCCGGCCCGCGCCCGCGCCCTCCTCGACCAGGCGGGCTACACCGACCCGGACGGCCCCGACGGACCTCAGCCCCGCTTTGAGCTGGTCTACAAGACGACCACCAACCAGTTCCGCCGCTCCATCGCCGAGCTGATCGCCATGCAGCTCGCCGAGATCGGGATCGCGGTCAAGGTCCAGGCCTACGAGTGGGGCACCTTCTTCGGCGACATCAAGAGCCGCAACTTCGAGCTGTGCTCGCTCCAGTGGCCCTCGGTGATCGAGCCCGACCTCTACAGCTGGATCTTCCACTCCCGCTCCATCCCCACCGCCGAGAACCGCTCCGCGGGCGCCAACCGCGGCGGCTACAGCAACCCCGAGATCGACCGCCTCCTCGATGAGGCCCGCGCCGAGATGGACCGCGACGCCCGCGCTCGCCTCTACCACAAGGTCCAGGCCATCCTCGCCGAGGAGCTGCCCTACATCTCGCTGTGGCACGAGGACAACATCGTCGTCCGCCAGCGCGCCGTCCAGGGCTACCAGCCCGTGCCCAACGCCCGCTTCAGCGGGCTCGTCGAGACGCGCTGGGCGCCCTGACGCCGCCTGTTGCCACGCCGACCCCCATCCGGTACAGCTTGAGGGGTTGATTGCACCGCTCGACAGGGCCAACGCAGGGGCTCCCATGCCAACCATCCACGTCCAGGGCCGCTACGGCTTCTCCCGTAAGAACCACCCCAGGGCGCGTCAGCTCGCCCTGGGGCTCCCGTCGCTCCAGCTTGAAGCCGCCCACCACACCCTGACCATCGCTCAGACGCTTGAGGGTGAGCCGGACGACCTCCTGGAGACCCTCTTCGACATCGCCGAGCTGGCGTCGTGGGGCTCGATGTGGGTGACCACCCCGGACGGCGCGCGCCGCGCCATGCTGGCCGACGGCTGGCGCTGCGCGGAGGCCCCCGAGCACCCCGAGGGGGCCGAGCGGCGCTGGGGCACGGCGCGCTTTTATCACGACGATGGGGTCGGCGCGCTCGCCATCAGCCCCGACGGGGCTCGGGTCGCGACCGTCGACACGACCCGCTGGAGCGTCAACGTCTGCGTCTGGGACGCCGCCACGGGCGCCCTGCTCCACCGCACCGCCGCGCGCGACGGCGACAGCTTCGACCACCAGACCGGCATGGGGCTGGCGTGGATCGCCGACGCGCGGTTTGTCTCGGGCGGCAAGGACAAGGCGCTCCGCTTCTGGGACGCCGTCACCGGCGAGCTGACGCGCCGGGTCGCCGCACCGGGGCTCCTCAACGACCTCGCCGTCAGCGCCGACCGCCAGACGATCGCCGCCACGTACAGCCCGGGCGACTTTGGCCGCGGCGCCATGGGCCTCCTCGTGGTGGACGCCGCCTCCGGCGAGGTCCGCCACACGATCTCCACGCACCACGCCCCGCTGGCGGTCTGCTTCGACCCCGCGGGCCTCGCGGTGGTGACCTTCTATGGACGCCCCGCGCGACGCTTCGACGTCGCCTCGGGGGACGAGGTCGACGCGTTCGGGAAGGACATACGCCGCGTCGGCGCGCTCGCCACCGGCGAGATCGTCGCCCTCCGCCGCGTCAAGGCGGACCGATACGACGCGGATCTCTACGACGCCGACCTCAACCGCGTCGGCACCCTGCCGGAGTTCGCCAGCGACGCCTCCTCCGGGTGGGCGGGCTCGGCCGACGGCGCGACGATCGTCAGCGCCCACGCCCAGGCGCTCAAGGTCTGGGACGTCGCCTCCCGCGCGCTGTCGCACACCGTGCCGCTCCCCAACGCCTTCCACGCCGAGGTGATGGCGTTCGACCCGAACGACCCGGCGCGGCTGTGGATCGGGCACGGCGCCTCGCTCTACCACACCGGCGTCACCCAGGGGGCGTGGGCGCGCGAAGCGCCCATCGTCGATGTGGCGGTGTCAGGGGATGGGGCGAGGTGGGCGCTCCTGCGCGATGACCGGGTGGAGGTGTTCTCCTCCGATGGCTCCTCGCTCCCTCGGGTCGAGGTCCTGGCGGGTGAGAAGCTGGCCCTGTCGCCCAGCGGCGACGCGCTCGCGCTGTTGCAGGGCGCGGGCGTGAAGGTGCACGACGTCACCACGGGTGCCCTGCACTCCGAGTATGAGCTTCGCGACGACCTCTACAGCCTGGCGTTTCTCGGCGACGGGGAGCACCTCATTCAGGAGAACTACCGGGGCGTGGCGCTCCGCGCGCTCCTCAAGGGCCAGACCCGCTCGCTCAAGGGGTTCGTGAAGCTGCTCCCCGACCCCCGCTCGTCGTACGCGATCGGCGTCAAGGGGACCCACGCCGAGCTGCTCACGATGTCACCGCGGCGCAGGACGCTCGTCAAGGTCGAGATCGAGGATGAGTTCTACGCCGGGGTGATCAACGACCAGCGCGCCTGGGTGAGCGTCGATGAGACGATCCGCGCCATCGCCCTGCGCAGCGGCGAGGTGTTGTGGTCGCGCAAGGGCTGGAGCCACGCGCTCGCAGTGTCGCTCGACGGCTCGGTGGTCGCGGTGGCGCTGGACACCGACATCCTCATCCTCGACGCGGAGCGCGGTGAGCCGCGGCGGACGCTCCGTGGGCACTCCGGGGCGGTCTCGCGGCTGGAGTTCCTAGCCGACGGGCGGCTGCTCAGCCTCGGCAGCGACCACAGCGCCGTGATGTGGTCCCCGCTCGCCCCTGCGGTCGCGCCCCCATCGCGACCAGGGACGCTCTCGCCCGAGGCGGTCGCCCGCGCGAGCCAGGTGACGAAGAAAAAGAAGAGGAAGAAGCGCGACCTCCCCACGTTCAAGGAGCTTGAGCGCCAGGAGCCGAAGCCGTGGGAGCCGCTGCCGCCCGCGGCGACAGGGCCAGCGCCCCTGGTCGCGACCTGGCGCGTCGCCGAGACGGACCCCACGGTCCTTCATGAAGACGCGCGGTGGCGGTGGGTCCACGACGGCGAGGTGTTGAGCTGCGAGGATCGGACGAGCGGGGCGCGGGCGTCGCGCCCCTGGTCACCGTACGACATCGGCGACGGTGTGAGCGTCGGCGTGAGCGGCGCGGAGGCGTTCCTCACCGAGGATGGCGGCGCGGTGGAGGTCGTGGACACCGACCTGAAGACCCGAGCGACGCTGGAGCGGCCCGGGCCGGATCAGGGCATCAGGACGGCGTGGTCGTCTCCGACGGGCGGGCTGCTGGCGCTGTTCTTCGAGTACACGCGGTGGGACAGTGACTCGGAGGACGCGGCGCTGTGCGTCTACGACACCCACAGCGGCGAGCTGCTGATGCGCGGCGTGGAGGTGGCGTACCGCACCGGCGGGTTCGTCGGGGAGCGCTTCCTGACCATCCTGAACGAGGAGGAGGGGTGCGCCTTCGCGCTCATCGACCCCCGAAGCAAGGAGATCGAGCGCCTCGGAGAGGCGGAGTGGGGCGACGGGGCGCTGCCGATGCCCGGCGAGGAGACGCTGGCGCTGAGGCGGGGAGCGGCGGTGAGCCTGCGCTCGACCGATGGCCTGGAGGAGGTCGGCGGGTTCACGCTGGACGGGTGGGACGACGAGCGGATCCAGTGGGACGCGCGCAGCGGGCAGTGGGTCGCGGAGGAGGGTCAGCGGTGGGATGAGGCGGGGCGCCCGCTGCACGACCTCGTCGGCTCCAACGTCATCAGCGCGATGGGCGCGACCCGCTGGGCCGGGCTCTGCGGGCACACGCTGATCGTCCGCGCGTGGCGCAGCGGCGAGGTCGTGTGGCGCGGGCTGGTGAAGCTGGACTACGATCGAGAGGGGACGCGGTTGGCGCTGTCGCCCGATGAGCGGACGTTGGCGATCGCGAACAAAGGCAGGCTGCGCGTGCTGGACATCGCGACCGGGGCGTGGCGCGAGACGCGCAAGTCGCTCAAGATCCGCGCCATCGCCGCCGCCGCGGACGGGCTGTGGACCGTGCACCAGGACGGCGCTCTGAAGCGGTGGGCGTGGCCAGTGGATCAGGAGGGGCCTGAGGTGACGCTGGAGGTCGGCGCCAAGGGGGCGCGCTTCATGGAGCTGGACCCGGCTGGAGAGCATGCGCTGATCACCGGCACGCAGGGGGTCGCGCACGTGGTGCGGCTGAGCAACGGGGAGGTGCTCGGGGAGATCGCGTTCGAGAAGAAGCGCAAGGAGGTGCTCGCCCTGCTCGGCCCCGATCGGGCGGTGCTGGCGACGCGGCGGGGCGTGCGGCTCGTGGACGCGAGCGGCGAGACGATCCGGCAGGTGTGTGAAGGTCACCCGTCGATCAGCGCGCTGGCGAACGGGCGACTCGCCTACAGCGCCCCGCGCGACGGGGAGATCCGCGTCGAGGACGGCGAGACCGGGGCGCGGGGCGCCGGGTTGGAGCTGGAGTCCCCCTTCCGGGCGGACCTGCTCCGGTCGCCTGACGGCGCCCACCTGCTCACCGTGCAGACCACCACCGAGGAGCATCAACTCATCGCGACCATCTGGGCCGCCGGGGAGGCGTCATGACGCGAACACGCTGGACACACACGCTGGGCGCGATCGCGCTGGTCGCGCTTGGCCTCACGGGGGCCTGCGGCTCCTCCAACGGGGGAGACGGCGCGCAGGACGCGTCGCTCGAAGACACCTCGCCCAGCGACACGGCGGACACCTCACCCAGCGACACGGCCTCGCCTGACACCACCGAGGGCGACACCGAGACGCCCGACACGACGACGAGCGACACCACGGAGCCCGATACGGGCGAGTTGGACGCGGGCGGGCCGCCCGCGCTGAACCCGCGGCTCCCCGACACGACCGCGCTGGGGGAGCGGCGCGGGCTGCGGGTCGTGCGGGGGCTGATCCACAGCCACTCGATCCACAGCCACGACGCCTGCGACGGGATGCCGCGGCTGGAGGGGGACGTGTTCAACGAGGCGTGCAACGAGGACTGGCGCGAGGGGGTGTGCCTGACGCGGCAGGACTTCATCTTCAACACCGACCACGAGGAGCTGGCCGCGTTCACCGAGTGGGAGGACCTGCTGCTCGTCCGCGGCGACGACGAGGTGCTGCGCGACGCCGAGCAGCGCGCGGTGGCCAACCGGCTGGCCTGCCCCGACGGGTTTCGGCCCTTGATCCTGCCAGGCGGCGAGTTCGGGATGATGCCGGTGGGGATGGTCGAGCACCTGGAGGCGGAGTCGGACGAGGCGCGCAGCGCGATGTACGACGAGGTGACGCCCGAGCGGGCGGCGTCGCTCAAGGAGCTGGGCGCGGTGGTGCTCCAGGCCCACACCGAGTTCTGGACCGCGGACGCGCTGCGGCCGCTCGGGCTGGACGGCTTCGAGATCTACAACCTGCACGCCAACATCGACCCCCGGATCCGCGAGGATCAGCTGGGGCTGGACGGGTTGGGGTTCATCGACGAGCTGGCGCCGTTCGTGGAGCGGGACAACGCCACCCCGGATCTGGCGCTGCTGGGCTTCTTCGCGGAGAACCAGCCCGCGCTGGAGATCTTCGACACCCTCGTGGCCGAGGGGCAGCACCTGACCGGGACAGCCGGGACGGACTCGCACCAGAACTCGCTCCCCTTCCTGCTGCCCGACGACGAGCGCGCCGACAGCTTCCGACGGATGATGCGCTTCTTCAGCAACCACCTGCTCGTCCCCTCCGACTACGGCCCGGACGACCTCCGTGACGCGCTGCGCCTCGGGCGCGCCTACGTCGCCTTTGAGACGCTGGGCACCCCGACGGGCTTCGACTTCCTGGCCGAGGGCGACGACGGCGCCACCTGGGAGATGGGCGACCGCGTCCCGCTGAGCGCCAGCCCCACCCTGCGCGTGGTGGCGCCGGAGGCGCTGGGCTACCCGGAGACCGGCCCGGTGACGCTGCGCATCATCAAGGCGCGAGCGGGCGGCGGGGTCGAGGTGGCGGCGACCGGCGAGGGGGCGCTGGAGTGGGCTCCGCAGGAGGCGGGCGCGTACCGGGCGGAGATCCGCGTGGTCCCGAGCCACCTGGAGCCGTGGCTCGGGGCGACGTCGCTGTCGGAGCGGGAGTTCGTCTGGATCTACGCCAACCCCATCTACGTGGAGTGATCGGGCGGGGAGAGGCTTCGACGCGAGACCCGACAACTTCCCCACCGGGCGCTTGACCGCCGCTGTGGACCGGATCCATACTCGCGCCGCCTGGGAAGTCTGCCCACCTCACGCGTGTTCCTCCTAGCCGGAGCCGCGACCGGGCAGGCGTCGCGCCACCTCCGATCTGAGCAACCACAGCCACCTCCCGAGTGAACCAGAGCGCCATGTCGGACCAGCAGCAGAAGCCACAGCAGAGCCTCACCAACACGCTCATCAACGTGGGCCTCGGCCTCGTGCTCGTCGCGGTGTTGGCGTTCAACGTCTGGCACTACCTCGGGCGCCAGGATCCGCCGCACCCGCTGGAGGGTCAGCCCGCGCCCGAGTTCACGCTGCCGCAGATCACGCCGGAGGGCGAGCTGAAGCCGCCGCTGGCGCTCAGCGGGATGCGCGGCAAGGTGGTCCTGCTCGACTTCTGGGCCACCTACTGCGGCCCGTGCAAGAAGCAGATGCCGATCTTGCAGGAGCTGCACAAGGAGCTGCCCCCGGATCGGTTCGCGATCATCACGGTCAACACCGACCACCCTCGGCTCAAGGGTCGGCAGGAGCTGGTCGCCTCGTTCGTGAAGGCGGGCGGCTACCAGTTCCCGATCGTGCTCGACGACGGCGGCGCGATGAGCAGCTACCAGGTCAAGCGGATCCCCACGCTCGTGTTCGTCGGCCCGGAGGGGACGATCCGCCGCGCCCACACCGGCCTCTCCAGCCGCGAAGAGCTGCTGAAGCAGGTCCAGGAACTCCTCAACGCCCCGGACAACTCATGAGATATGCGCGCAAACGCCTCGCGCTGTGGCTCCTGCTCCTGGCGCCGCTGACCACGCTCCCGCTCGCCGCGGGCTGCTCCGATCAGGGCGCCGAGGCCTCCTCCGCGGACGAGGAGGGCGAGGGGGGCGAAGACGACTCCAAGGAGCAGGCGATCCCGGTCTACGTCCAGGCGGCGGTCCAGGGCGAGATCGCCAACACGCTGCTGGCGACCACCCAGGCGACCGCCCGCTACGAGGTCCGGGTCCTCTCCGAGACCACGGGGAACACCGACAAGGTTGAGGTGGAGGAGGGCGATCAGGTCACCCGCGGCCAGGTGCTCGCCCGGCTGAGCAACCCGGAGGCGTCCATCTCGCTGAGCACGGCGCGCGCCAACGTCGCGCGCCTCCGCCGGGAGCTGGCGCAGCTCAAGCCCTTGATCGACAAAGGGTATGTGGCGCGCCAGACCTACGACGAGCTTCAGTTCCAGCTCAAGCAGGCGCGCGATCAGGTTGGGCAGCTGAGCGCCCAGGTCGCCGACCTGACGATCCGCTCGCCCATCGACGGGGTGGTGGCCAGCCGCTCGCTGATCCGCGGGCAGCAGGTGACGCCGGGGCAGGAGCTGTTCTACGTCGTCGATCCGAGCCAGCTTGAGGCGATCATCTACGTCCCGGAGCGCTCGCTGAGGCGGATCAACGAGGGCGACCCGGCCTACGCCATCAGCGACGCCCTCGGCGGGGTGCGCTTCCCCGGGCAGATCCGCCTCATCAGCCCGGTGGTGGATCCGCAGACGGGCACGATCAAGGTCACGGTCGCGCTGACCGACGCGGTCGTGACGGACGCCGCGACGGGTCGCCCGGTGACGCTGCGGGCTGGCATGTTCGTCTCCGTCTACCTGATCACCGACCAGCACCCCAACGCCACGCTGATCCCCAAGCGCGCCGTGCTCTACGAGGACGACAACCCCTACGTCTACGTGGCCCGCTCCAGGGAGGGGGTCCGCGCGGCGGTCAAGCAGCGCCTCAAGCTGGGGTTCAGCGAGCAGGACCGCGTCGAGGTGCTTGAGGGCATGAAGGTCGGCGAGGAGGTGGTCGTGATCGGGCAGGCCGGGCTGAAGGACGGCACGGAGGTGTCGGTGGTGACGCCCGACGCCCCGAAGGCGCCGAAGACCCCCGCAAAGGACGGCGACGGCGACAGCAAGGGCTCGCCATGAGCGGGGAGCACGACACCCCCGAGCCTGCGACCGAGGCGAGCGCGCTGGAGCGCCTCTCGGCGCTGTGGACCCTCACCGTCGATCGGCCGGTGGCGACGCTGATGATCGTCGTCGCGGTGTCGGTGTTCGGCTACCTCTCCTACGGGCAGCTGTCGCTGGCGCTGATGCCCGAGCTGTCCTACCCGACCCTGACGGTCCGCACCGACTACGAGGGCGCCGCCCCCGAGGAGGTCGAGGAGGAGATCACCAAGCCCCTGGAGGAGATCCTGCGCACCGTGGAGGGGCTGGTGGCGATCGAGTCCACGAGCCGCGCCGGGCTGTCGGACGTCGTGCTCCAGTTTCACTGGGACAGCGACATGGACTTCGCCAGCCAGCGGGTCCGCGAGCGCACCGACCTGATGGCGCTGCCCGAGGGGGCCGAAAAACCGCTCCTGCTGCGCTACGACCCGACGCTCGACCCGATCCTGCGGATCGGGCTCCACAGCGAGGCGAACCTGTCCGAGCTGCGCCTGTTCGGCGAGGAGGAGATCGCCCGCGCGCTGGAGAAGATCAAGGGCGTGGCGATGGTCCGGGTCCGCGGCGGCCGAGAGGACATCGTCCGCATCGACCTCGACCAGCGGCGCATGAGCCAGCTCGACCTCTCCATCGCCGAGATCGAGCAGCGGCTCGCCGCCGAGAACGTCAACCTCGCCGGAGGCCGCCTGCGCCAGGGCGAGGTGGAGTACCTGGTGCGGACCGTCAACGAGTTCCGCGACCTGGACGAGCTGCGCAAGATGGTCGTCGCCCGGCGCGGCGATCAGATCGTCCGCCTCGATCAGATCGGGCGCGTGTACTTCGATTACCAGGACCGCGAGGTCCTCACCCACATCAACGGCGGGGAGTCGGTCGAGATCGCGATCTTCAAGGAGGCCGACGCCAACCTCGTCCGCGTCGCCACGGACGCCCGCGAGGCGATCTTCGGCACCGAGGCGCAGCGCGCCTACGTCAAGGGGCTGGAGGACGGCACCATCAAGCCCCCCGGCGTGGAGGGCGACGAGGACACGAAGGCGGAGGAGGAGGGGGACCAGGCGAAGGGCGAGAAGGGGAAGAAGGGCAAGAAGGGGGCGGGGCGCGACAAGGGGGCGATGGCCGAGAAGATGAAGCGCCAGGCCGAGATCCGCAACCACGAGCAGATGACCGGCTTTCTGGACAACAACCTCCCCAAGGGGTTCAAGCTGGACGTGCTCTCGGACCAGTCCACCTTCATCGAGCGCTCGATCGACGAGGTCACCTCCACGGCGCTGCTGGGGGCGCTGTTCGCGGTCCTGATCCTCTATGTGTTCCTGCGCAGCCCGTTCAGCACGCTGATCATCGCGCTCGCCATCCCGTTGAGCGTGGTCTTCACCTTCGCGCCCATGCGGATCATGGGGCTGACGCTGAACATCATGTCGCTCGGCGGCCTCGCGCTCGGGGTCGGGATGCTGGTCGACAACAGCATCGTGGTGCTGGAGAGCATCTTCCGGTGCCGCGAGGAGGGCGACGGGATCCGCGCCAGCGCGATCCGCGGCACCCAGGAGGTCGGCTCGGCGGTGATCGCCTCGACGCTGACCACGACCGCCGTCTTCTTCCCGATCGTCTTCGTCGAGGGCGTCGCCGGGCAGCTCTTTGGTGACCTGGCGCTGACGGTGGTCTTCTCGCTGCTGGCGAGCTTGATCGTCGCGCTGTTCGTCGTGCCGATGCTCGCCAGCCGCGACCTCTCGATGCTGCGCAGCGTCACGGGCGCCCCCCCGACCGGAGAGGGCGACGCCGAAGACGCCGAGGAGGCGCCGCGGCCGACGCTCGGGGCGCGGGTCCGCGACTGGGCGAGGCTGCGCTCCGTGCCCCAGGGGGTCGCCGAGTTCAAGCGGCTCGCCGCGTGGTGGCGCCGCGCGCCGACGGCGCGGCGGGTGGTGTTGGCGCCGGTGGTGGTGCTGGGGTGGATCTACCTGCTCGCCAAGCTGCTCGTGCTGCTCGTGCTGGAGCTGGCGCTCGCCAAGCTGGTGTACGCGCTGCTGTTTGGGGCGATGCTCCTCGTCGTGGGGGCGGCGGGGCTGGCGCTCAAGGCGCTGCACCTGCTGATCACCCCGGCGCTGTGGGTGTTCGACCGGGGTTTCGACGGGCTCCAGCGAGCCTACCCGAAGGTGCTGCGGACGGCGCTGGGGCAGCGCTTTCTGGTGCTGCTGTGCGCCGGGGCGCTGTTCGCGGGGGCGCTGTGGCAGACCAACCGGCTGGGGATGGAGCTGATCCCGGAGCTGCACCAGGGCGAGTTCAAGATCGGCCTGCGGCTGCCGATCGGGACCAACCTCGACGAGACCGCCGAGGCGGTCACGCGGCTGGAGCGCCAGTTGAGCGAGCTGCCGGACGTCGCCGGGCACTCCAGCGTGGTCGGCGCCGAGAAGACCGCGACCACCGAGGGGGACCGGGGCGAGCACTCGGCGATCATCACGG
>PBBL01000042.1 GCA_002716585.1 Myxococcales bacterium | reverse complement strand
CGTCGGGGAACACCCCGACGTCGGGGCGGAGCGGCGCGGTGTCGATCCCGGCGTCTCGGGTGAGGTCGGGCACGCCGACGTCCGCCGTGGCGGCGACGCGGACGTGGGCTTCGAGGTTGACCCAGTCGAAGCTCTCGCCGGGGTCGAGGACGGTGTTGCCGTTGTTGTCCTCAAAGAAGAGCAGCTCGCCCTGGTAGAGATCCGGGGAGGGCAGGGCGTCGGCGGAGAGCTGGACGGTGACGGTGGCCTGGAGCCGGTCGCCGACGTCGAGGATCTCGCTTGGGAGGTCGATGGTGACGGCCTCGACCGGGATCTGGTCCCCGCTCGGGGCGGTGAGCGGCTCGGAGAGGGGGGCGCGGAGGGATTGGAGGCCGACCGTGGCGGGCGCCGACCAGGGGCTGAACAGATCCGAGCCGTTGTCGAAGTCGAAGTCGCTCCCCATCCAGTCGTTGTTGAGGTGGACGGTGGCGCGGTCGGTCAGGTGGGTGGTGGTCAGCGCGGAGAGGCTCGTGAACGCCTCCTCCGCGTCCAGATCCTCGACCGTGAGCTTGACGTGGTTGAGGACCGGGATCCCTGCCGCCGCGCCGCTGTCCGTGACCCCGCTGCCGGGGGCGCCGATCTGGATCCCCGCGTAATGGGTGGAGGCGGGCCACCCCTGGGGATCGGGGCGCTGCTCGGTGAACAGCTGGACGAACAGCGAGGCCGAGCCCGGGTTGTCGGGGTAGGCGAGCAGGACACGGATCGTATCGACGTCGCCGCCCGCGGCGACGAAGCTGAAGCGCACCGTGCGCCCGAAGGGGGTGGCCCGGATGGCGTCGCCGTCGGCGGGGTCGGCGGCTTCAGGCTGCCCTTCGAGCCCGAAGCCCTCCGCGCCCTCGGGCGGCGACGAGCCGGTCCAGCGCGCGTGCTCCTCGACGAGCTGCTGATCGGTGGTGTCCACCGCGGCGATGGACGCCCCCCGGACGTGGATCAGCCCGCTCACCCGGCCCTCGCCGCGGTACGTGACGCGCACGGCCTGAAGGCGGGCGTCGGCGTCGAGCCGCTCCCGGCAGAGGTGGAGCCAGCCGGTCGGGGCCTGCGACGCGGCGTCATCGACGTAGGCCCGCGTGGTCTGGGCGCTCACGGGCGCCCCGAGGGCGACGAGCAGCGCGGCCGTCGTCAGCAGGGGCGCGGTAGAAGGGCGCGAGGTGGTGGGTGATCGGGGCATGACGCGCTCTGCGTTCAGGGTGACCGCCTCGGTCACGGCGTGTTCGGTGCGTGTCGGGCGGCCGTCGCCTCCTGGGAGGCCCCCGGTCGCCCGGTGACCTATCGGAACGAGGGGGTGGGAGCGAAAGGGGTTTGGCGGTTGTTGTCTGGTGGAGGCTCCACCTTGCGCCCTGGGTTGGGCTGGACTAGGGTGGGGGGTGCCGGACGACGCCCTGGGGTGTCCGGTCGAACTCAGATGGAGCAGCGGGCCTGGCTGCGGGCGCAGCAGGTGGTCGACGCGGGGCTCCCAACCCAGCGAACACACAATGAAGTCACTCATCGGGCTCATCGCCGCGGCGCTGCTCATGTTGAGCGGCGTCGTCGCGCACGCCAGTCATTACGACCTGCTGGACCTGGAGCGGTTCACGGACGCCCAGGTGCGTCTGTTCGAGTCGCGAGGGCTCAAGACGACCGAGGACGTCCTCAAGGCGGCGCTGACCCCGAAGGCGAGGCGTCAGCTCGCCCGCGGGGTGAAGCTGCCGGAGGCTGATCTGCTGGTGTTCGCGCGCGAGTGCGAGCTGCTCCAGATCCGCGGGGTGGGGCCGAAGATGGCGAGTCTGCTCATGTCGGCCGGGGTCACCGGCGTGGAGGATCTGGGCCGCCGCGACCCCCAGATCCTGCGTCAGCGGCTCCAGGTGGTCAACGACGCCGAGAAGATCATGGAGGGGCTGCCGCCGGAGGGGCTCCTCTACAACTGGATCCAGCAGGCCAGGGGCGTTGCCTACAAGGTGAGCTTTGAGTAGGTTGGGCATGCACACACCACCCGACGCGAGCCAGGCGCGGCCTTGGGCGAGCCGCGCTCGGAACAGCGGCGCGGCGCCAGGTCGCCGCGCAGGCTCGTAGCACAGGAGAGGCAAGGATGCCGTTCCTCAACCGGGCGCGGACACTCTACGACACAGGCAACACGGTGGGCGCGGTCATCGCGCTGATCGAGGGGCTCAAGCGCTACCCCGACCACGTCGACGCGTTCCGCTGGCTCATCGATCTATACTGCGACGAGGTGCAGCACACCGGGCTCGAGGACGACATCGTGCGCGTCTTCGACAGCTGCCCCGACCCGGAGGGGGTCTACAACCTCGTCTACCAGCGCCTGCTGCGCGCCGAGCGCCACGCCTTCATCCGTCGCCTCGATCGGTCGCGCCGCGAGGCGGGCTTGCGACGCGGGGTGCAGGTCCCGACCTGGTCCGAGACGGTCGAGACCTACAACGCCATGCGCGCGGCGGCGGCGGCCAACAACGCCCCCGCGCCCGCGGCGACCGTCTCCGGCATCTGGACCGCCCCCCCGATCGGCGGTGAGTATCTGGCGCCGCCTCAGGAGGGCTACCCGCCTCAAGAGGGCTATCCACCTCAGGAGGGCTACCCGCCCCCTCATGAGCCCTTCCCGGCTCAGGGGCCCTACGCGCCCCAGGGGGGTTACCCGCCGCCGATGGGCTACGCCCAGGGGCCGCCCCCGCAGCCCGAGCCGCACTACAACCCTCAGGACCACCGCCCGCTCCAGGGGGCCTACCCGCCACCGCCCGCGCCGTCGCCCTACACAGGCCCGCCGGGCTTCCCGGCGCCGGGCGACTCGGGGAGCTTCACCCCCTACGACGCGCCGCCTCCGTATGAGCCTCCGTATGAAGCGCCTCCGTATGAAGCGCCGCCGTATGAAGCGCCCCCGTATGAGGCGCCTCCCTACGACGCGCCCGCGCCCTCGACGCCCCCCGCGCTGCCGCCGAACCCCTACGGGGAGGCCCCGGACGCCCCGGAGGACACGGGCGTCGTGGTGCAGGACGCCCCGCCGCTCGCCGAGCTGACGAGCGAGGCCCGGCCCGAGAAGGACGATCTGAACCCGGTCCACCCGCTCCTCCTCGAACGGCAGCGGGCCCGCAACGACGACTCGGTGCGCAGCGTCGCGGACATGTCGCTCGCCGAAAACCTCCGGCTCGCCAGCAACCCGCCCCCGCCGCAGGCGACTCCCGAGGAGCCCGCGGAGGTTCCCGAGGAGCCCGCCCCCAGGCGCAGCGTCGCGGATCGCCTCGGCGTCGGCCCCGAGCCCGCCATCGGGCCGTCGCTCGATCTGGGGCGCTCGCGGCGCATCGACATCGGCGACGACAGCGCCGACGACGCCGAGGACGCGTTCTTCGGCGACGCGGAGCCCGACGACGACGTGCCCGACCCGGACGCGCTCGCCGCCATCGAGCAGGCGACCGCGTCCGCCAGCCCCGGCGAGTCGATGTGGCACCACGACGGCGCCTCCGACGAGCTGGGCGACGACGACGGCGGCGGCTTCGGCATCGACCGTCGGATCTGGTGGGGCGCCGCGGCGCTGATCGTCATCGTGATCGTCTCGTTGGCGATCCACCGGCTCGCCACCCACGTCGACCAGAGCGGCGGCGACACGCCCGCCTCCTCCATCCCGACCACCCCCGACGGGGAGCCCATCGACGCCTTCCTCCCCGACGCCCTCATCCTCAAGGGGCAGCGCCTGGAGGCCGACCTCGCCGAGAAGCCCGGCGACCCCCTGCTGACGGCCCGGCTTCGCTGGAACCGCAGCCTCAAGGCCTACATCTCCCAGAGCCCCGCCCCCGAGACCGACGACCTCGACGAGGCCGACATCCCCGCCGGGGCGATCTCCTGGAGCCGGGCCAGCGCGGTCCTCGACGCGCTCCGCTCCGGTGAGCTGGGCTCCGCCCAGTCCGCCCTGGAGGCCCTCCAGGAGGCCAAGGGCAGCCCCGCCGGGGTCCCCTCGCCGTTCATGCACTGGATCGAGGCGGAGGTGGCGCTCGGGCAGGCCGATCTGGCCCAGGCGCAGGAGTCCTACGCGGCGAGCGCCGCCGACGGCTTCGTCCCGGGGATGGTCGGGCTCATGGACGTCTGCATCCGTCGCGGCGACCTGCCCTGCGCCAACGACGCCATGGCCAAGCTCCAGGCGATGCTCCCCGATCACCCGGCGGTCTCCCTCGGCATCCAGGTCATGCCGGTCGTCCAACACCTGATCGACAACCCCCACATCCTCTCGCCGCCCGTGCGCGAGCCGATCAGCGTTCAGCTCAAGGAGAAGGCCTCCCTCGACCGCCGCCTCATCACCTGGGTGCGGCTCATCCAGGCCGACCGCCCCCGGGTCGTCAACTGGGACCTCGTGCCCACCGCCCACCCGACCGCGCGCCTGCTGAGCGTCCGCCGCCTGCTGGCCTCCCGCAAGGTGGACACGGCGGTCACCGAGTTCGAGACCTTCAAGCCCGACTACGCCGTCGGGGCGCTCAAGAAGGCGGCGACCCTCCTCATGATGGAGGGGCTCGCCCAGGTCGGGCGCCCCCGCCTCGCGCTCCGCTACATGACCCCGCTCGACGGCGAGGATCTGGGCGAGTACGTGGGCCGAAGCTCGGACGAGGCGCTGCTGCGGGCCTGGCTGCTGGGCGACAGCGGCGACTTCGAGCAGGCGCGCGACCTGCTCGCCCACCTCCTCGACAGCTCCTCCCACGAGTCGGAGGCGCGCATCATCGCCCTCCAGCTCCACCTCTACGAGGGACGCGCCGAGGACGTCCAGCGCCACGTCGACCGCCTCAAGGAGCACCGCGGCGCCCTGGTCGCCTCGGCGGCGCTGGAGCTGTACCGCGGCAACTCCGCCACCGCCCTCGGCCTCCTCGGGCCGCCCACGGAGGCCTCCCTGCCGGACGCCGTGAGCGAGCCCCACCTGCGCCGCTTCGAGATCCGCGTCCGCCTGTTCGCCATGCACGCGGCCTCCCAACAGGACGCGCTCCTCAAGCTGCTCTCCGAGGTCGAGACCTCGACGGCGCTCAAGGCGCGGGTGCTCGGTCGGGCGCAGGACCCCGAGGCGTTCAGCGAGGCCACCGCCGCCTCACCCACCGCCGTCCCCGATCTCCTCGACCTGGCCTACGAGGCGATGGACGCGGGCCGCCTTGAAGAGGCCCGCTCCTGGGCGCAGCGGGTCGTCGACGTCGTCCCCAAGTGCCCCCAGGCCCACTACGTGCTCGGCCACGTCGCCCTCGACAGCCGCGACGGCAAGGCCGCCGAGAAGCACCTCGCCGTCGCCGCCGAGGGGCGCCCCGACCACCCCGTGCTCGCCACCAGCCGCCCGGCCATCGAGCTGATGATGGGCGACCCCCTGCGGGCCGTCCACCAGCTCCGCGACCACATGGACGAGCGCCCCAACGACGCCCACGCCCTCGCCCTGCTCGCCGAGGCCCTCTACCGCTCCCGCCGCCTCACCCGCGGCAGCGAGGAGATCGCCGAGCGCCTCAAGCAGCTCGACCCCTCCGACGACCAGCGCCGCGACCTCGGCGAGGTCCACCTCTGGCTCGGTCGCCTCAACCGGGCGAACAAGGGCGAGCCCGAAGGCGGCGCCCACCTCCGCGAAGCCCGCGAGCTGCTCGGCGACCGCCTCGACGTCATCGCCGCCCTCGCCGAGTACTACCGCAAGCGCGAGAACATCACCGAGTCCTACAAGCTCTACAAGATGGCCTCCGACATGGAGGGCGCCCCCTCTCGCGTCCACCTCATGTACGCCCACCTCGCCATCACCGCCAAGGACGACGGCCAGACCCTGCTTGCCATCAAGCGCTACCTGGCCACGAACCCCGAAGACGACGACAAGCGTCGCTGGGCCGAGCGTCAGCGTAAGCGGTTGGAGGGAGACTGATCAGAAAAGGTGTTGACAGCAACCACGCGGATCGTTATTGTCCCCTTCGCTCGCTACGGCGGGCCTGAGTGACGGGGTGTGGCGCAGTCTGGTAGCGCGCTTGCTTCGGGAGCAAGAGGCCCCCGGTTCGAATCCGGGCACCCCGACTCAGTTGAAGCCCCTCTATGAGGGGCTTCACTTTTTCTTGCCCCTCATGTCCCAGACATCGTGCACCAGTCGTTTGTCGAAGTAGGACGATCCCATCGTCGGCAGGCATCGCGGGTGCGGTTGGAAGCGGTTGTAAATCAGGCAGCCAGTCGAGCACGGCGTTGATGCTCCGTGCGCCAGAAGTCATCCCACCAACCGGGGTTGAGACAAATGGTTCTCAAGGCACAGCCAGCTCCCGGTCGTCTCCGTCGCTCCGTTGAGCCGCTCGATGACCTGGAGCACTCAACCAGTAGACTCCGCTCACTTCGCGTTTGAGCCCGCCACTCCGACGCCCACACGCAAGTCCCACATCGTTCCAGCCGAGGCCCAGCGGCGTCATCGTCGAATCAGGCCATCTGCACCAGGGGCACGCCACCTCAGGTTCGCGATCTGTGTGTACATCACAAACCACCCAGGTTGAAGACCAGGAGCACTTCACGCTATAAACTCTCATGCTGACAAACTTCATGCACAGCAATCAAGGAGACAGGATTGATGGCCAGTATGCGTATATGGGCAATGGCGCTGTGCGCCAGCCTTTTGATGGTCGGTTGTCCCTCCAATACGTCGGATTCGGATGAGGTTGATGTGGATCTGGAAGGCGTGGTTGGGCTTGATGGTCTGAACGACTTTTCTGGCGTCAAGGTGAAGCTGGCCTTTGACGACGGTGGGTTGGTCGGCACTACGGAGACTGACGCGTCAGGAGCGTTCATTTTTCGCAATGTCCCTGAGCGCAACTTGAGGTTGGACTTCACGCGGGGAGGCTACCTGACCCGCAACGCCGTTGATGTGCTCTACCAAGGTGGAGAGAAGCCGTTTCTCATCAACGAAGGGCAAGAGGTGGTGTTGCTTCAGGACCGGCGCGGCGCCGTGCAAGGGGTTCTCACCTCAGAGAGCGCCAACGTCTTCTTTGAGGACGCGGTGGTCAGGCTGGATTGTGTGACGGAGCAGTGTGCGTATGCGTCCTCCGGGTCTTTTTCGGCCGTGAGCGACCCCGAGAACGAGGGGCAAGGTGTGTTCTCCCGAGAAGGGCTGGTGCCAGGGCGTTATCAACTCACCATCCGCCTGGCGGGCTTTCAGCCTATCAACGACATCGTCGATGTGAGCGGCGAGGCCACGGCTCAATTGTCCTACACGTTGGTGTCTGACGCGGTTGCAGGGGGCTCTGCTGCAGTGGCGTTGATGGGGCAGGTTCTCCTTGAGGGCGAGCCTGACGCTCCTCGAGATGGCATCGTGGTGCGCGTCTACCGCTCAGGCAGGGATACCCTCTACACAAGCGCCATTGCAGGTGAGGAGGGCCTCTTCGCGACCCTGGTCAGCCCAGACCTTGATTACAAACTCTCTGCGACTCTGGAGGGGTGGAACGACAGTGGTCTTTCTGAACCCTACCGTTGGGATGAGACCAGCGCCATGTTCACCAACGCTCAGGGCGCATCACCGACCCTGACCCTGACCCGGCGCCCGTTCGAAGGCTCCATTACGGTTCGCGTTGGGGTATCTCCCTCATGGCTGCCTGACAACGAGCGCCGTACTCGGGTACGGCTGGTGAGCAGCACGCCCCTTGGAGACGAGGTGGAGGAGACCGTGGAAGTGGGCCATGGTGAGACGGTGACCTTTGCCCCACTGAAGGCGGGGACTTACCTGGTGAAGGTGGAGCGGCCTGGGTTTGAGCAGAAGGAGCGCCTTGTCATCCTTGGAGGAGAGCGTGTGCAGGAGGAGTTTGACATAAACACCGCCCTGGTGAGCCTCGCTCAGGCGGGGCTCAACCTCAGTGGCCTGACCTTGCTCGACACCAACCTCACCGACCTGGGTGAAGGGGCGTTACGGGGCGCCAACCTGGCTGGGGTGATTCTGGTTGGAGCCGGAGGGGCGGCGACCTTGTGTGGGGCTGACCTCTCGGGCGCTAGCCTGGTGGCGGCCAATATGGACGGCGTGGACCTGACTGGGGCCGTTCTGGTTGGGACCAACCTCTCCAACGCCAGCGTGAGGCGGTCCACCTTGACAGGCGCAGACATGAGTGGGGCCAACTTCTTCGGAGCCAACCTGCAAGAGGCCAACCTGTCTGGCGTCGCGGGCGCATGTGCGGAAGAGCGCATGGGGGAGCCAACCAACCTCGCCGGTGCCGATTTCTCCTCAGCCAACCTCTCGGATGTCGTGTTCTCTGAAGCGGTGTATGACCCCCAGACCCAAGAGCCTGTGCCTGGTCTCCCTTCAGGACCCGACACGGCTTGTGAAGATGTAGACGACCAAGGAGAGCGCGTCGAACGGCCGCAGATCAACCTGGACGATGTGGTGCTCTCCCAAACCAACCTGTCAGGAGCGTTGATGGATGGGGTGGACCTGGAGAGGGTGGATCTCTCCAGCGCGCTGCTCCAAGGCACCCGTATGAACCGGGCCTGCTTGCGAGGGGGCTCCTTCATCCTGACCAACATGCGCAACGCTCAGCTCAATGAGTCCAATCTCCAGGGGACGCTCATGTTGGGGGCCATCTTGAGAGACGCCAGCTTTCAGGGAGCGTGGTTGACCCCTTCACCTGAAACCATGGACCCCCCGCGGCGGGCGACTGACCTGACCGGGGCCAACCTGGTCGGCACCGACCTGAGGGATGCCCGGTTGGATGAGGTCAACTTGCTGGGCGTCATCGCTGAGAGCACCAACTTTGCTGGGGCCACCTTGACTGACAGCAGGGCTTCTGGGGTTGTCTTCTCCTCGGTCAACTTCTCTGGAGCCACCATCACCCGTACGGCGGGTATCGATCGCATCGACCCTGATACAGGAGTGGTGTTGGAGGACCCAAGGGGGTTGTGGCGCAACACATCCTTTGTGAACTGCTCCTATTCCAACCGGGTGGACATGTCGCACCTGCGCTTGAGGGGAGCGAGCTTCTCCTTTGAGGTGTTGAGCCCGATGAGCGACGCAGACGTGATGCTCTCGTTCCGCAGCGCAGAGCTGATCTCGGTTGAGCTGTCCGAGGTGGATTTAAGCGGCGCCGATCTGTCGAACGCCGAGTTGTCAGGTGCCAACCTGTTTGGCGTTCGGGCAGACGATGTGCCGGGTTGCCCCGCTGCGCTTCCTGAACCATGGCGCTGCGTCGCGGGGCCTGTCGCCGGTCGGTTCGTGCTCGTCGGTCCGAACGCGACCTTGTCGGGCGTGGATCTGTCGGGCGTGGATCTGTCGGGCGTTGATCTGTCAGGGGCTGACCTGTCGGGAGCCAACCTGACCGGCGCCAACCTGCTTGGGTGTGAGTTGCCTGGTGCGGATTTGTCGGAGGTGAACCTGTCTGGGGTGGATTTGTCGGGAGCCAACCTGGCAGGAGCCGAGCTGTCAGGGGTTCGTGGCAGTGACCTGCTTGGCTGTCCGGATGCGTTGCCCTTCCGGTGGTTTTGTATCCCCAGCCCATCCAGCGAGGGCTTTACCCTCATCGGACCCGAGGTGGATCTGTCCGAGGTGGACCTGTCAGCTGTGGATCTGACCGGGGTGGATTTGTCAGGAGCGGATCTCTCCAACGCAGATTTGATCGGGGTAAGGGCCAATAATCTATTGGGTTGCCCTGATAGGTTACCAGAGCAGTGGATATGTGTCCCGATTCCGTTGCGGGGGATCTTCGCCCTCATTGGCCCTGGAGCAGACCTGTTTGGGATGGATTTGGCAGGAGCCTTGCTTGCTGGGGTTCAACTGCCAGGTGTTGATTTGGCGAGGACCAACCTGTCTGGAGCCGACTTGTCTGGAGCGGATTTGTCTGGGGCGGACCTCTCCTTTGCGGACCTCTCCTTTGCGGACCTGTCTGAGACGAGTCTCGCCGGAGCCGATTTATCTGACACACAGATGATTGAGACGGAGATGCCGGGTGCCAACTTGTCAGGGGCCAACCTCTCCAGAGCGCGTGTTCGCGATGCCAATCTGTCCGAAGTCAACTTGTCCGAAGCTGACCTGTCTGAGTCCGAATGGGCTGGCGTTGAGATGGCTGGTGCCGATTTGGCGGAAGCCTATTTTTTCTTCACCGCATTTCTCGAGGTCAACCTCTCAGGGGCGACATTGACAGATGCAGTGCTCATCGACTCCGGTTTGATCCGAGCCGACCTGACCGGAGTGATCCTGACTGGAGTCGATCTGCAGCAGGGGATCAGGTTGTCGGAAAGCGATCTGTCCGGGTTGGACCTGTCTGGGCTCAACCTGTCCAGGTTGCTGTTGGATGGGTGCAATTTCTCCAACACGGACTTGAGCCAGGCGGACTTATCCGGATCCGAACTGTTTGGTGCGACCCTGCAGGGAGCCGTTCTTGACGGAGCCGACATGTCGAGGGCGAGCATCCCGCGCACCGATCTGTCTGGGGTGGACTTCTCTGGAGTCAACCTCTTTGGAGCTGACCTGTCCAATTCGACGTTGTCGGGAGCCTTGTTGCAGGAGTCCCTCCTGACATCGGCCCTTCTACGATACACCAACCTCTCGGGGGCTGATCTGTCTGATGCAGACCTCACCGGGGCATCCCTGGATAGGGCTGACCTGACAAACGCCAACCTCGCTGGAGCCACGGGGCTTACGAGCTCCAACGTGTTTTTAGTAACCTGGGACAACACAACCTGCCCCGATGGGACCAACAGCGATGGCAACGGTGGGACCTGTGTCGATCATCTGTAGCATGGCACCGTCAACGGGTCTACGTTGCATTTGAGGTCACGGGGAAGCGTTGAACACACCTCCCGTTGTGGTGACCGTCTTGGCGTCGCACAAGGCCCGATCGCCCTCGCACCCCCGCCGTGACGATGATTCACGGCCCTTGAGTTACACCCACCCAACCATTAGACTCCGTTAACCTCGCGTTTGAGCCCACCAGGCGGATGTTCGCCGGGCTGGCCGGTCGTGTCGTCCGGTCCAAACAAGTGCCTGCGAAGGCCGAGTCAGGTTCGTCACATAAAGGAGTCGCATGCGGATCCCGCCGCGCTTGGTATCGCTGCTTGAGGACGGAATCATCACCAACGTGATCCGGCCACTGTTGAGCGGAAAAGAAGCACAGGTCTACCTGGTTGAGTCCGAGGGGCAGCTGTGCGCCGCCAAAGTCTACAAGGCCGCGAATGACCGAAGCTTTCGCAACCGATCTCAGTATAAGGAAGGCCGAACGGTTCGAAACTCGCGTGACCAGCGGGCGATGGGCAAGCGCAGCAAGCACGGGCGCAGGCGCGAAGAGGCCGCCTGGAACTCCGCCGAGGCGGACACCATCTACAAGCTGGACGCCGCTGGCGTGCGCGTACCCAAGCCGCTCGCCTTTGTCGATGGGGTGCTCATCATGGAGTGCATCTCCACCGAAGATGGAGAGCCCGCCCCTCGCCTGGCCGACTGCACCTTTGAACCCGAGCACGCCGACGCTGTCTTCGACCAGCTCATGCGCGAGGTCGCCCGCATGCTCTCGGTTGACGTCGTGCATGGCGATCTGTCGACCTTCAATGTCCTGATTGAGGAGGGTGGTCCCGTCATCATCGACTTCCCCCAGGCCATCAACGCCGCCCAGAATCAAAACGCCAAGCGCATCCTGCTGCGTGACGTCGCCAACCTGACGTCGCACTTCAAGCGCGGCAAGCCCCTCCATGAGCTGCGGTACGGTTACGAGATGTGGGACCTGTACAGCCGGGGCGAGCTGCACGCCGATGTCCAGCTCACAGGCCACTTTGATCTGCCCCAGCACGAAGTGGACGCAGAGAGGCTGCTCCACCAGATGGACCTCATCGAAGAAGACGAGGCGCTCGCCGACTTCGATGACTTCGATCACGAGTTGTCTGCCCCGCGCTCCGAGCGCTCAGGGCGCGACGCGAAAAAGGGCGCGTCGTCACCCCGTAACCATTCGCGCCGCGGAAAGGCACGGTCCAACGCGGGTGGAAAGGGCGCGAAGGAGCCACAGGTCTTCATCAAAGGCCAACCCCCCGTTGTCCCAACCCCCGCGCCCGAGGAGACCTCGGAGGCGAGCGGCGACACCCCACCCAAGCGTCGCCGTCGCCGACGTCGCCGAAAGTCGGGCGGCGCGACAGACGCTCCTCCTCAGCCATCATCCGCCGCATCCAGGTCAGACGCCGCAGGTGGATCAGGGCAGGGGGAGGGCCGTCGTCGTCGGCGCCGACGCGGGCGCGGTTCAAAGTCGTGAGCGGTGCTCTCCTGGACCTGCTCAGCTCCAGGAGCCGCGCCGACATCCACTGCGACGGCGACATCCTCCCGGCGCTCCCTCGCTTCATCGATGAACACAAGACCCAGCACCGTGAATCAGGGCGGGGCGCTCTTGACCCGAACATCTGACGGCAGAGCTGTGCCCTGACGATGTTCAGGTTTCCAACGCCTCCCTCGTAAGGGAGCGATTCCGGGCGCTGAAATGTTTTGAAACACTCCAGCAACAGGGTTGGTACGCACACCGCCTAAGTTGAACGTCGGCTGAGAAGCCATGGGGCCACAATCCAAGGAGAGTCCGTTCATGCAGCGTTTGTTCTTCCTGGTCGCAGCTTGTCTGCTCATCACGCTCTCAGGATGTAGCGACAACGACACGTCTGACAGCAACAGCACATCCAGCAACAGCACGTCGAACGGCACCGCCAGCACATCGAACGGCACCTCATCCTCCCTGGACTGCTCCACGGCGACCAGCGACGTGGAGGAGGTCGTCTGCGCGGCAGATGCCTTCATGGCGACGCTGTCGGATTCGGAGCGGGAGGTGCTGCTCAGCGACTTCTCGGACGCGACGGCCAAGACCACCTGGTCGAACCTCCCCAACGCCACACGCAACGGCCTGCGCTTCGGCGATCTGAGCGACGCCAGCCTGGCCGCCGCCATGACCTTCGCTTCTGCCGTCTTGAGCGACGATGGCTACGCCGACTTCATCGGGGTGCTCGCCGCCGACGACTACCTGGGCGAGCAGGGCAGTGGAGGCGGCGGTGGGCCTGGCGGTGGCGGTGGGTACTCGGCAGATAACTACTACATCGCGTTCATCGGCACGCCTTCGACCACGAGTGACTGGATGGTTCAGCTCGGCGGGCACCACATGGCCTTCAACATCACCTACACCGCCGCGGGGGAAGGTTACCCCGTGCCGCATCACCTGGGCGTTGAGCCGAAGGAGAGCTTCACGGTCGGTGGTGAGACCTACGCCCCCATGTCTGAGGAGGGGCAGGCCATGGTGGATCTGTTTGGAGCGCTGGACGCCGATCAGCTCTCGGAGGCCTACCTCGCTGGCCAGATGTTCGCGGACGTGCTGATGGGACCGGACAACGGCAGCGGCACGTTGCCCACCGATTATCCCTCGGACAGCGGTCGCACCGGCGTCCTCGTGTCCGACCTCACGACGGCGCAACAGGAGCTTGTGACGGCCACCATCCAGCAGTGGGTGTCGGATTATCACACCTCCATCGCGGAGACGCTCCTGGCGTCCTACACGTCGGCCAGCGCCTACGGCGACACCTACATCGCCTGGGGTGGGACCGAGTCTGCGGGGCCTGACCCGGACGTGTCGGGGACCTGTTTTCGCATCGATGGCCCATCCCTTTGGATCGAGATCGCCTGCCAGTCGGGGGTCGTGATTCAGAACCAGACCCACTACCACGCCATCTTCCGTGACAAGACCATGGATTACGGGGGGAGCCTGTGATGATCCGTACGGTTCATCTGCTTCGCGCCGGGGTGCTGCTCTGTGGGCTCCTGTGGGCTCCTGGCTTCGCCTCGGCCCACCCGGCGCGGACCAGCGCGGTCTACCTCGATGTCGGCGAGGACGTCGTCCGTGCCGATATGCACGTCCCGTTGGACCAGCTCTCCATGGCGTTGGGGCAGGAGATCACCTCGGAGCGCGCGTGGGCGGTAGAGCGTCGCGCGGCGCTCACGACGTACATCCAGGAGCACTTGACCGTTCAGGCCCCATCCGGTGCGCGTTGGGCGGTGCAGGTGGACACGGTGGCGCCGCAGCTCATCGATGGCGCGGAACACCTGGTGGCGTCGATGACCCTCCTCCCACCACCCGGGGCGGGGCTGGAGCGCTTTGTCCTGCGCGATGACGTCGTGCTCCACAGGGTTGTGTCCCACCGCATCTATGTCATGGTGCGTCAGGACTTCCTCAACGCCCATATCGGGGGCGAGCCTGAGTTGATGGGCGTGCTCCGGTTTCAGCGGGAAGCTGTCACCATCGACCGCAGCGGCGGATCGTGGGGGAAGGGCTTCGCGGCAGTCTTTGAGATGGGCGCGGCGCACATCCTCGGGGGCGCGGATCACCTCCTGTTCTTGCTGGTGTTGCTGCTCCCGCTGGTTCTGCGCCCGACCGACACCGACCCGGTCCGATGGGGTGACCGCGCGAGCGCGCGGGAAAGCGCGCTGGCCCTGGGCAAGGTGGTGACCGCCTTCACCGTGGGCCACTCGCTGACCCTCGTGCTCGGCGCCAGCGGGCTCGTCAGGTTGCCCTCGGCCCCCGTCGAGATCCTGATCGCGGCGTCGATCCTGGTGTCTGCCGGGCATGCCGTGCGCCCTCTGTTTCCTCGGAATGAAGCCTGGATCGCCGCGGGCTTCGGCCTCATCCACGGGCTCGCCTTCGCAACGGAGTTTGCGCACCTGTGGTCGGATGGGTCCGCGTTGATGCTGGGGTTGCTCGGCTTCAACCTGGGGATTGAGGCGATGCAGCTCGGTGTCGTGGCCCTGCTGGCGCCCTCACTGATTGTGCTGGCAGGCACGCGCGCCTACACCGCTCTACGCCTGGCAGGGGTCGCGTTTGCGATCATCGCCGCGGGGGGCTGGTTGTTGGAGCGGACGCTCGCCGTGCCCAACCCGACCGCTCATTATGTCGATGCCGTGATGCAGCATGGGTTGTACATCGCCGCAGCGTTCGCCGCGCTCGCGGTGATGCACACCCGGCGCCCCAGCGGTGAACCCCACACCCCGCTCCAAACCCTCTGACAAGGAGGGCTGGTCGGTCACGGCCCTCGGTTGACCACCTCTTCAATGGCCGTCGCCTTCTCAACGCGGAGGCTTCGATGCTCGCTCTCGTCCATGTACAGCGTGTAGACGTACCAGAGCGCGAACCCGAGGTCGATGAGGTACAGCGGGTGCGGCTTGGGCAGGAGCTTCGACGCGAGCACGCCCACCGCGTACCTCCTCACCGGCGCGAAGCTCAACGCGATCCGCGCCCCTCGCCACCCCGTGCCCACCGCCATGGAGGCCGCTCTCCTCACGACCGGGGACCGGATGGCCAACCTCGCCCCTCGGTAACCCACCTGAGCCGCCGTCCACGTCGCGCCAGGGTGCCTGATCGCGAACGCGCCCACCCGCTGAAGCATGCTCTTCTTGGGAGGGGCGATGAAGCCCTCGACCTGCTCGCGAACCTTCCTGCCATCCCGCATCACCTCCCAGGGGCTCTGCTCGGACGCGTCCTGGTTGGCGACGATTCGGGCGACGCGCGCTCCTCGGAGCAGCGCGCCGGATCCTCGCTGGGGCTGAAGCCAGTCCTTCGCCTGGCACGGCCAGGCGCTGATCAGGCAGGCGACGACGCACAGCGCGCCCGCGAGCTGGTGAGGCTTAAAAGTCATGGAGCATCTTCTTCGGCTTCGTGGTGATCTTCAACGCCAGGTCACTCTTCTGCTCTCGGTCGAGCACCTTCAACACCTCGTGCAGGCACTCGGTGTAATACGCCATGGTCACCGGAGCGAGGTGGGACGTGTCGAGCTGACCGAGGTGTTGGGATGTGCTCTGGATGAGGCCCTCCTCATCGTTGAGCCCGGATGTTTTTTCGTTCAGCTCGACCATGCACTGCTTGATGTGTTCAATGGCGTGAACGTTGTACGCCTTGCGCTGTTGGAGCGTCAGCTCGCGCCGCGTCTTCAGGACGCGGGCGTGGAGCTTGTCGAGCGTCGCCTCATCTTCGGGCCTGCGTGCCAGGGGAGCCGCGGACAGGTGACGCTCGGCTCGGTCAAGCAGGTTCAGGCAGAGCTGCTTGGGGCTGTACGCGTTGGTGGCGCAGCTATCCACCTTGCCCAGCTCCCGATCGATCTGGGCGATCGGGCCACCGTCCGCACGCATCAGCGCCTCCTGCGCCTTCTGGAGCAGCTCCAGCTCCTCCGGGTTCATGAGGTTGGGGGGCACCGCCTCCAGGCGCGCCGTGAACTCCTCCAGCTCGATCTCCGTGTCATCGAGCAACGCGTGCAGCTCGGCGCGGATCCCGTCCGACCACTTCGCGCGCCACTGCTCGACGCTCTCCTGTTGTGTCAGGATCGTGTCCGCCTCCGCGACGCTGCCTGCCTCACGGAGGGCTTGATCCAGCGCACCCTCGTAGAGTTCGATCTGTTGGTGCGCGAGCCACCATCGCCGCTCCTGGAGGTGTGCGTCCAGGCGCTCCTGGAGCCTGGCCTTCAACAGCTCCAACCCCCCCTTGTGGTTGGGGCGACGCGCCAACACGGTCGCTAGGAGCGCCTCGCCGCGGTCTGGGTCACTCTTGAACGCCTCAGACGCCTGGCGGAGGAACTCGTCGAAGTCCACCGCGTCGGTCGCCGTCGTGTTCGGCGCGGCTGGAGGGGGTTGCGGCGCGGGCGCTCGTCTGGGAGGAGGCGCGGGCGCCTGGTTGGGCGGAGGTTGTTGCCAGATGAAGAAGGCCAGCCCGAGGATGGCGAGGTTGAGCAGGACGTTCAAGAACGCGAGCCCGGATCCACCGCTCCGTTGATCTGCCATGTCTCAGCTCCTGGGTTTCATGATGCGATCTGACCGCGAACCATCATCATCGTGTTGAGAGCGGAGTCGAAGACCGACTCGTGTTGAGCTGAGTGGATCATCACGTCATCTCCATGTGTTATCAAGCCTGTCCCGGGGCGCTTCAACCTCACACACTCTCGACAACAGCGCTGGTGTGCTCGAAGACGCCAACGGCGAAGTTCAACAGCTCCTGTCTCAGCGCAGGCTTCTCCAACTCAAGCAGCGGCAGCAGGTCCGTTCGAAACTCACGCGACAACTTCACATCGTTGCTCATGGAACTTGGAGCGGGATCCGCCATGGGATGGCTACGAACAACACAATGTGAGAACGTGAGTTCCTGCTCTGCTTCGCGCTGTACAGCGTTCATCTCGGTGGTGTGCTCTACACTGTTGATGTAGATGCGTGCCGCCAGGTACGGCTCGTCCGCTGCGATATTGCTGGATCTCGACGGCCTCACGACGCACAGATACATCAAGTGAAGCCATGGAGCGGGCTTGCGAACTTCAAAGCCGCGCCCGCCCGCGCTCTTCTGGCACCGCTCCGCCCAGGGCCTGAAGTGCGCCCGCACCAACTCCCACTGCGCCGCGAACGCCTCGCCCGCCTCCGCGCTGTCAAACAACGTCGCCCAATCCGCAGGGGGTCGCCACGGCTTCATGCCCAGGCGCCTCATGTAGTCGCTGAACTCCACCGCGAGCCGCTCATCGCGGGCCTCGACGAGCGGGTACAGGTCCGACCACGAGAAGTGCGTCGCGTCGCGGTCCGTGGGGCGGAGGTAGTCGGGGTGGTTCGCCACCGCATCGGCGACCGGGTGCAGGACGCTGGAGATCAGCGCCAGGTAACCCTGGTCACCGCGCGTCTCCAGGGCGAGGTAGCGCTCCAGCTGGTCAGGCCCCAGTTGGGCGTCGAGCTTGTGCTCGCACACGATCTGAACCTCGCCGCAGTCCAGCATGAAGTCGGGGAGGTCTTCGTGTGATGGGGACAGCGGAGGGTGGTCGACACAGCGCTGGTATGTGGCGGTTGGGCGGCCCGAGCGCTCCAGGAGGAGGTTGGCCCACGCCTGTCCCAACTCAGGGATGTTTTCGAGCAGGTAGGCCAGGTGGGTCGTGAAGCGGTCCTCGGGGCCGAGGCCGTCGGAGATCAGGAAGATGTTCGTCACGGCGTCCTCATGGGGTTGAGCTTGCCTCAGCGTGGGGTTCTGTTGTCGTTCCGGGCGCCATCATCGGTGACAGGGCGAGTTCGGTCAACGAGGGTCTGTTTGGATGGGAATCTGTTCGTGGCTTGGATAGGACAACTCAATACTCAATTCTAATATTAAGAGTGATAAGGAACATGCCATGAGGATGTCATGGTGCCCTATGCGCTCCGTCGAGCGCCCACGAGGGTCCTCCGCTGAACCCCACGCGAAGCGGCGCAGCGCTGGTCGGCAGCATAAAAGAGAGAACCACCTCGGTGTTCGATCCTGGTTCAACGCCTTTTCGACAACGCTCCACCGAGCCTTCATCTGGCTCGGCGTTTGAGTCCCCTGTGGAGTGCATCAGCGTCATGCCCAGCGAGCAGCGCCCGACGCGTTCGCCTGGGTTGCTGATCTGAAAACGAACGCTGACGGAGTCGTTGTCATCGTTGAGGACACGACGAACTTGAGTGATGGCGTAGGAGAGGTCGCGATGCGATCTGGGCTCATCTTCGGTTGGACGCGTTGTTGTGAATGTTGGCAAACCCGGTTGCACCAGGGCGAGCTTGTCCATATCCATCCAGCCCACGCGACTCTCCTGCTCGACCAGGCCACGATCGCGGCTGATGTAATGCAAGCGCGCCGTGTCTCCTGGGGCCAGGCGAAGGGTTGTGAACGGGGAGCGGACCAGCGCGTTGTCCGTGATACGAACCTGAGGTGGTGTTTCGTCGCGGGTTTGGACGAAGCGACCATGCAGTGCTCCCCAGGGTAGCTCAGACACCATCACGACATCTTCGACGCGTTGTCCCAGCGGAGTCTCCATCGACAGGTTGAGCGCAGCCAACGCCTTCATTGGAGTGTACAGGCAGTAGATGGGATCGAGCGGTCGGGTGATCACCTTGAAGGCGCGCTTCTCTCCGGGTTTCCAGGGGTGATCGGAGTCCACCTCCGTGACAAAGCCGCTGCCGCTGGATGCTTTGAGGAAAGCGGTCTCCTCGGAGAAGCGTGCGAAGGCAACCCCGGTCAGCGTGGCTCGGTGGACCACTTCATCCAGTGGGTTCATCACCTCACCAAGCATGACGAGCGATATGCCGCGGGATGGAGGCTTCCTGCCTTCGCCCGGGCACTCTGCTGAGAGGTGTACGTTGCTCAGTTCGACCTTGTAGGAGTCTGCCCTGGTGCTGGTTTGTGGCGGTTCGGGGTTGCTCACTCCCCAGAACGGTACAGGGGCCTCGGCGTTGCGTGGATCGGCTGCTGGTTGTGTGGGGGTGGTGGTGGGTTCCTTGACCGAACCTGCAACGTCCTCAGTCTGAGGGGGTTCGAACAGTCGTTCATCGCCGCAGGCGATGAGGAGCGCAGTCAGCGCGAGCGCGATGAACCTACTCCAGAAGCGAAACATGGGTTCCTCCATGGTGGGCGACGTAGAGGCGTCGTCCATCTGCGGAGATGGCGAGGTCCGAGGCCTGCTTGGTGGTCGCGATGAAGTCGATGACAATTCGGCGCTTGAGGTCGATGACCCCGACGCCGTTCTGGTCGCTGAGCGGCACGTACATCATACGACCATCCGGCGAGAAGACAGGTGCGTTGGTGGTGTGACCTGGAAGGTGAAACTCAGTCAGTTGCCCTGTCGTGACTTCCACCAACGCGACCTTGCGCTCGCCTCGGTTGCCGTCGAAGGTGATCCAGACCTCTCGTCGATCGGGCATCCACCCGATGTCCTCGGGGTAGTCCCCGATGGGTCGGGTGTCTGCTGTGCGACGTTGGACCCAGTCCAGCGTCACCAGCGCATGCGCCTTGCGGTCTGCGATGAGGATGTGACGCCCATCTGGATGGAACAGGGAGCCTCGTGGGTGTTGCAACCCACCGTAGAACTCAAACCGTGAGCGCTCTGCTGGATGTTGGGGGTCCATGACGAGCACTTCAGTGCCGACGGCGACGCGACCCAGGTAGGCGCCCTCCGTCACCAGCGCGATGGCACCGTCGTCGCGCACGCTGATGTTGGTGGGCAGGAAGTCCCGCTCAGCGGTTCGGATGCCCTCAACCACGGTGAGCGTCGCCAGGTCCAGGCGTGACAGGCGACGGCTCTGCACGGACGGGACCAGTACGGTCCCGTCACCGAGATCGTGGATGTTGCCGAGGTTCTCGCCCAACTGGACCACCCCGATCAGCTCCAGGGTGAGGCCATCAAGGACAAAGAGGTCGCGGGCGCGATTGACGCGCAGGTTTCGCCACGCGATGCGACCGCGCGAGGCGTTGGCGAGTATGTATCGCCCCGACATCACAGACTGGACGCTGTTGGTCGTGTCCCCTCGGGTCGGGATCTGTTCCTGAAGCGCGAGCGTCTCCGCGTCCAGGATGGAGAGGTGCACGGTCGCTCCTCCCCCGACCACAAGGTGCCGCCCATCGCGTGACAGGACCACGCTGCTGGAGCGTATGTTGGTTCGGATGGTCAGCGGGATCGGAACGGTCTTGCGCACGACGTGCCAGCGCAGATGGTTCATCGAGCGGGCTGGTGGGGTGACGCGCGAGAGCGGGGGTTCAGCCTCCTGAGCGGACACGGATCTGCTCTCCGCGTACCAACTCATCAGGCCAAGGGCGCCTGAAAGCAGGAGCCCCATGCACAACATGACTGGAGGATGACTCCTTCTCACTTCAACCTTCACTGGAGTGTGTCTCAAGGGCAGGCGTGGGTCAGTAGACCCCGTTGGCGCGGTTGATCTTGTTGGCCGTGGAGTGGGCGTCGAAGATGGACCAGAGGTTGATGATCCAGCCGAGGGCGATCCCCCACAAGAAGATGCAGACGAAGAACATCAACACCCCCTTGAGAACCTGGCCGTTGTACACCTGGCCCGCTCCGACGAAGACCAGGCTGAGCACCGCCGCCAGGCCTGCGCTCTTGACCTGGATGGGTTGGTGCACCATGGCGTATTGGGGAGGTTGGGCGACGTTGGCGTTGGTGTTGGTCACGTTGACGATGACGGGCTGTTGCCCTGAGTACTGCTGCTGCCAGCCTTGGGGGTGGGGTTGTTGGCCGGGTGCGGGCTGTTGCCAGCCCTGGGGAGGCGGTTGACCCTGCCACCCCTGGGGAGGTCCAGGCTGCTGCCAGCCCTGCATGGGCTGCCCCTGTTGCCAGCCTTGAGCCGTTGGGTGAGGCCCGGCCTGTTGCTGAGGCGGAGCGTTCTGCCACACCTGTGGTGCATTTGAGTTGTTCTGGTTTCCGTTGTTATTCTGGTTCGTCATGAGGCGGACTCCTTCAGGTTGAGTAGTCGTCGGGTGTGGAGGTTGTTGGGTCACTTGATGGCTTTCGCTGTGACAGGTTGGGGCACGTCCTGGGCGGCGCGGGTTGCTTCGGTCTGTCGAGCTGGGGGCGCCTCGATCGGGTTGAGCTGCTCGATGCTGGCGCTCAGCGGGTCGGTGGTCGGGAGCTGGACCTGAGGCGCTTGCGGTGACGCCGTGCTGTAGATCATCTGCCCGTCCGGGTTGATGTCGACCTGGATGTGTCCGCGCGACGCCAGCGCTTGCAGCGCTCGCTCGGCGTCGTCTGGGGAGCATCGTAGCTGGTGGGCGGTGTGCACGGCGCTGGTTGGCCCTCGGGTGACAATATCGAGGACGCGCAGCTCAAGCTTCTTGAGTTCGTCGGTGGAGCGGCGTGCGTTCATCTTCTTGAAGGACCACACCGCCGCGATGACCGCGACAGGGAGCAACGTCACACCCAACACGAGCATCGCGACACCCAACGGGCTCAACACCCCCGTCAACAGCAATGTCCCCCCCAGCATGATGAAGAAGAACCCGCTGGAGCCCGCTCCCAGCGGTGCGGCCAGTGGCCACCAGGCGCGCACCTCCTCCAGCGTCGTCGCACCCCCATAAGAGGCCGTAGAGTGCGTCACCGTCGTGGTCGCTTGCACCAGCGAGGACGGCGCGTTCATGGACACATGACCTGGTGTTATTTGGATATTTCCTGCTTGAATATGACCTGGACCTACATAGATGTTGGATTTATTGGAGTGGGTCATGAGCTTGGAGTTCCCGATGGATTGTATGCTTGTGGCTATATGTGACAGGAGGTCAGGTTCTCACGCACGTTGGTTTTTGTCCAGGGTTAAAATGTTTTTCCTACTTTGGGTTTCGTTGATGCAGATTGCAGGTGCTTCAATCCGATCGGGAAGGTTGAAAATGGCTGTGTTGAGTGGTGAGGCGTAAGAGGATCTGTCAGAGCGGCTGGTGGGGTGAGCGGCCATGTCTCAGGAGCTGCGTCCAGTTGTTGAGCAGGTGCTCCTCGATGGCAGCGTCGCGCGCTCGGGTGGCTTGGATCGTCGCGACCGCCGCCTTGGCCAGCGCCAGCATCTGCGACCAGTTGAACGCTGCTGGGTTCAAGCCATAGAGGTGTACTTTCAACAGATCGCCTCCCATGACCAGCGTGTGCGCCATGGTCCGCATGGAGGCCAGCTTCACCTCGTGCCCGAGGTGAGCCTGAGGGGAGTCGTCCTGGAGCGCGTCGCGGTAGGTGAGCCAGATGTAGGTGCGCAGGATCAACTCCACCAGCGCAGGAACCAGCGACATCGTCGCGAAGTGCCCCATGGTGTAGCCGTTGGTGTACATCCAGCGCGCGGCGTCGGTCCAGGTCACCGTGGCTCCTCCTGGCTTGAGGGTGAGCCCCGAGTCGCGGTTCAGGAGCTGAACCAGCGTGAAGAAGGGTGGCTGCACACCTGCGCTCGTCGGCAGGTCGCTCAAGAGGTGTGCCGCCACTTTGGCCATCGATCGTAGAGGGTTGAGGTCTTGCTTCGCTGGGTTGGAGATGAACTGGAGCCGACCTGAGCGGTCGATCAACGAGCAGCACCCCGCCATGTTCTCCAGCGTGCCGAAGATGAAGCCCAGCGCCGGATCGTGGCCGAGCGACATCATCCGGTGGGTCCCTGGGCGGAGTCCGTCCACCTGGATCCCGCGCGTCTTGTTGTTGATGCTCAGGTCGTAGGTGACCTTGGCCCACCCCTCCAGATGCCCCTGAACGCTACCCAGCCACGCGAGGAAGGGGCTGGAGGGGGCGTCGCTCCTCATGTCCTCTGCCCAGGCCGTAAACCGCTTCGTGATGGGGCTGCCGGTGTACTCCTGCCCGAGGAACTTCATATCCTTCGGGATCGCGACCAGGACAATGTCCACCACGACTGCGATCAGCGCCGCCAGCCCGACGACGCCGTAGTCCCACGGTGTCCAGCGGGTGTCGCCAAATCGAATATGGAAGCGGCGCTCAAGCTCGGCGAGCTGATGGGGGCTCAGGATTTGAGCCAGCGGATCGCGGTCCGTGTCCAGAGCGTGACGCTCCATGTAGTCGGCGACGTCGCGTTGATAGCCCTCCCACGAGGTGAAACGGACGATCTCAAGCGGCTTGAGGTCGGGCAGGGTCGCCCGGATCGTGCGCTGCTCCGACTCGCTCAGTCCAACTCCGGGCTGACGTGTGGCGCGGGCGACCTGCTCGGGGGTGACCCCGAAGCGGGCCAGGAGCGCTCCAGCCTCGGCGGTCGCCGCTTGAAGGCGGTCGCTCGTCTCCTGCTTGCGCGCCTCCTCCTCGCTGAGGTGGTGGGTCAGCTCGCTGAGGCGCCGCTGCGCCGCGGTGAGCTGATGGG